>CAVYAN010000105.1:0-106763 GCA_963766075.1 uncultured cyanobacterium | reverse complement strand
GGCGACTATAACTTATCGCGACTATTTAATTTCTTTGTGGGTCGTGTGCTTGTTGCAGTGGGTGCAGAACTTTTTCAGTTCCAAGCGGCTGGTCGTATTCCGACGGTTCTTCATGGTCGTGTAACGGGATACACCGGGCGATCGCTTATCCGGATTGGTGCGACACTCGGTACATTCCAGGGTGATTACTAGGCGAACGCCCTTATTTTTAGCCATAACTTAATTTCCAGTGGCTCACTCGCCAGCGACTAAACAGCATTGAGACGCGGAGATCAATTATTTCACACGACGCTGTGCCTCGGCAATTAATTTTTTAACTTTGATATCCAAAGAATAGCCCCGCCGACTCTCAACCACAACTGTGCGGGCGATTTGGTCATGAAATGCTTGGCGAAACTCTGGATCGACGAAGGCAATCCCACAGTCCGCTAGCAAAGGCAGGGGCAAAATCAAAATCCAGCCGTTGGTGGGACTTAGGCTAGCGAGGCTGATCATAATCAGGGCGGCCCCAAAGCCCGTCATGGCTTCACGCTTTGCTAATTCCAGGAGTCCCGGTGTAGAGCCAGTCCGGAGTTCCGCAATGCGAATATCAAAGGCCCAGCGCCCCAGGCTTTGTCCCTTATTATTGCCGGTAGCAATCACCCGCATTCCCAACCACAGGATAAAAAAGATGGGAATGTAGAGCATGCTGCCGCTAAAAGAACTGAGTAGGGCAATGCTGCCAAAGTCCAGCGCAAAGGCGGCAACCCGTCGATCAAAGGGTGCCTTGGGAATCCGCCGCCGGGAGGGTAGAGCTAGCTGTCCAGACATGGTGGATGGAGAAAGGGAGGAAGAGCAGTCCGAACCCGTTGAGTGATTTTGCCCGTCGGGCAGGACGCTTAGTTCAACTGTAGTCCATTCAAATCCCTGAGCCTAAAAAATCCTGGGCCTAAAAACCTGGGAGCTTAAAGTTATTGGGACTGATGTGGCGCGGAGTTAGGAGCAATCTCCTAAGATGAGGGGTGCTGTAGAGATTTTCAGATGAGGGGTGCTGTGGAGATTTTCAGCCCATGATTTTGGTAGAACAAGCAGAGGGGATCATTCTGAATCTGGTGCAGCCCTTCGATTCTGGACTAGGGGCTGAGGTGGTGACGTTACTGGCGGCATCGGGGCGGATTTTAGCGGCCCCGGTGACCAGCGCGCTAGATTTTCCCCATTGGGACAATTCTGCCATGGATGGCTATGCGGTGCGCTACGCAGATGTCCAGTCCTGCTCCCTGGAGCAGCCCGTGAGCCTAGAAATTATTGAGGAAATTCCGGCGGGCTATCATCCCCAAAAAACGGTGCAGTCCGGGCAGGCGGCGCGGATTTTGACGGGATCGGTTATGCCCGCTGGGGCCGATACGATTGTGATTCAGGAGGAAACACGGCGCGAAGGCGATCGCGTGACCCTATGGTCTGCGCCTAAGCCCCAAGCGTTTGTCCGCCACCGCGCCACTTTTTATCAAGCAGGGCAACCGCTTCTATCGCCGGGGTTGCGGCTTCAGGCTCCGGAAATTGCGGTGCTTGCCGCGGCCCAATGCGTTCAGGTGAGGGTCTATCGCAGACCCCGGGTGGCAATTTTGTCTACGGGCAGCGAACTGGTGCGGATTGACCAGCCGCTACATCCGGGACAGATTGTGGATTCTAATCAGTATGCTCTGGCCGTGGCGATCGCCCAAGCCGGTGCCGAACCCGTGATGATGGGTATTGTTCCGGATGATCCGGTGGCGTTGCGCACGGCGATCGCCCAAGCCGTGGCTACTGCTGATGTGATTATTTCTTCAGGGGGGGTTTCTGTTGGGGACTACGACTATGTGGATGAGATCTTGGCAACCCTCGGCGCAGAAATCCACATTCGGGCCGTTGCGATCAAACCGGGCAAGCCCTTGACTGTTGCCACCTTTCCGCCAAACCAGGATCCAAACCTGTCCCCCAGTCTATCCAGCTTCGCGGCTTCTCCGACTCTCTACTTCGGGCTTCCGGGCAACCCGGTTTCGGCCCTGGTGACTTTTTGGCGTTTCGTGCAGCCTGCATTGCGGAAATTGGGCGGATGGTCTGGGCATTGTCGGCCCCACTTTATCAATGCTGTGACGTTGCAGGACCTGCGATCAGATGGGCGGCGAGAATCCTATCTCTGGGGACAGTTGCATGCCTCTGCGGAATTGGCCGCTGATGCTCAGTTTGCGCTGGCGGGCGGGAGCCACAGTTCTGGGAACTTGATTAATTTGGCCGGGACGAATGGTTTGGCCGTGATACCGATGGGACAGACTCAGGTGCGTGCAGGCGACAGGGTGCGGGTCTTGCAAATCTATCCCGAGGTGGGGCCGCTATGCGGAATTAAAAGTTAGAAATATAAAATTAAAAATGCTTGCCCCTGAGCTCCTTTGAGGATTATGCCTCGGGTTGACCGGATGCTCCATTTTGGTTCCCTGTTTATGGGCCCGTTTTATAGGCCCTTTTTATAGGAAAGTGCAGTAGGATGATCAGCGGTTAATTGCTCTCCGCCTTCAAGGACATGCCATGATTCGCGCTTTTTCTGTGATTGTGCCGGTGCTGAATTTGGAAACTCTGATTGTTCGCACATTGCAGAGTATTGAGGACAGTATTGCCTTTTTCTATGAACACTATGATGGTGTGGATCCGGTCGAGGCGGAAGTGCTGGTGGTGAATGAAGGGTCCAGCGATCGCACCTTGGCTGTAGTCACCGAATTTGCCCAGAGTAAGCCCCATTACAAAATCATTAATCACCACAAAAGTTTGGGAATTGGTCCGGCCAGAAACACGGGGGCTAAGGTTTCTAAGGGCGATATTCTCTTTTTTTGTGACGGGGATGATCTGTTCTATAAAGAGCATATCTATCTGAATTATCGCGTGCTGAATCATCAACCCACGGGGGCTGCTGTGGCGATGTCTGTGGAGAGTGACCGGGGTACCTATACCTTCAATTTGCCCCATCATCCTGTGGGGGTGGTCCGGACTGGCGTATACATGCAGGATACGCTGCATCCCCATTGGAAAGCCGCCATTGAAAATACCATTGCCCTTAATTTGTGTGTGCGGCGGGAATGCCATGAATTTATTGAGGGGTTTCCCGAAGCACCTGTTTATAAAAAAGTAGGCTGCGAAGATATTGGTTATGACTACTGGCTTTATCGATTCTTTCGCCTCCACAGGGTTGATATTGAAACGGTGGAATATATTCGGTATCCTGGTAATAATATGGATCGCCAATTGAAGAAATTTCAAACGGCACCGGAAGATTATCAAGAAGAAATGTCTGCGGAGACGCAGCAAATGCATGGGGTGCGCCAAAAGTTAGAGCAGGAAAAGCTTGCCTATCTGCTGGGCAAATTTCCCCAATTTGAAAAATCATCGGAATTTTTTGCTCTGTTGAATTGGCAGCAGTTGGCCAACGAATATTTTAATCAGCAGAATTTTGTCGAGGCGATCAACCTGTGCGAGGCCGGATTAAAACAGGAGCCGCAGGCGTTGCCAATGGTCAAAAACTTCTTGGCGATCGCCTATAACAATGTGGGCTCCGCGTGCCATCAGCAGCGAAATTTGCCTTTGGCAGCGGAATATTTTCAGCGATCGCTGAAACTCAATCCGGCCTTTGCGGCGGCTGATTCGGCCAAGGTTCACTTTAATTTGGCGCTGGTGTTGAAGGATCAGGGCGCGTTTGATCAGGCGTTGGCCTACTTGCAGAAAGCCTTGGTGTTGGACCCGCAGTTTCCCCAGGCGCTCGCGGTGGTGCCGGATTTAACCTATCGGGTCCAACTGATCCAGCGTGGTTATCAATTTACACAGGACTCCTTGAGTGCGCATCTGGCTGTATGGCAGCAAGTTTTGGCTCCCTTTGTGGAGATGCCGGGATTGCAGGTGCTGGATGTTGGTGGCGGTGAAGGGCGGGTGGCCTGTTGGCTGGTGGATAATATTTTGACGCACGAATCAGCCCAGTTGACCTGTATTGATACGTTTGCTGCCGCAGGGAGTTCATTGGGCGAGGGCAGTCCTGCGGATAGTCCACGGACCCTTAACCCGGCCTCTAACCCAGCTTTTAACACCGTGGAGCAACGGTTTGATTTCAACATTGCCCGCACTGGGTCTTCTACGAAGGTGAAAAAGTTGGTCGGGAATGCGCGTGAATTGCTGCGACCATTGCCTTTGGATGCTTATGATGTGGTCTATATTGATGAGCGATCGCGGCGGGCGACCGATGTTCTCGAAGATATGGTGCTGGCCTGGGCGTTGGTGAAGGTTGGGGGGATTTTGGGTGTTGATCACTATGGCTGGAAGGTGTCCGAGGGAACCTTGCCCGAGGCGCAGAATGTTAAACCACCGGGGGCGGCCATTGATGCGTTTTTATCGATTTATGGAAAACAGGTGAAAATTCTCCATCGAGGCTATCAATTGTTCATGGAAAAGCTACCCGTGGAAAATGTGGCCTAGATGAGGCCACTATCCGAAGGGCCTTTGCTTGGTTACGAGTGCCTTTGTACTCTAGGAATTGAGGACTCTAGAAGCTGGGGACTCTAGGAACTGGGTAGCGTCTGAATGGGGAAGGTGGAGTAGCTGCCAAAGACTTTAAGGGCGGCGACGGTGGTTGTGAGTGCTTCCAAGGCCGCTTGCACATTGGCTTCGTGGGTATTGGCTTCCAAATCGACGAAGAAAATATATTCTCCCAGCGATCGCTTGGTCGGGCGGGACTCAATCCGGCTCAGGTTAACGTTATGCTGGGCAAAAATTTGTAGCGGCTTCAGTAAGGCTCCGGGGGCATCGTGCACGCTGAAGGCTAGGGTGGTGCGATCGCCGCCGGGTTCGGCGTCTAATTTCAAGACCCAAAACCGGGTGCAGTTGTCGGGGGCATCATTAATTGGGCTAACCAGGATGGGTACGTGATACAGATGGGAGGCCCGTTCTGGGGTGATGGCGGCGATGGAGCGATCGTCTAGGCGGGGGATGGCTTCCGTGGATGAGTTTGTCGGCACCAGTTGGGCCCAAGGCAGGTGGGTGGCTAACCATACCTGGCATTGGGCTAGCGCTTGGGGATGGGAATAGACGGTTTTGATGTCCGTTAATTGGGCTGCCCTCGACAGCAGGGCATGGTAAATCGGCAGGATGAATTCGCCATGAATCCGCACGGTATCGAACTGCCACAGCGCATCTAGGGTGGTGGTGACACTGCCTTCTAGAGAATTTTCTACTGGGGCGATCGCAAAATTGACGGCATTTTCGGCGATCGCCTGCACCGTCTTAGGAATGGTTGGATAGGGGCGGAGGTCCGCTTTGTCTAAGGGGAGCCATTTGGCAAAGGCCAGGGCGGCAATTTCTGTGTTGGTGCCAGCGGGGCCCAGATGGGCGATCGTCGTGGGTAGGGAATTTCTCATAATTCTTCATGCAACGTCTTGTAAAGAACGGGAGCTCCTGGATTTGAGGGCACAACCGGCAGCAGTATAGTGATTCTACGGACGTAATTTCACCCACTTTTCGTAAAGTTTCTTAAAATAGAAGTGGAAATAGTTACAAGTTTCTCAATTTATTTTCTCAGCTTACTCGTCGGTCTATGGTGCCCTGATGGACATTCAATTTAATGCGGCTCAAGCGGTAGAAATGACCGTGATTGAGCAGCCCATTCCCATTCAACATTATTTGCGGCAGCCCCAGCGCTTGGTGAATGCCTTGGCAACGGCCAGCCAGATTGAGCAGATCCGGGAGGATGTGTTTCGTCTGAAAATGCGTCCTCTTAAGTTTATGATGCTTAGCCTGCAGCCGACCGTAGATATGCGGGTATGGGCAACCTCGGATGGGGTGGTGCATATTCAGTCGGTCCATTGTGAGATTCGGGGTGTTGAATATATTAATCGGCGCTTTCAGTTTAGCTTGATGGGTAAGCTGCAACCCTGTAAGGTCGCGCAAACGACGGTGCTGAAAGGACGGGCTGATTTGACTGTGCAGGTAGAACTGCCGCCAGCGCTGCTGTTTACGCCGCGATCGCTCCTAGAAGCAACGGGCAACGGTCTGCTGAAAAGTGTCCTACTGTCGGTCAAGCAGCGACTCATGCATCATTTACTGTCAGACTATCGCCACTGGGCCGCAGCCCAAACTGCTGATAGTCTGACGGCGATGCCGACTCAAGGATTGCCCGCGCACAATCCGATCTATGAACCGGGCAATATTTGAGCCTATTTCTTGAGTGTATTACAATCAATTGGCCAGCTGCATCCGCTCGTTATGCGCTGCTCCTTTCTCATTTTTACTCATTCAGGTCTAGCGAACTGGGCGGGACTGCCGAATTGAGGGCGAGTCGGCAGGGCGCAAACGATCGCCGATGACCCACAATCGGTCCCAATTCCTGTAATGCTTTGCGATGGGCCGGTGTCCCGTAGCCCTTATTATTGGCTAAATCATAGGCTGGATATTTGACGGCAAGGCGACAAACCAGTTCATCGCGCCAGACCTTAGCCAGGATACTGGCGGCAGCGATGGCGAGACAGCGTTGATCGCCCTTGATGAGGGTTTGCTGGGCAAAGGGCAATCCCGGTACGCTTTGATTGCCGTCAATCAGACAAAGATCGGGCGGTACGGCAAGGCGAAGAATGGCCCGCTTCATGGCCAAGAGAGAGGCTTGCAGGATGTTGAGCCGATCAATTTCCCGCACCGAAGCATACCCAATACTGTGGGCAATCGCCCGTTCTCGGATGTGCTGAGCCAAGCGGGGGCGATCGGCGGCAGCAATCAATTTGCTATCGGTGACGCCCGCCGCCGCCAATTCCTCTAGGGCGGCCTCTGGCAGGATGACGGCAGCCGCAACCACTGGACCCCATAAACAACCCCGGCCAACTTCATCCACCCCAGCAATCAGGGATGGTGGGGTCAATAAATCCTGGAATCTGGTCAGCTCTGGCTGGTCTGCCAGAATATTTTTGCGCCGTCCCATGGTTGTTGGTTGCTCGGCTGCATTAGGCTCCGTCTGCCTGGGCAGATGAACGCCGCCGCCGTCGTCGTACGGGACCTTCTTCGGCTTCTTCGGCTTCTGGCAACGGCTCGTCTTTCAGGACGGGCTCAATGGCGGGGGGCAAGGTAACTGGGGCCGATTCAATCACCCGTGTTGCCTTGGGGGTAGGCGGGGGGAGGGTTAACTTTATGGGGGCAGGAGGAGGTGGTAGATCTGGGGTTGGAACTTCCTCCACGAGCTCGACGACGGCTGTTGGCTCGGCTGATGTTGCGATCGCCTCCAGTAAGGGAGCCTGTCCTGGCAGCACCACGGAAATCAAGGCCGACTTGGGGTTCTTCACGTCTTGATTCGTCAACACCAAGGGTGAAATGCCCATCCAAGCATAGACATCCTGCTCATCGGGAGTCATTTCGACGGAAATCAGTTCCGGGGGTTCCGAGGGAGGCTTGCGATCACGCCGTCCCCGTCCCCGCCGATCTTCCGCCGATCCATCAGCAGCAGGGACTACTTCCACCCCAGTTGATTTTGGAAAACTTGGCTCTGGCAGTGTGCTATTTTCCGTGACAGCAGGCTGTGGGGCGCTAAACTCGCTTCGGACACCACCCAAAGCAGGCAATTCGCGGCCACCGCCGCGCCGTCCCCGTCCCCGCCCGCCCCGCTCGGGACGACCACTGCGGCCACCAAACGCCGCATCATCGGTGGATGCAAAGGGTTCTGGGTCAATGTTGAAGTCTTTCGTGGCGGGAGACAGTCCCGGAATCCGCAGGGTCGGTTCATCCCCACCGGGACGACGGCGACGGCGACGATTGGCATCAGGTAGACTGGGCGGACGGCTGTTAAAATCAGGACCGTCTTCACTTTCTTCGCCCTCTTCGCTCCGATCTTCCCAGAACCCTCGGGTTTCTAGGGGTGCCCGCTCGGGACGTTCTTGGCGCTCTCGCAGGGCAATGCCGCTAGGACGCTCAATCATTTCTCCTTCAGCTTCCACAGCCTCACCCGGCAAGCGGACCAGCAAGCCTAACCCAGCACAGGTCGGACAGGCTTGACCAAACAGTTCGTAGAGGTTTTTCCCTTGGCGCTTGCGGGTCAGTTCGATTAAGCCCAGTTCGGTGAGTTGGGCAATTTGGGGCCGGGACTTGTCTGCGCTCAGGGCTTTGCTAAAGTGCTCCAGCACTTGCAATTGGTCACGCCGCAGATCCATGTCGATAAAATCGACGATGATCACCCCCGCGATATTGCGCAGGCGCAACTGTCGTGCAATTTCCGTGGCAGCTTCGCAGTTGGTCCAGAGGACGGTTTCCCGGGCCGTTGCCGATCGCGTAAATGACCCGGAGTTGACATCAATTACAGTCAGAGCTTCTGTCCGCTCAATGATGATATATCCGCCGGAGGGCAGGTCTACCCGTGGTTTTCAGGGCTTCCCTGATGGCTGCATTGATCCGGAAGTATTCCAGGATGGAACTGCGATCGCGGTGGTGATCAATCAACACGCCTTGAGGCGCTTTGCCACCGCCCCAGCTTAATAACTGCTGCTTCACCCGTTTTAGCCCGGTGTGAGAATCCACCACAATCCGGTTAACATCGGCGTTGTAAACGTCCCGTAGCACCTTTTGAATGAAATCGTCGTCGCGGTTCAACAGCGCCGGAGCCCGAGTCGTGGTGGCCTCCTGCATGACGTTTTCCCACTGTTGATGCAGGGTTTCCAAGTCTTCAATGATTGCTTCTTCCGGCATGCCTTCGGCTTCGGTGCGGATCACCAAGCCCATGCCCGCAGGCTTAATCAGGATAGCCAGCGCCCGCAGTCGATTGCGCTCGTTTTCGCTACGAATCCGCCGTGATAGATTGACGCCGCGCCCATTGGGCATCAAAACTAGGTAGCGGCCCGGTAGAGAAACGTTACCCGTCAGCCGCGGGCCCTTATTGCCGGTCGGCTCCTTCATCACTTGCACCAGCACCTTCTGCTGCGGCACCAGTAGCTCTGTAATGGAGCGGGAGGTTTTGTGGAGCTTCAGCGGTCCCAAATCGGAAACATGGATAAAGCCGTTGCGATCGCTATCACCAATGTTGACAAAGGCGGCATCAATTCCCGGAAGAATATTTTCAACGATGCCCAGGTAAATATCGCTAACTTGGTGGGTGCCCTGGGCGACAATCACTTCTTGAATTTGGTCTTCTGAAAAAACGGCAGCAATCCGATGCTGCTCAGCGATTACGATTTGCTTTGACATCCAAGTTCCTCAAACTCTGTGGCGATCGCACAGACGACAACTGTCCATGCCCGAATCGCGGGGAATAAATACGAAAAATTTGCTACATGAAAAATCATGTACATCGCGCTCAGGTCTTGAAACTGCTGTCCACCCCGGTGTCCAATAGCTTTGGAAGCCCAAGAGCTGCGAAATACTAATGAAAAACTAGCAACCCACCAAAAATCAGTCGGTTGAAACTGACATAGCTCCCAGAAAAACTTCTAGAGCCAGCGCAGAATCAAACAGGTGTAAGCGAAAAGTCTAGCGAGTAAGCTGTACCCAGTACCAAGTACAGAACCACTCAACGGTACTCTGCGGATCTCTGATCCATCACAGCTTCCATTGTGACGCATTATAGCGCACAGTTTCCGGGATGCTCATAAAAAAACCAGTATTCCCGATGGATACTCTGGCTGGCTATACCTAGTCAATCAGTAGGGCAGTCTGATTCAGCAGTCTGATTCAACGGTTCACGCTGCCATCCTGGGCACTCCCTCGCGTTAATTCGGGCTGTCGGTCCCCAAAATCAGTCGTTCGCGGTGAGTATGGACTAAATGCAACGGGCGATCGCTGACCTGTTCCAGCATTTGCACTAGGTGATCAGGACGCAGCAGCGTGCCATCGTTCCGGCAACTGCCGATATACCGGAGGGTGACGGTTGCGTCCGGTGTGGCCTCTGGTATGGATTCCAGTTGCAGATGGGATAGGCGATCGCGCAAATTCACCGACTGCACCTTGCCGGACTTGGTCGTTTGGTCCACCCAAATTTCCGATGCCGCGATCAGCGTGGCCACCCAACTGGGCCAATCCACAGGTGATTTGTCTGGTAATTCGTTTGGTAATTCGTCTAGGGCGATCGTGACCAGATATTCTGCTTGCTCCAACAGCGCGGCGGCGGCTTTGCCATTCACATCCACCGATTCCACGGCATAGATGGGCATCTCTGTAGGCAGTTGGGCCGCAAGCTTTTCCCGAAAAATTTCTGGCTCCATCGGCTCCGTCAGCTCAAAATCGACGATCTCCCCCGAACTGGTGATGCCTAGGGACAGTGCATTGGCTGGCACAATCCGGGGGCCGGGATGGAAACCGCCCGTGAAGGCGATCGGCACTGCTGCCCGCCGCACCGCCCGATCAAACAACCGCAGCAGGTCCAAATGGCTCACCAACGCCATTTCTCCCTGCTTACCCAACCACACCCGCAGGCGTTGGGCGCGGGTTTGATTGGGGACAAAGTGCCCTGCAAAGGCCGGAATGGGTAAGGGCGGTACCACAATATTGTGACCAAATTCCACACCACACACGCCGCAGTGCGAGCACCCATCAAAGGAGCAATCTGGGACGGTTGCCGCTGCTAGCGCTCGCTGCAAGTCCTCCTTGAGCCAGGTTTTATCAATTCCTGTGTCCAGGTGGTCCCAGGGCAGAGGCCGATCAAGGGTGCGGTGGGGGGCTGTGTCTGATGGCAAATCTGATGGCAAAGACGTTGCATCCCCGACGGCCTGTTCGGCAGCCTGATGGCCCACGGTGGATGGGGACTGGCTACGGTCAGCCTCTTCAAATAGATTCCATTCGCCCTGTTCGACGCGGCGATATTTCAGGGTCAGTCCGGCTTCGTCGATCGCTTGAGTCCATGCGCCAAACGCCCGATCTAGGCTTTCCCACCAGGCATCCATCCCCGCGCCCAGTTCCCAGGCGCGTTGAATCACTGGGGCCAGGCGGCGATCGCCCCGGCCCACAAAGTCCTCCATGGCCGAAATCCGCACATCAGTAAAGTTCACCTTCAGACCGCGCATGGGCCGGAATTCTTGGCGCAGCAGCTGATTGCTTCCGCGAAAATTCATGGGTCGAAACCGAATGCCACTGGAAGGGAGTATGGGGTTTGGGCGTAAAGTTGGAAATGGTGATGTTAAAGCTCAAGGGTTTCCGCCCCTTGCCCCAACATTGATTCTTTAACCAGCGCACCGTTTCAGCAATGCCAATCACGTCGGCGTCGGTTTCTCCCGGCAGACCAATCATGAAATAAAGCTTGATTTTATCCCAGCCTTGCTGAAAGGCGGTTTTCACTCCCCGCAGCAGTTCTTCATTGGTTAAGCCTTTGTTGATAATATCCCGAATTCGTTGGGTGCCTGCCTCAGGTGCAAAGGTCAGGCCAGACTGGCGGGTACCGCCCAGAATATTGGAAATGTCCTGATCGAAGCGATCGACCCGCTGACTGGGCAAGCGACAGGGTAATATTTTCATTCTTCAGACGATTCTTGATTTCCATGCCCACAGCAGGTAGGGCCAGGTAGTCGGAGCAACTCAGCGACAGCAAAGAAAATTCGTTGTAGCCCGTCGCCCGCATCCCGGTTTCAATGGCCTCAATCACCGCTTCCGGCTCCACATCCCGTGCGGGACGGGTTAGCATACCGGGTTGGCAAAAGCGACAGCCTCGGGTGCAGCCTCGCCGAATCTCGACTACAAGACGATCATGCACCGTTTCGACATAGGGGACGAGGCCCTGGGCATAGTGAGGCATCGGGGTAGCCACGCGCCGTAAAACCCGGGCTGGCACATCCTCTCGATGGGGATGCACCGAGCCATCGGCAGCCATATCGTAGAACTGCGGTACATACACGCCGGGCACCTGAGCTAAGTCCAGTAAGATCTCGGTGCGGCTTAGCCCTGCGATTTTGCCTTCTTCAAGGACCAGGCCAATTTCTGGCAGTAGCTCCTCGCCATCTCCCAGGGCAATGAAATCGAAGAAGTCTGCATAGGGTTCAGGGTTAGAGGTGGCGGTCTGGCCACCCGCAAAGATTAATGGCCATTGGGAGATGGGGGCGGACTGTCGCGCTTGCCAAGTGAGCGGAATCCCGGCCAGATCCAGCATTTCCAGGATGTTGGTTGCCCCCAGTTCGTAACTAAGGCTGAAGCCCAAAATGTCGTAGTCCTGCAGCGATCGCCGCGATTCCACTGCAAACAGTGGGGTGTTAGTCTGCCGTAGCTTTGTGGCCAGATCAGCGGCGGGGAGGTAGGCGCGATCGCACAACTGGCGTGGCTGTGCATTTAAGATGCTGTATAAAATGATGTGCCCTAAGTTAGACGCACCGACTTCATATACTTCTGGATAGGTGAGTACCCAGCGCACCACCGCCGACTCCCAGGGTTTATGCACTGCGCCAAACTCATTGCCCAAATACCGCGCCGGACGCAAAATTTCCGGTGTTAGCAAAGCATCAACAGCGACTGCCACGGGACGATCCTCCAAACAAACCAATTTCGGTCATCGGCATACATCAGTATAGGGAGAAAGCATGGCGATCGCGGGAAACTATGAAGGATGAAAAACTAAAAGCCCTCACTCTTCGCCAGAAAAATGAGGGCTTGATGCTGACACGAGGACTGCCCCCAAGCTGGAGATACAGGTTAACTCAGCCGTTCCGTCTAGGACTGAGCCCTTGAAGCCTAGGCCGCAGCGGCAGTAAATGCGGCGTGGTTTTCGTGGATATCAACAACGCGATCAAGTTGAGTCAGTTCCAAAACAATCCGAATCGGATTGGGTACGGAGCAGACACTCACCGTTTTGTTGTAGCGATGGGCCATCTTAACGACCGATACCAGGACCATTAAACCGGCGCTGTCAATCGACTCCAATTTGCCCATATCGATAATTAAGCTAGAGGTTTCTGGGGAGAGTACAGCTTGATTGAATTGAGTCTGCCATTGCACGGCGTTCGTTGCATTAATTACGCCACAGGGTTGGAAAAAATCGGCTTGAGGACGGGCGAGTAAGTTCTGCATCATGATCCTTATGTTCAAATTCAGTAGAAGAAGTAGCAATTCCCAAAAATTTCGTCTCACGCCCCATAACCATATCCTGTGTCACAATTGATGCCTATGCCAGTTGCTATCCGTTTTTGGAATCTTCATCAGACCTAGCATTCCATTTAAAGATTTGAGTAAGTACTTCTACTGAAAAGTATCTAGCGATACATACGCTTCAGTATTAATGCGTCGGTGATGCCTTGGTGGAGAGTGGGACTTGCAAGGCGGATGTCTTAAAGCGTGAATGGCATGTCCATCGGGTAGGGATAATCCTAGGGACGACTACCCAGTTCTGCCAGAGTTGTTTGGGCCACGAGTGGATTATTCCCAGTAATAAGACGGGCACCCCGATTGCGGGTAAAGTAGTTCCAACCCCACTGCAGCATGACGATTAGCTTGTTATCAAATTCAATCAAGAAGTAAATGTGGGCAAAAATCCATAGAAACCATGCCAGGGGGCCAGAGAATTTCATAAAGCCCATATCAGCCACGGCTTCATTTTGGCCAATCACTGCCATACTGCCGATGTGGTTGTATACGAAGGGCGGTTCGGGTTGGTTTTGCATCCGATTTTGTACTACGGTGGCAATGTACTCGCCCTGCTGCATGGCCACTGCCGCTGTTCCGGGTAAGGGTTTGCCATTATCTTGATGGGCAAAGTGGGCGAGGTCGCCTACCACAAAAATATTGGGATGGTTCACAATACTGAGGTTGGGTTGCACAATGACGCGTCCGACCCGATCCAGTTCCGCTCCGGTACAGTTTGCCAAGGCTGTCCCCAGTGGGGATGCTTTCACTCCAGCGGCCCATAGTACAGTTTTTGCGGAAATTTTGGTTTCGATGTCCCCTTGGCGAAGAGTGACAATATCGTCCTCAATATTGGTGACGAGGGTTTTGGTTTGAACGGTGACGCCGAGTTTGGTTAGAGATGCTTCAGCCTCGGCGGAAAGTTCGGGAGGGTAGGGGGGAAGGACGCGATCCAAGCCTTCTAGTAACAGAATCTTGGCAGCGGCGGTGTCAATGTTTCGGAAATCGTTCTTGAGGGTGCCGTAGGCGAGTTCCGCGATCGCACCGGCTAATTCCACGCCCGTGGGACCACCCCCCACCACTACAAACGTCAAACATGCCTCACGTTGTTCTAGATCAGTTTCTTTCTCTGCGGCCTCAAATGCCATGAAGATTCGCCGCCGCATTTCTAGCGCATCTTCGACGGTCTTCAAGCCGGGAGCGCGATCAGCCCAGTGCTCATTGCCAAAATAATGGTGACTTACGCCTGTGGCCACAATCAGGGTGTCGTAGGGAATCGTTTCTTCCTTGAGGTGTACCTGCTGATTCTGGGGATCAATATCTCGAACCTCATCCAGGCGCACCGTTGTATTTTTTTGCTTGCCCAAAATTCCTCGCAGCGGCGATGAAATATCTGCCGGCGAGAGTGTCCCGGTCGCTACTTGGTAGAGGAGGGGCTGAAACAGATGGAAGTTCCGCTTGTCGATCAGGGTGATCTGAACAGGAGCGTTGCCTAAGGACTTAGCCGCATATAGCCCACCAAAGCCTCCGCCCACGATCACAACGCGATGCATATCCTCTGTGTTCATGATTGTTCCAAAATATTTCGAGAGAGTCCAACGTGTCCCAGCGTAAGATATGCAGCAAATCCCTGACGTATCAATCACTACGGGGATCTTAAACAGTCAAGGAAGCCTCATTAATGTATCGTAAGATTACAACTAATACAAAGAAATACATCGTTTTATTAATCTAAGTTCATGGATTCAGGGGGCTAAAGCCAGAAGAGCGTTTTTGGAGAATCTGGTTCTAGGCTGGCTTTAAGGTAGGGTTGTGTAAAGGGGAGATTGTGCAATTGCACGGAAATTAAAAATTGGTCCCAGCAATTTAGAATTAATCTGCAAACCCAATCTTGTAATTTGCGGAATGTTTTATACAAGTGGCGGTACTATTTAGTTACAATGCCCAACTCTGGGCGGATTTTCAACAGAGCAGTCCGCCAGGCTTCGTATTTAGTGATTCAAATTTAGTGATTCAATATTAGTGAAATGCGCTGCATTAACAGGTAAAGACTAGGGTAAATAGCTACAATCCTTGCCCCTGCCCTAAAGCTGCAAAAGCAGCCTTGGGGCAGTTGTTGTAATGTCGATGAGGGCGGCTCTTGGCGAATTTACCCCATCAATCCACCTCAAATCTAGCTGAGCAAGTTGATTTTCGATTTATTCCTATTGCAAATTCGCATAAATAGCTACTGCTTCCCGTGCTTCAGACATCTTCTAGTGTGTCTTTTAAGGTGTCTTTCAAAACGGTACGTGCTGCTAAATGGTTGCGTGTTGAGGTCAAAATTTCTGCTTCGCGTTGTAGTCGTGCAGATGTCTCCTGCATTTCCAATAATGCTTGCTGCTCCTCTGCAACTCCATATAAGTTGCTGGCAATCCAATAGGACAACTCAATCGGAAGGTCGGGCATGGTTTCTGGCAACTCAATTTCTTGGCCTGTCAGCTTTGCTGACAGATGCACCACGTCTTGGAGCAACCGGCCTACATCCTGTGCAAGGGGAATGAGGTTTTTTTCGGGAGGATGATCATCAATCCATTCGACTAACCCAACCCGATAAGGCTTTTCTCGTACATATTCCAAAACGCGGAATCGCTGCTGACCTACTGTGAGAACCTTCATTCGGTCATCGGGTAGGCGCTGAAATTGGATAATTTCGGCGCAGCAACCGACATTGGCGGGACGGTTGTTTTCTTGATCCCACATCAGCACCCCAAAGCGGCGATCGCTCTCCAGAATCGTGTTCATCATGATTCGGTAGCGAAATTCAAAAATATGCAGAGGTAACGGCCTACCCGGAAATAGAACGACTTCTGGCAAAGGAAAAATGGGCAATTCGCGGACTGCGATCGAAGAAGGCGTCATTAGGGAATCAGATACAAGACAATGCTGCTTCCACTACTGTATCCCATTAGGATAGAGGTTTGTCATTCCTAGCATTAGGAGTTTCCCAAAAACCAAAACACCTAGTCAAAATATCTAACGCAACAAAAACAGAGGAGGCAGCCCGTCCCCTCTGTTTTACTCTCTATAAAAATCTGAGTTCTAAAGCTTAACCTCAATATCGACACCTGCTGGCAGATCCAGCTTCATCAAGGCGTCAATGGTCTTAGAAGACGGCTGGTAAATATCAATAATCCGATGGTGGGTCCGAGTTTCAAAGTGCTCACGAGAATCCTTGTCTACGTGGGGCGATCTCAAGACGCAATAGATCCGGCGACGAGTAGGTAAGGGAATTGGGCCGATCGCGGTAGCATTAGTACGGTTGGCAGTATCGACGATCTTCTCGCAAGAGGCGTCAAGTAGACGACGGTCAAATGCCTTGAGGCGGATCCGGATTTTTTGCTGCTGAATAGTAGCCATAGTGATATTGATTCCAATCAGTAAGTTTTCAAGGTTCAAAAATAACCTTAAGCCGTTATCGGCCTTCGGAATAAGCGCAAAAACCCGGGTGCGAACTTATACGCAATAGTGAATGTTTGCTTAAAAATACAGAAGATATTGAATCTAATCAGCTATCAGTAGAGAAGCTGTAAAGCCTTACCACTAATAGCTGATTGATAGAAACCTACTTCAAGATTTTTGCAACCACACCCGCACCAACGGTACGGCCCCCCTCACGGATAGCAAAACGCATCCCTTGTTCGATGGCGATGGGGTTTATCAGTTCTACAGTCATCTTGATACGGTCACCCGGCATGACCATTTCAGCTTCACCGCCTTCGTCAGTTGTGAAGTCACTGATAGTACCGGTCACATCCGTAGTCCGCACGTAGAATTGAGGACGGTAGCCTGGGAAGAATGGTGTATGACGACCGCCCTCTTCCTTCTTCAGGATATATACCTCAGACTCGAACTTTGTATGGGGCGTAATCGAACCGGGCTTCGCTAGAACCATACCCCGTTCAATATCTGCCTTCTGAATCCCCCGGAGCAAGATACCGGCGTTATCTCCGGCCATGCCTTGCTCCAAGGACTTCTTAAACATTTCGATCCCGGTGACTGTGCTCTTGCGAGTGTCTTTAATCCCAATGATGGCGATTTCATCGCCCACCTTGACCACACCACGCTCGATCCGCCCGGTGGCCACAGTTCCCCGACCCGTGATGGAAAAGACATCTTCCACAGCCATCAAGAAAGGCTTGTCAACGTCCCGCTCCGGGGTAGGGATATAAGCGTCCACCTCGTCCATCAACTTGTAGATGCAATCCACCCACTCATTTTCACCCTTAGCTGTCTTAGGGTTAGCCGTCATGACTTCTACCGCTTGCAGTGCAGAACCTGCCACAATGGGAATCTCGTCACCTGGGAAATCATAAGAACTTAGGAGCTCACGAACCTCTAAATCCACCAGTTCCAGAAGCTCCTCGTCATCCACCATGTCTTTTTTATTCAGGAAGACCACCAAGCGAGGAACGCCAACCTGACGTGCTAGCAAGATGTGCTCACGGGTTTGGGGCATAGGACCATCAGCCGCCGACACCACCAAAATTGCCCCGTCCATTTGGGCAGCACCCGTGATCATATTCTTCACGTAGTCTGCGTGTCCAGGACAATCCACGTGGGCATAGTGCCGCTCTGTGGTCTCGTACTCGACGTGAGCCGTATTGATCGTGATGCCCCGTGCCTTTTCTTCAGGAGCCGCATCAATGTCGGCGTATTTTTTCGCGGTGGCTTGGCCAAGTGCCGCCAGGGTCATCGTAATTGCAGCCGTCAAGGTCGTTTTACCGTGGTCAACGTGACCGATGGTTCCAATATTGACGTGGGGTTTATTCCGTTCAAACTTTGCACGTGCCATGAGTTATCTTCCTTCTAGTTAAGCGTTCCCTTTACTTTTTGCGATGATAGCTTCCGCTTCGTTGCGGGGTACTTCTTCGTAGTTGCTAAACTCCATCGAGAAGACACCGCGACCCTGCGTTTTTGTTCGGATATCAGTAGCATATCCAAACATTTTTGCCAAAGGAACTTTAGAGGTTACCTTGGCAATGCCATTTTCATTGTCCTGTCCTTCAATGTGGCCCCGACGCGCATTCAGGTCGCCAATGACGTTACCAATAAAATCATCGGGAACTTCCACTTCGACCTTCATCATCGGTTCCAGAATAACAGGACTCGCCTTCATCACAGCATCTTTGACTGCCATAGAGCCAGCAATCTTAAACGCCATTTCCGAAGAGTCAACTTCGTGGAAGGAACCATCCACCAAAGTGACTTTAACATCGATTACGGGATAACCCGCTACGATCCCAGATTCACACGCTTCTCGCATCCCTTGCTCTGCTGGAGAAATATATTCCTTCGGAACAGTTCCCCCAACAATTTTAGAGATAAACTCGAAACCTGTTCCCGGCTCACCAGGCTCCAGTTCAATCACAACGTGACCATACTGACCTTTACCCCCGCTTTGGCGAACGAATTTGCCCTCAGTTTTTACCCGCTTCCGAATTGTTTCGCGGTAGGCAACCTGAGGTGCACCAACGTTGGCTTCAACCTTGAACTCACGTAGCATTCGATCCACTAGGATTTCTAGGTGAAGCTCACCCATCCCAGCGATCACGGTTTGGTTGGTTTCTGGATCAACATTCACACGGAAAGTTGGATCTTCCTCGGATAAAGCTTGGAGCGCCTTCGATAGCTTCTCCATATCCTGCTTTGTCTTGGGCTCTACCGCAACAGAAATCACCGGCTCAGGAATGAACAAGGACTCTAGAATTACGGGAGAATCTTCAGAACAAAGGGTATCTCCGGTCAATGTGTTAGATAGACCCGGAACAGCGCCTAGGTCACCAGCCCGTAGCTCATCTACATCGATCCGATCATCTGCTTTCAGGATAATTAAACGAGAAACCCGCTCTTTTTTATCCTTCGTCGCATTATAGATATAACTGCCCTTTTTAAGGACGCCAGAGTAGACGCGGATAAAGGTCAGACGACCGACAAATTTATCAGACATCACCTTGAAGGCGAGGGCGGCAAAAGGTGCATCATCCACGGCTGAGCGCTCTGTCAGCGTACCGTCCGGCAAAGTACCCTGGATGGGTTTAACCTCCAAGGGTGAGGGAAGGTAGTCAATTACAGCATCTAGCATGGCTTGCACGCCCTTATTCTTAAAGGCAGAGCCACAAAGCATCGGCACTATAGCGCCCGAAAGCGTTCCTGTTCGCAGAGCAGACTTGATTTCCTCAAGGGTTAAGTCTTCACCCTCAAGATATTTCTCTGTTAAGACATCGTCAGTTTCAGCAACGGATTCAATCAATTTTGCTCTGTATTCCTCGGCAACCGCCACCATGTCATCTGGGATAGCAGTTTCAGAAATATCAGTGCCAAGGTCGTTTGTATACATGTAGGCCCGCATTCTGACCAAATCTACCAACCCCTTGAAGTTATCTTCGGCTCCTATAGGAAGCTGGATTGGCACTGCGTTAGCGCGCAGGCGATCGCGCACTTGGTTGTACACGCGATAAAAATTAGCCCCTGTTCGATCCATCTTATTGATAAAGATGATCCGGGGAACGGCATAGCGATCAGCTTGACGCCAAACCGTTTCGGTCTGAGGCTGCACCCCGCCCACTGAGCAGAGAACTGTAATTACACCGTCCAGAACGCGCATGGAACGCTCCACTTCAATAGTGAAGTCCACATGACCCGGTGTATCGATGATGTTAATTTTATATTCTGGTTCGTTTGGCAAAGCCTGGGTTGGATTCAATGGATCGCGCCGTGTCCATTGGGTACTAATTGCCGCTGCCGTGATTGTAATCCCACGCTCCCGCTCCTGTTCCATCCAGTCGGTGGTGGCATTCCCATCGTGAACTTCACCAATTTTATGAACAACGCCAGAGTAGAACAAGATCCGCTCGGTCGTTGTCGTTTTGCCAGCGTCAATATGGGCGGCAATTCCAATATTTCGGACTTGTTCGAGCGGAACGGTACGGGACACAGCTACCTCCTTGAGTCTCTGTGGGAAACTTGAATACAGTGGCCCATTGATTGAAACCCTACATTGGCTAGATACTGAGGGAATGAATTAGTAACGGTAGTGAGCAAATGCCTTGTTCGCTTCTGCCATCCGATGGGTTTCTTCCCGCTTACGAATGGCACTTCCCGTTTCATTAGAGGCATCCATCAGCTCATTGGCTAGCTTGCTCGCCATACTTTTGCCAGCACGTTGGCGAGAGTATTGAATTAGCCAACGCAAGGCCAAAGCTGTGCCTCGGTCAGACCGCACTTCCATGGGTACTTGATAGGTAGCACCGCCAACCCGACGTGCCTTAACCTCGACTAGAGGTGTTGCGTTTTTAACAGCGCGTTCAAACACTTCCATTGGATCTCCCCCTGTACGCTGGGAGATGGTTTCAAACGCTTGATAAACAATACGAGTGGCCAATGATTTCTTGCCACTGGACATAATTCGCCGAACCATCATGGTTACCAAGCGAGAGTTGTGGACGGAATCCGGCGGAATCGGACGTTTTTGGATGGTAGTACGGCGAGACATAGGCGCTTCCCAAACAGGGTGAAAAAGAATAAGTGACGACTAATGTGTTAAATGGGCAGAAATTTTTTCAAGCTGTCTACGGGACTGAAGCTTGATGGATTACATTCAATTCAATCCTATTGCCTGGAACAGAGAGGTGATTGCAAATCAATAAAACCGGTTAACCCCAGGAACGCGGTTTTAATTGGCAAAATGTTGCTGTCTAAGACAAATACTGACGTTTCTCTTCTTACGGTTTAGGATGCCTTCACCTTGGGGCGTTTTGCACCGTATTTCGAGCGGGACTGCTTCCGATCTTTAACACCGGCGGTATCTAAGGTGCCGCGAATGATG
The DNA here is from genome assembly GCA_963766075.1 of uncultured cyanobacterium. Classification (GTDB taxonomy): domain Bacteria; phylum Cyanobacteriota; class Cyanobacteriia; order Leptolyngbyales; family Leptolyngbyaceae; genus CAVYAN01. Next base: position 85,843 of record CAVYAN010000105.1, on the reverse strand, counting down.
TGGTAGCGAACACCGGGTAAATCTTTGACCCGACCCCCGCGAATCATCACCACAGAATGTTCTTGTAAATTATGCCCAATCCCAGGGATATAAGCAGTGACCTCAAATCCGGAGGTCAAGCGAACACGAGCAACCTTGCGCAAGGCAGAGTTAGGCTTTTTGGGCGTTGTGGTGTAAACCCGAGTACAAACTCCACGGCGTTGGGGGCAACTCTTCAGTGCGGGGGACTTGGTTTTTTGCTTGGCGGCTTGACGCTCACTGCGAATGAGCTGCTGAATGGTGGGCATTTTATTTTTCTACAAGTGATGTGCGGTCAGGTAAGTGTTCAAAAGTTTTCCGGTTGACAACCTTACCAAACTTGACAGGTCATTGTCAATGATAGGTGTACAACCTTTTCGGGGTGCGAGAGACGCTTTGCTATTCTAGCGGAAAGCGTCGCTTTGTGGGCGATCCATACTCGAGTTGGTAACTTGAGTGATAAAAAGTTGGCAAATTGAGGGATGAAAAAGCTGCGCCAGGTTAGAGGCGGAGGTCGTCAGTGAGCAGCATGGCGTGTTTTTTAACGGGCGATCGCAAAGGAATTGCCACAGCTACAGCTCTGGACGGCCTTTGTATTGCTGAATCTAAAGCCACCGCCCATCATATCTTCCGAGTAGTCGATGACCAAGGTGTCGAGATAAGCTAGTTGGTCTGCCTGGATGACGACGGGGATGCCGTTGCAGTCAAAATGGTGATCATTTGCCTGTTGGTCGGTAGCAAACTCCATGACGTAGGAAAGCTCCAAGCAGCCCTGGGGAGCAATCCCGATACGTAGTAATAGGCTAGGGTTATGCCGTTTGGCGTGAAGACGCAAAATTTCGGTGGTGGCTGCTGGGCTAAATTGGATCATTAGGAGGGGTGGGCATAGGAAGCTCACTGATTATCCTATCGCTAGATTACCCTCTTCACGATAAATCGCCCTCTGTACTGGACAAAGGGCGATTAGGGAAATTCGGACTGCGCGAGTTTGCAAGGGGAGGAGTCAATTCAACCTAGACAGAAGCCGGGATGCGGGCGTAGTCATCTTGAAAACGAATAATGTCATCTTCGCCCAGATATTCACCGTTTTGAACCTCGATTAAGATGAGGGGAATGACGCCGGGGTTTTCCAAACGGTGGGGAGTGCACTGCGGCACGTAGGTGGATTGGTTGCTGCTGAGGGTTTGCTCTGTATCGCCACAGAGGACGCGCGCCGTGCCAGATACGACGATCCAGTGCTCACTGCGGTGATGGTGCATTTGCAAGCTGAGGCGATGGCCAGGTTTGACTTCGATCCGTTTGATTTTGTAGCCACGGGCTTCTTCGAGGATGGTGAAGGCCCCCCAAGGGCGGAGTTCGGTGGAGGCGAGGGTGTGTGGCAGGCTGGCGATCGCAGCGGCTGGGGTCAACACATCTTGAATCTCTTGAACTTGTGCTTGAACCACGGGGAATTCTCCTAAGGGATTGAGTATGAGGCCGGTACCAAAGATTAGGTTCTTAAAGAGGAATTTTACTTAAGGCTTCCGATCACGCTTAATACTGTGTGAGAAGTTTCCTTAAAGAGCTCAGGCAGGGATGGATTAAACAGCGCCTAGGTGGACTAGTGCGTTTAGATGACTGACATTATTAAATGACTGGCATTAACAGTATTCCCTGCGCTTCACCAGAAGTCACCATAGCAAATCTCTGTCAGGGCTTCTACCTAGAACCTCTTGTATGCTGTAACTCTCATCAACTCTTTATATAAATCAAGATATAGGCGTATCAATCAAGCTACAGGCTACGGAAAAGAGTCGGTTGCCGAGGGGCTATGGCTGGGGCGGATTTCCTGAGGGAGTAGGTTGTAGAAAAATACCAATACCGTTGTGGACGCGGGCGGCTGTGCGGGGTAGGCGATCGCGGATTTGGCCGCCGAGGTACAGAGTAGTGGAACTACCGCCGTCTAAGTTGAGGGCATCAATAGCACCGAGCTGCTGCATGATTTGAGCGATGTCACTGAGGCTGGCCCCGCCGCCGCTGATGCGGGTATGAACGGTTACCAAGAGGACGGTGCCATTGGCGGTGATGCCGATCGCGCTGCGGGCGGCCAGTTCTTGAATAAATGCCTTACTGAATTTTTCAGTTTCTGGGTCGAGGACAATTTGGCGATTTTGGAGCAGCAAGGGGCCAGCGGCAATGATGCGGGGAAAGCGATCGAAGTCGGGTGGGCTGATGCTCTGGTCGAGGCGTAGAGTTGTACCGGGAGCCAAGGCCGCGGCAGCAGCTTGGTTAGAGCGCAGTACCAGAATGAAACCATTCGCAGGGATCGGTACGGGAGTATTACTGGTTGCAGGCTGTTGAGTGATGACCTGATTGTTTTGTACAGTAACCAGGATTTCGGCGTCGGTGAGGGGTGTGTAGGTTGATCCCCAGTCCGACGTGTAGCGGGCAATGCCTGCTTGCAGGTAGGCACTGTTGAGATGGGTCAGGGGGAACTGGCCCGTGGGTGTGCGCAGGCTTTCCTGGAGAGTGAGGCGGGCAATTTTGAGGTTGCCTGTGGCATCCCAGGCGATCGCCCCTCGGCCTAAAATCGGCCCCGATCGCCAGCGGCCCTCTTGGCGAATTGCGCCTAAGGGAAGTTGGTTATTGCGGTTGAAGAAGCCTGCATTAATCGCGGCGATGGCTTGGGTTTGGCGGGCGGTTTGGGCGAGGGGGGCGGTGCCGACTAGGGTGGTGGCATTGGGTAATATGGGCTGAATGCTGAGTCCCGGCTGGCGAGGATTGACTTCTAACCAGAGCACTGGAAATCGATTGGGTCCCAGGGTCAGGGTTTGCCTGCGCCAGCGCAGGCCGGGGGCCCATTGGATGTCTTGATCGACAGGGGAGTCGGGCCGAACATCAATGACGAGGCGATTGGGACTGGTTAAGCTCCAGACACGGGGGCGCAGACTTGTGTTCAAACGGATACGGGTTTGATTGGGGCCTGATTCGAGTTTGAGCGCTTGGACTGAGGTGCTGGGGGTGAATTGGACGCTTTGGATCGTGGTCGGGGCGATCGCCGCATCCAAATTCACGATGAATTCTCCGGCGGGTTCATCGATTTGCCAGGGGGCGGGACGATCAAGGTCAAGAACAAGGCGATCGCCCCAAGGCTGCTTGCCGTGCCGAATGGCCAGGACGTTGGCTGCTGGGGAAGAAATTTGCAGTATTGATCCTTGCACTTGCATCTGCCAGCCTAATTTTTGGGCCCAATCCGTTATGTCCAGGTAACGTAGCGGGGGAGTAATGCGGGTCAGCAACGGCAGCGGATTTTGTGCTGGATCGGAAAACCACTGGATGGGCTGTTGGGCGGCGTCAGGGGTGTTGAGCAGCTCAACGCCAAAAAGCTGAGAGAGGCCCCAATCGCTGATGCCAATTCGGCTCTGGGGCGATCGCCATTGACTCCACGGAATAGGCAGAGTCTGCCCATTGAGCATGACCTGATTGCCTTGGAAAATCGACTGGGGACTGGCTTGGCCGAGTAGGAGGGGGCTGGACTGCCTGGGCCACGGTTGGGAGTGCTTTACCGGGTCGAGCGTGTTGTTGGGCTTCGCGACGGGGGGCGCAGCCGCGTTGGAGATCGAAGCTAGGCCCAAGAGCAGAGAGGCAAAGGATAGGCCAGAAATGCGTTGAATCATAAAAAGACGGCACATGGGCAAAAGGCGTATAGAAAACGTGGAGGCTGTGCCATCCATTCTGGGTTAAAAAATTGGGTTGGGGACAGAAAGGCGGGGATTGTCAGTCCCATATATTTCCTATAGAATTCATATCTCTGTTATCTAAACCGATGTGACATGTGGCTAGGAGAGAGCAGGTACCTCTCTCGTCACCCTGTCTTAACTCATTTATCTGCAATGCATGAATGTGTTGTAGACGTTTTCTCGGTCTTGACTGGGCATGTTTGGGAGGGACCTTCTCATCGGCCTACAGGTCTGTTTACAAAGACAGATCTGTTCACAAAGGCAGATCTCAGAGGAAGAACTAGGACGAAAGATTACTGTAGGCTGGGTGCTACTCAGCCATAGGGCTAGTCGAGCGACGGGACTGCAGGAACGATTGGCTTGAAGGCCGACCAGTTCTTTGCGGTTTCTTAAGGGAACGCGATCGCCGCCTAAGTTGCCCCGTAAGAGACAGGTGAGAACAGGATCCTGTTTTTCACGGGGAATATTGCGGGTTGTTAACAGTGCGATTTTGGATTAAGGCATTAGGGAAACGTTAAAGCCCTGGGGGAAGCCTGAAAATTCAATTTAACCATTCGTAACAAGTGCAACTACTTCCTGTGGCAATTTCCTCGATGATCTTTCTCTGGAAGACACAATTTCTGTCTTTTGGCGAATTTGGCAAGACGGCAAGACTGGTGCGAGATGGTTTTTCGTTCATCTGCTTTTTGTCAAAGGATTGGGGTTATCCATTCTGCACTCGATTTCGAGTTCCAGGTACGCTTAAGTGAAGACCGTTACGCTTGTTTGAAGCTTTTTTAGTCAATTGCATACAGCCGTCTCATGGGTAGAACTATTGTGAATCAGCACGACCATTGGCATCAGGATTCATCGTCTGTCGGGTATGATGGGCAGCGCTGGTTAGTCGAAGAGCGGGATGCCTGTGGTGTCGGGTTTTTAGCCGACCAAAATGGGCAGGGTAGCCATCGACTCATCGAACAGGCATTGTCGGCATTGACCTGCTTGGAGCATCGGGGGGGATGTAGTGCTGATCGCGACTCTGGAGACGGTGCGGGATTGATGACGGCGTTGCCGTGGGAATTGTTTGATCGCTGGTTGGCGGGGCAGGGTGTTGATATCCCTGCTAGAGAAAATATTGGTGTGGGCATGGTGTTTTTGCCCCAGAAGTCGGAGGCGGCAGCGATCGCCCGCTCCATCTGCGAACGCGTCCTGAAGTCTGAGAATTTACCCCTACTGGGCTGGCGAGTGGTGCCCGTACGTCCTGAGTTGTTGGGGGTGCAGGCGCGGGAGAATCAGCCCACGATTGAGCAGTTTTTTGTGCAATCTGAACTGCAAGGGGACGCGCTAGAACGGCGACTGTATCGTCTGCGGCGCAAAATTAATCGGGCGATCGCGACAGAGGCCGCCGGGGCCTCGGACTATCGCGATTTCTACATCTGCTCTCTGTCCTGCCGCACGATTGTCTACAAGGGCATGGTGCGATCGGCGATACTGGGTGAGTTTTATACTGACCTTCAGCAACCGGACTACATTAGTCAGTTCGCAGTGTATCACCGTCGGTTCAGCACGAACACCATGCCGCGCTGGCATCTGGCCCAGCCGATGCGCCTGCTGGGACACAACGGCGAAATTAATACCCTCCTGGGAAATATTAACTGGATGGTGGCGCGGGAGGCGGATCTGGCCCATCCCTCCTGGACGGGCACCCAGCTTGACGACCTGAAGCCGACGGTCAATGCGGAGAATAGTGATTCGGCTAACTTAGACAATGTGATGGAGCTGCTGGTGAGATCGGGTCGCAGTCCCCAGGAAGCCCTGATGATCATGGTGCCAGAGGCGTACCAAAATCAGCCCGAACTGAAGGCCTATCCCGAAATTACGGATTTCTACGAGTACTACAGCGGCATTCAGGAACCCTGGGATGGTCCGGCGCTGCTGGTGTTTAGTGATGGCAAAACCGTGGGGGCAACGCTCGATCGCAACGGCCTGCGTCCAGCCCGCTACAGCATTACTCGAGATGGCTATGTGGTGGTGTCTTCGGAGGCGGGGGTGGTGGACTTGCCGGAGGCGGACATTATTGAAAAGGGTCGCCTGGGCCCAGGTCAGATGATTTTGGTGGATCTGGAGAACCGCGAAATTCTGCATAACTGGGATGTGAAGCAGCGGGTGGCCCACAAGCATCCCTATGGGGAATGGCTGGCGGCAAATCGACGGACAATCACCAAGCAGGCGTTTACGGCCACGGCGGCGGCTTTGCCAGTGGAGCAACTCTTACGCCTGCAAACGGCCTTTGGCTACACGGCAGAAGATGTTGAGTTGATCATTGAAGAGATGGGGGCCAAGGGGGCAGAGCCGACGTTCTGTATGGGCGATGATGCGCCCTTGGCGATTTTGTCGGCCAAGCCGCATCTGCTGTACGACTACTTTAAACAGCGGTTTGCCCAGGTGACCAATCCGGCAATCGACCCTTTGCGGGAGAAGCTGGTGATGTCCCTGACCATGCAGTTGGGCGATCGCAGTAATCTCCTCGACACCCAACCAGAATATGCCCATCTCTTGAAATTGGAATCCCCGGTGCTGGGCGAAGCGGAACTGGCCCAGATGCGTGAGTCAGAGTTTGTGGCGCAGGAACTGTCTACATTAGTGGCGGTGGCCGAGGGGCCGGATGGCTTAAAGCGTGCCGTTGCCAAGCTGTGTGAACGGGCGGCGGCGGCAGTTCGGAATGGCTCGAAGATTTTGATTCTGAGCGATCGCCTCGACGTCAATGGCAATCGGGGCACCCTGACCACGGATTTCAGCTATATTCCGCCGCTGCTGGCCGTGGGGGCTGTGCATCATCATTTAATTCGTCAAGGATTGCGGATGCGGGCATCCATTGTCGTGTCCACAGCCCAGTGCTGGAGTACGCACCACTTTGCCTGCTTGATTGGCTATGGAGCCAGTGCCGTGTATCCTTATCTGGCCTTGGAGTCTGTGCGGCAGTGGTGGGGCAATACCAAAACCCAAAACCTGATGGAGCGGGGCAAGTTGCCTGCGATTGATGTTGCTACGGCCCAGGCTAACTATCGCAAGGCGATTGAGTCAGGGTTGCTAAAAATCCTCTCGAAAATGGGGATTTCTCTGCTGTCTAGCTACCATGGAGCCCAGATTTTTGAGGCGATCGGCATTGGTGGTGATTTGCTGAGTACGGGCTTTTCAGGCACAGCCTCCCGTCTGGGCGGGCTGACCCTGACGGATCTGGCCCAGGAAGTGATGTCTTTCCACAGTCGGGCTTTTCCAGAATTGACGATTAAGAAGCTGGAAAACTACGGCTTTGTCAACTATCGCCCTTCTGGCGAGTACCACATGAATAGCCCCGAGATGGCGAAGCATTTGCATAAGGCGGTGACTACCCAGGGTTACGACCACTATGCGCTCTATCAAAAGTATCTCGAAGAGCGTCCCCTGACCGCACTGCGAGATTTGCTGGACTTTCAGAGCGATCGCCCCGCCATTCCCTTAGAGGACGTTGAATCGGCCACCGAGATTGTGCAGCGATTCTGCACGGGCGGTATGTCCCTGGGGGCGCTGTCGCGGGAGGCCCATGAAGTACTGGCGATCGCCATGAACCGCCTGGGAGGTAAGTCCAACTCCGGCGAAGGCGGGGAAGATCCAGTTCGCTTCCCTGTCCTGAACGATGTGGATGCGAGCGGCCATTCCACGTCCTTGCCGCACCTGAATGGCCTGCGTAACGGCGACACCGCGAATTCATCGATTAAGCAAGTTGCTTCTGGGCGGTTTGGCGTTACTCCCGAGTATCTGATGAGTGCCAAGCAAATTGAAATTAAACTGGCGCAAGGGGCCAAGCCGGGGGAAGGCGGCCAACTGCCCGGACCCAAGGTGAGTGCCTACATTGCCATGCTGCGGCGCTCCAAGCCCGGAGTGACGCTGATTTCACCGCCGCCTCACCATGATATTTATTCGATTGAAGACCTAGCGCAATTAATTTTTGATCTGCATCAAATTAACCCAGTGGCGCAGGTCTCGGTCAAACTGGTGTCGGAGGTGGGCATTGGCACGATCGCCGCTGGCGTCGCCAAAGCCAACGCCGACATTATCCAAATTTCCGGCCATGATGGCGGGACTGGTGCCTCGCCGCTGAGTTCAATCAAACATGCGGGTAGTCCCTGGGAATTAGGGCTGACGGAAGTGCATCGGGTATTGCTGCAAAACCAACTGCGCGATCGCGTCCTCTTACGGGTCGATGGAGGCATCAAAACGGGTTGGGATGTCCTAATGGCAGCGCTGATGGGAGCAGAGGAGTTTGGTTTCGGCTCGATCGCTATGATTGCCGAAGGCTGCATTATGGCCCGGATTTGCCATACGAATAGCTGTCCCGTGGGGGTGACTAGTCAGAAGGAAGAATTGCGCAAGCGCTTCCCCGGCACGCCGGAACATGTGGTGAATTTCTTCCTGTTTGTGGCGGAGGAAACGCGATCGCTGTTGGCCCGTCTCGGCTACCGGTCCCTGAATGACGTGATTGGTCGGGCGGATTTGCTGAAGCTGCGGGACAATGCCAAAATTGCGAAGACTGAACGCCTGAATCTGGACTGCCTTACCCAACTGCCGGATACACGGCAACAGCGGACCTGGCTGACCCATGAACCCGTGCATAGCAACGGTCCCGTTCTGGATGATGTGTTGTTGCAGGATCCGGAGTGCAGGCGGCGATCACTGACCAAACCCATCTCGTGAAGACCAGTCCTGTGGTCAATACCGATCGCTCGGTGGGGGCTCGCATTGCTGGGGCGATCGCCAAACGGTACGGCAACACAGGGTTTGGTGGCCAACTGACCTTTAACTTTACTGGGGCGATCGGCCAAAGCTTTGGTGCCTTTAACTTGCCAGGAATGATCCTGAATCTGCAAGGAGAAGCCAACGACTACGTGGGCAAGGGCATGCATGGCGGCGAAATCGTGATTACACCGCCTTCTGCCGCTACCTATGATGCTGCCGCCAACGTAATCATCGGCAATACCTGTCTGTATGGTGCTACCGGGGGCTACCTGTTTGCCAATGGCCAAGCCGGAGAACGGTTTGCTGTGCGTAATTCTACGGCCCAAGCCGTCGTAGAAGGGACAGGCGATCACTGCTGTGAGTACATGACGGGCGGGGTCATCGTTGTTTTGGGTAAATGTGGCCGGAACGTGGGCGCTGGCATGACGGGCGGTCTGGCCTATTTCCTCGATGAAGCGGGCAATTTCCCGGAGAAAATCAATCCGGAAATCGTCAAAATTCAGCGGGTGACGACCCAGGCAGGAGAACGCCAGTTAAAGGAGTTGATTGAAGCCCACCGCGATCGCACCAGTAGTCCCAAGGCCAAAACCATTCTGGCCAACTGGGCCGACTACTTGCCCCAGTTCTGGCAAGTGGTGCCACCCTCGGAAAAGGATTCGCCGGAAGCCAGTAGCGAAGCCATGAAGGTGGTCAGTCCGGTGAAGTAAGGGAACCCGTGAAATAAAAAGGGCCAGAAATAAAGGGGCTAGCCCTTTGTCATCAAGGCTCCATAGCAATTATCCTCCGCCCTCAGGCAGCTCATGCTCACTGAAGGCGGAGGATAGTTCCACTGGAGGGGCTTGCAGTGTTGCCCTATCCGTTAATCAGCGACAAGAAGCGGCGGTCCTGCCGAAGCGCGTCAAAGTCAGAGTTGGTCTTGGCGATTTCGCGATACTCATCCGGTTTCAGGGCCACCGCGTGTTGCAAATTCTCAAAGGCTAACTCGAAATTGCCTTGTAGCGCATAGCAACAGGCTTTGTTATATAGAGTATTCGGGCTATTCGGTTTCAGGGACAGGGCGCGATCGTAGCTCAAAATCGCTGATTCAAACTGGCCTAAATAGTACAGGGCGTTGCCACGATTGTTCCAGGCTTCTTCAAAGTCTGGCTTAAATTCCAGGGCTTTGTCATAGCTAATCACCACTTTTTCCATGCGGTCTAACTGGCGTAACGCCAAGGCGCGGTTATACCAGGCCCAATAATAGTCTGGCTTAAACTCGATCGCCCGATCGTAGCTAAATATGGCTTCTTCATAGCGGCCTAGATTACGGAGGGAAATGCCTCGGTTATACCAGGCCCAGGCATAGCTAGGCCGATATTTAATCGCCTTGTCGTAGCTGGCGATCGCGTCTTCGTAGCATTGCAAGTCATCGAGGGCGCTTCCTCGGTTGTTCCAGGCTTCGGGAAAGCCCGGTTCTAGCTCTAGAGCGTGATTGTAGCTCTGGATTGCCTCTGCATAATGACCGAGATGGTACAGGGCATTGCCACGGTTGTACCAAGCATCAGTAAAGTCGGATTGGATTTGCAGAATGCGATCGTAGCTGGTGATCGCGGCTTTATAATCTTTGCGCTTGTTCAGATGGAGCCCTTTCTGAAAGAGGAAAGCGACTTCCATATCTTGCGATTGGCGAATAGACCCTAGCATTTCAATCTCAGTGATGAAGGACAGGTGGTACTGAGATCAATGTGCCCAGGAGTCCCCAAGCTGTATCATCTAGAACTACGGATGAGAAAAATCGCCCATCAAGCTTTTCCCATGCCGTGATGGATTTATGAATGTTCACTAAAAAAACTTTACTTTGGAATGTTAACCGTTCAACTACAACATTCCAAAGTAAAGCTAGAAATTACAACTGTTTGGGATGCTTGCCTACGCTGACTTCAGTTCCGTAGTTGCACCTAAAACAACGCGCTCAGCGACGGCAAATACAATTTCAAACTGGGCATCGGGCTGGTGACGCTTCAGAACCTTGAGGTACGCCTCGGCTTCATGCCGCCGCCGACAACGATATACAACGGACTGTTGCAGGTTAGGGAGCAGTTTGTTGATTACCCAGGGAGACAAGTGTTGTTGGTAGGTCATAAAACTTCCGTTGGTGGCTAATGGAGTGTTTGCAAGTTAGAAAATTTGATTCAATCCAGCCGATTCGTAGAGACATCGGCTCCGAAACCCAGCAGACTAGATGCAGTGCCATTTCGGCCCTCGACGCTATCGATAGTATCACGTCTAAATTGAATCCGCCATATGTGGCGTGATCAAATTTCAAATGTAATCCTGGCGACAAAACTCTAGTGCGGGGATGGGACTGATCGCAGCTTTGAAATATTAAAGGACAGATTGAACGCTGTCAAACTGCAAGGTGACTCATGTAAATACGTGAAAACAATCAAGAACTATCCCTGCGTCGGTTACTGTTTGCGGAATCTCATGGGTTTTACGTATAGACACAGAAAAAATGCCTGAACTGGCTTTGACTAGCGGTTTTTAGCCGGATAGTTTTCTGGTCCCTTGGGTTGCAATTGGATAATTACTGATATTAAGTGGGTGGAATAGAGCAATGCGGATAAAAAATAGGAGATTCTACGGATCCCATTTTCTTCTGTAGCTGCATTCCCTTTCCTGCGGTTGGTTGGCAGTACGATTTACCGCATCACTGCTGTAGTGTCGCGATTGATAGTGGCTAAAGTTTTGTTATGCCTAAAGTTTTGTTAGGCCATTGATTAATGCGTCTGATTAACGCGTCTGACTAACGCGTCTGACTAACGCGTCGATTGGGCGGGGGATAGCCGAGGATGGGTGGTGTGGGGCGTGGCTACCGGTAGGGGCGAGTCGGGAGCGGCAATCAGGACTTCGCGAATAAAGCGAGCGATCGCCCGTTGTGCCAAGCCGCTGGCAATTTGCTGTCCCATCTGGTGCAGTTCTGGCTTCACCAGCAGGCGCGGCAAAATCGGTAGCACCTTGGTGGGATCAAAGCCCTGGGTTTCCTGCAAAATTCCCCAAATGCGCTGGATCTGCTCCAGGTTTTTTTGATTTTCAGACAGATTTTCCGGCGGCGCGAGGGTGATGCCCAGACGGGTAGCGATCGCATCACTGAATTGGTGTACAGCATTACTACCAAATGTATCTAAACCCTTGACTGCAACATCCACTAACTGATAGCGAATTAAACTTCCCCGTTCCGAAAACAAATACTCCAGAGTTTGGTCTACCACTTTATCCAGATCATAGTCAGAATTATCGCGAGCATTGCGCAGAAGATTTTCTAAGCGGTTCCAGCGAAAGGTTTCATCCTTGAACAGGAGATCCTTCAGGGACGATCGCAACTCCGGGGCCGGATCCGTCAACAGCCGCTTTGCCACATAGGGATAGGCTTTGCTCAACACCTTAAAATCCGGATCTACACCGATAGCAATGCCCTCCAGGGTGACGAGAGAGCGAATAATTAAGGCAAAGTAAGCCGGAACTTGGAAGGGATATTCGTACATGACTGCCGAAAGCTGATCGGTGATGCTCTTAATATTAATTTCCGCCACGCTCGCACCCAGGGCATCCTTAAATACCAGAGCAAAAGCCGGGATGATCGGCGTCAAGTCCACATCCGGGGTCAAAAATTCCAGCTTGACGTAATCGTTGGCGAGTCCTTCAAAGTCCCGATTGACCAGATGCACAATCGCCTCGATGAGGCCATAGCGCTGATAGGGCTTCATCTCACTCATCATGCCGAAGTCCAAATAGGCCAATTTGCCATTGGGCATGGCCAGCAGATTGCCGGGATGGGGATCCGCGTGGAAAAAGCCATTCTCTAGCAATTGGCGCAGGGAGCATTGCACGCCGACTTCGATTAGATACGTGGCATCAATGCCCTGGGCGGTAATTTCATCAATTTGGGTCAACTTGGTGCCATTGATCCACTCCATCGTCAGCACGCGCCGCCCCGTGTACTTCCAGTAAATCTGGGGCACATAAATATCGGGCATGTAGCCATACAAACTGGCAAAGCGCTCGGCATTCCGCCCTTCCTGGGTGTAATCCATTTCCTCAAAGATCCGGGCAGCAAATTCGTCGGTAATGGCAACGAGATTACTCCGCACCCGCTTGAAGTTTTTCATCATCCAGGCGGAAATTCCCCGCATCAGGTACAGGTCCATGGCAATGCTGCGAGCCAGACCGGGACGCTGCACCTTGATGGCGACTTCTTCACCCGTTTTTAGCCGTCCGCGATAAACCTGGCCCAAAGAAGCGGCGGCCACGGGCATCGGGGAAATTTCAGCATAGATTTCCTCGGGGCGGCTACCCAGTTCTTCCTCGATAAAGCGGTAGGCGATTTCATTATCGAAGGGGGGCAACTGATCCTGTAGCTTAGTCAGTTCTACGAGGTAGATGGGGGGAACCAAATCTGGACGGGTAGATAATGCCTGCCCGACCTTAATATAGGCGGGGCCGAGTTGGGTTAACATCTCGCGCAGTTGGACGGCTTGCCGTTGCTGCTGTTCTTCGGTGTTGCCGGTCTTGCTGCGCCACCACCAGGTCAGTGCGTAGAATAAAAACGGCAGCAGTACTTGAAACACACGCGCGAGTACAGCAAATGGACGCTGTTTGTAGTAGGCCGCAATGGTGTCGGGGTTGTAGCGCTGTCCCTCAGTGCCATTCGGATCAAAATCAGCAATGATGGGTTTCAAATGGTCTTCGACTTCTGGGGGCAGATCGTCCGCAACCCACGTTGGCGTAACCGGTGCATTGACGGAACCTGACGATGAAGATGGGGCGCGATTGGCAGGAGAACGGGTGTCCGTCTTTACATTCATGGGGGAAGCCTGACACGGGAGCGGGTTATGCAACGTATTGTAACAATAAGCCTGGAGGAAAGGGGGTACGGCGATCGAGAATCGATGCGGGCGGATTTCCCCTGGCGGGGGGCGGGCGATCGCGGTTTGGCTAGAGCTTCTGGTATTGGCATGTCATGATGAAAACATTCGGCCCAGGGGATGAAATGGTATTTTGGTACTATTGATGCAATGGATTTTGACACTTCTGGCCGGAGACAGGGTTTAATTGAGTCACCCATGGCTTCTACTGTTGGCTTTTTGGTTTCCGTTCCTGGCGTTTACTGTCTCTTAGCGTTTACTGTGCTGCATGCTGCTGTCCCTCCGGATTGAAAACTTTGCTCTTATCGATCACTTGGACCTAGACCTGGGCGAGGGTTTGACGGTTTTGACCGGAGAAACTGGCGCGGGCAAGTCGATTATTTTGGATGCGATTGATGCGGTGCTGGGCGGCAAAGTGACCGGACGCACGGTCCGCACGGGTGAGGAGAAATCCTTGGTCGAGGCGACGTTTGCGTTGGATGCGGAGCTCAAGGCGTGGCTGACGGCGCAGGAGATTGATTGGCTGGAGGAGGACGCTTTGACCTGTAGCCGCGAGATTGTGGTGAGTGCTACAGGGCAGCGTAGCCGATCGCGGGTGAATGGGGTGGTGGTTAACAAGCAGCAGATGGAGCAACTGCGCGATCGCCTGGTGGAAATTACGGCCCAGGGTCAGACTGTGCAAATTGGGCAACCCGCCTTGCAACGAGAATGGCTGGACAGCTACGGCGGGGCGGCTCTGATCGAGCAGCGAGAACGGGTGGCACAAGCCTATGGGACTTACCAGCAGGCCTTTCAGGCCCTAGAACGCCGTCGCCGGTCTGAGCAAAATCGCCTCCAGCAAATTGATCAATTCGCCTATCAGCTCCAAGAGCTGAAAACCGCTAATCTGAAGGCTGCCGATGAGCTTGACCAACTGGAAAATGAGCAAAATCGCCTTACCTATAGTGTGGATTTGCAGCAGCATAGCTATCAGGTTTACCAGGCGATTTACCAAAATGATGACGGTGAAGCCTGCGCGGACTTGCTGGGGCAAGCCGAAATTACGCTGCAAGGGATGATTCAGTACGATGGGCAATTGCAGCCCATTTTGGACTCGCTGAGTCAGGCGTTGCAACTGGTGCAGGAGGCTGGACGGGCAATCAATGCCTACGGTGAGGGAATTGAGGCCGATCCCCAGCGCCTCCAAGAGGTCCAGGAGCGGCTTCGGGAGTTAAAGCAGATTTGCCGCAAGTATGGTCCGACGTTAGCGGAGGCGATCGCCCTTCAGGCCAAGCTGCAAACGGAACTGGATGAACTCACGGACGGCGGTCAATCCCTGGAGGAACTGGAAGCCACGTGTCAGCACTGTCATCAGAGCTTGATGGCGGCCTGTGCCCAACTCACCCAGCAGCGCCAAGCGGCTGCCACGGCTCTGGAAACTCAGATTGTGGCGGAACTGAAGCCGTTGGCCATGGCGAAGGTGCAATTTACGGTGGATGTTGCCCCCTGTGCCCCAACCCAGTGGGGGGCTGACCAGATTACCTATTTGTTTAGTCCTAATCCGGGTGAGCCCTTGCAGCCTCTGACGGAGATTGCCTCGGGCGGGGAAATGAGCCGCTTTTTACTGGCGTTGCAGGCGGTGTTCTCCCAGGTGGATGGGACGGGCACGCTGATTTTTGATGAAATTGATACGGGGGTTTCAGGCCGGGTGACTCAGGCGATCGCGGACAAACTCTACCAGCTCGGTCGCCAACATCAGGTGTTGTGCGTGACGCACCAGGCGATCGTCGCGGCCATGGCAGACAACCACCTGCGGGTGAGTAAGCATGTGATTGGTGAAGCCGATGGGGGCGCGATCTCGGGGCAAAAGGCAAAGGGTAAAAAGCCAAAGGGTGAGGCGCTCAGTCCTGCTGCCGGGGGTGGGCCAGAGGTGCAGCCAGAGGTGCGGCAGAGGTGCGAACGGTGGTGCGGGTGACGCCTTTGAATGCCGAGGATCGTCGGGAAGAGGTGGCCCAGTTGGCAGGCGGACATTCGGCCCAGGAGGCGATCGCCTTTGCGGATTCGCTCTTGGCCCAGGCTGCGACCTTGCGGGCCACTGGACCGGGAGAGCGGGAAGCCTTGCCGGCAGCGACTGCGGCCAGTGCTGCGGCACCTGCTGAGGCCCCCGCTCCGAAACCCAGTGCTACAGCCGACGGTACAGCGGCGGCGCTGCAACTGGATATACCACCCCAGGCGGCCAAACGGGCGCGTAAAACTCCGCGCCATTCCCAAGGTTGAGTGGGCGATCGCTCGCTATGATTTAACTCGGTTTGAGCTGTCAGCGTTTTGTCGCTTCTGGCCGACTTTCCTGTGGTGAATTCTCCCGTCTATCCCGTCATTTGGCAGAGCGATTGTGCTGTTTTGATCGATCAAACCCAACTGCCCAATACCTATGGCGTGGTCGAGATCCATGATGCTGAAACCATGGCCACGGCGATTGAAACCATGATTGTGCGGGGGGCTCCGGCGATTGGCGTGGCGGCGGCCTATGGTATGTACCTCGGGGCGCGGGACATTGCCACGGACGATCGCGCGGCGTTTCTGGGGGCGTTAGAAACCATAGCTGTTCGCCTGCGGGCGACCCGACCCACAGCGGTGAATTTGTTCTGGGCGATCGCCCAAATGCTGCAAACTGCCCAGTCTACGCCGGGTAGCGTCGATGACATCAAGCGGGCGCTGCTGGTGGCGGCCCAAACCATCAATGCCGACGACATTCGTACCTGTCAACTCATCGGGGATTTTGGGGCGGCGGCCTTGCCCCCCATGCCGGAGAAATTGCGGCTGCTCACCCACTGCAATGCCGGAGCTTTGGCGACGGCGGGCTATGGGACGGCCCTGGGCGTGGTGCGATCGGCATGGCGGGATGGCCGTTTGGCCCGTGTGTATGCGGACGAGACTCGCCCCCGGTTGCAGGGGGCCAAGCTGACCGCCTGGGAATGTGTGCAGGAAGGCATCCCCGTGACTGTTATTACGGATAATATGGCGGCGCACTGCATGCAGCGGGGCCTGATTGATGCGGTGGTGGTGGGGGCCGATCGGATTGCGGCGAACGGCGATGCCGCGAACAAAATTGGCACTTACAGTGTGGCTCTAGCTGCTAAGGCCCATAACATTCCGTTCTTTGTGGCGGCTCCCCTGTCTACGATTGACTTTGCCCTGGCTGATGGTAGCCAAATTCCGATCGAAGAACGGGATCCCAGTGAAATTCATACCGTGGGCGAGACTCGCCTGGTGACGCCGGGGGCAGAGTTCTACAATCCAGCTTTTGATGTCACACCCGCTGGATTGATTGCGGCGATTGTCACGGAATTTGGAGCGATTGCTCCAGCGGATCTACAGGCCAAATTGGGATCAAAATCGGCCTTTACCTAAAGGGCTTTCTGCCTTGAATGCCGTGGGAGATGGATTTTCGGGTCTTATGTGCGATCGCTCCGTAGGCGCTGGATCGGTGGGGCGATCGCCTGAGCGTCCGGTATTTCTTCCAAATTTTTTAAGGGCGGTGACGGCTCCCGGTGCTCTACCACGCCAAAATTTTGCCGACGGGCTTGCTAAAATGCGGGCGATATATCTTCACAGGAGCGTTGAACGATGGCAACCGCAACCGTTCTGGAATTCATGCACAAAACCGCCGAAGACGCAGCCCTGCGCCAACAGCTTGAAGCACTGCTGGGCGTGGGCGATGGTGACATTAGCAGTGAAGCTGAACTTGATCCGGCTGAAACAGAAGCTCTGGAACAGCAGGCTCCTGTGGTGGCTGAATTTGCTGCTAATCAGGGATTCGAGTTTTCCCCTGACGAATTAATTGCGGTTGTGGATGCTTTTCACAGGCATCAAACGGGGGAACTGAGTGATACGGATTTTGCGGCGCTGTTGGGTGCTGAGGCGGGCGATGCCAAGCAGGCGATCGCTACAGCTACCTCGCCATTAACCCGCTTGGGTCATTATCTCAGCAAAACCTACTTGGGCATTGATCTTGACTAGGATCTGAGCAGTGGATGAGCATCATGATGCGACTCCCACCGATGGATTTCCACATAGATCCGCTAGCTACCCTGCGGGAAGTGAACTACGACTCCGCTCAGCTGGCGAAAGATTGCTCCCTTCGACTTCGCTCAGGGAGCAATCTCGGTCGGTATAATTTTTTCTGGCAATCATCTAAGCAGATCTACGATTTTTTTGTGGAAAAGTCGCGGATCTGAGGGGATCGTTAGCCGCCACGTTAAGGCGGGTTCATTTACCACCGGCAGCAACGACCCAATCCACGGCTTTGATCCGGGTGACCAGCACGACTTTACCGGAGTCATCGGGTTTGAAGATGGACGCTTCTCCTTCTTTGATGTCAAACCAGTCTTTGCCAAAGGCGTCAACGATGTTGGGCTTGTGGGTAATAGAGTTGTCGGGAAATAAAAGTTGAGTGAGGCAATGTTGCTCTCCAAGGCATTGTTTTTCAAGCAGCGAGCAGGTAGAAGTTCCATAAGCCTGCGGCTGTAAGCGTCAAGTGATCATCAAAATCTTCAATACGATTGCGATAGGTCTTGGTTCAGTGCCCGTTCAGTATCCAGCATCTTCCTGTCCCATCACTGCTGTTTATTCTCTCTTATTTACCGACAAGTCTATTACTCATACGGATATTGCCAAAAATCAATTCTATGCCAGTATTGGCGTGCCGGAGTTTTAGCGGTTCAATGGCAATGTCTGGCGCGTTGATCAGCTTCAGGATGGGATTTATGTCGAGAGTGAGGCTAGTCCTACATTTCCCCTAGTGTCAAAGGAGCGACTGTATGAATTTCTGGAGCAGGCTAAGGACGATGAGATTGAGGCGGTGCAGATGTTGCGGGCTTGGTGATCAGAAGCAGATTTGCATTGACAGATTTGAAACTTTTTCATGACGCTAGGATTTTTTCGGAAAAGTCTCAGATAGTAGAGAGAGTTTGGGATTGTCTGCTCAAACGCCCATCGTCACGGTGGGTGATGGGTGTGCTTTGCTTTGCCTATCCTTCGACTGGAACAGGTTCTGGAATATATGCTGGAATATATTCTGTAACAGGATGCGGTGGCTGAGTGGCGGCGATTGATACGGCTGTGATTTGATGGCATTGGGCGATCGCAGTGAGTATCGTTTCGATGCGGGAGAGGACTGATGCTATCGGGGGATGGGGGATTGCTAGGGTGGGTCAGTGTATTTTCGCCATGGGGAAGGACTCATCCTCAGCGGTGAGGCAGGAATACTGAGAGGGGTCAGTAGGGTTCCTGGATGGGGCAGGGCACATCCGGTGGGCGGAGGGGTGAATCCCTGAGCGGGGTAGGACGATGGCTGGCGATCGCGGGCCGGATGCTTGCCGAAAAAGAAACGTTCCTATCAACCGATAGGAACGTTCTGGAGTGAGTTGGAACGGAGGTGGCCTCTGCCGCTCATGCTCTGGCTGAGGGTTAGGCGATCGCGGCTGGTACGGGTGCTGGGGCGGCGGGGGTGGCGGTTTTTGCGGTGCGGCGCGCGAATTGCTGTTTCAATTGTTCGACGACAGGTTTCATGCCGGGTTGGGTGGCATGGGCTTTGGCACAGTCGTAGACGCGCAAAGCGGCGGTGTAGGCTTCGCTGTTGGCGACCGTGTAGGTGTCGGATAGGACGCTTTGGAGTTGATTGAGGGTCATGAGGATCGGGTAGAGGTCTTCCATGAGTTGGATGTCTTTTTGCATTTCGGCCACGTCGAAGGAGCGCGGCAGGCAGTCGGAGTTGTGCTGGGCGACTTCGAGGGCGTTGAGGATGAATCCCCGGCTGCGATCGCCAGCTTTGGGCAGGGTTTTGCGGTCTTCGGCGGTGAGAGAAACGAGGAAGGGCAGGGTGGTTTTAATGGTTTCGATGGCGGTGATGATTGTGTCTTTGTTGCTGGCGCTAAGGCTGGCACTGACTCTGTTAGCGATCATTTTTATACCTATAATAACGATATTACTTAGATATATTAATGTTGCGGGGGTTGGCGAAGGGTGCTCACCCCTCACCGCAAATCTACGGGGGCGATCGCTTCTCCCCCTTGGTTGAGCTGGATCTATTGCGGGCGATCGCCCGTTTGCCCCAATCCAACCGATGGCCAAGCCTCATCGCTGCTGGCCGATTGGCTATACCCGGTGTAACAACCCATCATTCAGTCTTCCAGTTTTCCAGCGCTAGGCCAGGGATTCTTTGGTAATGGCGCGTGTTGTTAGTGACAAGGGTGAGTTGTTCGGATAAGGCTGTGCTGGCAAGTAGTAAATCAAAGTCGGCGACGGGTTGGCCGCTGCGCCTTAAGGCGGCTTTCAGTTCGCCAAATGTTTTGAGGGTTGAAGGAGTGGGTGGAATGATGGCGATCGCCCCGACAAATTGCTTTGCCCGAGCGAGATTTTGCGCAATGCGGTTGGAGTTATAGGCTCCGAAGTAGAGTTCGGCAACGGTGATGCTGGAGATGGAAAGGCTGGACAGTCCGACGGTTAGGGCTTGCTCGCGAATTTCTGGGTGTCCGTTGAGCCAGTAGATACAAATGTCTGTGTCGAGCAGGTGGGTCATGGGTCTAGAGAGCTAACCGTCCGACTGCTGTAAATGTCATCGATGATGGCTTCGACGGGGCGATCGTCTTCCCAGGTGCCGAAGGTGGCGAGGAGGGCTTCGGTTTGGGCGGGTTGAGATGGGGTGGATTGAATGGGGTGTAGCTCATTCTGGAGGATGCGCCGAACGATGGTCTGGATGAGGGTTTCCAGATCGCTGAGGCTGAGGACGTTGAGGAGGTTGCTGGGGGTTCTGTCCATGGGTTGGGTTGCGGTGCCTCCGAACTATTGGGCGATCGCCGATGAGTTTTTTCTAGTTTACCGGATCCGTTGGCTATCCATGCCGCAAATCTTGCTAGGCCGATGGTGCCATCGCTCAAGCACTGACAGATCTGCGACTTTTTTAAAAAGTCGCAGATCTTGGAAAAGGTTAGGTTTTGGCAGCCACGGATCTTCTGTTGCCTCGCCCCCGATCGCACCTAAAGACCATTGCCAATCAAAATGAAGGGTGCCCAGTTCGTTGCGCAGTTGTTATTTGATTTGTTCGACGAAGGCGGTGAATTCTTTGGAGAGGCTTTGGCTTTGGGTTTTGAGTTGACGGTATTGGGAGCAGCGCTGTTGTTCGCAGGCGTAGAATTTGCTGCCGAAGGCGACGAGGCTGGTGTGTTGGATTTTGATTTGGGTTCGGCGGGGTTGAAGCTGACTTTGGGGATGAGGGCGGCGGCGCAGGTGCCGTGTAAAGTCGTGGAATTCCTAGAGTTTGAGGAGTTTGAGGATTTGTTGGGCTTCGTCGATGCGACCTTGGGCGATGAGGAGGTCGGCGAGGGCGCGGTAGGTGCCAGCGACGGATTGGGTGTAGGCTTCTTGGGAACTGTGGGGGAGTTTGCGAAGGTCTTGGCGAATGGTTTCGTACACGTTGACCGATTGTTTGTAGAAGGAGATCGCCAACTCTGCTTGCTTCTGTTTCTCTAGCAGAATACCAATGTTGCTCAGGAGTTTTCCTTCGCCATTGCGGTCTTTGACTTGCTGGAGGATGGGCAATGCCTGCTGGTAATAGCTGATCGCCTTCTCATACTGCGACAGCGAACGGTAAGCAACGCCTAGATTCATCAATGCATTCGCTTCGCCATTGCGGTCTTTGACTTGCTGGAAGAGGGGCAATACCTGCTGGTAGTAGCTGATGGCTTTGTCATATTGCGACAGCGAACCGTAAGCAATGCCTAGATTCATCAATGCATTCGCTTCGCCGTTGCGGTCTTTGACCTGCTGGAAGAGGGGCAATGCCTGCTGGTAGTAGCTAACGGCTTTGTCATATTGCGACAGCGAACCGTAAGCAATGCCTAGATTCATCAATGCATTCGCTTCGCCGTTGCGGTTTTTGACTTGCTGGAAGAGGGGCAGCGCCTGTTGATAGTAACTGATTGCTTTGTCATATTGCGATAGAGAAAGGTAAGCATTGCCTAGATTCATCAATGCATTCGCTTCGCCATTACGGTTTTTGACCTGCTGGAAGAGGGGCAGCGCCTGCTGATAGTAACTGATCGCTTTGTCATATTGCGACAGAGAAAGGTAAGCATTGCCTAGATTCATCAATGCATTCGCTTCGCCGTTGCGGTTTTTGACTTGCTGGAAGAGGGGCAGCGCCTGCTGATAGTAACTGATCGCTTTGTCATATTGCGACAGAGAAAGGTAAGCATTGCCTAGATTCGTCAATGCACTCGCTTCGCCATTACGGTTTTTGACTTGCTGGAAGAGGGGCAATGCCTGTTGATAGTAACTGATCGCTTTGTCATATTGCGACAGCGAACGGTAAGCAATGCCTAGATTCATCAATGCACTCGCTTCGCCATTACGGTTTTTGATTTGCTGGAGGATGGGCAATGCCTGCTGGAAGTAGCTGATGGCTTTGTCATATTGCGACAGAGAAAGGTAAGCATTGCCTAGATTCGTCAATGCACTCGCTTCGCCATTGCGGTCTTTGACTTGCTGGAAGAGGGGCAATGCCTGCTGATAGTAACTGATGGCTTTGTTGTATTGCGACAGAGAAAGGTAAGCAACGCCTAGATTCATCAATGCATTCGCTTCGCCATTGCGGTCTTTGAGTTCGCGGTACAGCTTGAGTGCCGCTTCCCAGGATTGCAGCGCCGCTTCGTACTGGCTGGTTTGATACTGCTGAAGTCCCTGCTCGAGAAGTCGATCGCCCTCTGCCTTTCGTTGATTCACCGTCTGCGCCAACACCGGAGCCGCCGTCTCAAATCCCTGAGCCGGGAACTCTACTGCGATCGGCCCGCTCAACACTACTGCCAATGCGATCGCTTTCCGAGACAACATCCGCAAATCCTCCAGTCGCTTAAGCTCAACAGTACCATCCCGCCGCTAACTTATCCCTCTCAGCCCAGAGAGGTTATGCGGTTTTCAGCAATATGGATAGTTGGAAGGGGCGATTGACCCATCGTATTTGCGACTCCGGGCAAACTCAGCAGGCGATCGACCAGTCCTCAGATCGACAAACCTGATACCTGCTCAAAATCCCGGCGATTGCGGGTAATAGCAACCCCACCCACAGAAAGGGCAATGGATGCAATTCGCAGGACTTGAGTACCAACTCGGATTTTTTGCTGCCACTCCCATGGTCTGGAACGCTCTGGAGCCTGTGGCCACTCCTCGGTCTATTCTCGGCGCGGTTTGCCTATGGGTGGGCGATCGCCGCTGCCACCACCTATGGTGAACTGATCGAAGCCGCCTTTGATCTCTATCGCCATTCGCTCTATCAATCCATCCGCTGGAACTTGCCCGCCGATCCGGTCGTTGAGCGCCGGGTCGGGCGACAGCTCACTGAATATCTGTGGCGTGGATAAATCACCGTGCATAAATCACTGTGGATAAATCACTTAGAAAAACCAAAAGTGCGCGCACTGCCACAACGGTGTAGTTATTGAGGGGTAGGGAGTAGCCAAAGTTTTCACAGCGCTGCGCAAACAAAAAGATGGGTGTTTCCTGCACCCATCTTTTGTCACGTTATCTTGAACTGAATCTTGAACTGATTCGCTAATGCACACGTAATGCAATCACGATATGTAATCACGATGTAATTGCGCAATCGTCAATCAGTTAAACGCCAATCAGTTAATCGCCAATCAGTTAATCACCAATCAGTTAATTAACTCTTGGTGCTACCCAGCACCCCATCCACAAGCCAATCCATCTTTTCCAGTTCGGTGTCCTTTTGCTTGAACCCCTTACCCGCAGGAATCACTTCCTTGCCCGTATTATCCTTCAGCGGTCCTTGGTAAATGATCAGGGTTTCATCCTTCAACTTTGCCTTAGCCGCTTCCGCATCGGTTTTGGCTTTTGCCGATACCGCCGGACCATAATCAGAAACCTTCACATAGCCTTCCTTGTAGCCCCCCCGCACCAAGTGGGGAATCCCACCATCCATCAGCGTTTTGCCATCCTGAATCAGCTTGGCATAGGTTGTATAGATGCTGGACCAATCCCACTCAGCCCCGGTCAAATAGCCCTTGGGAGCCAGCTTGATCTGGTTGGTGTGATAGCCCGTGCAGAAAATACCACGCCGTTCCGCCGTTTCGATCACCACCTTGGGACTATCGACGTGGCAGGTAATCACATCAACCCCCTGATCCGCCATGCTGTTCGCGGCTTCGGCTTCTTTCACAGGCAGCGACCAGTCGCCGGTAAAGACCACCTGCGTCGTGATTTTGGGATTGACGCTCTTGGCCCCGAGGGTAAAGCTATTGATATTGCGTACCACCTGGGGAATCGGCTTGGCCGCGACAAAGCCCAGCTTGTTGCTTTTCGTCATGTTGCCCGCGACGATGCCCGCGACGTACTGCGCTTCGTCAATATAGGCAAAATAGCTGCCCACGTTTTTGGGGTGCTTGGTTTCGTCGTAGAGTCCACCCGCGTGGAAAAACTGGACCGTCGGATTGGCTTTGGCCACCTCTAGAATATGGGGATCAAAATAGCCAAAGGAGGTGGGGAAGATAACCGTGGCTCCCTCTTGGTTGATCATGCTCAGCATGGCTTCCTGAACATCCTTGGTTTCCGGCACACTGGCCTGATCCACGGTTTTCACACCGGGGAGCTTGGCTACGCCTTCCTTCCCTTCAAAGTGCGCCTGGTTCCACCCATAGTCGTCCTTGGGACCGACATAGATGAAGCCCATGACGATTTCCTTGCCTGCGGCAGGGGAATTGGCTGGGGTGGGACTGCCGGAGCCTGCCTGGGGCGTGGGTGCAGGGGTGCAGCCTGTCCACAGTTTTGATGTGGCTCCAAAGGCCCCGGCGGCCAGCAACCCTCGAATTACGGTACGACGCTTAGTATTCAACGTTCACTCCTCTAAGAATTCCACATGCATGGTATAAGAATGTCACGTGCATGTCACAAGTGAATCGATTGTTTCAGCAATTCCCAGTCTGGAATGTAGTAGAAGATACGGATACGCCTCTGAAGGCTGCGGTCTGATTCTGGGGAGAGAGCAGGGGCGATCGCTCGAATTGTTGTATCGAGGAAATGGGTAATGGCCACCTATGACTGGATTGTGATTGGCGCGGGGATGACCGGGGCGGCGCTGAGCTATGAACTGGTCAGCCAGGGGTTTTCGGTGTTGCTGCTGGAACAGGCGGCAGAGTTTCCCAGTGCCACCCGGTATAGCTACGGCGGCATTGCTTACTGGTCCGGTACGACGGAGCTGACCCGGCAGCTCTGCGCTGAAGGCATTGCGCGCCACCGATCGCTGAGTGACGAATTGGCCGCTTCCACTCATTTTGTGGATGGCGACCTGCTGTTAACCATTCCGGCAGATGCCGATCCCCAGGCCATTGCGGCCTCCTATGCCCACTTTGCCCTGCCGCCCCGCCTGCTGGATGTCGCCGCCGCCTGTGCCCTGGAACCGTTGCTGAATCCCCGAGCGATCGCCGCTGCCCTCACCGTCAAGCATGGCCGCATCGATCCGATCGCCACCACCCGCGCCTATCTTCAGGCATTTCAGCGCCGGGGGGCACCTACCAATTGGGCCGCGTCACCGGGCTGCTGCGGGGCGATGCGTCCCAGGTCACCGGAGTCGTTGCCGATGGGCAATCGTTCTACAGCGAACAGGTGGTCGTGTGCGCCGGAGGCTGGACGCGATCGCTGCTGCATGATGCTGAGATTCCTGTCCGCACCTACTTTACCCATGCCGAAGTGATCGATACGCCGCCGGTGGATTTCCGGCTGAAGACCTTGGTGATGCCCGCCGTCACTGCCCGGTTTGCCATGGAAGCTACCGCCACCCAAAATGATGCCCTTTGGGATGAGCCCGGTCAGGAAGCGGCGGAATACATCATTGATGCGGGAGTTGTGCAGTTGCCGGATGGTCGCCTGCGCATTGGCCAAATTAGTCGAACATTGACCGATCCCCAGGCCACCGTGGATGCCGCTGCCAGCGAAGCCCTGCTGCGAGACAGCATTGGTCGGATTATGCCCACCCTCAAAACTCTGCCGGGAACATGGTCGAAATGTTTGGTGGCCTTTAGCGGCGATCGCCTGCCCTTGATCGGATCTATCCCCGGCGTCGAAGGGGTGCAAGTATTTTCAGGATTTAACAATCCGTGGGCGATCGTGCCCCCCCTAGCCCAACGCTTTGCGGCCCAGGCAAGGACTGGAAAACCCGATAATTTGCTGGCCCAGTTATTACCGAGTCGGTTTGGCTGAATTAAAGATTAAAAACTAAAGATTTGAGGCGATCGCCACATTTTAATTTTGCATTTCTTGCCGTAGCGCTTCAATGATTTTGACATTGGCAGTGGGAAAGGGAAACTGATCGATTTCCGCCAGGGTGACCCAGCGAATTTCATCACAGGCGATCGCTTGGGGTTCACCGCTGAGATAGCGACAGTGGTAAACGTTCAGCGAAACGCGAAAGTGGCTATAGGCATGTTCGACGGTGATCAGATGATCGCCCACAGCGATGTAGATCGCGAGTTCTTCTTGGATTTCGCGTTTGATGCAGTCGGGGATGGTTTCGCCTGCTTCCACTTTGCCACCGGGGAATTCCCACAGTCCGCCCAAGAGGCCCTCTTGTTTGCGGCGATCAATTAAAATTTGGTGCTGTTCATTCCAAATGACGGCGACACCAATGATTTTGCGAGGAATCGGATTATGGGTTTCTTTGATCGGTAGATTCGATTGCATGTCTAATTGGTAGGCTTGACAAAATGGAGTCCAGGGACAGGCTGAACAGGTGGGCTGTTTGGGTGTGCAGACCGTTGCGCCCAAGTCCATCAGGGCTTGGTTGAAGTCGCGCGGAGATCGCTGATCCAGTAAGGCTTCTGAAATTTGCCAGAGATGGGCGATCGCCTGGGCGGGCGGTACAGGCAATGCCGTCAGCCGTGCCAATACCCGCTTTACATTACCATCTAAAATCGCCACCGGCAGATCAAAAGCGGCACTCAAAATTCCCCCCGCCGTGGTGCGGCCAATGCCGGGGAGTTGCATTGCCTCTGCCATCGACGGGGGAAACTGGCCGCCATGCTGGTGAACGATGGCCTGGGCTGTCCGATGCAGGTTGCGGGCGCGGGCATAGTACCCCAAGCCCTGCCACAGCTTCAAAACCTGCTGCTGGTCTGCCGCTGCCAAGTCCTGTACCGTGGGAAAAGCCGTCAGCCAGCGATCGTAATACGCCAGCACCGTCTTCACCTGGGTTTGTTGCAGCATGATCTCCGAAATCCAGATCGCATAGGGATCTCGTGTCCTGCGCCAAGGCAAATCCCGCCCCTGGAAGCCATACCAGTCCAGTAAACTGATGCGTAAATCTGCCCATAGCTCAGTCGGCAACCCCGGAAACTGGGCCACCGACTTCGATGTTGGCTGTGCAGGCATGGTGAATGAGGGTTAGAGAGACGGTTCACCCAGTACAGCATGCTCCAGCGCCATGCGCTGCTCCGCATTCCGCAGAAAATAGCCACTCATCATGGCCGATGCTAACAGTCGCCCCAAATTTTCTCGATTGGTGGTAATGGTGACATCGAACTCTTCGCTGGGTAGTCCGCCTAATAATCCGACAATATTGCGCTCCATGACTTGAAACGCCTCTTTGGATGCCGGACGGGACAATTGGGCAATGGTATCTGGACTGAGGGACTGAACATAGTTCATTAATTGATTGCCCGCTTCCGCTGTCCCGTCCAGGTATTCCGGAACTCGATTGGAGTTGTTCACGTTTTGGAACCTCTACTGCCTCTAAATGGCGCATCGCAATGGTCTTTGTTGCTCCTATTGTGTCTTAGGAAAACGAAACCGGCGAGTGGGTAGAACCGAACTCGGGCTGACGGATGCCTGGAAATCATGGATGCTTGGAAATTGCGGATGCTTGGAAATTGCGGATACCTAGAAATCACGGATGCCTAGAAATCACAGGATGGGCCATCATCCGGCGCAATCTTAGCAAAACACCGATCGCCCCGACCACGCTGGCTGCCAATCCTAACCAAAACCCATCCGCAGTGGATTTAGAGTGATCTAGCGCCCATCCTCCCAAGGGTGGACCAATCAAATAGCCGATCGCCCAGCATTGGGAATTAACCGCCAAATACACCCCGCGCAGCGATTCCGGGGCCAAGTCAATCACAATGGCCGAGGCCGTTGGCATATAGGTCACCGTGCCCAGGGCCAAAATGAGCATCGCCGCGACAGCCCAGACTAACTGTCCCCCGCTCGCGACGCCCGTTAGCCACACCGCGCCAAACCCCAGTGCCCAAAAGCCTGCCGATAGGATTAGCCCAACGGTGTGATCATATCGGCGGAGGATGCGGGCAGCGGGCACTTGGAGGATGACAGAAGCGGCTAAATGCCAGGTAAACAGCGCGCTTAATATCATTGGCGAAAATCCATGGCTGGCTGCGGCCATCACACCTGTGCCTGTGACTGCCGCGCCTGTGGTTCTGGCTGTCATGCCCCCTGTCGCAATGACCTCAGAGGGCGCGGCTCCCGCTGCTGTTATGCCATCGGCCACCGGCAAAAAATTGGTGAAGTAGAGCGGGATCGTACTGCTGACCTGCACGAGGTAAAGGGTGAACAAAATGTTGGCGATCGCAAACATCAGCAATCGGCGATCGCCCAAGGCCAAAAGCCAACCGCTAACGGTCCCATGCTGACTGTCCGGTGGCCGAGTATTCGCGATCGCCCAATACACCACGGCAAACAAAACCAAAAATGAAATTCCATCAATCGTAAACAAGGCCCGATAGGCCCCGCTCAGCCGAATCAGCATGCCACCCAGCACCACGCCCACGCCCAGTCCCAAACTGTCGCACAATCGCGAAATCGCATAGGCTTCTGTCCGCTGCTCCGGCGGGGTCAGATCCGCCACCAGCGCTTCCATCGGCGGCCAATAGAGTCCGATGCCCAGCCCCATCAGCAAATTTCCCAGCACAAACGTGGGATAGTCTGTGGCCAAAGCCAAGACAAAGGAGGCGATCGCCGACACCACCGCCGCTAGCAGAATGACCCGTTTGCGGCCCCACTGAGGCGAATCGCTCCATGATCCACCCAAAAACCGACCGACCACGCCTGAAATTGACGCACTGCCCAATCCCAATCCCACCTGAGTTGCCGACAGTCCCACCTGATTCACAAAGAAAATCGGGGCATAAAACAGCGTAAACCCCGACCCCATTTGGGATAACAATCGCCCCAGAGACAAAATCCAGACTTGATAGTCCAGTTGCGGAAACCACGCTACCCTCTTCCGAAGCCCCGGTATCATGCAGTGCCTACACGAAAGAACTGTTTCAGTTTAGGGTGATTCGTCGAGAGACCTGACGCCAAAATCCAAAATCTAAACATCCTCTTCCACTGCTCTGTTAACGACCTTTGCTAGGGTATTAAACACTTTGGACTGTTTACTGTACCCTCTTTGTGAAAGCCTTTCTCCTCGTCACCGACTTAGACCACACCCTGGTGGGTGATGATGCAGCAATGGCAGACCTGAACGCCCACCTGGAATGGCACCGCTGGGAATACGGCACGCGGATTGTCTACACCACGGGGCGATCGCGCACCAGCTACCAACAGCTCACCACAGAAAAAGAACTGATTGAACCCGATATCCTCATTACGGCGGTGGGCACCGAAATCTACCACGCCCAAACCCTCGAGCCTGACCCGGCTTGGTCAAATTCACTGCATCACCAATGGGACCGAGAGCTGGTGGTTGCTACTGCCTCCCACTTCCCCGCCCTGATTCCCCAGCCTGACTCGGAACAGCGCCCTTTCAAAGTCAGCTATACGGTTACGCCTCACCGGGCCACAGAAATCCTGCCCCAACTGAAATCGGCCCTGCGCGAATGCGGACTCGACATTCAACTCATTTACAGCGGCAATAAAGACCTGGATATCCTGCCTAGCCAAGCCAACAAGGGCAAGGCTATGTCCTACGTGCGGGACCATTGGGGCATTCCCAGCGATCGCACCATTGCCTGTGGCGACTCCGGCAACGACATCGCCCTCTTCGCCAATCGTCCGGAGTTTGGCATCATTGTCGGCAACGCCCTGCCCGAACTGCTGCGCTGGCACCACGCCCATCCCCAATCCAACCGCTATCTGGCTACGGCGCACTGCGCCGCTGGCATGATTGAAGGGCTACAATACTTCGGCTTTTTATAGGCGGTTGCACCCATGATCGGTTACCTCAAAGGCTCCATTGCCAGCTATCTCAAAAGTAATAACCGCATCATCCTGACTCTAGATGTCAACCATGTTGGGTACGACGTGCAAATTACACCGCGCCTGATGCAGGAATTTCCATCGGTGGGTGAGGCTGTCCAGGTGTTTACCCATTTGAATTTGCGTGAGGATCAGGTCACCCTGTTTGGGTTTGGCACTGCAGCGGAACGGGACTTATTTCGGCAATTGGTCAGCGTTAGCGGCATTGGGCCGCAGTTAGCCATGGCCTTGCTGGACACCCTGGGCCTGCATGATCTGGTGCAAGCGATCGTCGCGGGCAATACCCGTGTTCTGGCCAAAACGCCGGGAGTGGGGGCAAAAACGGCGGAACGAATCGCGCTAGAACTGCGTACCAAGCTGGCTGAATGGCGGCAGGAAGCTGGGCTAAGCACCATCCCCACCGCTGGCCCCGTGGCGAATATCCAGGAAGATGTGGAAATGACTCTGTTGGCGCTGGGCTATACGAACAGCGAAATTTCTAAGGCCCTCCAGGCCGTTGGCCAAAGCAGTACCCTCTCCAAGACGGCCAATGCGGAAGAGTGGATTCGGTTAGCGATCTCTTGGCTGAGTACGTAGTTGACTCAATCAGGTAATGGCTCTGAGGGTAAGGGTTCTGAGGGTAATGGCTCTGAGGGGACTGGCTCTGAGGGCAAAGGTTCTGAGGGGACTGGTCCAGAGTTTAATACGGTCGGGGTTTCCGGCGGTGTTTCAATATCCCAAAAGTCATCTTCCAAGATTGAATCCGGCAGAGGTACTGAAAAATCGGTGGTCACCGTGGCCACGGTATCAATCGTGCGGGGTGGCAAGGGTTGAGGTGGCGGCGTCTCAATGTCCCAACCATCGTCCCAACTGTCACTGTCGCCCTCGTTGTTGCTAGCGCGATCGGTCATCACCTCTGGCGATACGGGGGGCGACTCATGCCTGTCTGTCGATCGCGGTGCCTCGGGAGGCACGGATTTTACTACGGGCGGCTGGTAAGTTGGCGGGGTGGTTGGCGGCGTTTCAATGTCCCAGTCCTCCTCCAGCCAATCGGTTTCCGGGGGGGGAGTATGGACGGCTTCGCGATCGCGGTTGGCTGCTACATCTTCGGCCAGCTCTTCCCTTAGGATTTCTGCCTGCTCCTTCACCTGTTCCGCGAGGCGTTGGCTGGTTTCCTTGGCCTGCTCCGCGAGGGTTTGGGAGGTTTCAATTGCCTGTTCTGCCAGCAATCGCATCCGCTCGCGGGTCCGCTGCGTCACCGACTTGGCCTGCTGCGTCAAGGACTTAGCCTCCTCCGTCACCTGGGAATACTCTTCCCGTAACAGCTCGCCCACCTTCCCCAGTTTGCGCTTAATTCCTTCCCGATAAATTTCTAGCTGATCCACAGTGTCTGTTTCCACGACCACGCGCCGTCCCAGACTGAGAATTTTGCCGGGTGGCAAGCGATACACCCCATCGGTCACGGCACTCAGTCCACTCGTGGTTAGCAAGTAGTCGGACACTTCGCCACTGTTCCGATCAAAACGGTAGTCAGTGATTTTGCCAATTTTGCGGCCTGCATCGGTCCAGACCTCCGCATTCACCAGGGATTCCAACTGACGCACCTTTTCCCCATCCGTGACTTGGGCGTCTCCCGTGACGAGAATACTGTTCCCCCAATCGCGTGCAACTGGGATAGATTAAAGGCAAACTTCTGCCGACCCAAAAATCCCGCTTTGCAAATAAAGCCTAACACCCGATGGGCAGGCACATACATCCACACGGCCTCAATCCGCCCCACTTCTTCCATCGTGGCCCGGTCTAAAACCAATTGATGCAGCAACGCGCTGTGGAGAATGACTTCAGGTTGGGTAGACATAAAGGCGATTTCCAAAATCCAGCAGTTAACTCGATTGTATAGCGACTGCCCCGCGCAGTAGGCGTCCTACTGTTTGCGCCCATCGCCTTTATAGACACTGCCATCGGGCATCCGCGCCCGATCAAGCTTAGCTCCGGTCAAATTTGCCCCGCGCAGCTTGGCCCGAAATAGGTTGGCTTTTTCTAAATTTGCGCCAGTCAGATTTGCTCCCCGCAGGTCTGCGCCTTCTAGATTGGCTTCGCGTAGATCAGCTCCGCTGAGGTCTGCCTGGACGAGATCGGTGGCATAAAGGTAGGCTTTGGATAAATTTGCGCCCTGTAAAATTGCCCGCTGCAATTGCACCAACGCTAGGTTTGCCCCTGCCAGCATGGCGTTGGAGAGATTGGCCGCATTCAAATTGCAGCCTTGGAAGGTGGCTCCGCGCAGGTTTGCGCCCTCTAGATTGGCACCCTCCAGGATGTAGCTGAACAAGCTGACCTCGGACAAATCACAGTTGGGACAGTCCCGTTGATTGATCAACCGCTGCACATCGGCGGGCTGGGCGGCAATCGCCCCCTCCAGCGCAAATAAAACTCCACCGAGGCTGAGCCAGCCCACCACACTCCGTTTCACCCATCGTTTCATCATCTGTGTGTTCCTTTGCGTCCTAGGTGAGTCGGTTCTATCCAACCCATTCTCCCCCATCGGCTGACTTCTTCTGGAAACCCAAAAGATTTTCAAAAATCCGACAAATAAGAATCGGGCGATTTCAGGAATGGAACCGGGCTGCCCTATTTGGTTGCGACCACCGCCAGATTCCAGGCCATGCGCCGCATTCCCGGCAGCTTCTTCAGCAGGCGATCCACCGCTTCCAGGCGGTGATACTGGGGGGCCAACTGCGCATGCTCCCGAATGATTTTTTTCCAGTAGCGATCCTCATTCGGATGAATCCGGTCGATCAGATAGAAGCGCAGGAAAATCCACAGCGTGGCAATCCAGAAGGTATCACTTTCTGTGTGGGAGAAGAGCGATCGCACCGCCTCCAGAATGCCAATATCCAGCGGCATTTCATCCTCCGTCCGTACCGCCGTTGCCATTCGCCGGTACACATTAATCACTGGGTTATGCCGGAGCGGATCCCAAAAACACACCTTGCCTCCCGGTTTCAAGACGCGATGGATTTCCCGCAGGGCCAGCAGGGGATCCGGAATATGGTGCAGTAAATTCGAGGCGTAGACAATATCAAATGTGTCATCGGGAAAGGCAATGGCTAAGGCATCCACCGTACAGCCTTCAATCTCGACCCCGTAGGCCGCAGCGAGTTTTAGCGCTACATCCACCATGCCCGGTGAGCAGTCCGCCGCCACGCACCGGGCTCCCCGCCGTGCAAAATAGACGCTATTTTCCCCGGCCCCGCAGCCCAAATCTAAGAGATACTTGCCCCGCACCTCGCCCAAATTCTGCACGATAAAGCGGTTTTCAGGGGCGGTACAGACCTCAAAATAATCCGCCACCTGGATGCCATCAATATCGATGGCCGCAGCCCATCGATCATGAAAAACCTGTTCCTTTTGCAGAACATTCCCACCCAAAGCCTCTGGCAGCCTGACTTCATCCTTCCTGAGTTCCATCAAATCACCGCGCCCGACTATCCATCTGCAACTATCCGATGTTCTCCGATGCCCCGCTCCCCGATGCCCCGCTCCCCGATGCCCCTATTATCAGCGATCCGACTCCCCTTACCCTGTTCCCCGTCTACCATTGGGCCGCACCGTGAACCAATTGGTGCGGGCAGAGGCCAACTGTTCTTCCGTAAGTTTTGCCCCCGATAAATTGGCCCCACACAGGTTTGCTCCCCGCAGGTTGGCATTCAGCAGGTAGGCAGCACTCAGGTCCGCACCGCGCAGGTCGGCTCCCTCCAAATCTGCATTGCTGAGATAGGCTTTGGCCAGCTTCGCATCCCGCAAATTGGCACGGGTAAGATTGGCCCGACCAAAATCCGTCCCTAGCAGAGTGGCCCCCTGCAAATTGACCCCACTCAGATTGGCCTGATTAAACATCGCACCAGATAAATTAGCCCGAGGCAAACTCAGGTTGCTGAGATCATGGGCAGAAAAATCGCGTTTGCCTCGGCTGTAGTACCCTTGCAGCCCGTTTGCATCCAATCGTGCGGGTACTGGCCGCGCCCGATCCCCTCCGGTCGTATCCCGGCCTTTGCTGCCTGAATCTTGTCCTTGCCCCGTCGAATCTTTGCTGCGCATAGCGACATTGGACGTCCGTGGGGCCAAGACCCGGTTGCGGGCAGGACCGGGCTGCACATTTGTGGCATCCGCGCGATACTGCCGTGCCCGAATCGCCATCGCGGCCCGCGCCGCCGGGGAGGAGGGCGAAGAGGCAGGCAGATCATTGCCTGTGGAGTCAGGGCGATAGTCTGGATTCCGGCGATCGCCCTTGGATCCCGGCTTTGCCGACAGCATCCCATTCGCCAAACTATCGAGATAGGGCTCCAAATCTAAGGCCCGAAAAATTTCGTTTGCGGT
This sequence comes from uncultured cyanobacterium, assembly GCA_963766075.1. Classification (GTDB taxonomy): domain Bacteria; phylum Cyanobacteriota; class Cyanobacteriia; order Leptolyngbyales; family Leptolyngbyaceae; genus CAVYAN01. Next base: position 51,831 of record CAVYAN010000105.1, on the reverse strand, counting down.
TTGGTAGCGATGCCGGACTGATACCTCCAGCATTTTCTTCAAAACGTTGATAAAGTGCTCACTGATATTGACATGGCGCTGCCACAGCAGTTCTCCCGTGGTGGGGTCATAGTCCAAGTCCTTCGGGGATTTGCCTGTCAGCAAATAGATGCAGGTTACCCCGAGGGCATAAATATCGCTGGCGGGCACCGGACGCATGGCCATCTGCTCAGGCGGGGCAAAACCGGGCGTCCCGATCGCGTAGGACGTAAAGGCCGTATGTTCCGAGGCATCGGCTTGGGGTTGCGCCTGATACTTCACGGCACCAAAATCAATGAGTACCAGTCGATTATCTTGGGTGCGACGAATAATGTTGGCCGGCTTAATATCCCGATGAATCACCCGATTACTGTGGATATATTCCAGCACGGGTAGGATTTCACTCAGGATTTGCTTAACGCCATGCTCACTAATCTTGCCGTCGCGCTTCACTTCCTGCTGGAGGGTGTAACCGCTTACATATTCTTGGACAAGATAGAATTCCTGATTTGCTTCAAAGAAATCCAGCAAGCGAGGCACCTGAGGATGATTACCAATGCGCCCCAGGGTTTGGGCTTCGCGATCAAACAGCTCCCGCGCCATTTGCAAAATGTGGGGGGCGCTCACCGTCGGGCGCAATTGCTTGATCACGCAATTGGGGTGTCCCGGTAGGGATTCGTCAATGGCAAGGTAGGTCGCGCCAAATCCACCCTGCCCTAGGGGCTGCATGATGCGATAGCGATCGCGCAGCATCAGACCAGTACCACAAGCCTGACACACCTGGCTTTGGGTCGTGTTATTCGGATTGGGGCAGTCTGGATTGAGACAGTAGCTCATCTAGCAGCACTCGCTATGACTTGTATCGATCAATAATCGTCACCCGTCCCTACCATTATCGGAGCAGGAGCCGCAAAAAAGGGAAAATTTCACTGGAAAACCCGAATGTGGGAAACCCCCATGATAGAGCTGCTGAGGCTGCTGTGCATCAATGATCATGTATCTATTAATATGCACGCATCCCCAGAAGTTCAGGATCCCTAAATCGCCAAACTTTACGGGCTCTACAAACTCTTCAAGATCCACCCTCATTTAACTTGCCCATAAACGAAATTTCCAGAACAAGTTGTCCAGCCATCCAGTACACTTCCCTTTTCCAAATTTTAGATACAACGCCATTTTCAGGACAGCTTCTCTAAATACTAGGCACATTTCCCTCTTCCAAATTGTTAGAGATTGGCTTTGGGATCCCTACCGACTTTGAGAAAAGCCCTAAACGTTTCAGTAGACCAGTGTCATTAAAGTGTCATTAAATGGGCAATTCACCTCTCTCACTCTTCCCTCGAAGAGTAGACGCACTGTCAGTCTCACTCCTGCCTTGCACAGGCATGGCGGTCAGTCTGCCGAGTTGATTTCACATTTAATTGCACTAATCTACTTAACCGTGCAAGAGTGCTGAAAAAGTAGAATAAGCCGTAAATGGTAGAGGGAAGTTCATGGGGTGTCAACCGGGGCATTGCCCTTGACAGGGCGTTTATCAGGATGGATTAGTGGGAAGGGCTAGACAATTGGGGGCAGGATCAGGATCAGGGCGTTGCTTTTTCAGCGAAAGCCAATCAAGAGAGAACCCACGGAAGGATAGAATCATAGGGATAAATTTATAGTCGGGCGTCTCGTCAGGCTGTCATTACAGAGTCGTTAAGTGTATGCGTATTTCCCTGAACTGGTTGCGAGAGCTGGTCAATTTCACCCTGTCGCCAGAGGCCATGGCCGATTTGCTGACCATGGCAGGATTCGAGGTGGAGGATATTGAAGACCGTCGGACCTGGGCAGCGGGTGTGGTAGTGGGCAAGGTGCTGGAGCGGCAACCCCATCCCAATGCAGATAAGCTGAGTGTCTGTACTGTAGATATTGGTGCGGCAGACCCTTCGACGATTGTCTGTGGTGCGGCCAATGTGGCGGCGGGGCTGTGGGTGCCTGTGGCGACGTTGGGGACATTTTTGCCTCAGGTTGGGGAGGCGGGGTTGAAGATTAAACCAGCCAAACTGCGGGGAGTTGAGTCTAAGGGCATGATTTGCTCTCTGGCGGAATTGGGGTTGATCAAGGAATCGGAGGGGATTCACAGCTTTGTGTCAGAGGGATTGCAGCCGGGGATGGACGTCAGGCCGCTGCTGGGGCTGGATGATGTGATTTTGGACTTGACCTCGACGGCGAATCGGGCGGATGCTTTGAGTATGGTGGGGATTGCGCGGGAGGTAGCGGCATTGACGGGTTTGCCTCTGAAGTTGCCCCAGCCTGGAGCGATCGCTGTGCCCACTGCTGACGGTGCTGGGAGCAAGCGTTTGGCTCTGACTATTGCTGAGGCGCAAGCCTGTCCGGCCTACATTGGCACTGTTGTAGAAGGTCTACAGATTGGCCCTTCGCCCCGCTGGTTGCAGCAGCGGTTGCAGGCGGCAGGAACCCGTCCCATCAATAATGTGGTGGATGTGACCAACTACATTTTATTGGAGTGGGGTCAACCACTCCACGCCTTTGATCGGGATGCACTTTTGGCGGTGGGGACCGCGACTTCGGGCAGTTCGGTGGCTCGTGACGGTGCCGACGATCTTCAGGTGGGTGTGCGTTTTGCTGAGGCGGGTGAAACCTTGAAAACCCTGGATGGCCAAGAGCGGCCATTGAATGGGCAGACGTTGCTGATTACGGCAGGGAATCGGCCTGTGGCCTTGGCGGGTGTGATGGGCGGGGCGGCCACGGAGGTGCAGCCGGAAACCCAGAATTTGTTGTTGGAGGCGGCGCTGTTTGATCCAGCGGTGGTGCGGCGATCGGCGCGATCGCTGGGCATGCGCACAGAAGCCTCGGCCCGCTACGAACGGGGCGTGAACCAAGCGGAACTCGAAGTGGCTTGCGCCCGGGCGCTGGAGTTATTGCAGCAATTGGCCAGTGGCACGGTGGTCAGCCAAGTTACCGCCGATGCCCGCAGTGGTAACCTGACGCGCTCTGTGAAGCTGCGCCTGGATCGAGTGCATCAAGTACTGGGGGATGTGCGGTTAGCCGACGAGGCGGGTACGCCAGAGACTGGGGCACTGCCCGCATCTGAAATTGAGCGGATTCTGACGGCCTTGGGCTGTGTGCTGTCGCCTCTGGCCGTTGTTGCGGGAGGTGCCGCTAGCCCAGTTGAGGACGCCGCCGAGCGCGAAATTGAGGGCGAAATTGAGGGCGAAATTGAGGGTTGGACGGTGACGACCCCCTACCGATATCGGGACTTGGAGCGGGAAATTGACCTGATTGAAGAAATTGCTCGGGTTTACGGCTACAACAATTTTGAGGAAACGTTGCCTGCCCAGGCGGAATTTGGCTATTTGTCGATTGAGCAAATGCTGAAGCGGCGATTGCGGGAGGCGTTCCGCGCGATCGGGCTGACGGAGGTGATGCATTATTCCTTGGGTAAGCCGGGAGACGATCGCCAAATTGTGCTGAGGAATCCTTTGTTTACGGAATTTTCAGCCCTGCGCACAGACTTGATGGGGGGCTTAATCGATGCCTTTCAATACAATTTGGAGCAGGGAAATGGCCCCCTGAATGCCTTTGAAATCGGTCAGGTTTTTTGGACCGATGAGGATGGCTTGCTAGAGGCAGAGTCCCTAGGGGGTATCATGGGGGGCGATCCGAGTCAGGGGCGCTGGATGCGGAGTGGGCGATCGCAGCCGATGGACTGGTTTGCGGCTAAAGGGCTACTGGAAAGTGTGTTACAGCGGCTGGGGTTGCCGGTGGAATTCCAGCCCGATCGCCGGGATGCCCGTCTGCATCCGGGGCGGACGGCGTCCCTTTGGGTTAATGGCACGCGCTTGGGTACCTTTGGCCAATTGCACCCCCAACTGCGACAGGAACGGGGTTTGCCCGATGAAGTCTACGCCTTTGAGCTCCAGGTGGATGTGGCCTTTGACTTTATGGATCGGGAATCGGTGCGGGTGCCCGTTTTCCAAGCCTATTCTACCTATCCACCCTCCGATCGCGATCTAGCTTTCTTTGTATCTACCCAGGTTACTGTGGCCGACTTGGAGCGGACTATGCGCAAGATGGGCGGCAAACTTTTGGATAGTGTCAGCTTATTTGATGAGTATCGCGGCCAAAATGTGACGGCAGCGCAGCGCAGTTTGGCGTTTCGGCTGGTGTATCGGGCGGGCGATCGCACGTTGACCGACGCTGATATTGAACCCGTGCATCAAAAGGTTCGGGAAGCGCTCGTCGAAAAATTCCGTGTAGAACTGCGGAGCTAGGGGGTGGGGAAATTCTCTCTATCCCTATCTCGTGGAATTGTTGATTTGATTGTTCCTCTTCTTCCTTTTTAATTTCTTACCCCCCTCCTTGTTTCCTATGACAAAATACGTGCTTTGGGGCCGTTATTGTGACGATGTGCTGGAAAAGCGAGTTCCTTATCGCCAAGCCCACTTGGATGGTCTGGCCCAGCAAAAAGCGACGGGTGTGCTACTCACCATTGGTCCCACTCAGGATTTAACCCAGGTGTTTGGCCTCTATGACGCTGCCGATGAAGCGACGGTACGCCACCTGATCGAAGGGGATCCTTATTGGAAAAACGGTATTTGGACCGAATACACCGTCAAGGAATGGATTCAAGCATTTTGATTTAAGTGCTTGAATCAAAACGCTTGAGTCGGCAAGACGCCCCTTGGACAGCTTCACGGGTTTGGTGCCGTTAATTCTAGGGAATTTTCTATGGCCAAATTATTCGATCGCATCACCGACGATCTCTGCCACTTCATTACTGCTCAGCAGATGTTTTTCGTGGCTACCGCGCCCCTCGGCTCTACGGGACATGTCAACCTGTCACCCAAGGGCTTTGATAGCTTTCGGATGCTTTCGCCCACCCGCGTGGCCTATCTCGATGTGACGGGTAGCGGCAATGAAACCTCTGCCCATTTACAGGAAAATAGACGGATTACCCTCATGTTTTGTGCCTTTCAGGGACCGCCCAAGATTTTGCGCCTGTATGGCCGTGGTTACACGGTTTTGCCCGAGGATGCCGAGTGGGACGCCCTGTCTGCGGAATTTACACTGCTGCCGGGGACGCGGCAAATCATTGTTGCTGATCTTGATCGTATCCAGACTTCCTGTGGCATGGGAGTGCCCCTTTACGAACCCGTGACACAGCGCGAAGGCTTGGTCACTTGGGCGACCCAGAAAGGAGCCGCTGGGTTACAGGACTATCATCGCCAGAACAATCGCGTTAGTATCGATGGATTGCCCACGCCCCTGGCTCGGGTACAGGCAGGCTGAAGGAGAACTCTGCCCGTCCTGCTCTAGATCCTTAATACTGGCCTGCTCTAGATCGTTAATACTGGTGATCAGCCTCTAGGAGCGATAGAATCATTAAGACTTGTTTCCTGTTGCCTGTATGCCCCAATCTGCGAATGCTCGAAGTAATCGGAGTTCCGCCAAGAAAGCGGCTGACGCGCAAGCTATCCCCCCCAGTGTGGGAGAAACTGGGGGGGATATTTCTCCAGCCGGTCGGGATACAGATCGGAACATGATTCGCATTCGGGGGGCACGGCAGCACAACCTGAAAAATATTGACTTGGAACTGCCGCGCGATCGCTTAATCGTGTTCACAGGTGTATCCGGTTCGGGCAAGTCTTCCTTGGCCTTTGACACAATCTTTGCTGAAGGCCAGCGCCGCTACGTTGAGTCCCTCAGCGCCTATGCCCGTCAGTTTTTGGGTCAGGTGGATAAGCCGGATGTCGATGCGATCGAGGGACTGAGTCCTGCCATTTCCATTGACCAAAAGTCCACTTCCCATAATCCCCGTTCGAGCGTGGGCACCGTCACAGAAATTTATGACTATATGCGGTTGCTGTACGGGCGGGCCGGGGAGCCGCATTGCCCCCAGTGCGATCGCTCCATTGCGCCCCAGTCCATTGACCAAATGTGCGATCGCATTATGGAATTGCCAGATCGCACGCGGTTTCAAATCCTGGCTCCGGTAGTGCGGGGCAAGAAGGGCACTCACAAAAAGCTGTTATCCAGCCTTGCTGCCGAAGGGTTTGTGCGGGTTCGGATTAACGGCGAAGTGCGGGAACTGAGTGATGCGATCGAGCTCGATAAAAACCAAACCCACACGATTGAAATTGTGGTCGATCGCCTCGTCAAAAAAGCCGATATTCAAGAACGCCTGGTCGATTCCCTCAGCACTTGTCTGCGCCATGCTGAAGGCATTGCCGTGATCGATATTATTGCGGATGAAACGCCGTCGGCGCGATCCGCTGAAAAAGGCAAAGTGATCGAACTGTCGGATCGTAAGTCTCTAAAGGCCGCCGAAAAGGGCGGCGACTATGGATTGGCTAAAACGGCAGAGTCTTTCACCACGCCGGACCAATCCCCGGACAAGCCCGTTTCGCCGTTGGTATTTTCTGAAAACTTTGCCTGCCCAGACCATGGGGCTGTGATGGAGGAGCTATCTCCCCGCCTCTTTTCCTTTAACTCGCCCTACGGGGCCTGCCCTGCTTGCCACGGCTTGGGCTACCATCGCAAGTTTTCGGCAGAACTGGTGATTCCCAACCCCGAGCTGCCCGTGTACGCGGCGATCGCTCCTTGGTCTGATAAAGACAATACCTACTACCTTTCCCTACTGTTCAGTGTGGCCACGGCCTTTGGCTTTGACCTCAAAACTGCCTGGAAAGATTTGAGCGCAGAGCAGCAAAATGTTTTGCTGCACGGCTCCAAGGATCCCATTTGGATCGAAGTGGATTCCCGCTATCGCGAGAACAAAGGCTATAACCGCCGCTACGAAGGAATTCTGCCGATCCTGGAGCGACAATATCAAGAAGCGGGGTCCGATCCTCAGAAGCAAAAAATGGAGCAATATCTGGTTGAGCAGCCCTGCGACGTGTGCAGTGGCAAGCGGCTGAAGCCAGAAGCCTTGGCGGTGCGCATGGGCCAATACCGCATTCACGAGCTGTCCAGTGTCTCGATCCGGGAATGTTTAAATCGGGTGAATGATCTGCATCTGAGTTCGCGGCAGGCCCAAATTGCGGACTTAGTGCTCCGGGAAATTAAGGCCCGATTGCAGTTTCTGTTAGATGTGGGGCTGGATTATTTATCCCTCGATCGGGCGGCGATGACGCTTTCGGGTGGGGAGGCCCAGCGGATTCGTCTAGCCACCCAAATTGGGTCTGGATTAACGGGCGTGCTGTATGTCTTAGATGAGCCCAGCATTGGGCTGCACCAACGGGACAATACGCGGCTGCTGAATACGCTGATCAAGTTGCGGGACTTGGGCAACACGTTAATTGTGGTTGAGCATGATGAAGAAACCATGCGAGCGGCGGATCATGTGGTGGATATTGGGCCAGGGGCGGGCGTGCATGGGGGCCGAATTATTGCCCAGGGTAGTCTAGAAAATGTCTTAAATGCACCGGAATCGTTGACTGGGGCGTATCTTTCTGGACGGGAAGTGATTCTGACTCCGGCGGGACGCAGACCGGGTAATGGGCGATCGCTGATCATCCAAAATGCCCACCGCAATAATCTCAAGCATATCGATGTGGAAATCCCCCTGGGCAAGCTGGTCTGCATTACGGGAGTGTCGGGTTCCGGGAAATCAACGCTGGTGAATGAACTGCTTTACCCCTCTCTGCAACATCACTTTGGCAGTAAGGTTCCCCTACCCAAACACATGGATCAACTGACTGGGCTGAATGCCCTGGATAAGGCGATCGTCATTGATCAGTCCCCGATTGGCCGCACGCCCCGCTCTAATCCCGCCACCTATACGGGTGTATTTGATATTGTCCGGGATGTGTTTTCCGGCACGATCGAGGCCAAGGCTAGGGGCTACAAGCCGGGGCAGTTTTCCTTTAACGTCAAGGGTGGACGATGTGAAGCCTGTGGTGGTCAGGGTGTTAATGTGATTGAAATGAACTTCCTGCCGGATGTTTATGTCCAGTGCGAAGTCTGCAAGGGGGCGCGCTATAACCGGGAGACGTTACAGGTGAAGTTTAAGGGTAAATCCATCGCTGATGTTTTGGATATGACCGTTGATGAAGCCGTAGATTTTTTCCAAAACATTCCCCAAGCCGCGGTGAAATTGCAAACCCTATCCGATGTGGGCTTGGGCTACGTGCGTCTGGGACAAACGGCTCCTACGCTGTCGGGTGGTGAGGCGCAGCGGGTCAAGTTGGCGACGGAATTGTCTCGACGAGCGACGGGAAAAACGCTGTATTTAATTGACGAACCGACGACTGGTTTGTCATTTTATGATGTCCATAAGTTGTTGGATGTGATGCAGCGGTTGGTTGACAAGGGCAACTCCATTTTGGTGATTGAACATAATATGGACGTGATTCGCTGTAGTGATTGGTTGATTGATTTAGGCCCGGAGGGGGGCGATCGCGGCGGAGAAATCGTTGCCTTTGGCACGCCAGAGGATGTGGCCCAGAATCCCCAGTCATTTACAGGGCAGTATCTCAAAATTGCGCTGAAGCAGTATGCCGCAATGGCGAATTCGGCGATCGCCTGAGCTTGGTTTCATAGGCTAATCTTGCTGATTGTCAAGTATCTCATAAGGTATTTCGATAGAAAAATTCCTGAAACCCGTAAAGTTTCATAACAAGGAATCTGTATTTATTGTTACGATGTTTAGCCGGGGGAACTGGATATTCTGGTTAGCCAGCTGCTCGTTTGGGAACGCGCAAGTGGTGCCTCCATTTGAGAGAACAACATTTTTGGGGGCCAGCCGGAAGGTTGGTCTTTTTTTTGTCCCGGCTGGCGGCCTGTGCCCAGGGCTAAGGGTATAGGTTTATAGGAAGCGCATGCTTTGCTTTAGCGTGCAAGGCCCGGTGGGATAGAAAGGGGTTCGATGGAAAGGGGTTCGATGAAAAATTTAAAGTACGCCTTGGTGCATGAGTGGCTGACGCCGATCGCCACCGGCGGCTCCGAACTGGTGGTGCAGGAAATTCTCAAGCATGTGCCCGCCGATCTGTATGCGTTGATTGATTTTGAGTCAACTAATCCAGACAGTTATTTGTACAAGCGAAATATTGGAACTACCTTTTTGCAGCAGTTTCCGGGGGCACGGCAGGGCGTGCAAAAGTATTTGCCACTATTGCCCTTGGCGATCGAGCAGTTGGATGTGCGGCAGTATGATGTGGTGCTGTCGTCCTCCCACGCCGTTGCGAAGGGCGTGATTACGGGGCCGCAGCAAATGCATGTGTGCTATTGTCATGCGCCCATGCGCTACGCCTGGGACTTGACCTTTGATTATCTCGCCAATAGTCAGGCTGGACGGGGGGTGCCGGGGATACTAACGCGCTATCTGCTGCATCGCCTGCGGCAGTGGGACGTGCTGTCGGCGAATCGGGTGGACTACTTTATTGCCAACTCTAAAAATACGGCCCGCCGGATTCGGCGGTTTTATCGACGGCCAGCAGAGGTGATTTACCCGCCTGTGGCTGTGGAGCGCTTTCTGTTCCAGGCGCAAAAGGACGACTTTTACCTTACGGTGTCGCGCTTGGTGAGCTATAAGCAGATTGGCTTGATTGTGCGGGCCTTCAACCAGGCGGGGCGATCGCTGGTGGTAATTGGCAGTGGCCCAGAGCTACAGGCCCTTCAAGCCCTGGCCGGTCCCACGGTGCAGATTTTGGGTTGGCAACCGGATGCCGTGGTGCAGCAGTATATGCAGCGGGCCAAGGCGTTTGTCTATGCGGCCTTTGAGGATTTTGGGATTGCACCCGTGGAGGCTCAAGCCTGTGGCACTCCGGTGATTGCCTATGGTGTAGGCGGTACGGCGGAAACGGTGCGGGATGTGCGTCGGCATGGGGCGACCGGCACAGGAATTCTGTTTCCGACCCAGACCGAGGCGGCTTTGGTAGCGGCGATCGCCCAGTTCGAGCAGCATCAGGGGCAAATTGATCCCGAAGCGGTGCGATCGCATGCCCTCTCCTTTCGCCCAGAAGTATTTCAGCAAAAATACCTGGCTTTTCTGGAACAAAAGTATCAGGACTTTCAAGATCAGATGGATCTCTCCGATTGACTGTTGCTGACGCCGGTAAAGGACTCGGGCTGGTCTAAGGCCAGATCGAAGGGCTGGAGTTTGTCAATTTTTGTAATTTGTGTTACAGACTGCCTGCTTTTTTCCCCAACTCCCCAGATTTAGCATAAAGATTCCAGAAATCTTGAGGCGATTGGGAACTAATTTCAGCGGAGATGGGGTCAGTGGCTTTATGATGAGGACGTGTGGTGTGGTTTTGTTAAGGAGTACAATGACTGCCGAAAGTCATCTGGTTTCGGGCAAGACGATCCGGGCACTCATCCGGCGAGGAATTCTTCCTGCCGTTGTGAGTACGTTGGATGGTGAACTTGCGAAGCGGCTGTTCGATATTTTCTTTGCATCGGCAGTCCTAATTTTGTTTTCTCCGGTGTACTTAACACTAATTCTGTTGATTACCCTGAGTTCTCCCGGCCCTGTGTTTTATGTGCAGGAGCGGGTGGGCAAGAACTACAAGCGGTTTGGCTGCATCAAATTCCGGACGATGGTGCAAAATGCGGATGAAGTTCTGTCCGAACTGATGGAAACATCGCCGCGATTGCGCCAAGAATTTCAGAACACCTTTAAACTGAAGCGTGACCCCAGGGTAACGTGGATTGGCCGGTTTCTCCGGATTACGAGTCTTGATGAGTTTCCTCAGTTCCTCAATGTCCTGCGGGGAGACATGAGCGTGGTTGGACCGCGTCCTGTGGTGGTGGAGGAACTGGAAAAGTATGGCAAACATGTGGACCGGGTGCTCAGTATTCGACCTGGGATTACGGGGCTATGGCAAGTTTCCGGCCGAAATGACGTGCCCTATCCCAAGCGGGTACTCATTGATTTGTATTACGTGAACTTTCGCAATTTTGGTGTTGATCTCTGGATTGTGCTTCGCACGGTCGGTGTGATGCTGTTTCCCAATGGTAATGGTGCTTACTAGCTCTCTGGGCGGTTAGCTGCTCCATGGGGGATGATGACGCGGACGGGATGATGCATGATGGCAGAGTCTATTTTTCGCCGCTCAGGATTAGCAGGTAGATGCTGAAAAGCACTTATCTGGCTGTGCACAGCCTCTAATTGAACAAGATGATGGCATAACTTGGGCAGGTTTCCGTTGGATATGGGAGCCTGTCTTTGCTATTTATGCTTGACGCTGCAATTTCTGAACCTGTTAATTTCTGATCCTGCCAATTCTGACACTGCCAAAGTTCTTTGCCCTTCTACCCGCTGTCTCCTGCACCATGCTTCTCCATCGGCGATCCCGTCTCGATAGATTCGGCTCTCCACACTGTGGGGCAACAGATATTGACGATAGAGTAGGTTCAACCGAAACAAAACTTAACGGCGTCATGGGCATAGTTCGCTGAATGCTCCTTTGCTGTTCCTCGCTATCTGGCGCTATATGGCGCAAAAGGAGATTTGTACATGTTTGAACTCTTCACTGAAACAGCGATTCGCGCCATTATGCTGGCCCAAGAGGAAGCCCGTCGGATGGGGCATAATCTGGTGGGCACGGAGCAGATTTTGTTGGGCCTAATCCGTGAGAAAAATAATGTGGCAGCCCAGGTGTTGATGAACCTGGGGGTGACGTTGGATGCTACTCGCGCCGCTACAGAAAAAATGGTGGGGCGTGGTACTGGGGTGATTCCAGTTGAGATTCCGTTTACGCCTCGTGTGCGATCGCTATTTGAGTCGGCTTTGGCAACAGCTCGGGAGCGGGGGCACAATTATGTTGATCCTGAGTACATTCTTCTGGCGCTGGTGCGGGCCGAGACTGCTGTGGCGGCAAAGATTTTGCAGGAATTGGGCTTGGATCTGAATCAGGTCCAGGCGATGCTCCTGGAAACCCTGGATGCGGAGGCGAAGGTGCCCGCTGGGAGACGATCGCGGCCCGATCGCGCGTCGACTTCTCCCAGACCCCACTCTGTTCTAGAGGAATTTGGCACTGATTTAACCACTCTGGCCGCTGCAGGGAAACTTGATCCCGTAATTGGTCGCCACGTTGAGATTGAGCGGGTTGTCCAAATTTTGGGGCGGCGCACCAAGAATAATCCGATTTTGATTGGGGCTCCGGGGGTGGGCAAGACAGCTATCGCGGAAGGATTGGCCCAGCGTATTGTCAATCAGGACGTGCCGGAATCCCTGGTGGACAAGCGGGTGGTCAGCTTGGATATGGGTTCGCTGGTGGCGGGCACGCGCATGCGGGGTGATTTTGAGGAGCGCATTAGTGCCATTTTGGATGAGGTGCGGGCCACAGGCAATGTCATTCTCATGATTGATGAGGTGCATACCCTGGTAGGGGCTGGTGCCGTCCAGGGCGGGATGGATGCAGCTAATCTGCTCAAGCCTGCTCTGGCGCGGGGGGAATTACAGTGTATCGGGGCGACGACTTTGAACGAATATCGCCAATACATTGAAAAAGATGCGGCTTTGGAACGGCGCTTTCAACCGGTGCAAGTGGGTGAACCCAGTTTAGAGGAGGCTACGGCCATTCTTTATGGGTTGCGCGATCGCTATGAACAGCACCATAAGGTGCAGATCGCCGATGCTGCGATTGAAGCTGCCGTTACCCTAGCGGCTCGCTACATTCCCGATCGGCAACTGCCCGACAAGGCGATCGACCTGATCGACGAAGCGGGTTCCCGTGTCCGCTTTGCTAGTCCCGGCAGTCTGGCGGCTAAAGCGCTGAAACAGGAACTGCGACAGGCGGTTGCGGCCAAGGACGAAGCTGTCCAGGCCCAGGATTTTGTGGCGGCGGCCCAATGGCGCGATCGCGAACTGGAACTCCACCAGCAAACTCATTCGGAATCCAGCGCCGTCGGCTCTTTGCCGGTGGTCACTGTGGAGGATATCGCTTACATTGTCGAATCCTGGACGGGCATTCCGGTGAATAAATTGACGGCGACGGAATCGGTGCAATTGCTCCACATGGAGGAAACCCTTCACCAGCGGGTAATTGGCCAGGATGAGGCGGTTAAGGCCGTGGCGCGGGCGCTGCGGCGATCTCGGGTCGGCTTGCAAGGGGGCGATCGGCCCATCGCGAGTTTCTTCTTCTCAGGGCCAACGGGCGTGGGCAAGACTGAACTGGCTAAGGCTCTGGCGGCGGCGTTCTTCGGTTCGGAAGAGTTGATGATTCGCTTGGACATGTCGGAGTTTATGGAATCCCAGTCCGCTTCGAAGCTGATTGGTTCGCCTCCGGGCTATGTGGGCTATGGTGACGGTGGCCAGTTGACCGAAGCGGTGCGCCGTCATCCTCACAGTGTGATTCTGTTTGATGAAGTGGAAAAGGCGCATCCTGATGTGTTCAATATGCTGCTGCAACTGCTGGATGACGGGCGCTTGACCGATTCTCAAGGGCGCAAGGTGGATTTCACCAATACGGTGGTGATCATGACGTCTAATTTGGGGTCGCGGGTGATTGAAAAAGGCGGGGCGGGCTTGGGCTTCGGGCTGCTGAACTCGGCGGCGGATGCCCAATATCAGCGGGTGCAGGCGCTGGTGAATCAGGAGTTGAAGAATTTCTTCCGTCCGGAATTCCTGAATCGCCTGGATGAAATCATCGTGTTCCGGCAGTTGACTCAGCCAGAGGTGGCCCAGATTGCGCAACTGATGGTGCAGCAAGTGGCGGCGCGCTTGACGGAGCAGGGGATCGGTCTAGAGGTGAGCGATCGCCTCAAGGATCGGCTGGCGATGGAAGGCTACAGTCCGGCCTATGGGGCGAGATCGCTGCGTCGCGTGGTCACCCGTCTGTTGGAAGATGCCTTGGCCGAGGCGATGCTGGCTGGACAGCTTCGTGCGGGGGAACAGGCGATCGCCGACTTGGATGACGACAATCAAGTAGTCATTCGCCGCCTCAATACCCGTCAACTGGCCTTAGCTGGCGCATGATGCCCCGGCGTTAGGGTGGCTGGGGGTTGGTTGTTTACTCCTGACTAAGGAGTATTGAAACCGTAAACCCCCTGGAAACCAAGGCTTCCAGGGGGTTTACGGTCTTAAGCGGGTAGCGAGAATCGAACTCGCAACTAAAGCTTGGGAAGCTTTCATTTTGCCACTAAACTATACCCGCATCCTCGGTGGTTTGAACTGTCGGACAGCCCTATCCCCAAGTTCTCCATTATAGAGATGGATGGTCTGTTAGGGAACTGCCTTGCCGATTTATTTCAGCTTTGTGGCGATCTCATAGCGCTGACCCACCGCCTCCCAGTTCACCACATTCCACCAGGCATTCAGATAATCGGCCCGCTTGTTTTGGTAAAGCAGATAGTAGGCGTGTTCCCAAACATCATTCCCAAAGATCGGAAAATCATTCACCATGATCGGGCTGTCTTGATTGGGCGTACTGATAATGTCCAATTTGCCAATCTTGGTGCGCACGAGCCATACCCAACCGCTGCCAAAGCGTTTCATACCCGCTTCATTGAATTGTTTCTTGAAATCGGCAAAGCTACCAAATCGGGCAACAATGGCATCGGCCAAGGCCCCGGTGGGTTCGCCCCCGCCATTGGGACCCATAATCTCCCAAAACAGCGTGTGGTTAACATGTCCCCCACCGTTGTTGCGGATAGCATTGCGCACCTCTTCGGGAATGATCTTGAGATCCCGAATCAACGCTTCGGCACTTTTGCCCTGTAGCGTAGGATATTTGGCTACTGTGGCATTCAAGTTTTTGACATAGGCTCCATGGTGCAGATCGTGGTGGATCTGCATGGTCCGGGCGTCAATGTGCGGTTCTAGGGCATTGTAGGCGTAGGCGAGTGGCGGCACCGTAAAGGACGGTGCCACCGTGGGCTCTACCGATTCGGCGGCCCACAGCGGCGGCGGAGCCAAAATGCCTGTGGCGATCGCCCCCGTTGTGCCCCCCAGCAGATAAAGCAATTCTCGACGGTTTAAACCCATGGCAGACACCTCCCATCGCAGCTGATACAGAGTCTATTATCTGCCCTTGGGGGGCTTCCCCCCACCAAGATTCTTGAAGCGATGTGGGACAATGCGGCTATTGATTTTTGGAACACTTTTAGATGTTTGGTGCGGCAAGAACGGCGGGAAAACTAAGCTTCGATATGATTAAGAGGATAGCTTCGCCCCATCGCTGCCCCTGCTCACACTCCCTCCCTTCATGCCCTTGCTGAATGCCCTTGTTAAATATCCCCATATGCCATCGCTATGTTTAATGCCACCGAACTGCTGATCGAAGATTTTGTCCAGAAGCTCAAAGAGGGCTATCATCGCACCTACGGCGGCTATCAATCCAACTATGAGGACATCATTGCCTGGGTTGGTGGCATGGCCATGGAGAATATCGCCAATAGCGATGCGCTTTATCACAATGTCGAGCATTCCATCCTGGTAACCCTCGTTGGGCAGGAAATCCTGCGGGGCAAACACATTCGTGAAGGGGGTGTTTCCTGTGAAGACTGGCTGCACTTCATTATTTCCTTGGTGTGCCATGACATTGGCTATGTGAAAGGCGTCTGTCGCCAGGACAAAGATGGCCAATATGCCACGGGCCGAGATGGGCAAATGGTGACACTGCCCTGTGGGGCCACAGATGCTGGACTGACGCCCTACCACGTCGATCGCGCAAAACTGTTCATTGACGAGCGCTTTGGCGGCCACAAGTTAATCAATGCCGAACAGGTCAAATCTAATATTGAACTGACCCGCTTCCCCGTCCCAGCGGCAGAAGATCACCAAGATACGATAAATTTTCCAGGATTGCTGCGGGCCTCTGATCTGATTGGCCAACTCAGCGATCCCCGCTATCTCAAAAAAATTAGCGCCCTCTACTATGAATTTGAAGAAACCGGTGTGAACAAACATCTGGGCTATCGGCACCCAGGGGATTTGCGGGCCAACTATCCCAAATTCTATTGGCATGGTGTGTTTCCCTACATCAAGGACGGACTCTACTATTTGTCCTTGACGCAACAGGGGCAGCAAATCATCGCTAACCTTTATTCCAACGTGTTTGTCGTTGAGCACGAAAAAGCGAATGTCTAGTGTCCCCAGGCACCCGTAAATTGGCAGGAGGCAAAGATGGCGAATGTCCGGAGAGGGGGCCAGAAACTTTTCAGAGCGGCAGACGTCAAGCCTTGAATAGATCCCTTGGCGATCGCCTATCTTCACCCCTATGCGCCTATCTTCTCTAATTTTGGTAGTTTCCTTGACCTTCGCTACGGGGTTGTTGGCCGTCCTTCCCGAGGTCGCGAGCAGTGCCAACCCCCGCAATCCTTATCCCCAACCCGTGATTGATCAGTATATTAAAGACTGCTCTGCGGGACGCAGTGGCCAAGCCTCGACGATTTGCCGCTGCATTATCAACGGCATTCAATCCACCTACACCTATCCAGAATTTCAAATCCTCAACCAACAAATCTCTGCCACCGGCCAGACCCCGCCCCGCCTGACGGAAATTATCAAAACCTGCCGTGCCCGCCCCAGCAGTTTCCCCATGCAGCGGGTGCGTGGTGCTTAGCTTGTCCTGGCCATGGCCTCCAGATAAATCTGCTTATTCACGGCTGCCGATTTAAAGAGATCCACCACAGGCAGAGGATAATCCACCCCCAAGCGCACCCGAAATCGTTTCTGCTCAACGGGTAAAAGAGTCCACGGTGTATGAACGTGCGCCGCTGGTACCAAAGCAAGTTCCGGTAACCAATGCTTCACATACTCTCCCTGGGGATCATAGTCCTTTGACTGCTTCTGAATGTTAAAAAATCGGAATCCACGGGCATCGTTGCCCACGCCGGCACTGTAGTTCCAGTTGCCCCAATTGCTACAAACGTCATAGTCGATCAGTTGCGATTCAAACCACTCGGCTCCCATGCGCCAATCAATGCCGAGGTTCTTAGTTAAAAAACTGGCCACGTTCTGTCGACCCCGATTAGACATGAATCCAGTTGACGCTAATTCCCGCATATTGGCGTCAATTAAGGGAAATCCAGTCATCCCTTGTCGCCACAAATCAAAGCGCTGCCAGTCCTGCTGCCAGGGAATGCTGATCCCCTGGAGGCCCGAGGCCCGAAAAATCTTGTGACCGTGTTTCGCGGCAATCAATCGAAAATAGTCCCGCCACAGCAGCTCAAAAATCAACCAGTAGGTGGAATCGTTTTTGATTCGGGTGGTTTCATAGGCGCTTACCTGTTCATAGATATAGCGCGGGGATAGACAGCCTAGGGTCAGCCAGGGAGAGAACTTGGAGGAATAGTCGGCTCCGAGCATGCCGTTGCGGGTGACTTTGTAGGTGCGGAGGCGATCGCCCTGCCAGAAATACGCCTGCAAACGGTCTTGCCCCGCTGTCTCGCCGCCTTGGAACGGCAGCACCGCGCGCTCGTCTGCGGGTGGGGGACTGCACCCTAGGTCTGCCAACGTGGGCAGTGATCCCGCCGCGCAGTCCTCAGGTAGGGCGGACAAGGTTTGGGGCGTTGGCCAGCAGGAATTGACCGCCGTGGCGGTTTCAATGCGCTGGCGAAATTGGGTAAAGACTTCCGGCAGTTGCCTGATAGTAAACGGCAAATCATCGCGATGGTAAAGGGTGTGGCCCCAAAACATCGTGAGATTAACACCTAACGTCTTTAACGCCAGTTGCAGTTGGGTTTCAACGGCCAGTTCCTCGGCAGTGACCTCGCCGTAGCCGTACACCGCCGTGACTTGAAGCTGCTGGACCACAGCGGGAATCAGCTCCTCTGGTTGGCCTTGACGCACCAGTAGATTGCTGCCCCGCTGCTGCCAGGAGGCGCGCAAATCTGCCACGCTGTCTAGCAAAAATTGGGTCCGAAAGGCTCCGGTTTTGGCAAAGCCAAACTGGGTTTGACCAAACTGACGGGGATCAAAACAGTACAGCGGCATCACGTGGGGCGTGATCTGTAGTGCTCGATGCAGGGGCTCGTGATCATGCAGACGCAAATCATGGCGATACCAAATCAAAATCCGGGGATGTGTCACCGTTGCCCTCTTCCTTGCGGTCTTTTTTGCGTAATTGCGGTCCTGTTTGCGGTCTTTTCTCAGATTGTCCTTTTCCGGATCGTCTTTTTCTAGATGGTGCAGATTTGAAATTCTACAAAGAAATTCTACAGATTGGGGGATTTGACAAATTGAGGACGGGCTTGGTGGGTGAGCTCTAGGATGTCCGTTAACCCGTCCCAATTGTCTTGGGCAATTTGGGCGATGAGGGTATCTAGGCGATCGCGATATCCCGCCAGGGCCTGCATCAGGGCCACTTGATTATATTGGGCCATCATCAATCCCAGTTCGGGATTGCCGCCGCCGACCCGACTGGTATCCCGAAATCCCGAACTGGCTAGGGCTTGGGCCAAGGTCAACACCTGGGGATCAGCTTCCTGTAAACACGCGGCAATCAGAGCGGCGCTGGTCATGACGGGCAAATGGGAAATCCAGGCCACGGCCCGGTCGTGCTCTGCGGGCTGGCAGTGATAGATCCGCGTTTGCAACGGGCGCACGATGTCTTCCACGGCTTGCACAGCGGCGGGGGGAGTAGTGGCTGTGGGCGTCAGGACATAGGCCGCCCCGACAAATAAATGGCGCTGTGCGGCCTCAATGCCACTTTCGGCGGTGCCCGCCATGGGATGACCGCCGACAAAATTAGGCCATAAGGGGGCGATCGCCTCAACCACCCAGCCCTTAACCGATCCCACGTCTGTCAGGATGGCTTGGCTGGAAAGGTGGGGAGTTAGCCCCTTGACCGTGGTGACCATAGCTGATAAGGGCGTACAAAGGAATACAATTTCTGCTTCTGCCATGTTTGCGCCGTCTAAGCTGGCCTCATCCACCGCGCCCAGGGCGATCGCCCTCTCGCAGGTAGCCGTCCGCCGACCCAGGCCGATCACCCGATGTCCGCACGATCGCAAATCCAAGCCCAAGGATCCTCCAATCAACCCCAACCCCACAATGCCAATCGTCATCCTACGCTCCAGCATGTCTGTCTCCCCTCGCTTTACGTCTTTCTTACCTTACGTCTCCGGTGCCTGCGCCTTCTGTTGACCCTAGGGATGGACCCGAGAGATAAAATTCCCGATTGATCCCAGCCCCTAGGACCCACACAATCCTTCAGGACTGGATCTGGGCATGATAATACAGTGCATCGCCAATCCAGTCCCCTCCAGCACATCTGCCGCCCCCACAGGGATAGTTGCAAGGATAATCTCCATGAACGCCGAGGATCTTCTGAACCAGTACGCTGCGGGACAGCGCAATTTCCCCACAATCAAACTCACCGAGGCGGCCCTGTCCGGCGTCAACCTGAGCCACGCTAACTTTACAGGGGCCAGCCTGAGTGTTGCTAATCTGAGCAGTAGTAACTTTAGCCACGCCAACCTACAACAGGCCCAGCTCAACGTTAGCCGTCTCAGTGGTACCAACTTTAGCCATGCCAATTTGCGGGAAGCCAATCTCAATGTGGCTAATTTGGTGCTGGCCACATTGGAAGGGGCTGATCTCAGTTACGCTTCCTTGGTCCGCGCCGAGCTAGAACGCGCCGACCTGAGCCACGCCACCTTAGTGGGGGTTAATTTCAGTGGTGCCGACCTGAAGAACGCTAAACTACGTAATGCTGACCTGACCCATGCTAATCTTAGCCGCGCCGATCTGCGCTGGGCGGTGCTATCAGCGGCGAATCTCATGCATGCAAATCTGCATGGCGCTGATCTCAGTAGTGCTGATCTCAGTAGTGCCGATCTGAGCAATGCTGAGCTGCGTCAGGTTAATTTAAACCGTGCTAATCTCCGGGGTGCAAATTTGAGCGGCGCTAATTTGCGCTGGGCAGATCTAAATGGCGCTAATCTCAGTGGCGCTGATCTGAGTGGCGCGAAACTGAGTGGCGCAACATTATCGGGCGTGAATCTGAGCAACGCTAATCTCACGGGGACGAGTCTGGTGCATACAGATCTCTCGCGTGCGAACTTGATTGATGCGGATTGGTCGGGTGCGGATCTGAGTGGGGCAACTCTGACGGGGTCGAAGTTGTATGGAGTTTGGCGGTTTGGGATTAAAACCGATGGCCTCATTTGTGACTGGGTTGATATGAGTCCCAATGGGGACCAAAGCAATATGCGTCGGTTTGGGAGTGGCTTTAAGGACTTTTTTCAGGACTCTCCTCCTACGGTGCGTCTAGTGGTTGATACAGCCCTGGACCATGATGCCCACTCTAATTTGGCGCTGACCTATCGCCAAATTTGTCAGTACTATGCATTGCCAGTGCCGGTGCCTAATCTGCACATTGGCAGAAGGCGGACTACTTTGACGTTTGAAGCGGCTAGTGATGCGCAGCTTTTTGTGGTGGCCTTTGTGTCCATTTTGCCGTTTAAAGATGCGATCGCGTCTTATCGAGCGCTCTACAGCCTCCTGGCTCTACTCATTCCTGAACAAATCGATCATCACTTTGGCGAGGCGTTTCCGGCGGTCCAGACGATGCTGCAAGGAGTGTTGCGTCAAACTGAGCAGATCAAGCTCTCCGACGCGTCCCTGCGCAGCCTTAGTAAACTAAAGTTCCTGCAGGCTCCCACGCGCACCACCCTAGTCAACTCCAAGGGGCAAACATTGCTGCTCTATAGCCATCCATTTTTTGGCAAGCAGGCGATCGCCCCTCTGCCCGACGACGAAAATGCACCGCGTTTGCCCGTGAAAATTCCTACCCTGTCTTCCTTGAGCAGCTTGGTTAGTTTTCTCCGGGGATTTTATTTTGGCGAGGAGTAGTGGTGGCCGTGGGTGGGTCGGGCCGGGGTGGCGAGAAGAGTCCAGGGTGGACACACCAGAACGGGCGATTCAGTGTCAGAATGATCTGTACGATTTTCGGTGAGAAGCACTATGACTATTGCAACACTACATAAGGCTCTGATTCAGGGGCAGGCGCTGAAAGTAATCAGTGGGTTAAACAATTTTGATCGCGATTGCACCGCGTCGGTGGTTCGGGCGGCTGATCAGGGGGGAGCCACCTTTGTGGATATTGCTGCCCAGCCGGAATTGGTCCGCTTAGCCAAGCAACTGACCGATCTGCCCATTTGCGTTTCCGCCGTGGAGCCTGACCAATTTGTGGCTGCCGTTGCTGCCGGAGCTGACCTAATCGAAATCGGTAACTTTGACAGCTTTTATGCCCAGGGTCGTCGATTTGAAGCGGCTGAAGTGCTGGCCCTGACCCAGGCGACGCGTGCTTTGCTGCCGCAAATTTTCCTGTCTGTGACGGTTCCCCATATCCTGCCGTTGGATCAACAAGTGTCTCTGGCAGAAGATCTGGTGAACGCTGGAGCAGACATGATCCAAACTGAAGGTGGCACCAGCAGCAGCCCCATGCATCCCGGTACCTTGGGTTTGATTGAAAAAGCGGCCCCCACCCTGGCCGCCGCCGCCGAAATTTCCCGTGTGGTGTCTGTGCCCGTGCTCTGTGCTTCTGGCTTGTCTAGTGTGACGGTGCCCTTGGCGATCGCGGCTGGGGCTGCTGGCGTTGGGGTTGGTTCTGCAATCAATCAGCTCAACAGCGAAATTGCCATGGTAGCGGCGGTGCGTAGCCTTGTCGAAGCTCTTGCCACCGTCAGCCGTGTCCGTGTCGCTGCTTAACGCCCCTCCCGAATGCTTGGATGTGTGGGAATGGTGGTTTTTGGCGTTCATTCCCACCGTCTTGGCCCTTCCCTCGCCTTGACCTTCCGCCGCTTTGACTCTGCCGCTTTGACCTAGAGGTTTCTATGGCCGATCTGCCCAAGCAACTAACGCCCGAGGAAGTGGCCCTCGGACGCCGCGTGGTGGCCGAGTTGAATCAGCACAACGTGTTCTGTCACTGTCGGCAATGCGATCGCGAATGGGTGGCCTCGAAACCGACCCCCTGCGTCTGTGGCAGTAGTCGGGTCGAAGCGATCGCCTGTTGGCAGTTTCCAGACGGTTAGCCGGATTTGCGATCGATGCCTTCCTGAATTTAGATCCCCGGCATTTCTAAAAATGCCGGGGATCTTTAGGACTGTAATTCCTCCAGCTTGGCCAATACTTCCTGACTGTGAATGGCGGGATTCACCCCAGTAAAAATGGCCCGTAGCACCCCGTCCGGATCGATTACATAGGTGTGACGCAGCGCCACCGCTCCCAGCCAAGACCCATAGGCTTTACTCACGCTCCCATCGGTATCTGCCAGCAAGGGAAACTTCAAGCCTTCGGAATCACAAAACTCGGCATGGGAATCCACCGAATCCACACTGATCCCCAGAATTTGAGTGTTTTTAGCCCTGTATTGGGGCAAGTCTTGCTGGAAGCGTCGGGCCTCCAACGTGCAGCCTGATGTGAAGTCCTTGGGATAGAAGTAGGCGACCACCCACTGGCCCCGGTAGTCGGCCAGGGAGATCGCCCCCTCGCCCGTATTGGTGGGTAGGGTAAAACTCGGTGCGGGCTGATTCAGCGTGGGCTGAGGCCCGCCCATGGCCCAGACCGGCAACCCGCTGCCGAGTACAAACGATAGACAGACTGCGAGCAGACCGCTGAAAACTGTGCGTCGGGAGATGCCGCGCCAAGAGATTCTGCGCCAAGACATCCTAGGGTGAAAAGCCATAAAAACCGTGGAGAAAAACCGGAAAGAAAAATCGGGAAGAAAAATCGGGAAGAAAAAATCGAGGAGCCATCGTTTAGGGGTAGAACGCTAACTGAGGTAAGCCGAGGGTTTCTTCCCAGCCCATCATAATATTGACGCACTGAATGGCCTGACTCGCCTGCCCTTTCATCAGATTGTCGATCGCTGACAGGACAATTACCCGTCCCGTGCGCGGATCAACCTCGATCCCCAAGTAACAAAGATTGGTGCCACAGGCCCATTTGGTTTGGGGATACACCCCACTGGGCAAAACCCTCACCCAGGGGCAGTTGCGGTAAAAGGCAGTGTAAATCGTGATCAAATCATCCCGCACTAGGCCGGGATCGCGCAACGTGGCGTATACCGTGGCCAAAATGCCGCGCACCATGGGGATCAGGTGAGGCGTAAATTGGATGAGCACCTCATGGCCAGCGAGATCGCTACAGACCTCTTCAATTTCAGGTGTGTGGCGGTGACGGGCCACGCCATAGGCAGAAAAGGAGTTATCTACCTCGGCCAGCAGCAGGCCCACCTTGGCTTGCCTGCCGCCCCCCGAAGTACCAGATTTGGCATCAATAATGGCGGTTTCCGGCACAATCAGTCCCTGTTTGAGCAGGGGGCGATCGCCAGCAGGCTAGCCGTTGGATAGCACCCCGGACAGCCGATCAAATCCGCTTCAGCAATCCGGCTGCGATAGAGTTCCGGCAATCCGTAGACAGCGGTTTCTGCCACCGCCGCGTCCGTGCGTTCCACGCCATACCACGAGGAGTAGGTTCCTAAATCCGAAAAGCGATAATCCGCCGAGAGATCCAGCACCTTACAGCCCTTGGCGATTAGGGTGGGTGCCATATTGCAGGCCAGCCCGTTGGGTAGCGCCAAAAACACGATCTGACAGCGATCGCCAATTTTTTCTAAATCCACGGGCTCAATCACCTGCGGAATTCGATGGCTCAGGTGAGGATACAGATCGGCAAAGGGCTGGCCAGCACTGCTATCTCCCCCCAAGTACACCAGCTCCAAATGCGGATGATCAACCAGGAGCCTCACCAACTGCACCCCACCGTAACCCGACGCCCCAACAATACCCACGGTAACCCGCTGCTGCTCACCCATGACGAACCACCTTACTTGCGGATTTTGAATCAAGAATGTTTGCTGAATTGTAGTACCTTGCGGTGAGTTTTGGGCGCTCCGGCGGCGATCGCTTTCGACCGGCTAGGTCATGGCCGGAGCCTAGAGCAGGAGCCTACACAAACCCACCCCCTAACAAAGGTTCTACAATCTTGAATATCGGCCTGAATCTTGGCCTGAATCTTGGTTTATTTGCTTTACAGGATTAGCGCTTTGACTTTCTCTGCAAGTTCATTGGCAGCGGCGACTGCCCCCTTCCAGTTTGACTCCATCGAATCGGCCTTAGCGGATCTGAAGGCGGGCCGAGCCCTCGTGGTGGTGGACGATGAGAACCGGGAAAATGAAGGCGATATCATCTGTGCAGCCCAGTTCGCCACCCCCGATTTGATTAACTTTATGGCGGTTTATGCGCGGGGATTAATTTGTCTCGCTATGACCGGGGCACGGCTGGATGAGTTGGATCTGCCCCTAATGGTGTCCAACAACACGGATAGTAATCAGACAGCCTTTACCGTTAGCATTGACGCCTCTCCGCGTGAGGGGGTGACGACGGGTATTTCCGCTGAAGATCGGGCTCGCACCATTCAGGTGACCCTGAATCCCCAGACTCGCCCCAATGATTTGCGCCGTCCGGGGCACATTTTTCCGCTGCGATCGCGGGAGGGTGGCGTTCTGAAACGGGCCGGACATACCGAAGCCGCTGTCGATCTGGCCTGTATGGCTGGACTGTATCCCGCCGGGGTGATTTGCGAAATCCAAAACCCTGATGGTTCCATGGCCCGCCTGCCGGAATTAATTGACTATGCCCGCGTGCATCACCTCAAAATCATTAGTATTGCTGACCTGATTAGCTATCGCTTGCAGCATGAGCGCTTTGTCCGGCGAGAAACTGTGGCGGACATGCCGTCACAGTTTGGGCAGTTTAAGATTTACGGTTATCGCAATTTGCTCGATAACGCCGAACATGTGGCGATCGTGAAGGGCGATCCAGCGACCTTCAAGGATCAGCCCGTTATGGTGCGGATGCACTCCGAGTGTCTCACAGGCGATGCCTTGGGTTCCCTCCGGTGCGACTGTCGGATGCAATTGCAAGCGGCTTTGAAGATGGTGGAGGCTGCTGGTCAAGGCGTAGTTGTGTATCTGCGCCAAGAAGGGCGGGGCATTGGCTTAATCAATAAGCTGAAAGCTTACTCCCTCCAGGATATGGGATTGGATACTGTAGAAGCCAACGAGCGCCTGGGGTTTCCAGCAGATCTGCGGGACTATGGGGTCGGGGCGCAAATTTTGAATGATCTGGGGGTGCATAAAATTCGTCTAATCACAAATAATCCCCGCAAGATCGCCGGACTAAAGGGCTATGGGTTAGAAATGGTCGATCGCCTCCCCCTGCTGATCGAAGCCACCCTCTATAACTCCAGCTACCTCACCACCAAAGCGGAAAAGCTGGGCCACCTGATGCTACAGACCTATCGATCGACGATCGCCCTGCATTGGTCCGATGATCCCCTCACCAGCGCGCAACGCTACGAGCGGCTTGAAAAAATCCGCTATCTGGCCAAGGCGCAGCACTTCTCGCTTCAAGAAGAGGCGCGTCCTGTGGCGTCCGCGTTGTTTAGTGGCGCTACCTTTATTGTGCATTTGGGCTTTGAAGCGGGCCAAGCCGCCAGCGAATGGTACGCCGATCCCCGGCATCCTGATCGGCAGGCGATCGCTCAGATTCTGGATCAGATCGCCACTTTTCCTGGCCTCAAGCAACTGGAATTCATCGTTTCTCCGGGATCCGATCCCCTGACCGGATTACAGGTCCAGCTCGCGCACCAGCATTGGCCCCTTACTCAGAGCCTATCCTCCCTGGCCGTGCCTTTGCAGACTCAGATGATTTACAGCTTTGGGGCGGAGCCGACCGCGTCCCCTGGAGCAGTGACCTAAGGCGATCTAGTGATTGGGTTGATTATGGGTGATTGGGCTGACTACTGGACCGACTGACCTTGGCTCTAGGCCGATTTGGGCCTTGACTTGAGATAACGCCGCCGCCACTTCGCGGGCGGTGGCGTACCGTTGGGTGGGCAGGGGTTCGGTCAGTTTTCGCAGAATGGCTAGCAGATCCGGTGTAACCCCCGGCAGATCTGGGATTGCGATGCCGGTTCCCGTGTCCCGCGTTCCATAAAACGCCTGAGGCTCTTGTCCAGTCAATAGATAGAGCAAGACTAAGCCGAGGGCAAATAAGTCTAGGCTGGGGCCGATATGCCCGGTGGTCTGTTCGGGAGCAACGTACCCATTGGCCGCAAAACTCTGCTTTACGGGGACAGGCAAGGCCAGCAGTCCATTCACGGTCACTCGGTACACGCCGGGTGCCACCGCTTGATAGAGAAGATGTTCGGGCCTGAGGGATTTGTGGATCAAGGGGGGAGATTGCTGATGCAGGTAAACCAGCACGTCACAGACCTGGGCAATCAAGGCGATCGCTTGGGGGGAGACAGCGGCCCCTGGGTGGCAACCAGATCCTTCAGGCCCTGGCCACGGCTTTGCTCCATAACCCAATAGGGCTGATTTTCAACGGTCAGGAATTCGATGGCTCGGGGCAGATTGGGATGGTGCAAGGAGGCGAGGATTTGGGCGCGTTGACTAAAGCCCGCGATCGCCTCGGGATGGTTACTCCAGCGCGGTTCCAGCGACTTGATCAATACATTTTGTCCCCTCCGCCACCCTAACTGAGTCACAACCAGGCCATTCGATCCTAGGGTTTTCAGAATTTGATAGTCCCCTAACGTGCGCAACACCTGCACCGGATGCCCGCAGTCTGGACAAAACAGCATGTCAGCTCCCGCCCGCTGATGCTGGCAGGGAGACTGGCCAACCGGGGGGGCAGCGCGATCCCGTGGGATCTTGACATCAAACAGGGTTTCGTGGCGAGCGACCTGTCGCCGCAGGCCCTCGGCTTTGAGGAAAGGGGCATCTAGCTGGGTTCTGGGTGCTGTGAGCACTGTATCAGGGCCGGCCTGCTCGGCAGCGATGGGCGTTTCGCGCTGATCTTTTAAAGTGGGAGGCTCTGGACTAACGCCATTTGCCGCAGGGCGATGTGCCGCTCGCAGCGGGTTGAACGTGCGGTTCTGCTGGGGCGGCATGTCCAGCGACTGTTCTACATCAAAGTGAATTTGTAAATTCGGCCCTGAGCGCGCCAACCGAATGATCGTGCCATTCATTACTGGCACTTGGGTAATTTGCTTGCCTTCCAGATAGGTGCCGTTTGCGCCTAGGCTGACAATTTCCCAGGTATTGGGCGGACGGTGGCGCAGTTCTACGTGATGGCGCGACACCACGGCACTGTACAAGATGACGTGGTTGTCGGTGGCGCGTCCAATCCGGAGCACTGATTCTTGCTCAAAGGTCCAGCTTTGAACGGGGGTGGCTTGTACAGGGTGGAGAAGGGTAAGGGTAATCACACTGGCAGGGTGGCGAGTCAACTGTAAAACGGTGAAAAGATTACTAGCGTCACACCTAGGGGTTTACTCTCACGAGTCAACTCAACGGTTGGAGAACGGTTGCTACTGACCTCTGCGGATTGGACGCTGATCGAATGGGCTATGTCAGTACCCTCTGTGATGAAAGCAGACTCAGGGACAGATCGCTTCCGTAATCTCCGAAGAATCTCCGTACCTTTGCGCGATTGCTGTGCCCAAATCTAAGGGATCTGAAATAGAAATGTGACTTTGTCTCCCTTGCCGAGGGCGATGCGATCGCCCGCCTGCAGGCGATGTCGATTCCCCAGGGGTAAAGGTGTATTGTTCACGTAAGTACCGTTAGAGCTCCCAATATCTTCTAGATAAAGAGCATCAGCGTCTAGGCGAATCGCCGCATGGATCCGAGAAACAATTTCTGAGTTAGGAAACCCTGACACATCGATATCCGGTGGCGTGCGATCATTCGGTTTGCCAATATGCACCACGGTCAGGCTGGAGGGTAATTCTAAGATCGTGTTGGTCTGAACATGCAGGAGTCTCGCGTTGCGGGTCTGGACCTGCGTGGCGGTGGACGGAGAGACCGGAGATGCAGCCTCGGTCTCTGGGGCAGGATCTGGGGGCACGGGGGCGATCGGGTCGGGGGTGGGGGCGGTGGCGGCATTTCCACGGCGGCGATTCCGGGTAGGGCCGACATGAGCGGCGTGGGGGCAACTAAGGGCTCTGGCAAGATCGGCGGCAGGCCATCCGGGGGCGGCGGTGGCGGCGGTGATGAAGGATACGCCTCCGGGGTCTGAGGTATAGGCGCTTGAGATGTAGAGGCAGCAGCCTGAGAGGCG
Source organism: uncultured cyanobacterium (assembly GCA_963766075.1). Taxonomy (GTDB): domain Bacteria; phylum Cyanobacteriota; class Cyanobacteriia; order Leptolyngbyales; family Leptolyngbyaceae; genus CAVYAN01. The sequence continues at coordinate 23,787 of CAVYAN010000105.1, read as the reverse complement.
GACCGACTCGCCCCGCGCAGGTCAAATCCACACTGGCCACAAAAGCTGGCATCGGTTTGCACCGCTGCCCCGCAGTTGGGACAGGTGGTCAGGGTCGGTAGCGGCGTATAACACGCTTCGCACTGCACGGCTCCTTCAGGATTTTGATGATTACAATTCGGACAAATAATCATGAAACCGATTCTCCAACCACGTCTGACGAAATCGCCTGAGTTTAGTCCCAGTCTACCTGTTGACGGCGATCGTGGATCGCGCTGGCGGCAGTTTTAGCAGTGGAACATTCCGATGGGCAGGGTCTGCCTGAGGCCGTTTGGGGGCGGACCTCTAGGGGCGGACCTCTAGGGGCGTGCCGACGGAAATCTGATCGTAGAGTTGTTCAACATCCCGATTCCGCAGGCGTAGGCAACCGTGGGAAACCGCCTGACCAATCAGATCTTCTTCGTTGGTGCCATGGAAGCCAAATTGCAGGCGATTGTTGGCCCAGAATTCGATCCAGCGGGACCCTAGGGGATTTTCGGGTCCGGGGGGGTAGATGTTATGGGTGAGGGGGTGTTTCCAGACGGGATAGCGACGCATTTGGGTGATATGAAAGAGGCCCACGGGGGTTTCCCAGCCCTCCTGGCCCACGGCGATCGCATAACTGGCCATGAGACTCTGCCGGTTGTAGAGATAAACGCGGCGATCGCTCAAATCGGCAATTAATCGGACTCCCGGTACAGCCTTGGTGAGGGACTGCCCTGAGGCTGCTGGATTGAGCAAGCCTGATGATATGGGGGAGAAGCGACGCCCCAGACTCGCCATTGCATCAAAAACAGTACCGCAGCCGATCCAAAGCAAAGGTACATCAGCAGACGCGGTAGGCGCGGGTTACGAAGAACAACAGCCATAATTCCAGAGGAAGCTTGAGTTCAGGTTTCTCGATTCCAACTTAACGATAACGGATCTGGATTGTCGAGGGAAGGCTGGAACAAAGGGGTGATCCGTTCGTCCACAGCTAAAGTGTGAAGATAAAGTGTGAAGATTTTCATGAGAATTGCGCCTGTTGTTTTGTTGATGCCAGATGTTTTGTTGATGCCAGAGCCGGAGAAACACCCAATAGTTTTTCAAGTCAGTTCTAAAAATGAATTTTGGGGTAGCAGAAGACGAAGCCCTTGTGAATTCTGGAAAGAATTCCGGAAATTCGCGGGTTGGCCATGGAATTACTAGATATAAAGGACGTAAGTTCGGTAACGATACGGATTAAAAAAGTTGTAATTCCCGGTATTAGGAGCATCAAGGGGTGTGATAGCGGAATGAGACCTGTGGAGGAGTGCTGTGATGTTAGAACGGCTTTTGTTAGCAACGGTTGCCACATTTTCACTGAGTTTATTGGTGCATGGCATTCCCCAAGTGGCTGCCGAACCGGGGCGGCGTCTAGATGTCAATGCAACGTTGGTTCCGTCGGTTGATCCTGAAACGACGCAAGTTTCTTGGCGCTATGATATGCCCTAGATTCGGTCTGCCTGCTCTTTAGTCTGTGGTTTTATTGCTCTGTTGTATAGATAAGAAAGACGGAGCCGATAGGGTTAGAGTTTTCGACGAGCATCTTGCCGTTAAAGTAGAAGCCACTGGAAAGCCCGCCGTCCAGCAGCATGCCCTCGCGGATGATTCCCAGATTTTGGGTGGTGGCAATGTTGGTCAGCACATCGTCAAACTGACTGGGGAACAACTGCTGGTTGGGGGGGGAGTTGTTGACTAGCCAGATCACGTAGCCCAAGGACGTGATGGCGACCATGGAACGGTTGGTTTCTTGCTTACAGGCGTACTCGCCCAAGTCTTCACAAATATCGCGAAATTTGCCGCTGCTGTAGAAGCGTCCGTTGCCGCCGACGAGGTTGAAATTTTGGATGGGGGATGAACGACGACCGAGTTGGATCGTGGCGATGCGGCTGGAAGGGGGGCCACCGGAAATGCCAAAGGACGATCGCAGATCGCGAAAATCGCCGGAATACTCGACGCCTCGGGAGACGTTTAAGCCCTGGGGGCGGTTGTCGATGTCAATATAGTCGGCATTGATGGCGGCAATGGGATTTTTGCCGTCCAGCTTGGCATTTTCATCGGCAATGATTTGGTGGAACCGCTTGGGAATGTAGTCGCGGCGGAGCTTGCCCTGGGTGTCTTTGGCATAGAGGGGATGGCTGAGGGCAAGACTTACCTTGAAATCCAAGGCTTCTGATTTGGGATCGAACACCAAGACATAATTGGCCCCATTGGTGGTTTCGTTGCCGGTATTGTCCACGCGCAAAAACTTGAGGCTATTGTCATTGATGTGGGGGACCGATGCCATGCCGAATAGGGCTTGTAGGGTGGGCAGACTTTTGATGAATCCATAGGCCAAAAAGGGGATCAGCAGCACACCCAATAGGACTGAGAATGGACTTTTGCCTAGCATCGATCGCGCCGTGGGGAAATCTGGAGGAAGTGGGGCAATTATAGCGGTTCTGGGGGCGATGCCGGGGAAGTGGCGATCGCCCGACCATCGCCCGACCGGTGATTGCCCGACCAGCCATTGCTGATGACTCGTGTGAATTTGGCGCGAGCGATGCGGCTTGAAAACAGAGCTTAAAAAAGCTGGGTATTCATCCACGGGGAGGCGATTACCTGAGATATAGTGCTCTCATCAACTTTGTCTGATGGATTTGCAAAAGAGATGTCTATGGATGTGAAAGCGGCGATCGCCTACGAAGCGGGCAAACCTTTGGTGATTGATACCGTTCAACTGGAGGGGCCAAGGGCCGGTGAAGTGCTAGTCGAAATTAAGGCCACTGGCGTCTGCCATACTGATGCCTTTACCCTGTCCGGTAACGATCCTGAAGGATTATTCCCAGCCATTTTGGGCCATGAAGGGGCGGGAGTTGTTGTCGAAGTTGGTCCCGACGTGAAGTCTGTACAACCCGGCGATCATGTGATTCCTTTGTACACGCCGGAATGTCGCAACTGTGCCTATTGCCTCAGCGGCAAGACGAACCTCTGTCAAGCGATTCGGGCGACCCAGGGCCGGGGAGTAATGCCCGACGGCACCAGTCGCTTTTCCGTAGGCGGCAAACTGGTGCATCACTACATGGGCACCTCTACCTTTGCCCAATACACGGTGTTGCCGGAAATTTCTGTGGCAAAGATTCGCAAAGACGCGCCCTTTGATAAGGTGTGCTACATCGGCTGTGGGGTGACCACGGGCATTGGCGCGGTGATTAAAACCGCCAAGGTCGAGCCGGGAGCCAATGTGGTGGTGTTTGGCCTGGGTGGCATTGGCTTGAATGTGATTCAGGGGGCGCGGATGGTGGGGGCGAATATGATTATTGGCGTCGATCTGAATCCCAAGAAACGTGTGCTAGCGGAGAAACTGGGCATGACCCATTTTGTCAATCCTCAGGAGGTTGAGGGGGATTTGGTGGCGCATTTAGTCGAGCTGACCCAAGGCGGAGCGGATTACAGTTTTGAGTGCATTGGTAATGTCAAAGTGATGCGTCAGGCCTTGGAGTGTTGTCACAAGGGCTGGGGCGTGAGCACCATCATTGGCGTGGCGGGAGCGGGGCAGGAAATTAGCACGCGACCTTTTCAATTGGTGACGGGCCGTGTGTGGAAAGGTAGTGCCTTTGGTGGGGCTAGAGGGCGGACGGATGTGCCGCAAATTGTGGATTGGTATATGGATGGCAAGATCAATATTGATGATTTGATTACTGCCGTAATGCCGGTGGAGCGGATTAATGAGGCGTTTGATTTGATGCACAGTGGGGAGGGCATTCGTTCTGTGGTGACGTTTTAGGGGATTTCTGTGACAGAATCTACTGACCCAGATTGCTCCCTGAGCGGACGTTGTAGGAGCGTGCCGCTGGCTTCGACTCCGCTCAGCCAGCGGAGTCGAAGCCAGCGGGTTATTGTTTCTTGGAAATTGCCTTAGGGAAATAGTTTAGGGGGAATACGGTATCGATGTGGTCCCAGGTTGCAGCACATATTTCTCAGGTTACGGGTGTACCTTTTGCGCCGCTGCACCATCGGGCGGTGACTGGAGGGTGTATCAATCGGGGGTACGCCTTGGGTGATGGCGATCGCCTCGTTTTCGTGAAGCTAAACCAGGCCGCCCAGATAGCGATGTTTGAAGCAGAGGCGGCAGGGCTGCAATCCATGCAGGCTACGGCAACCATTCGGGTGCCCACACCAATCTGCTGGGGCATCGATGGTGGTACCAGCTACTTAGTTTTGGAGTGGCTCGAGTTGGGCCGAGGTGCGGGGAAAAATGGCGCAGCGGGTTGGCAAGCTATGGGACGGCAGCTGGCCTGTCTCCATCAGGTCCAAAGCCGCTGTGGCTTTGGCTGGGACCGCCCCAATACCATTGGTTCCACGCCCCAGGTGAATTCCTGGACGGAGAGCTGGGCCGAGTTTTGGGCAACATCGCGGCTGGGGTATCAGTTGCAGTTAGCGCGGCGGCGGGGTGGCGCGTTGCCCTTGGGCGATCGCCTATTGGCGGTGGTGCCGGAATTGCTGGCGGGGCATAGGCCACAGCCGGTGCTCGTCCATGGGGATTTGTGGTCGGGCAATGCGGGACTGACGGCAGCGGGAGAGCCGGTGATTTTTGACCCGGCGACCTACTATGGCGATCGCGAGGTCGATCTGGCCATGACGGAATTATTCGGGGGCTTTCCGCCGGGGTTTTATCGGGGCTATGAGGCGGTATTGCCGTTGGCGGCAGGCTACAGCGTGCGCAAGGAACTCTACAACCTTTACCATATCTTGAACCACTTCAATTTATTTGGGGGCAGCTACGAAGGACAGGCCCATCGCATGATGGCGCATCTGGTGGCGCTGGTGAAATAGTGGCGTTGGCGCAAGCTGCTGCCAGGGTTCGGAGTCCCTACCCTGGATTCTCTCCCCACCCACTGACACAACCCGATACAATTTGAAAGCTGCATTTTGCACGTCGCATTTTAAGGGGTTGAACGAAGTCTATGTTGCGAGCTGGGATTGTGGGATTGCCGAATGTTGGAAAATCGACGCTGTTTAATGCCGTGGTAGCGAATGCCAAGGCCACGGCGGCCAACTTTCCCTTTTGCACCATTGAGCCGAATGTGGGCATGGTAGCGGTGCCGGATGAGCGCTTACAGGTGCTGGCTACGATTTCTAAATCTACAGAAATCATTCCGGCGCGGGTGGAGTTCGTTGATATTGCCGGATTGGTCAAGGGGGCCAGCCAGGGCGAAGGCTTGGGCAACCAATTCTTGGCGAATATTCGGGAGGTCGATGCGATCGTTCACGTTGTCCGCTGCTTTGACAACGACGACATTATCCATGTTTCTGGCTCCGTTGATCCAGTACGAGATATTGAAGTGATTAATCTAGAGCTGATTTTGGCCGACCTGTCCCAGGTCGAGAAACGCCTCGATCGCGCCCGCAAAGAAGTGCGCACCAAAAAAGATCTGCAAGTGGAAGTAGATGCCCTCGAAAAAATTATGACTGCCCTGAGTGATGGCCAAGCGGCGCGGGGTGTCTCCCTGACCGAAGAGGAAGAACTGGCGACTAAAGCCCTTGGGCTCCTGACCCGTAAGCCGATTATCTATGCCACTAATGTTGATGAAAACGATTTGGCCAGCGGCAATGCCTGGGTCGAGCAGGTTCGAGGCGTCGCGGCCCAGGAAAATGCCCAAGTGGTCGTCGTATCTGCCCAGGTGGAATCCGAGTTGGTAGAACTGCCCGATGCCGAGCGCCAGGATTTTCTGGAATCCTTAGGGGTCCAGGAAGGTGGATTGAAATCGTTGATTCGGGCGACCTATGCCCTATTGGGCCTCCGGACGTACTTTACCACTGGCCCCAAGGAAACCCGCGCCTGGACCATTACCGCTGGCATGCTGGCCCCCCAAGCGGCGGGCGTGATCCATACAGACTTCGAGCGCGGCTTCATCCGGGCTGAAACCGTTGCCTACAAGGATCTAACTGAAAATGGTTCGATGAATGCTGCCAAGGAAAAAGGCTTGGTCCGCAGTGAAGGGAAGGACTATGTCGTGGCGGAAGGGGATGTGTTGCTGTTTCGGTTCAACGTGTAGGGAGAACTTGATCGGGTTCAGTTTGCAGCCAGTCTGGCGACCCGGCGGGGAGCGCGCATGGGATCAAGCGCGCTCGGGAGCGTGAGAGGGCGGGGAAATGCCTGAAGCGCGCCGTGAAGTGCCAGGGTATTCCGTGGAAAAACCATCCCGCCATTCCACCCAAATTGCTTTCTCCATAGAGCGCACAATCCGCTGTCATTAGGCACTCGGATGGTTTGTCTGGAAATGATTCCCTAAGACTTAGGTGCTTCCTCTGGGGTGGTCACCTCCGGAACAAAATCAGGTCGATCTTTGTCTTCCCAACCGGCGGGGCGGCGGGAATTGTACCAAGCGAGGGAGCCCAGACTGACGGCAGCAATGAAGCCCACCACGTAAACTGCCGTAAACCAGACGGGAAATTGCATTCCGGCTTTGACAGGGACTTCAAGTAACCAAACCATGGGATAACTCCTTATTTGCGTGAAACAACTAGTTTGCTGGGGCTGGGGCTGGGGCTACCGGCGCAGGCTCGGCGGGTGGCAACTCAGGGGGGGCGGTGTCTACTGGGGCTGGGGCCGGTTCCAGAGGTGCGGGCGCGACTGGGGCTGGTTCTGCGGGGCTAGGATTGGCGGGAGCCGGTTCGTACTGGCTGCCCGGTCCCGAGCCACCGTCCTGGGATCCACTGGGCTTGGGTTCCGAATTAGAGCCTGACTCGGCAGGGCGATCGCGCCGCTCTGAACGACTGTCACTGCCACGGCTACCCTCCTGCTCATCCTTGGTTGGGCCGGCATTGCGCATTTTAGCACCCCTGACAGGCTGTGCTTTGATACTGCCTTTTCGTCCTTCTAAGGGAGGTAAATCGGGAAATGGCTCGACGGATAGATTTTGGGTCACCACCTTCATGAACTCGTGCCACACCGCTGCCGATGTACTGCTGGCCCCATAGGTGGGGGCGTTATCATCGTTCCCCAGCCATACTCCGGCAACCAGTTGTGGAATAAAGCCCACAAACCATAAATCACGGGCTTGCTCCGAGGTGCCAGTTTTACCGGCTACGGGACGGTTCAACTGGGCGGCCTGCCCCGTGCCGCTGTTGACCACGTTTTGCATAATCCAGGTCATGATGGCGGTGGAAGTCCGATCAACAACCTGCTTGGGCTTAAAGGCAGAATTGTAGATCACTTCACCTTTGCGATTAATAATGCGGCGAATACCATGGGTTTCAGTGTATTGTCCTTGGGCGGCCAGGGTGCCAAACGCTGTGGTTAGCTCCAATAAATTCACTTCGTTGGCCCCAAGGGCCAGAGAATAGACGGACTGGAGGGGCGAGCGAATGCCCATTGCCTTGGCCATTTTAATCACGGGATCAAACCCAACATCCAGCAGCAGCTTAACGGAAATGATATTTACTGAGTTGGTCAAGGCATCCCGCAGGGTCATCCAGCCTGAGTATTTGCGACTGTAGTTTTGGGGCTGGTAGCCATCGACCGTGAAAGGACCGTCTTGGTAGCCGTCATAGGGCGATTTGCCAGTGGCGATCGCAGTGGTGTACAGAATTGCCTTGAAGGTTGATCCGGGTTGTCGTTGCGCCTGGGTCACTCGATTGAACTGACTATTCTTAAAGTCGTTCCCCCCCACCATAGCCCGAATTTCTCCAGTTCGGGGATCAATGGCCACTAGGGCTGCTTGCTCAAACCCCTGTCCCGGTCCGTCCAATTTAATTGTGTCCGACACCGCTTTATCGGCTGCTTTTTGCCAGATTGGATTTAGCGTGGTTTCCACCACGAGCCCACCGGTAGAAAGCTGCTCCGGAGTCACGTGTTTGGGCAATTCTTGCCGGATATATTGGGTGAAGTAGGGGGTGTCGCTGTCTAGCTTTTTAGGAACTCGCGGCGACAGCTTGAGGGGTTCTGCCTTCGCGGTGGCGGCTTGAGCTTCCGTAATGTAGCCCGCCTCCACCATGCGATCCAGCACAATGGACCGACGGGTCATAGCCACCTTGGAATTGACCAGGGGCGAGTACTCGCTGGGGGCGGGGGGGAGTCCCGCAATCATGGCACTTTCAGCCAGCGTCAACTGATTGACGGACTTGCCGAAGAAAATCCAAGCGGCATCGCCGACTCCATAGGCATTGGAGCCCAGATAAACCAGATTCAGATAGCGTTCTAGGATTTTGGGTTTTTCCAGCTCCCGCTCAATTTTCTGCGCGAGAAATGCCTCCCGCACCTTGCGCAACATGCTGCGTTCCATATTGAGGTAGACAATGCGGGCAAGCTGCTGGGTGATCGTGCTGCCGCCTTCCACCACATCCTTGGCAAAGACATTGGATACCACCGCCCGCACCACGGACTGATAGTCCACACCATTGTGGCTGTAGAATCGCCGATCCTCGGAAGCCACAAAAGCCTGGACCAGTTTTTCAGGAATGTCTTTGAATTCCAGATCTTCGCGGGTGGCGGGTCCGGTTTCCTGCAGGATCGAACCATCTGCCGCCTTGATCGTTAGGACGCCTTCGCGGGTGAAGGTGGCAATGTCCCCAGTGCTAGGCAATTCGCGATCGATGGACCAGGCTACAACGCCTACACCGACCCCAGCAGCAGTTGCAATCAGCCCAATCCACAGTAACCAACGGCCGTGCGGGGGGAGTTTCTGATAGCCGCGGCCTACGATTCGCAGGGGGGCCGTTACGGTGCCCAAGGCTTGCTTCACCGGCAACAGCTTGGATTGCCGACGGTGTTTACGAGGGGGGGAAGTCTCTGCCTCCGCGTGGGCTTCCGGTTGAGTCCGTTGGTCGGAAGAAACCTGATGGGTGGCCGTTTGGTCGGATAGATCCCGATCCGATAGACCCCGATCCGGGAGGGCGTGGTCCGGTAAAGTCGATTCTGGCGTTGATGGCCCACCCGGTATCGGGGGCGATACTCGTTTCAATTTGGCTATAAAACTATCCACACTTACTCCTCATCACCGCGATTCAACTGTGCTGAACCCTGGACCGGCCTAAAACGCTGAAGCTACCTAAGAAGTTACGCAAATCTAGGAAATAATTATCTGGAAAATGATTCATCTCTAATCCAGATTCTTCTCAATCCGCCACCCTGGTTTCCCCAGCCCGAAGCACCCTATTTGTTAAATGTTTACACTGTAACGATACAAGAAGCAATCCTAAATAGTGTAGAAAGAGCGGTTGGCACGGTGTGATTGTCAGCGGGTTGGTTGTCGCTACAGTGCCATAGGGGGCGCGAAAGATTTATCGCTAAATTAGCCAGATCCAACGCTAAGCAATGCCAGCATGGCCGAGGGCCAACGCCGTGACCAACATGCCAAGGACTAAAAAGGGCTGGGCACTGGCTTGGTACTTGACATCATTTTCCAGGGGGTTGCGCAGAAAGTACATGTCCTGAAAGGTGATCTGGGGGATGATCAATAAGCCCAGGATGGCCGCAGACAGATTCTGGTGAATGTGCATGAGGTAGACAGCAATGCCTCCTTGGAATAGATCAATCATTAGGACGCAAATCCAGGCTGCTGCGCCAATGCCAAACATGACGGGCAGGGATTGCAGACCCAGTTGGCGATCGCCCTCTACGCTCTTAAAGTCATTGACGACGGCAATACCCAACCCGGCCATACTGTAGAACAACGTCAGCCAGACAAGGGTCCAGTTGAGTTCGCCAAACAGGGCATGGCCAGCCCACCACGGGAGGGCTATATAGCTAGAACCCAGGGCATAGTTGCCGAGCCAGCCATTTTTCTTCAGCTTCAAGGGCGGGGCGGAATAGATATAGGACAGGAAGGAGCCGCCTAGGGCTAGGGCGGTGAGTACCTGGGAATTCATGGTGGGCCCAAAGATTTAGGGCAAATGCCACCCCAATCCCTCCCAGCAGCAGCACCCAAATTTGGGCAATCACGCGGGGCAGGGGAATCGCCCCGGAAGGAATGGGGCGATAGGGTTCATTAATGGCATCCAGGTCGCGATCGTAGTAGTCGTTGATGGTCTGGGTATAGCCCGCCAGCAATGGCCCCGACATGAGCATGCAGGCCGCTGCAATCAGAACGTTTTCCAAGGTCCAGGTGTAGTTGCCGGAGGACGCCGCCCCACAGACGACACCCCAAATCAGGGGAATCCAGGTAATGGGCTTCATCAACTGCAAGTGAATCTTCCAGATGGACGTTTCCCCCGCCTTCGCACCTTTCATGCCCAGCAACTGCCGCGCCTTGGCACCGGCATCGTCCAAGGGCACGGCATCGCCTTGGGGTAGGACGACGGGGTGAGGCAGGCTCACGGGAGTGGGTGGAGTTACCGGAGAATCTGGAGTTGGGGTGAGGTCAGTCATAGCGATCGCGCAATTCAGAACGTTACGGAACTAGAAGACGAAACGAGAAGCCAGAGGAGATACAAACGGGGGTGGCATCCCTCCGAAAGAACGGATCAAAAAGAAATGATCAAAAAACTATCTTGAAATTTGGCCCCGGTCACGAGTTTGCCGCGCAGAGCTTCTGGCAGCCTCAGATTGCGCCGCTGATCGCCTGCTTCTATCGTAATTTCTGGACCCGATTGGGTGAGCTTGACCTGTTTCTTGTCAAATCCGGGCAGAAATAGACTGACCTGGCGATCGGCTACATTGACCGCAAAGGGCGGGGGCACGGCGGACGGGAGGGTGAAGTCGGGCAGCGCGTCGAGCAGGGGTTGCCAATCGTTCATCGGGACATCGGGCAGGGCGGTGAGGGGGAGTGGGGCAAAGGCATCGGCGATTGCGCTACTCTCTACTCCACGATTCAGAATGAGGCCGCCCACAGTCAAGCCTACCTGCTGCGCGCCGCCCCAGAGGTATTTCGCCGTGGCCATGGCCGCTTCATCTGCCGTAGTGACCAAGTAGGCAATCACCCGGCTGGGATCGGCGATCGCCTGCATGCCTTTCTCCAAAAAACCATCCACCTCGGCATTGGGTTGGGACCAACTCTCTCCCGTCAAATTAACATTCAATACCGCGCTGGCCACCGGTTGAATAAAGGGGGCCAAGGTTTTACCCAGATCGGAATCCGCAAAGACCTTACGGAAGCGGCGCGTATACCAATTGAGAACCTCCGGCATCCCTAACATGCGCAGTGTTGCTTGGTCGCCCGTGCCATCGTAGACAATCACGTCGTACTGGCCACCGGCTTCATATTCTCGCAACGCATTTAGCGCTAGGGCACTGTCCATGCCGGGAAGCACCCCCAATTCCTGCCCAAATACGGCTTTGAAAAAAGGCGTGCGCAGGTACTGCGCCTCGCGTTGTTTCAGGTCATCCCAGCTTTTTTCTAGCAGCGGAGTCGATTGAAACTGTAAGGCCCAAAGTTGGGGCGCAATTTCTTGGGGAATAGGACCAGGGGTGGCATTCAACAACAGGCCAAAGGCAGGACCAGGTTCTTGACTGGCCACTAACACGCGCTTTCCCTGGGCTGCGAAACGCTTGGCCGCCGCGATCGCGATGGTGGTGCGGCCCACGCCCCCCTTACCCAAGAACGTCAAAATTAGAGCCATGAATTTAGCGCTCCTAGCTCACTGTGTATCGTTTTGGTGCGGATCGTTTTACTGCCCGTTGTGATGGATGCCCATTGGCAGCCGGGGCTAGGCGGTCGGCTCGACTTCATCAGCAAAGAACCAGGTGGCAAACTGATCTTCAAAGGCAACGAGGACGCCCACGCCGCTGCCGTCTGTCATTTTGAAATCTTTGACGGTCCCCACCTGGCCCAGCTTTTTCGCGATCGCCTCTGAAACCTTATCTCGTAACCGACAAACCTTAACCTGTTGACCTACTTGCATCACAATTCTAAAAATTCTAAAGATTTATAGACCAAGAATCAGTGTATCAGTGTCGTTACAGGATTGGGCAGAAAATTAATCTGGTCCACCAATCTGTCCCCCACTGTGCCAGCGCAAATGCACTAAAATCTAAGCTCTGTCCTTTCATTGCGATCGCCCATGCTGGCCAAACGAATTCTGCCCTGTCTGGATGTCAAAGCGGGCCGCGTGGTGAAGGGTGTCAATTTTGTTGATTTAAAGGATGCTGGGGATCCGGTGGAATTGGCCCAGGTGTACAACGATGCGGGGGCTGATGAGCTGGTATTTCTGGACATTACGGCCACCCATGAAGATCGGGGCATTATTTTCGATGTGGTCTACCGCACCGCCGAGCAGGTGTTTATTCCCCTTACGGTGGGGGGTGGCATTCAGGATTTGGATACGATTAAGCAATTGCTGCGGGCTGGGGCCGATAAGGTCAGTATTAACTCGGCGGCGGTGCGGGATCCGGAATTGATTAACCGGGCCAGCGATCGCTATGGCAATCAGTGCATCGTGGTGGCCATTGACGCGCGTCGTCGCCCGAACCCGACCAATCCGGGATGGGATGTATATGTGCGGGGGGGACGGGAAAATACAGGCCGAGATGCGATCGCCTGGGCGGAGGAACTGGCCCAGCGAGGAGCCGGAGAACTGCTGGTAACGAGCATGGATGCAGACGGCACCCAGGCTGGGTATGACTTGGAACTGACCCGCACCATTGCCGATCGGGTGGATATTCCCGTGATTGCTTCGGGGGGAGCAGGGAATTGTGAACATATTTATGAAGCTCTCACGGACGGAAAAGCGGAGGCAGCCCTCCTCGCGTCGCTGTTGCATTACGGACAGTTAACCGTCGCTCAGATTAAGCAGTACTTGGGCGATCGCCACATTCTTGTGCGTCAGCCCTAGGTGGTGGGACTGGCGCACGGGTTCTTAAGATTTTCTTCCATTTCATAATGGCCGCCAAAATCTGAGTAACTGTTACAATGTGTAATATGTTGATACCCATCTTGGCAATTGTCATTGCATTGGTTGCTTGGTCCCTGCATTTGATGCAGGAAGCGATTGACCGCCGCGAATTTTCCCTGATGCTGGCCGGGACGTTGGTTGCATTTTCTGCTGCCGCTTTGATGGCGGTGTATTGTCTGATTGGTAACTACGTGGGCTATGTTACTAATGCTACGCACTACGTGCCTTCTGATCCTTTAACCGCAACGTCTGTAGATTGGCTGGTGGAATACGACCCCGCTGCTGAACCGCTGTTTCAACCAGACGACTCCAGTTCTACAGCCCGCCAAATGGCTACCGTTTTAGCCTCTTTAGAGCAAAGCTTTGACCGCAGACAATACCGATTGCCTGCGGTGTTTTTTGTATGTAATTTCGGCTGTGCAGGGTCGAAATTTTGCCCGTGTTGCATGGGGCTGACTCGGGTTCCATCGTGTTCTGAGATTGGAAAATTTAATCCTCTGGGTGGTAGAAGTTTTCAGAACAGGGCAAGACTAATAGAGCATACCTCTGTTTAATCATTGCTCGGTTTTTGAAGGAGCTCAAGTACACCCATGGACTACGCTGTGCCGGAACTGGACGCTATTAGTCGCCAACTCATGACCCTAGAACGTCCCAAAAAAGCAAAGATGCTCGTGGTGGACGACGAGCCTGATAATCTTGATCTGCTGTATCGGACATTTCGCCGTGACTTTAATGTTCTCAAGGCAGAAAGTGGCGTACTGGCCCTGGAATTGCTGGCCTTAGAAGGCGAAGTTGCGGTGATCATTTCCGATCAGCGGATGCCAGAGATGAAGGGGACAGAGTTTCTCAGTCGCACGGTGCCTCAGTTCCCGGATACGATGCGGATTATTCTCACGGGGTTTACCGATGTAGAAGATTTAGTGGAAGCCATTAATTCTGGGCAGGTGTATCGGTACATTACCAAGCCGTGGGATCCCAATGAGTTGAAAGCCGTTGTGCAGCGGGCGGCGGAAACCTATGAGTTGCTGAAGCAACGGACGGAAGAATTGCGACGGTCACAGGCCCAAAGCGCTTTGCTGGCGGGGATTGTCCAAGCAGCGCAACAGGCTGATACGCTCCAGGACTGTCTGGTACCCATTGCGACGGCGTTTGGTAAGAATTTCCATGCCGATGGCTGTATTCTGCAATTGCTTGAAGGGACCCATTTGTTGGGTGCTCAAGGTACGTTTAGCAGTTGTGGTGCAGTGGAAAACTGGCTGGCTGAAGATCCGCTGGTTGCAGAGGCGATCGCTGCCCAAAAAATTCAAGTCTCGGTGAACATTCCCGCTGATGCCACGTTGTCTGGGGTTGGACATTATGCTGCTTCGGGCATCCAAGCGCATTTGATTGTGCCGATCATCCACCGGAGCCAGGTTTTGGGGGTGCTGTCACTCCAATGGAAGCAGCCCTGCACCCTGCGGGAGGACGAGTTGCTAATGGTGCACATGTCCGCTCAACAGGTCGCCTTGGCCCTTTGCTGTGCTGGGTGTTAGGCTTTTTAATGCACGCATTCCCTTCCATTCAGGAAACCTATGAGACTTGTGTTGAGATTGCTAGGCTTTGGTCTTCTCATTCTGGGCATTTATTTCTTAGGGCGGAACATTATATTTACGACCCATGTCTCCCCGTATTGGTGGAGAGGAATAGCGGCGAATGTTTCGATTCTTTCGCTGATGGCGGGGGTGCTGATGCTTGTTTTTCTTCCCAGAAGAAACAAGAAAATCGGTTGGATCCCGCTTGTGGTCGGGGTTGTGTTGGTGTTTGTGAGTAGTCGGATGATGCTCAACCCTACCAGTTTGTGGCAGTTCTTGCTGTCATTTGTCTCCATGGCCGTTGGTTATCAAATGCTGACGACGGGGCGATCGCCGCTGTAGGCGTCTGCTATGCCCCTGGCCTTCTGCCCTGGGGCGAAAGGGGCATAGTAAAATGGCGGCACGATTCTCTGGTGTGCTGGCATGAATTCTGACGAAATCCGTGATTTGTTCGATCGCATTGCTCCCGTGTATGACCAACTCAATGATGGGTTGAGTCTGGGGTTGCACCGGGTCTGGAAGCAGATGGCGGTGAAATGGAGTGGGGCGCAAATCGGGGATACGTGTCTGGATCTGTGCTGTGGCAGCGGCGATTTGGCGCGGCGGTTGGGGCGGGTGGTGGGTCCGACGGGGCAGGTTTTTGGGGTGGACTTTGCCACGGCCCAGTTGGCGATCGCGCGGCAGCGCACCCAGAATTTGCCGATTACCTGGATTACGGGGGATGCGCTGGCCATTCCCTTTGCCGATGACTATTTTGATGCGGCGACCATGGGCTATGGATTGCGTAACGTAACCGATATTCCCCGCAGTCTCAAGGAGCTTTACCGCGTGCTGAAGCCAGGGGCTAAGGTCGCCATTTTAGACCTCAATCGTCCCTCTAGCGCTGTGGTTCAATCTTTTCAGCAGTGGTATTTGGATGCCCTAGTGGTCCCTGCGGCAAAGCAGTTTGGACTGACAGCGGAATACGCCTATCTGGCCCCTAGTCTGGAGCGGTTTCCCACGGGGCCGGAACAAGTCATCCTGGCTCACCGGGCTGGATTTGCCGTGGCGACCCATTACCCCATTGCAGGCGGTACGATGGGAGTGTTGGTTGCTACTAAATCGTGAGTGTCTGTTAGATTGCACGTCTAGGTTGCATGCAAATCAAACGGCACCCACCCTAAAATCCAAAATCTGAAATCTAAAATTGTTAGATCTGCATACACTCTGGTTGTTCATTGGTCCCCCAGTCGTCGGTGGTGTGATTGGGTACTTCACCAATGACATCGCGATTCAAATGCTGTTTCGTCCGTATAAGGCGATTTACGTGGGCGATCGCCAGTTGCCCTTCACGCCCGGTCTGATTCCCCGCAACCAAGAACGACTGGCCAAGCGGATCTCTGACACGATTATGGGATCCCTGCTGACTCCGGAGGCATTGCAAACTCTGGCGCAACGGCTCTTGCAAATGGAGCGGGTCGAGGCGGCGATTCTGTGGTTGCTGAAGTTAGGCTTAGAGCAGGTACAAGCGGATAAGGAACAGAAAACGGCCAAAATCCTCGCCAATATTCTGCGGGATTTGCTGGGGGAATCGCTGCCGAGGTTGTTCAAGGTGCTGGCACGGCGAGATGACTTTCTGGAAGCCCAGTTGAACCAGATTTTTGACCAAGTGCTGCTGGAATTTCAACTAACGGATGAGCAGGCCAGCAAGTTGGCGGATTGGCTCCTGGAGGTAGTGCTGCCTCCCGATGTGGTCCGGCAAACCCTGGTGGACTTTTTGACTGATCGCAATATCCAAGTGATTGATGAAGGCTTTCGGGAAAAAACCAGCGGCACCTACTGGGTGGTGGCGAACCTATTTGGTGTGCGTAATGCCTTGACGCGGTTACGTGCCTATTGCCTGGACGAAAAAGCCTCTAGTAATCAACGGATTCGGGAACTGAGTCAGGAATTGGGGATTCCGCCGCGCTTGAAGGAATGGCTGCAAAATCTGTCGCTGCAAAATCTGCCGATTTCCACCGTGCGCCAATTGCGCAAAACTCTGCGGGACAGCGTGCGGAGCTATGTGCAAGACAAAGGCTCTGACCTGTTGCAGGAGCTGAGCAAATCGGTAGATTGGGAGAATTTGGCGGCGGTGATCCTGAATCGGTTGCAAACGTCTGAGGTGGTCACGGCTTCCCTTGGTCCTGTGAGTCAGGAACTGGCCTTGGTGCTCGATCGCTACCTAGAGCGCGATTTAGAAAAAATTGTCGCCCAAGCCATTCCGATTCTCAATATTGACCAAGTGATTATTGATCGTGTGAAAGCGACGTCTCCCCAGGATTTGGAAGCGGGCATTAACGGGATTGTGAAAAGCGAGTTGCAGGCGATCGTGAATTTGGGCGGTGTGCTGGGGTTTGTCATTGGCGCTTTGCAGTCGTTGTCACTCTTGCTGCAGTGAGAGGGCGTTGGTCAAAGGCGCTGCGCCTGGACTCCCGCCCCTGCGGCCTTTGCGCGCTGGTCTCCCCGCGGCCCCAATCCAAAATCGATGAAGTGTTATTACGAACCTTTCTAAAAGATTGAGAAATGGGCACGGGTGTAATTTTAGCTTTACCGTAATAGCTACACACTACACAATCTTTCTGAGGCAGATCATGGCTAATGCATCCAAGTACCGCTTAGTTTGTACCCTGTCGTTTGGTGATGTGTATGGTCAGATTATGGTTTGGCTGATTGTGATTTTTCTCAGTTTGGCCGCTGCAATGGCGCTGATGGGTGCGAGTCGTCCTTTTTATGCCCTCGCTACGGTGGGCTTGATTTTGGTATTGTCGCTGCCGTTTTTGCTGTTTGCCTTTGTCACGACCTTACTGAATCACATTGAAATTAAAACGGTTGATCCCGCGACAGAACTGGCTAAGGCTTCGGCGGGTAGCCCAGTGCAGCGCCCGTTACAGGCTGCAAATTAGATTTTGAGTAAGGGGATTAGCCCCACTCTTTCTTAAAAAGTTCCTGGCCTTTTGGCGGGGACTTTTTTAATTTGCGACGATGGAGGCACTTACAGAATGGGAAAGCATGATCGATCAGGATGTCATTATTGTGGGCGGTGGGCTGGCGGGGGCGCGGGCGGCACTGGAAATTGCGCGGTTGGATCCCAGTTTGCGAGTGGCGATCGTCGCCAAAACCCACCCAATTCGCTCCCACTCCGTTGCTGCCCAGGGCGGCATGGCTGCTAGCCTCAAGAATGTTGATGATCAGGACAGTTGGGAGTCCCATGCCTTTGATACAGTGAAAGGCTCCGACTATCTGGCCGATCAAGATGCGGTGGCCATCCTTACCCAGGAAGCGCCGGATGTGGTGATTGATTTGGAACAGATGGGTGTGCTGTTTTCCCGCTTGGCCAATGGCAAAATTGCTCAGCGTGCCTTTGGTGGCCATTCCCACAACCGCACCTGCTACGCTGCCGATAAGACGGGACATGCGATTTTGCATGAGTTAATTTGCAATCTGCGGCGCTATGGTGTGACGATTTACGAGGAGTGGTATGTGCTGCGGCTGATTCTGGAAGATGGACAGGCCAAGGGCGTGCTGATGTTGCGAATTGCCGACGGCCAGATGCAGGTCGTGCGCGCTAAGGCCGTGATGTTTGCCACGGGCGGCTATGGGCGAGTCTATAACACCACGTCTAATGACTATGCATCTACTGGGGATGGACTGGCCATGACGGCGATCGCGGGCTTGCCCCTGCAAGATATGGAATTTGTCCAGTTTCACCCCACTGGCCTCTATCCCATTGGTGTATTAATTTCTGAGGCCGTGCGGGGGGAAGGGGCCTATCTGGTGAACAGTGCGGGCGATCGCTTTATGGCCACCTATGCGCCCAGTCGTATGGAACTGGCTCCCCGAGATATTACTTCGCGGGCTATTACTCTGGAAATTCGGGCAGGGCGGGGCATCCATGCCGACGGCAGTGCCGGGGGGCCGTTCATCCACTTGGACCTACGGCACATGGGCAAAGAAAAAATCATGAGCCGGATTCCCTTCTGTTGGGAAGAAGCGCATCGCCTGCTGGGCATTGATGCGGTGCATCAGCCGATGCCCGTGCGCCCGACGGTGCACTACTCCATGGGTGGCATTCCTGTGAACACAAACGGTCAGGTGCGCCGCAGTGCTGATGCCGTGGTGGATGGATTTTTTGCGGCGGGGGAGGCGGCCTGTGTTTCTGTCCATGGGGCCAATCGGTTGGGGAGTAATTCCCTGCTGGAGTGTGTGGTCTATGGCAAGCGGACGGGGGCGGCGATCGCCCACGGCCTGGGCGATCGCCAATTGCCCGACCTCGACGAAACCCCCTATCTTGAGGCGGCGCGCGCGGATGTGCAAGCGCTGTTGGAGCAGTCGGGCCAGTATCGGGTGGCTCAGGTGCGGCAGGCATACCAAGATTGCATGACCACCCACTGCGGCGTGTTTCGCACTGACGCGGTGATGCGGGCGGGTATCGATCAACTTAAAACGATTCAGCAAACCTACCGCCAGATTCGGCTGGATGACAAAGGCACCCTGTGGAACACGGAACTGATTGAGGCTCTAGAACTGCGCAGTTTGATGATCGTTGGCGAGATGATCCTATCATCGGCTCTGCACCGCCAGGAAAGCCGGGGTTCCCATTACCGCGAGGACCATCCCCAGCGGGATGATACTAATTTCCTAAAGCACACCTTGGCCTCTTACTCCAGCACTGGCGTTGATCTTCAGTATCGGCCTGTGGTGATTACGCAATTTACACCCCAAGAGCGAAAATACTAACGCAAGGTCATTGCAGTCATAATTTATCAAGTCAAATTTTCCAGTCATATTTTTTCAGTCACATTTATTGATGCGATCGGCACCCGCCCATGAAGTTATCCTCCTTGTCTACGCTGCCACCAGAGCCGGTATCGCACAATCCGGAAATCCGGAAACAGGTGATGTTGCGGCTGGGTGATTTGCCCCATTTAACCAATTTTTCCCAGGCCCGGTTGGCACCTGGTCAAATTTCCTCGGCCCATGCCCATGCGGATATGTGTGAGGTGTTTTTTGTGGAGTCGGGCGTGGGGGCGATCGCCGTTAATGGCACGGTGTATCCCCTGGCAGCGGGCACTTGCGTGGCAGTAGAAGCCCAGGAAATCCATGAGATTATCAATACAGGTGAGACAGACCTAGTCCTCACGTATTTCGGCTTAAGAGTCTAAGGCATGGTCAAGTCATAACATCAAGATATAGCTCCCTTCGACTCCGCTCAGGGAGCGGTTTTCAGTTCGTTGAGCGGAGTCGAAACGAACTGAAAACGTGTGAGGAGTATCGTGTGGGGAGTACCGCGTGAGTAATAGGGGCACCGAAATTGATTATGCGATCGCCATTGCCACCCTCAAGCAAAGTGATCCGATTTTAGCGGCTTTGATCGATCGCCTAGGGGACTGTACTCTCCATCAGGTTCAACAATCCGGCGATGTCTTATTTTCGATTTCCCGCTCGATCATTCATCAACAACTGTCCACCAAAGCGGCGAGTGCTATTCATCACCGCTTCCTCCAACTCTATGCCAACACGCCCACCGCTGCCGCGATCCTGGAAACCCCCGACGAGGAGCTGCGGGGAGTGGGACTGTCTCGCGCCAAGGCTATCTATATCAAAGATTTGGCGCAAAAGGTGTTGGCAGGGTTGCCCACGCTGGAAACCTTGGCCGATATGGAAGATGAAGCGATTATTCAAGCCCTTACTTCAGTCAAAGGGGTGGGCCGCTGGACTGTGCAAATGCTGCTCATTTTTCGACTGCATCGCTGGGATGTTTTGCCCGTAGACGATTTGGGGGTGCGGACAGCCATGCAGCGGGTGTATGCCCTGCCCGATCTGCCCAACAAAAAAACGATGGAACAGGTCGCTCAGCCCTGGCACCCCTACCGCACGATCGCCAGTTGGTATTTGTGGCGGAGTTTGGACCCCCAAAAAACCTAAACTCTAAAAAACCTAAACTCTAAAAAACTTAAACTCTCTAGAGCAGGTCGCGGTTCTTGGTTCTCACCCGTTGATACAGCTCTGCCATGGTCGCGATGAAGGATGCAGGCTGTTGCCAAAAGGGCGGATTGTCGCCTTGTTTCTTTACCAGAATGGCCGGGACGTTCGCTGGGGTCGGTGGTTCTAGTGGCGGTAACCGTTTGGGGCCTTGCCAGAATTCTCGCAAACTGATGGTTTTGGGTGGGGGCATTCGTTCGGGGCGGGTGTAGTAGCTGGCGACGGCGCGGGGGGCGGCGAGCTCGGCCCCCAGGTTCTGGGACAAGGCCATGCCCAAGGGAGATTTCGCCAGTTCAGTTTGCAGGGTGGCTCTGGATAAGCCGCGCAGTTCAAACAGTAAAAAGGGATCTTTATCCAGTTCTGCCGCCACCAGATAATACACTCCCGCGATGTGTTTACAGGGATTGCTGTAGTCGGGGCAGGAGCAGTTGGTGGTGAAGTCTTTGCGATTGTGGGGCAACAGGTGCAGCCCCAGGGCGGTAAATGCGGTTTCAATGTCGGTGGGCACTTCATTCAGCAAGAGTTTAGAGAGAAACCCCGCATTGGCGGCAATGTGGGCGATCGCCTGGGTCCAATCGGCCTTGCTAATCGTCTGCATTTCAATGGTGGTGTGATACAGCGGTTCCTTATACACCCCAAAATAAGGATTTACCTTGCCGCGCACCTGGGCCGTGACGAGGTTTCCGGCCATCGTAAAACTTTTGACCCGGTTGCCGGAGGCATAGGAGCGGCCCCGACTGAGTCGGCCCGCATCGGTGATTTTCTCGATGGCGGTAATAAACTCTTGGCCCCACCACGTGCGACTGAATTTTGACATGGCTCCATGACCTCCTATTCCATGACGGCGCGTTTGTTTAAGGCAATCAGTTGCTTAAAGGCTTCATTGTCCAATTCCGTTAGCCAAGCTTCATCGGAGCCCACGATCGCCCCTGCCAGCTTCTTTTTATCCTCAATCATTTGGTCAATCCGTTCTTCTAAAGTGCCAATCGCCACGAATTTGTGGACAAAGACATTCTTTTTCTGGCCAATCCGAAAGGCGCGATCGCTGGCCTGGTCTTCCACTGCCGGATTCCACCAGCGATCGAAGTGAAACACATGATTGGCCTTAGTCAGGGTAATGCCGACGCCCCCGGCTTTCAACGACAAAATGAATACCGTTGGTTCGGTTTCGGGGTCTTGGAATTCGCTAATCATGCGCTCGCGTTTGGGGCGCGCGGTGCCGCCGTGCAGATAAAAGCGTGTTGCAGTGCAGGATCTGTTTGCAATATTTTTCCAACGCATCGCCAATTTCGGTGAATTGGGTAAACACTAATAGGCTTTCCCCCTCGGCTATCACTTCTTGGATCATGTCGGTGAGGCGATCAAGCTTGTGCGATCGCTCTGGGGTAAAGTCACTGCCATCCTGGAGAAACTGCATGGGATGGTTGCAGATTTGTTTGAGTTTCAGCAACGTGGACAAAATGAGTCCCTTACGCTGAATTCCCTCGACGTCTTGCAGCTTTTTCTCCACATCTTTGACGGTGGCTTCATAGAGTGAGGCTTGTTCTTGGGTGAGATTGCAGTATAGTTTTTGTTCTACTTTATCGGGCAAGTCTTGAATAATGGCGGGATCGGTTTTCACCCGCCGTAGAATCAACGGCTCGACCAATTTCCTCAGCGTGGCGGCTCGAACCTGATCATTCTCTTTCTGAATCGGGATTTCAAAGGATTTGCGGAAGCTGGCTTCTTTGCCCAAATACCCCGGATTCAGGAAGTTAAAAATCGACCACAGATCCAACAGCCGATTCTCGACTGGAGTGCCCGTCAGGGCCAGACGGCAGTGGGCCGAGAGTTTGGCGATCGCCTTAGTCTGAGCCGCCTGGGGATTTTTGATATTCTGGGCTTCATCCACCACAATCCGCTGCCAAGTGATCCCATTCAGTAAGGCTTCATCTTTGCGCGCCAGGGAGAAGGACGTAATCACCACATCGCAGGGCTTGACCGCCGCTTTGAAGGCTTTGGCATCCTGGAGTCGTTGGCTCCCGTGGTGGATATAGGCTTGCAAATGGGGGGCAAATTTTTCAATCTCCTTTTCCCAATTCCCCACCACCGATGTAGGGGCAATCAACAGCGTCGGCAGCACCGTTTTCACCTTGGCGGCAGCGGCCAGTTCGCGCTCCTGCACCAAGCGGGCGATCACCTGGGCCGATTTGCCCATGCCCATGTCATCCGCCAAGCAGCCATTCAGACCCAAACTTTCTAAGTAATGCAGCCACGCCACGCCGCGCTGTTGATAGCCCCGCAGGGTGCCTTGGAACTGTTGCGGATCGGGCAGCACTTCTAACTGCGTTTTATCCTTCAGCTTGGCCATCAGATCCGACAAGACTTGATCGTGTTCAATCTCAAATTCGATCCCGTCATCGGATTTTGCCGTTAACTGCATCAAGTCTGTTAATGTCGCTGTGGTATCGTCTTGCTGATGTTTTTGCCAGAACTCCAGCATTTGCTTCATCTTATCCTGATCCAATTCCATCCATTGGCCCCGGAATTGGACTAGCGAGGTTTTAGCGTTGACTAATTGTTGCCACTCCTCTAAGCTGACTGGGTTGCCTGCAATCGAAAGTTCGTATTGATAATCCACTAAAGTCTCAAAGGCAAAGTAGCTTTTGCTTTTGTCTTTGCTGGGGGTTTTGTGTCCACTGGCCCGCAGGCGAATCTTGGCCCGTTGCCGTCCTTGCGGTGTCCACCAGGCGGGCACAATCACTTTGTAGCCGGCATCTTCCAGCACCCAGGCCGAATCCTGGAGGAATGTGAAGGCGGCTTCGAGATTGAGGCTGAGGTGGGTAGGCTCGTTGGTTTTTAATCCGTCCCAAATTGGGGGATAAATCCGGGCGGCATAGCCCAGGTTGAGCAGCAGGTTTTGTTCAAAGTTGTCGCCGAATTTCTGCTGGAGGGTTTGGCGTTTGGCGGGTCGAGATCGCCAATAATCGCTCAACGAATTCCGGCTGGGACACCTCCAGACTGCAAACCTTATCAAACAGAACTCCGAACGTTCGTTGCGGCTGAGCCTTGGCCGCTCGGTATAGCTTCCTCTGAAGTACACGGACCTTTTCTAACGTCGTGCGTTGAGCCTCATCGGGAATACCAAATCCCTCCTTCATTGTTGGCATGGCTCGAGTCCAGGCCCTTCGCTCCGGCGGGTTTTGCTGTCCACGCCCTCTTCGCTACGCTATGGCCTCTTCCGACTTCCCACGCGGCATCGCAAACCACTTCGACTTTCGTCTTATAGGTCCGCTTACGGCGACGGAGTATCCGCTCATCCTCGCGGGATCTTGACTGTTCCCTCACGTTCTCTTCCGTTCATGCCGTTGCTCGAAACACC
>CAVYAN010000104.1:0-13240 GCA_963766075.1 uncultured cyanobacterium | reverse complement strand
GAAGATGCTTTACTGCCCTGGCTAGAGAAACTGGAATTTCGATTTTTTACAAATCAACTGCCCAAATTTCGACGACACTTTAGCGGTGATTTTGCCACGCCTTCGGTTAGCTCTACTGATGTATCTGAAGCAATCAATGGCGACAACGCTACTGAATCCGATGAGGATTGGTTTTTCAGTGCTGTGGACACCGCCAAAGCTCAGCAGGACGCAACGCTCCCGATCGCTCCCCAAATCATTGATACTCCAGAAAAGTTAGCCCGTCTTGTGGCTCAGTTACAAACCTGCACCCAGACTGCTGTGGCCTGGGATACGGAAACCACCGCCCTGGATCCGCGAGATGCCACCCTAGTGGGTCTGGGCTGCTGCTGGGGCGAGGCCAGCACGGATGTGGCCTATATTCCCCTTAGCCATACCCAGGGGACTTGTCTGGACTGGACTGACGTGCGGGTAGCCCTGCGGCCCATTTTAGAAAGTGCAACCTATCCCAAGGTCTTACAAAACGCCAAGTTCGATCGCCTGATCCTGCGCGCCCAGGGCATCAATTTAGAGGGCGTTGTCTTTGACACCATGCTGGCCAGCTATGTCCTGGAGCCGGAAGGGACGCATAACTTGACGGAACTCAGTCGCGTCCATTTGGGCATTGTGGCCCAAAGTTACGGAGAGTTGGTTTCCAAGGGCAAAACCATTGCTGATATTGCCATTCCCCTCGTCGCTAATTATTGCGGCATGGATGTGTACACCACTTGGCGACTGATGCCCAAATTGCTGGCCTATCTAGAGGCGGCTCCCCCACTGCTGCGCCTATTTCAAACCGTGGAATTGCCGCTGGAACCCGTCCTTGCGGAAATGGAATATACCGGAATTATCGTGGATACAGCCTATTTGGCAACCCTGTCACAACAATTGGAAACCGATCTAGCAGCGATTGAAAAAACGGCCTATGCTATCGCGGGCAAAACCTTTAATTTGGCCTCGCCGAAGCAACTAAGCGAGCTGCTTGCCGAGCAGGTGGAAGTCTTTACCCAAAAGGCCCGGAAGACAAAGACGGGCTACTCTACCGATGCGGCCACCCTGGAGAAATTGCAGGGGGAACATCCGATTATTGACAGCATTGTCGAGTACCGGACGTTGAGTAAATTGAAGTCTACCTATGTGGATGCGTTACCCCTGATGGTACGCCCAGATACCCATCGGGTTCATACTGATTTTAACCAAACAGGGACGGCCACTGGACGGCTCTCCTCCTCTAACCCCAACCTACAGAATATTCCGATTCGCACGGCCTTTAGTCGGCAGATTCGCAAAGCGTTTGTGCCCCAGTCTGGTTGGATTTTGGTGGGAGCGGACTATTCGCAAATTGAATTGCGAATTTTGGCGCATCTGAGTCAGGAGCCCGTCTTGATTGATGCTTACCAAAATAATATTGATGTCCATGCCTTGACGGCGCGCTTACTGTTGGAGAAGTCAGAGATTTCCCCCGAAGAGCGCCGATTGGGCAAAATCATTAACTTTGGGGTGATCTACGGCATGGGTGCCCAGCGGTTTGCACGGGAAGCGGGAGTCGCCAATGCGGAAGCCAAGCTGTTTATTGAGCGATTTAACGATCGCTACTCCCAGGTCTTTGCCTATTTGCAACAGATGCAGCGAGAGGCGATCGCTCAAGGCTATGTCGAAACTATCCTAGGCCGACGGCGCTACTTCAACTTCAGTAGCGAGAATTTGAAGCATCTACGGGGTAGCGATCCAAGCGCTATTAACCTCGGCAAAATCAAAACTCGCGATCAGTATGACGCCCAGATGTTAAGGGCCGCCGCCAATGCCCCGATCCAAGGCTCTAGTGCCGATATCATCAAAATTGCCATGCGCAAGCTGCACGATTTGCTCAAGGGCTATGAGGCCCGACTGCTGCTGCAAGTCCACGATGAACTTGTGTTTGAAATGCCCAGGGAAGAATGGTCAGCCCTGGAATTGCAAATCAAATCAACCATGGAATCGGCAGTCTCTTTGTCAGTGCCCTTAGTGGTAGACATTCATTCCGGTGAGAATTGGATGGAAACGAAGTAGATCCGGACAAGCCGTTTCCCTGAGGGGACAAATCCGTCCAGCGATGCCGTTAGCAACTCCTCGAAAAAAGAGCCGCGAGTCCTGCAACGAAAACTGTAATAAAACTGTATCAAATACTACAGTTAAATAATAACTTAACAGGGTTTGAAACCCGATCGCAGTGCAAACAGACTTCATATAATGAAGCCGTAACGCAGAAGCCGTAAACAGCGATCGCAGAAACCGACGGTTGATTGTTTTCGCCATCCTCGCCCCCCTAATCCTAAAATTAGGAAAATCCTGAAACCATGAAATTTAGTGCATTGATTGAGACCTTGGGCGGATCGGCTCACAGTGTCGGGTCCGATCCAGATATTACTGGGGTAGCAGCCGTCGATGAGGCCCCAGCGGGAACGCTGAGCTATATTGAAGGGGCAAAATTTGCCGCCCAGATCAAAACCACCTGTGCCACTGCGCTGATTTTGCCAGAGGACAGCGCCTTGCAGGCCCAAGCCACAGCGCAAGGGATTGCTTGGATCAGTACGCCTAATCCCCGCTTGCTGTTTGCCCAGGCGATCGCCTGCTTCTACCAACCCTACCGGCCCGCCCCTTACATTCATCCCAGCGCGGTGATCGATCCCACCGCCACTGTAGGTACAGAGGTAGCCATTGGGGCACATGTCGTCATTGCCGCTGGGGCCAAAATCGGCAATCAGGTGTGTATCCATCCCAATGTAGTGGTGTATCCCGGATCAGAAATCGGCGATCGCACCGTTCTGCATGCCAACTGCGTTATCCACGAACATGTCCACATCGCCGCCGATTGTGTGATTCACAGCGGAGCCGTCATTGGTTCCGAGGGCTTTGGCTTTGTCCCCACCCCAACTGGCTGGTACAAAATGGAACAGTCCGGCGATGTTGTGCTGGAAGAAGGCGTAGAGGTAGGCTGCAATTCCACCATTGATCGGCCCGCCGTCGGTGAAACTCGGATTGGTCGCTACACCAAAATCGATAATCTTGTCCAAGTTGCTCACGGCTGCCAGATTGGCGAAGCCTGCGCCCTGGCTTCCCAGGTCGGGTTAGCCGGTGGCGTCAAGGTTGGCAATCGAGTAATTTTAGCCGGACAGGTGGGCGTAGCCAATGCGGCCACCATTGGCGATGGGGCGATCGCCTCTGCCAAAACCGGCATCCACGGCAACGTCGAACCCGGCCAACTCGTCTCGGGCTACCCCTACGTCGATCACAAAACCTACCTCAAGGCTTCCGCCATCTACAGCCGCCTCCCGGAAATGTATCAGACCGTAAAGCGCCTTCAGAAGCACCTCGAAAAGAGCTCTGATGAATCCTGAGCCAGTGCCACCCCGAATACCGATCCGCACTGCACCCCCTGGCTTACAGTCGGGAAATCCGCAATCTAAAATCCGCAATCTAAAATCCAAAGTCTAAAATCCAAATAATGTCTAATGCGCATCCTCATAGTCCACAACTATCATCAATTCCGGGGCGGTGATGATGAAGCAACGGAGCAGGATGTACAGCTTTTACAGCAGCATGGCCACGCTGTAGAATTGTATTTTCGCCACAACAATGATATCAAGACCTTCTCAGGCGCGCGCAAAGCCCTGTTGTTTTTAGAGCCAACGGCATCGCTCAAATCCTATCAGGAGATCAAGGCAGCAATTCAACGCTTCCAGCCTGATGTGGTGCATTTTCAAGGATTCTTTCCCTTGGTGTCTCCGGCAGCCTACTATGCCTGTGCCGCATGCCGTGTACCCGTGATCCAGGCACTGCACGACTATCGGGTATTGTGTGCGGCATCAACATTTTTTCGAGAAGGCCACGTTTGCGAAGCCTGTTTGCAGACCTCACCACTGCCCAGCATTTACCATGCCTGCTACCGGAATTCACGGGTGCAAACGGCTTCAGTGGCGCTGATGCTCAGCCTGCACCACGGATTGGGTACATGGCAGCGCCAAGTGGACGCATTCCTAGTCCCTTCAGAATTTGCACGGCGCAAATTTGTTCAGGGTGGTCTGAATGCCCAAAAGCTCTTTGTCCGACCTAATTTTTTAACCCAAGATCCGGGGATAGGCCGGGAACCCCGGCGTGGAGTGCTGTACGTGGGCCGACTGGCGGCGGAAAAGGGGATTGAGACTCTATTAGAGGCATGGCGATCGCTGCCGCACATTCCCCTCAAAATTATTGGCAATGGTCCCCTATATGCGTGGGTCAGTGACTTCATTCAAGACCAGGGTTTGCACCAGGTAGAATTGCTGGGCTATCAGC
The DNA here is from genome assembly GCA_963766075.1 of uncultured cyanobacterium. Lineage (GTDB taxonomy): Bacteria > Cyanobacteriota > Cyanobacteriia > Leptolyngbyales > Leptolyngbyaceae > CAVYAN01. The sequence goes on along the minus strand of CAVYAN010000104.1, from coordinate 8,908 downwards.
CTCTGGCCACGGTGATTCGGACGATGCAAACGGCGCAGGTGGTGGTGTTACCTTCCGTTTGCTATGAAACCTTTGGCCGGACAATTTTGGAAGCCTATGCCACAGGCACACCTGTGATTGTGAGTGATCTGGGGGCGATCGCCGAACTCGTTCAACCACAAACCACCGGACTCTTGTTTCCACCGGGAGATGCCACCGCCCTGGCCCACACCGTAACCACCGCCCTGGCCGATCCAGACCGACTGGCCACCTGGGGAGAGGCGGGTCGCCGGATGTTTGAACAAACCTTTCAGGCAGAGCTGGCCTATACCCAATTGATGACGGTCTATGAGGCAGCCATTGCCGCGAGACGCTGAGTTCCCCTTCCAGACACCGATGCGGAAACCCATCCGGACGAATGATCAAGCCTGAAAGTTTATGGCCCTGAACGGGCATCCTGAACCTAAACCTACGTCATTGGACCCGATCGCCGTGACTTCCTTGCCCTTTGTATCGTCCATTCCGGCCACGCCCCACTCCACCCCTCCCGCTATCAACTCTGCCGCTATCAGCCCTGCCGATGTCAGCTCAATGGCCAGAGTTCCCGCCCAGCCGCCATCGGTGCCGCTCTCTGTAATTATCGTCACCCACAACCATGCCCCCTTCATTGGCCGGTGTTTAGCCGCCGTGGTGCCTGAGGTAGAGCGTTTGGGCGGGGAAGTACTGCTGGTGGATAATCGCTCCAGTGATGACAGTGCGGCGATCGCCCGCCGCTATCCCACGGTACAACTGCTGATCAATCGCACCCGGCGAGGCTTTTCGGCCAACAATAACCTCGGCATGGCCCTGGCCAAAGGGCGCTATATCCTGCTACTGAATCCCGACACAGAAGTCCAGCCGGGAGCCCTGGCCACCCTACTCACCTTTATGGATGAACATGCCAATGTTGGCCTCTGTGGTGCCCAATTGCTGTTCCCGGACGGTACTGTGCAGCCGTCCCCGCGTCGCTTTCCTAACCTGGGTTCTGTGATCGCACGCCGCACGCCGCTTCGCCACTTTCTGCGCCAATCCAGCCTCAATCAACACCATCTCATGCTGGATGCCGACCATACCCAAATTCGGCCCGTGGATTGGCTCCTCGGGGCTTGCTTGTTGATTCGGCGAGAAATCCTCGCCACCGTTGGCCCCCTGGACGAAGGCTATTTTCTCTATGTTGAAGATATTGACTGGGCGCGGCGCATCCATGCCGCCCACTGGCAGGTCTACTACGTCCCCACTGCCCAAATTATTCACCACCACCTAGCCGTCAGCGACAAAAAGCTCCTCAGCCGTCACATGGGATTTCATGTGGCCAGCATGATTCGCTACGCCCGCAAATTCATGGTCCCTGCCCTTCCCGGACTCAAGATCTCGGGTCAGCGGATGGATTTGTGGCAGCGGGTGCGATCGCACTACAGCCCAGAAGCCATCACCCCGCGCCCCTTAAACCTCCCCTTTTGGGAAACCGCTGATTAAATCACGGAAAACTTAAAAATGGTCTAGCGCCCCAGCCCGCAGTGCTATACCATCTTCACACCGTCCCAAAAATCCTCTAGCCTCACGGCGCTATTCAAAATCTAACGCCCCCGTTCCCCATGTACCCCAATCTACCGACCGATATTCGTGCCCCGCGTCGCCTTGAGCTATCCCAGATGTTGACTTGGCAATGTCAGCGGTTGGCACTACGGGTAGGGACGGATTTAACCGCTCTGGCGATCGCGTGGTCCGTGGCGGCCCACCTGAATCAGTTTTATCTGCCTCTGCCTCCCCAACTCCTTTGGTGGACTTGGTTTGGCTTGCCCAGCATGTTTTGGATTTTTGCCGCAGTGACGCTGCTTCTGTTTGCGGGGAATGGGTTGTACAGCACGTTGTACTCTGGACGAAATCATGTCCGAGCGGGACAGATCGTCAGCGGTGTCCATTTGCTGTACCTCGTCATGAGCTATTTTTATGATCCAGAACTGGACCTGCCGCGATCGCTCTTTCTCACGGCCTGGTTGGGCAGCGTGGGCTTGGTGATCACGGGTCGATTGGTTACTGCGGGGTGGTTGTGTCCTGCGGCTCCAGTGGCCTCGATTTACTTAATTGCGCCTGCGCCCGACTTGAGTCGTCTGTCCCAGGCCCTCAAACGCCGCAGCCATTATCGGATTGTTGGGGCAACTTTAGCCTCAGCGGCTACCCATCCGGCCACCCTGCAAGCCATTTTTTTGTCCGGTGCCCAGGAGGTCCTTGCCGAGGGATTGCCCCAGACCGAACTGGCATCAAGCTTGTATTGGCAACTGCGGCGTGGGGGGTGACGCTGCGCCTGGTGCCTTCTAGTTTGGACATGCTGCATCGCCGGGGCCAGCCGGAAGTGATTGCCGGGTTGCCGACATTGCGGCTAGAAGCCCCCTTGCTGAGTGGCTGGGATTATCGCTGTAAGCGGGGTCTGGACTTTGTGGGCGCGATCGCGGGCCTCGTTGCCCTATCGCCTCTATTTTTGGGAGTGGCGATCGCCGTTAAACTTTCTTCCCCAGGCCCGGTGTTCTTTCGCCAGGACCGGGTGGGGCTGCATGGCCAGATGTTTCGGATGTGGAAGTTTCGCACCATGGTGGTGGGAGCTGCCGCCGAGCAAGCCTTGCTGGAGGAGCAGAATGAAGCCGATGGGGTGCTGTTTAAAATGAAAGATGACCCACGGGTTACCCCGGTAGGGCGCTTTTTGCGGCGGACGAGCCTGGATGAATTGCCACAGTTGATCAATGTGCTGCTGGGACAGATGAGTTTGGTGGGTCCGCGTCCGCTGACCCGACGGGATGTCGAACGGTTTGATCCCTGGCATCATGCACGTCACCAGGTTTTACCCGGAATTACCGGACTGTGGCAGGTGTCCGGGCGATCGCAGATTGCCGCGTTTAACGATGCAGCCCGCCTGGATTTGTACTACATCGATAATTGGTCGCTGAATCTGGACCTGGAAATTCTGCTAGAAACCGCGAAGATTGTGCTCCTGCGTCAGGGCGCTTATTAGGGCAATTACTCAAGCAATTGCTTACAGCCTTGGTTAACGGATGGCTGGGATAGAGAGCCTGCTGGGGCGGGTGCATATCGTGTGCTTCAAACCATTGCCACGGGCTCGGGTTCATCCACCATTGCAGCTTGGTCGCCCCATGCCTGCAATTGGGCGATCGCCCCATTCAACAAAGCCGTGCCCTGATCAGCCGTTTCCATCGTGCTTAGTTTGCCCCGCAGGTCGGCTGCTCCCATAAACCCCTTGGAGTACCAGGTCATGTGCTTGCGGGCTTGGCGGACCCCGCGATCGCCTTTATACTCCCAGAGCATTTCCAGATGCTCGCGGGCACATTCCAACCGCTGAATCGGAGTCGGCTGGGGCCGCTCCTGGCCCGTTTTCAGGAAATAATCAATTTCGCCCACTAAAAACGGATAACCCAGGGTGCCCCGCGAGGCCATAACGCCATCCGCACCGGTAAATTCTAAGCATTTGACCGCAGCCTCAACGGAGAAAATATCGCCATTGGCAATCACGGGAATCGTCAGAATTTCCTTGACCTTGGCAATCCATTCCCATTTGGCGGGGCCGGTGTAGCCCTGCGATCGCGTCCGGCCATGCACCGTAATCATCTGAGCTCCTGCCGCTTCCATCCGTTTAGCAAAATCCAGAATGGTGATTTCTTTGTCAGTCCAGCCGATGCGCGTTTTCACCGTCACTGGCACGCTGACCGCATTCACGACTGCTCGGACAATGGCTTCTGCCACCTCGGGCTGGCGCAGCAGCGAGGAACCACCCCCATTTTTAGTAATTTTGTTTACGGGACACCCCATGTTGATGTCCACCGTATCGGCCCCCTCTGCCACGGCCATCTGCGCGGCCTCCGCTAAAAAATCTGGGCGACAGTCGAAGAGCTGAATGCTGATCGGGCGCTCGTTGGCATCCACTTCCATCAGCTTTGGTAGCTGCTTGACATAATGCAGTCCCGTCGCGTTCACCATTTCGGTGTACATCATCGAATCTGGCGCATAGCGACGCACCAGTCGCCGAAAGACCAGATCCGTGACGCCGGATAAAGGCGACTGGAGCACGCGGCTGTTGACCTCAACGTGCCCAATTTTTAGAGGCGAGGCAAGACGGGCGTGTAATTGGGGCGACAGCGAAAGCATAGGTCAAGACAGCAGCAAGCGAATTTCTCAATTTTACCGCGTCACCTCCCACCATGCCCCCTAGGCCGCCATCCGCTTCAGGATGTTTTGCACGATTTGCACACCAGTCACCGCTTGCCATCCAAATAGGCCAACGATCGCGGTGTTTAAGCCAATATGCAGGTAGCGCGCCCAGTCTGCGCCTTTTTGCATATAAGGGGAGAGCGAGGCGGAAACGGCAATCATCCCGGTCATGCTCAAGCCTGCCAGCAGGTGAGGATTGACGAATAGCTTGCCAGAATTAATGTAGGTGGCTCCCATTGCCCCAATGGACCCCAGTACCATCAGTGCCAGAATCAGCGACCCCAATTGGTAGTGTTTCGTATTAAATTTTTCTTTGATTAGGGCTTTTTTTTCATCTCCCGTGGCAGAGCGGGTTTTGCGGACTTTCATGCCCGTGTAGAAAGCGTAGAGGGTCAGGCCAAACAACACCCACATTAAAGCAGGATGGAAAAACTGGCTGTAGACTTTAACGGGTTCGGGGATAGAAAGACTCATAGTCAATTTGGATAGAATTGTGGGCAACCTCATAAAACTTAGCATAAAGTTTTACAACGGAGATGATGAAGTCATACATCTGAAAAGATCGAGAGAATGCCCTTTTTAACGCTACTCCCGGTTTGCACCTCCTGGAGAACGGCTGAGCATTTCAGAACTGCTTGGCAAAATTTTCCGGAGATATGGCAGGCTGGTAGTGTGGATAACAGATTTAATTGGTTTGGAAGACTGCCTGGGAATCTGCCAGAGTCGTTGGCGTTGGATGTTGTTGGAATTTGGTTAACCTACTGAAGGATTAATGTTAGATAACCTGCTGAATGCTGATTTTGGGGTGCAGACGCTGCTGTTGCTGCCGGTGCTGGTGGCGTTGGAGGCGGTGCTGTCGGCGGATAATGCGATCGCCCTGGCGGCCATTACCCAAGGCTTGGAGGATCAAAAGCTGCAACAGCGGGCCCTGAATATCGGGCTGTTGTTGGCCTACATTCTGCGAATGACTCTGATCTTAACGGCCACCTGGGTAGTGCATTACTGGCAGGTGGAACTGGCGGGTGCACTGTATCTGCTGTGGCTGGTGTGGCAGTACTTTACGTCCCTGGAAGATGCGGATCATCACCATCATGGGCCTCGATTTACCTCGCTCTGGCAGGCCATTCCGATCATTGGCATTACGGATTTGGCGTTTTCTCTGGACAGTGTGACGACCGCGATCGCCGTATCCCAAGAAACTTGGTTAATCCTGGTGGGGGCGACGCTCGGGATTATTGCGCTGCGGTTTATGGCAGGGCTGTTTATGCGCTGGCTGGAAGAGTTTGCCCGCCTGGAAGATGCGGGCTATGTCACTGTGGCCTTGGTGGGCTTGAAACTGCTGATTAAAGTGATCTATCCCGCTCTGGTGCCGCCGGAATGGCTGATGGTGGTGATGATTGCCCTAATTTTCGCATGGGGCTTCTCGAAGCGACAGGATGATGAATCCGAACAGCCAGCGCTGGACTCGGTGCTAGACCCAGTGCTGGATAGTGTGTCTGACGGCACTGGGTCCGAGGCTGGTGCGCTGCTGGATCGGACGTTAATCACTGCAAATGGAAGTGCTGCAACTGGGGTTTCCACGTTAGAGGAGGGTAGCCTCACGGATGCTCTGAGCAAGAGTGAGGATGATCTACAGCCTTCCGGTTCCGTCAAACCTTGATCCAGACGGTGAGCAGAATGGATGCAGATCCCTCAAAGAAATTCTGATTACGCTTCACATAGCCAGAAAATAGTCAGATCGAGTCCGCCGCTAGATCTCTAAATCGGATGCTCCTGGGGGAGTCGTATCGCGCCCCGTTAAAAGGGCGTGGCCGCATCCAAGTGCAAGGGTTGGTTGGCGTGGGGATGGTGCAGGCGCAGGTGTTTGGCATGGAGATGGAGTCGTGCGGCAGAAGATGGATGGCCGTAGAGACGATCGCCCAGAATCGGCACGCCTAAACCCTGGGTATCCGCTGCGTGGACCCGCAATTGGTGCGTGCGTCCGGTAAGGGGGATGAATTCTAGACGAATGCCATCTGCGGTATGGGCGATCGCGCGAAATTGAGTCATGCTGGGCTTACCCCGCTGCCAATCAACGGTTTGATAGGGGCGATTTTGCGGATCTCCCCACAGCGGTAGATCGATCATTCCTTGGTCCGCAACATCCTGGCCAGCCAGCACCGCTTCATAAACCTTGTGGACCTGCCGCTGCTGAAATTGTTGGCTGAGGTGGCGATGGGACTGGGCATCCCGCGCGAGGAGCAGAATACCCGAAGTATCTTGATCGAGGCGATGGACAGGCACGATCGCCTTGTCATCGGGAAATTGCTGTCGGATGCGGGTGAGGACGCTGTCTTGGCGATCGCGGGTGCGCCCCGGCACCGACAGCAATCCGGGCGGTTTATTCACGGCAATGATCCACGCATCCACGTAGAGAATGGCAACATCAGTCCCTCGATTTTCTGCGGGCCAATTCCCAGTGGGGCGATCGCGCGACGGATCATTCTCCGCGTCATTCCCCGGGGTGATTCCCGTACTGGCCCCCGAGATTCCTGACAATAAAAAACCCATCAAGGGCTGACAGCGTTCCGCACAGGCTTCATAGAATGCACCGGGGACTCGATCGCCTTTGGGCGGGGGTGGCCCCCACCAAAATTCTGCCATGGCCACGGGTTTAAGCTGGTGAGTCGCCGCATAGTGCAGCAATTTTGGCGCGCAGCACTCTCCACTGCCCGTTGGCATGCTGCCGCCGATCACCTCCCGCAAGGACCGCGACTCCCCGGCAAAATTGGTCAGGGAGTAGGTGGTGTGCATTTGGGCTTGCAGGCTTTGGGAAAGGCGTTTCCGGCGCTGTTTTAGGCTTTGAATGCGGTGATCGGCTTGGTCGATCTGATCTTTGAAGGGCTGTAATTGACGATCGCGATCGCGCTTTTGGCATTTGCGTTCGATGCCATCTTGCTGGCTGGCCTGATTGAGTTGGGCTAAGGCCGTTTCTCGATCGATGTCTGTCAAGGTTTCCTGATAAAGCTGCCGCTGCTGCTGTCGCTGATGTTGGCGCTGGGCATGGATAACGGCTAATGCCTGCCGCTCGGCCTCTAGCGTGCACCACAGGTCGTGATACGCCTGTCGAAGAGGGTCTGACTGGAGGTCGAGCAAGGCTTGCCGGATGGTGTCTAATTCTGCCAGGGTTTGGGCCTCGGCAAAGGCCACGCGATCGCGGCCTGGGATCGGCGGCACCCATCCTGACAGCGCGGGGTTATCTGCCCATAATCCCTCCAATAATCCAGAAGACGCCCCAGAAAAAGCCTTCAACACCCGCAGTTCCCGATCGGGGGTTTCGACGAGGAGAATCCCGTACATTTTGCCTTCGCTGAGCGGGGGATGATTGTGGCGCAACTGGTGGATTAATCCCTGGGCGATCGCTTCTGCAAGGCGGGTTCTGGGTAACCGTAATCGCTGACGCGTATAGGGGCAAATGCCCTCATACCAATAAGCTGGGACATCGTCCGCTGTGGCAGTGGAGGAACGGGCAAGATCGAAGTGCCCAAACTGAGATAAGGCATGCAGCATGGGACGGCTGTTTGATGGGACAAACGGGAGCAGACGAACCGCTTGGGCTAGGCCCGTGACGGTTCAGGCGTAGGCGTTTACTGCCCGCCTGGGCCATCGAGCAGAGGACTTGCTCTGTCCAGAAACCGACTTGCAGCCTCCAAATTGTACGCTGTTAGGGGAGAGTCGGAGAGGCTGCCGTGTCACTGCAGTGGGTGTCGATCCAGTGAATATTGTATGGCCCCGATTGTATGGCCCCGTCCTCTTGTCTCGGTGCAATCAAGATGACGGGACAATGATTGCCAAGTTATGGGGCGATTGAAGCGGTGAAATTAGGGTATGGAGGGCAGGCATACATCCGGGGACTGTTCGGCTGCCATCACGAAACCTTGGCTCTGAGACTGACAGAACTGGAACACGCGAGAGCCCTCGAACAGGAGCGCATCCGTCAGCCTGGAGGTGGACGGAAATCAGCTTTTGAAACCATTGCTCAATTAAACGAGGCATTTTTGCAGGTATTAGAGCGCCATACGGCGGGTGCACCGATGGATGAAACCGGTTGCCCGACAAGCCCTGCGAGCGATGGCTATGCTATGGAATTTCCATCCCTATGGGCGTAAGTCCAAGCAAAACCACCCATTCGTTATCTCCCTTTGAGGATCTCAATGGCTTTCGCTATCACGTCTGCTGGTTACGCAATCTCCTGATTGCGGCCTCCTGAAATGGACGGGGCTCCGGAAAAGCTGTCAAACACAAACTAAATTAGAACCAGAGTTGTTCCTGGATATGTGGGGGGATCGTCACGCTGCCGTCCTGGGTGATTTCCATGGGTGGTGCTCTTAAGTTTACGGTTTTTGGGCGGCTTTGGCGAGTTCATTGGCGCGGACTCTTGGTGCGAAGCGATCGCAGCGAGAAGGCTGAGATGCCTATAAAAGCTGGGCAATGTTTTCGTACAAGGTTTCAATCGCACAGGAAAAGTGAATACTGGCAAATTCTAGGGTATCTCCGGCTCGATAAATTTGGGGCATCCACAGATGATCGGATTGACGCTGAAACCGTTCGACTAGGGTTTGGGTTTGATGAATAAGAACGTATTCGATCAATTCGGGAATGGATTTGTAGTCGGCAAATTTATCGCCTCGGT
>CAVYAN010000103.1:0-5488 GCA_963766075.1 uncultured cyanobacterium | reverse complement strand
TATCTCCCAATGTGATATGGCGGGTTTCAAATGGACGAGCCACCAACCCTGATTTGGTACTTGAGCCAACTACTTCTGCTCGGATTCTCGCCAGGTACTTTGTGAGTCGCAATATTAACGAAGCGGCTCAAGCTGAGGACTGGGAACGAGGCAGGCGCTTCATCAACGGTGGGTTAAATGGTTGGGAGCGATTCATTGCTGTTGTGAATCAAGCCAAGCAGATCATCACCGTGTAAAACGGTTCCCTCCGAAATCATTCAGGCCCTTTCATCACACCATTCCACGATGCCCTCTCGAATCCAAAAGTGACAGCCACAATCATTCAACTGCCTCACCGACGGTACAATGGTGGGACGAGCGAAATTATCAACTTCCACTTTCCAGCAAGGATGCTGCTTGGCATTCAGCGATAGCTTGACCACCTCGCCGCAGCCACCCGGACACCGAAAACAGGCCCATTTCTGTAAACGCCGCTCACCCACAACCACCATCACCCTCGGCTTAATTTCCGCTGATATCGGATGCACCCGCACGCGCCTCACCACAAAATCGGGCTGACGAACGCGGCGCACCCAGACCAGCAGTGGCCGCATCCAACCGGTGAATCCCATAACCTACTCCAGTAATCCAAGAAAGGGCTCCGTATCGCCGATTCCCCAATGGGCAGAACTGCCGCATACGGGGCAATGCGGCTGAGAGACACCACCCTGCCGCCGATCGTCCATCAGCTTAAACTTCCGGACTCGCTGGCTAACAGCGCCACCCTCTCCACGGAAACCCTGAAGGCGATGAACTAATTCCTGAAGCGCCATCGAAGCAACGTCCGTCGTGAATAGCACAACCGAGGGACTCGGATTCCCCTCGCCCTGCACGTAGGCTTCCGCCTTCCGCCGCTCGTACTCATCAGGATTTTGCTGCTTTAGCATTTGGTCACGGGCTATCGTCGTATTGATCACACCACGACACAGCAGACAGACATAACCTGGTTGCAGTATCGTCATCCGACCATCTAAGGCTTGCACCTCTGGGATTTCATCCTTCGAGACCTCGATCGCCAGTCCCAAGTCAATCACAGGCATTGCATAGTAATAGGCAAAACGGTTGAGGATCAAGCGCCCCGCATGGTCATCGGTACAACCAAAGACCACGTCACAGGAGCGCAACGCATCCCGACAAGCCGGATCATTAACCCATTTCTGGTAAATTCGCACTTCGATCCCGAAGCCAAGATCCAGCATCGATCGAGCCACAGCCTCAACCTTCGGATGTCCTAATCGAGCATCTTCCAGGGTCGCACCATGCAACCGATTCAGATTGCTTTGCTCAACAATATCCTGGTCAAACAGGACGAATTTGCGAAGTCCCAGCCGTGCAGCTAGCATTGCCAAAGCACTACCAGTTCCGCCAACCCCCACAATCCCAACCTGCAGTTGAGCCAGGTCTTGGTTCAGCACATCCCCAAAGGCCAAGGCTTGGCGGTTGAGCATTGCTGAAGCCTGCCCTTTCCCTCGATCGGGATAGTGCAACTTGAGGCGTTCCCCCACAACCAGAATCAGGTCAATCGATCGGACTGCCGTGGGAGTTTCCCACAGTCGCCCAATCCACTGCTGCTCAGGCATCACCACCAAACTCAGCATCAAAGCACTCGCACCATTGCGGTTGTGCGCCAACTGAATCAAGTCAGCCTCATTCCGATCGTCCTGCTCAGAAAACTCAGCCAGACCACCGGGATGACTATGCACCAGCGCCACCACCAAGCCTTTTTCCTCTGCCCGTTTCAGCGCATTCACAAAAGACTGTGTCGTCCAAGTAATGTGCTGCTCCGAGCTAGAAACGACCTCGCTTTCTGGAATCGGCAAGACTTGATAGGAAATAAACCGCTGAGAGCTTCCATCCGTCCATGGATCAGCATCGATCGCGACCTGACTACAGAGCAGATAGGCCGATCGCTCATGCCCCGATTCCGGCAGCAAAAACTCCTGCAAATGTTGAGCATGGCGCTCTTGAATCACTAACCGATAACTCATGTCGCCACCTCCAGTGCATTTTCGACTCGCTTTAGCATTGTCCAGATGCCATCAAGGCCCGGTCGCCACTCATTGTTATGTCGCGACCACCGCTGCCAGGACTGACCCTGGAAAGCAAAAGCCGCTTCAGTTGCCCTCGGGAATGACCCATTCGGCAACAGTTGCAGCCAAGGCATGAGGTAAAACATATCGGGCGCAACATCTGGATAGCCTGAAGGCAGGACAATCAAGACGTTGGCACTTGGGACAGTAAAGCGTCCCACAGGCAGGCAGAAGTTTCGTAGGATGATGCCTTTGTTGGCACCATCCACAACTTCCTCCCACGTCAAACCCCGATCGCTCAAATATTGGCGATCCTGTTGAGGCAGAAAGACCATTGATTTAACCCTCCGTCGTGGTTTTCTTGCCAGTGAAAAAGCGCTCAGTGCCTTTCGGCTCCAGGCTGACTAATGCCTGATCGCCAATGGCGAGATCGTTCTGCACCCCGCACCTCTTGCCAGACTTCGTAGGTGGCTGGGTCAACCCCAGCCATATCCTTGAGTTTGCGCCCACTGATAACAGGAGCTGGCCACTCAAATTTGCGGCCGTCTAGGGTGAAGAAGAAAGCGCGATCGCTCTCAAACGTCAGGAACTTTTCGATTTCTGGTTTGCGTAAATCGACTATCTCATCTGGTCGAATCCCCTCCAGTTGACCGTTCTGGAGGAGCTGATAGACCAGATACTGATCAGTTGGATATTTGCCCGCAAGGTCTAGCAGTTGCTGACCCGTAATGATTGGATCGCCGACCGTGAAAACCGTTTGATCAATTTGAATCCGGGAATAGATTGAGGTGATCATAGTAACTCCTAAATTGAGAGAGTGAAATCGAATTGCTAGATTGCAATTACACTCTAATATTGCACATGTGACTTATAATTGCAAGAGAGCAATTGGAGGCAGGATGGCTAAAGTCGAATTCGATGTGGAGTCCTTCTACGCAGCGTTGGATAGTCAACGTCAATCTCAGCGGCTGACTTGGAAGCAGGTTGCTGAAAAATCCGAGGTAAGCGCATCGACGTTGACCCGCATGGCTCAAGGCAGAAGGCCGGATGTCGATAGTTTGGCAGCACTGCTACAGTGGTCGGGATTGCAGGCGGAGGCTTTTGTAAAAGGCGATCAGCCCCGAACTGAGTCAGACCCACTGACTCAAATCACGGCTTACTTGCGAGCTGATCGCAATTTAACGCCGGAAGGCGCGGCGGCGCTTGAAGCGATTGTTAAGGCTGGCTATGAGAGTCTCAGAAAGGATCGAGCAGATTGATGAAGACACCATATCGGCGTGGATTTAAAACTGAAACGGATGACTATGCTAGAGAATTTAGAAGGGAGTTGCATCTCCAGCCCCACGATCCTTTGAGCCCCTGGACATTGGCAAAGCATTTAGATATTCCTGTAGAACCGCTTTCTGCTTACCAAGATAAGATCCCTGAGGCGGTCACTCACTATACGGCGCGCGAGCGCGACCGATTCTCGGCCATCACTATCTGTGACGGTTATCGACGGCTCATCATCCACAATGACTCGCATCACCCTCGCCGACAAGCTGCAAATATCGCTCATGAACTTGGACACACGATCCTGGGGCATATGCCCCAGGTCGTATTCGATGAGTATGGCAATCGGCACTTCAATGAGCAAGAGGAGGATGAAGCAGACTGGCTAGGGCCAGCTTTGCTCATCTCGAAAGAGGCAGCTCTTCATATCGTGAGACATAAAATGAGTATGCCTGAAACGGCTGGGATTTACGGCGTTAGTGAAGAACTGATTTCCATGCGTATCAATGTTACTGGTGCCCGCAAAATCGTTGATAGATCAAGAGCGAAGTCCTATATGCTTCCAGGTAGAACGCTCCTACGATAGCGCCTGGTATATTGTTGGTATACCAAACCCTGACAAGCGTAAGAACCCTGGACTTTCCAGGCTTTTGCGGTATCGACGTTCACCTTGGTAAAGATGGGCATTTGAATTTCTCCAGGGATTTGAGTGGAACAGGCTTACCGATATGTCGCCCATTGAGGGAAGAAGCAATGAGCAAGTTCCTCAACCAGTGGTTGTGGTACTCGAAAACCATTAATCTTCAAAAGGGGATTGGGAATGGGGTACTCGCCTCTGCACTTTTTGCCCATAGGGATGGAAGTTCCAGAGCATTGCCATGGCGCGCAATCCCGCGATGGCGGCGGCGGTCGTGCCATGAAAATACTGCATGGCATAGAGGATCCGATCTTTGGTAATTCATCAACCGGTCCACATTTATTGCTGGTGCGGTAGGCTTCAGGATGGGTAAAGGTGAGTTTGAAGTTCTGGGCGTGGGTCTCCAGTTTGGCGAGCTTTTCCCACAAGACGTCAGACACATCGGCGTCTGCGGCGGTCCATTCTAAGAGTCGTCGTAAGCGTTGGCCGAACTGGGCCGGATTGAGACTATGAAACAGTCCCCAGAGGGCAGTGATGAGAGCCTTATACAGTTCTTTATGGGAGCGACAGCGTTGCAGAATCCCCAGCACCACATGCAGAAAACAGCGCATCACTACAACGGTGGGGAATAAGCGTTGCCAGGCGGTCTGGGTGCCCTCCCAACCATCCAAATTCACAGTTTCCGGTTGATAGCCAGGATGATGGGCTTGCGCTTCGGCGGCAAACTCACCATACCCCGCCGCCAAGTCATCGGCACTCGCACTCGGCGAGAGCGCCACGCCCAGGAAGCAACCGAGCGCCGCCGTCACGGTGATGTAAACCCGTTCGCCGATTAACCAACTGTGTTTCTCATCCGCCACCAGATGAGGGGAAAAACGTCCGGGTCTTTCACCGTACTCCCAACTATCGATATGCGGCTCAGGGCTTGGGTGGCGTTATACCAATACATTGGACTGTGACCCAGCACATGGGCAATGCCCTCGTAAGGTACCCCATAGCGACGCAAAGACAGTCCTTTCTCTACCTCAGCCGTGGTCCCAATCATGAACGGCATTACTGTATCCGGGCGGATTTGATAGGCTTGACGACCCCGCTTCAACACAATCCGACGGGTTTTCATCTGGAGACGTTTTGAGGTCATAAAGCCACTCAGCCAATAACCTTGGCGAATTTCTGGGGGAAACAACTCCGGATGTTGCGCAATCTGCTCATCAAGATAGGCGCGGTAGCCAGCACTGTCTTCAATCCATTCGTCATAATCCACGCCCTCGGGTAACGGTAGGCAAATCGTCTTATCCCCGCCAGTGGTTCGTTCTCGGTAGCCCACTCGCATTGCTTTGGCTCCTTTACTGAACGGCTGATTTACCTCTTGATTTTACCGCCTCCAAGGAGGATAACCAAGTTCGTACACGTGACCTACTCATTTCCATGGAGAACGAGGGGCATTTCAGGAATCCGAGGCGTAGGAACTGCGTTAAGGCAGATCGTGATCGCGCCTCATTGCACCAAA
>CAVYAN010000102.1:0-14146 GCA_963766075.1 uncultured cyanobacterium | reverse complement strand
TGCGCTGCTGACACCGGGGGGAATTCCTGTGTGTGACCTGATGACAGTCCTAAATATTCTCCAATAAAATCCTCAACTTTCCCTAGAGCAGGTCTTACAAGGCTCGAACACTCTGCCATCGGCTACTCTGGCATCGGGAAAGTCCGCCAAAGCCAAGCCCGCAGACGAAGATAATCAGTTTGCAGAGTTCACAGTGTGATTCCGGCGTGATTTGTCGGAGGCAGTCAGGCTTGTTCGACAACCTGATTCTGCAAGGGGCGTAGGACGGCATAGGACTGCCAATTCAGAGTAGTGTTACCCCTACTTACTCCCCTTTCCTCCTTGCATTACTATAAGTAGATGACCCGCAAAGTGCATACTGTAAACGGTTTGAAAGGTTGAGCGGATTGAAAGCAATGGGATTTTTTGACTCTGAAATTGTGCAGCAGGAAGCCAAGAACTTGTTCGAGGATTACCAGTCCCTCGTGAAGTTGGGCTCGGACTATGGCAAGTTCGATTGCGAGGGCAAAAAGCTCTATATTGAGCAAATGGAAACCATGATGGACCGTTACCGCGTGTTCATGAAGCGCTTTGAGCTGTCTGAGGATTTCATGGCCCAAATGACCGTGGAGCAGCTTAAAACCCAACTGGGACAGTTTGGCATCACGCCGCAGCAGATGTTTGACCAGATGAACCAAACCCTGGAGCGGATGAAGGCGGAAATTGGGCCTTGAATCCTTAAAAATGCAACATAAAACGTGCAACATAAAACGTGCCAGAATCAAACGTGCCAGATGAACGGGACCGGACGGGTGCTGGTGGGCTGGTTCAACGTTATCTTATTCTTTTGAGACAATATAGCAGTGCTGCTGGGTCATTTTCTGGATAGCCGCAGGGAGAGAAGGCTGCTGGGAAGGGCCGAGTTTAGCCTGATCCTGGGGAAATTTGCCCAGGAGCCAGAACTCTCGCTGCAAGAGTAGGGCGTTTTGGGTAGTGGTGCTGTCCGGGGGCAATGGGCTAGCTCTGGGAATGACGATAAAGCCAAAGCTTTCGTAGATTAGGTGCGATTGCCACAGGTGGGGGGCATCCTGCTCAAGCTCGGAAGCGCTTTGTTACCCGTCAAAAGTAATCGTTCCTGACTTGTGAGCTTCCGCTCAGAAGCACATTAACCCCATGCGACCGCATCTCACTCGGTGTGATCGCTTTTGTTGAAAAAGCCAGATCGCTCTTGGACTAGAAAGTTCTAGATAGTGCGATTGTGAGCGGGAGAAGTGGGGGCGAAAAGCACTACCTTTTGAGTCAAAAATAGAACATGCGTATGCTTTTAGACACCTCTAGGATTTCCTTAAAATTGGTACTGAATTGGCACTTTAAAGGAGTTTTATCTCTGTAAGTGCTTCTAAACAATGATTTTAAGCAAAAATATCTTACTTTGGGGTAGTAGGGGTCGTGAGTTCGAATCTCGCCGCTCCGATAGGGTGAAAGCCTTGCAGGGTAACACTTGCAAGGCTTTTATTATGGAAGAATTTCCTGAAACTGGGACAAGTCTGGGGCATAATCTGGAACGATTTAGTGCGATCTAGAGCGTTTTTTGGGGGAGAATTGGGGGAGAGATCTCACCGTTTCCCCGAACTGGAGTTCCCCCCAATGCCCCGCCCTAAAGCCGCAAAAGGCAGTGTCACTGTACGTTCTACAGATGGTCGCCTCTATCTGCGATGGAGTTGGTCGGTCGAGTTGGGGGGCGACGGTAAGCGATTTGAGATAGCCACGGGTTTAACCGATACCAAAGCCAATCGGTCGGCGGCGGATTTACAGGCCAAACTGATCGAGCGCGATCTGGCTAATCGGTTATTTGACCCAACGCTGCGAAAGTATCGGGGTGATCGGGCCGGGGCAACACTGACCGTCGTTTCTCTTTTTAAGAAATTTATTGAAGCAAAGACGCCGCACGTCTGGAAAGATACCCTGATTAAACATCGGGGACTGCTGACAAATCTTCAGGATTATTTCAAGGCGAAGGGGGCGAAGGATGTGGGGGAACCGGAAGCGGTTGCTTTCCGGGATTGGCTGATGCAAGTCAAGGAACTGGCTCCTGTCACGGTCAAGGATAAACTTTATTTGGTGGCCCAGTCCTGGGACTGGGCGATTGAGGAGGGTCAACTCCCGGCTGACCAGCGGAATCCGTGGAAAAAAGTCAAAGCCTCCCACAAGGTGCCCCCGAAGCAACCCGATAAACCCTTCAGTGTTGAGGAGGTGCGCGCAATCATTCAGGGCTTCCGTACCGACCCCGAGTATTCCTACTATGGAGATTTTGTGGAGTTCTTTCTGGGCGTGGGCTGTCGGACGGGGAAGCGATCGCTCTATGTTGGAAGCACCTCAGCGATGATTGTAAAACGGTGTGGTTCGGGGAAAGTGTGACGGTAAACGATGAGCGCAAGGCCGAAAAGCGCTACAAGGCTCGCTCGTTCCCGCTGACGCCCCGGCTCCAAAAGTTACTCTTGGCCCGCCGTCCCCCAATGTGTCACCGGATGCTCCTGTATTCCCTTCGCGTAAGGGGAAAGTGATGAACGCCCGCAACTTTGCTCGCAAAAATCGAGCTTGGAAGACCGTTCTGGAAAAGTTGGGGATCGATTCGCCGCCCGTACAACAGTCGGCGCACAAATGCCACGATCAGCTTGTTTGAATATGGGGAAAATCCGGCCAGTGTGGCCCAACGGCTAGGCCATGACCCGCGCACCTTATTTCGCAGCTACCTAGGTGACAACGGTAAGCCAAATGCTCCCCCGGACTTTCTGGGGGATGAGGAGGAAGATTAGCTAGCTCTGCGGGCGCGCTTTTTATGTTGGCTGTTGGACTTTTGAGCGGTGAAATGTGAGATTGCGCTTAAGTGCGCATCAGGGTCTCCCCGATGTCGATACCAGTCTTTGAGGAGTTCGGCGTGGTAGACGATTTCGCCACCGTCGTGTAGCCAGTGAATATGTTCTCTCAATCCTTTGCTGGGATCGCTGCGCCATTTGTCCAACGTTTTCCAATGTTTGCCGCCGACAATCACCGCCGCCACATGTTTGTCCACCCATTCGGGCGCGACATTGGGGACTGCCAAATGATCCAGCTTTGCGTTCAACTCATCCAGCAGGGTTTCAGTGCGCTGGAGAAGAGCGATCGCTTGTTTGAGAATCGCGATCGGATCTTCTGGGTTCATGACCAGCAGGAGGGGTTAAGTGATAAATCAGCATCTTGAGGCGCATGATGTCGTGGCACTCGGAGATCCGAGCAGGCGACCCTGTACGCGGATGAAATTTGCCCTGAGTGTAGGCGCTGTTCATCATCTGATTCGAGGCTGGCTACTCAGACTTTTGCCCTGGGTTCTCCCTAGCCTTGAGGGCTTCTTTCAGGAGCATCTCGACAACGAAGGTAAACGATCGCTGTTCTTTATCCGCGATCGCCTGGATGGCTTCTCTGACTTCATCCGGCAGATAAATACTGGTCTGACGCTTCTGGGTGGTCATAGGAACTCTAAATCACTCCAGAGCAAGTTTAAGGGAAGCCTTGCAATGAAAGGTAATCTACTCTAGAGTGGAGTAAAGTAACTCGGGTTGTGTGGGTCGAATCACGCTATGGCCCGGTTCGATTGTTAACTGCCTACAAGTGGCTGTAAACCTATGCTCCATCCTGAAATACTCACACCTCGGGCTGGTCGATCCATGTCATCGGGCGGCCCGCCTCCACTTTCCCTCGTCCCCACAAAGCCTTACCAAGTAGGTGATGAACCGTCTACTGCGACTGATTTACCAGAGGCTTTTCCCTATGTTGAACCACCACGATTTTTGGAGGGCGATCGCCTGCGATGGATATCTCAGGGTGAATTGGCTGACTGGGGGAGGGCGATCGGCAAATTCTACAGTTTTGCACCCCACCACCGTTGTTGGACATGGTGTTACCTGATTTGGTTGGACGTTGACTCTCCCAGTGCCGCCTGGGTCAGGGCGGATATTGCCTGGGAAGAAGATCTCGAACCTTTAGAAGTGGAGGCAATGCGATGAAGCCCCGTCCCCTGACCCAGCGCGAGCAAGAGTTGGTTGAACGCTATAGCTATTGTCAGCTTGGCATGACGCCGCAGCGTTTCTATGCCAAGTGGCAGGTGAGTCAGGAAGTAATTGCGGCAATTTGCTCTCGGTCGGTATCTACGGTGCGCGGTTGGTTTCGCCGAGGCCGGAGCTATCGCCGTCCTACGGCCACGGATTTGCGGCATTTGGCGTTGATGGATTTGCTGCTCGACCAGGCGGAGCAAATTTCGCCGGACTGGTTGAATGCGCTTTGTCCGCCTAAACAGGACGAACCATCGAGACTAACGTGCCCAAAAGTCAATACCAGCCTGAACTGTTTTACCCAATCGCTGGTTCTGTAGGGTGACAGCAGGAGTAAGGCGGACTGGCATCTGGAGCCGCCGCGAGTGCCCTGTCCTGACGATTTTCCACCCATCTGGAGGTGTTTTATGAATTACTTCGACCAACTTCATCCCTGGTGCCTGATGCGCCTGTTGCCGAATTTGCAAAACCAAGTGATTGCGCGGTTTCGGAAGCGCAATGATGCGGAGGCGCATATGCGGGTGCTGCGGCAACTGACTCCGGGGGTGCGCTATGAAATTGTGTTTGATGTGGGGGGCGATCGCATTTCTGGTTCGGTTGGTAGCGTTTCAGCGGTGTTGCTAGATACACTTGATGATTGACCAGTAGTCTTTCATTAGAGTTTAAAAACACGTCCATAGCCTAGCAACGGATCAATTGCTCGCTATCTAGTTGAGACTACTTCTGGCGCATTACCAACAAGGTTTTCGCCTCGCCTAGCATGGTCAGCGCGAGCTGCCTCCGCTACGATTAAGATGACAACCACATAGGTACGCTCTAAGTTTATGGACAGCGTGGGAAAGCCTCCTGGCCGTTGAGGTGACTCCTATGTCCAGATGTAGCGGAAAGGTAGGTCAAGATGGCAGGGAAAAAGCAGACCCATACCCTCAAAAATCTTCTGACGCGGGATGCGCTACTGGCGATGGCAGGAGATCGCTCCTTTGCGCGTGGGGAAGACTACTTTCGTCGGGGATATGTCCATAATTTAGCCGTGGAAGGCGATGGACTGACCGCCCGTGTCAGTGGGACTCAAGAATACTATGTAGAACTGTGGGCCGAGGATAGCGAACTCCAGGCCACCTGCACCTGCCCACTGGGTGAGGATGACATCTTTTGCAAACATTGTGTCGCGGTCGGGTTAACCTGGCTGGCCAATCCCAGTGCAGCCAAAACTCAAAAAGGGAGTTCTCCGGCTCAAAAGCCCGTCACCCTGCCGGAGGTGCAGCACTTTCTGGAGCAACAAGAGAAATCCATCCTGATCCAATGGATACTGGATCGCACCAAGCGAGACGATGATTGGCGGCAGCAGTTATTCTTAAAAGTCGCCTCACAGCGTCCCCAGGGTCTGGATCTCACGACCTTTCGGCGGGCCTTACGCGACGCGATCGCCATTCGGGGTTTTATCGAATGGAACGCAGTCAGTGACTATGCGGATGGCATTGGCTCTGTCCTGGATTCCATCCAAGACTTACTGGCCGATCATCCCCAGGCGGTCATCGAACTTTGTGAATACGCCATCCCCCTGATTGAAACGGCCCTGAATGCTGTGGATGACTCCAGTGGTGAAGTGGGGAGTATTCTGGAGGACTTTCAAGAATTACACTATGAGGCGTGTGAACTCGCCCAACCCGACCCGATTGCGTTGGCAGACCACTTGTTTCAGGGCGAGATGGAGAGCGGCTTCGGCAGTTTTTCCAACGCCGTTGAAACCTATGCCGCCATTTTGGGCGATGACGGTCTTGCCCACTACCGTGAGCTGGCAGAGTCAATGTGGCAGGAGTTCCCAACGCTAACGCCGAAAGATACCGGGGAATGGAATTACAAGCGGCGCAAACTCCAACGCATTTTAGAGACCTTGGCAAAAGCCAGTGGGGATCTTGAAGCCGTAGTTGCCATTAAACGCCGGGATCTCTCCAGCTCCCGGACCTATCTGGAAATTGCCCAGCTTTATCTTCAGGATGGTCAGCCCGATCGCGCCTTGGAATGGGCAGAATCAGGACTGAAAGCCTTCGAGCGCCCCGACACCAGTTTGAGAGACTTTGTGATTGAAGACTATTACCGGCGCGGGCGCATTGAGGATGCCATGGAATTGGCATGGCAAGCCTTCACGCAATCAGTCACCCTACAGGGCTACCAAAAACTCAAAACCCAGGCTGAACGGGGCAATCAGTGGGACGTTTGGCGCGAGAAGGCCCTGACCCATATCCGGCAACAGTTGGAGCCACCCAAACCACCGCCCCAGCCCCCAAAGGCAACCTCAACCAGTCGCAGCCGTAAATCAGCACAGGTGCGCTCGGCTGCCTCCTATCCCGCCTGGAATTCCCCCGGAATGTTCAACAGAGATCGCTCCCTGCTCGTTGAAATTTTCTTGTGGGAAGGAGAAGATGAGTTGGCATGGCAGGAAGCCCAGGCGGGTGGCTGCTCCAAACAACTTTGGCTCAGGCTGGCAGAACGTCGCCAACAGACTCATCCCGCTGATGCTTTGCCACTTTATCAACGAGAAATCGAACCCCTAATCCAGCAGACCAACAACACGGCCTATGCCAGTGCAGTTTCCTTCCTGCAAAAAGTGCATGGCCTGATGCTGCGTCTGAATCAACAGGTTGAATTTGGGGCTCTTGTTGCCCACCTCCGCCAAACCTACAAAGCCAAGCGTAATTTCATTGCCCTCCTGGATCAGCAGAAGTGGTAACCATGCCAATGTTTCTGTTCCCGTTGGTTTCCGTGTTGCTTCTGCAACTGCCCGCCCTCTCCCCCAAGGAGTTGCTCGCCCAGCTCCAGTCGTGGCGGGGAATAATCGCTAAAGTTCCTGATGGGGTTGGCGGACTCTTGGTGCGCAGCTATCGCGCGGCGGCTGGAGCGTCTCTCCAGTAACCAATTGGTTCTGAATACCTGGTGTTTGACCAAGCACTTTCAGGGCTTTTTGCACTGTTGATTTCGCATACTGGGTCATCGTCGCCACAGGCACCTGCTGTGCATGAATCTGATGTTGCACATAGGGACTCTGATGCAGAAAGCCCACCACATCTTTTGCTGCATACCCGGACTTCAAAGCGGCCAAGGCCACGCCATCATCGAGTTTGACGGCAGCCCAATCATTAGGGGCAAAGCGTTGATATACCGTCGC
The DNA here is from genome assembly GCA_963766075.1 of uncultured cyanobacterium. Taxonomy (GTDB): domain Bacteria; phylum Cyanobacteriota; class Cyanobacteriia; order Leptolyngbyales; family Leptolyngbyaceae; genus CAVYAN01. The sequence goes on along the minus strand of CAVYAN010000102.1, from coordinate 6,913 downwards.
GTAATCGACACTGGTCTCGCCAATCACCGACCTGGCAAAGACCAGATAGGTTTGACGGGCTTCCTGGCCAGCAGGCTTTTCGGGTTCTTTTGGGGAGAAGGTCACGATCAGAACGGGGATAGGGGAATCACGAATTGCGGACAGCGTTCACTCAAGCGGCGAGGTCAGTGAAGGCATCATCGTCCTCCAGCAACAGTCCCAACGCACCCAACTCGTCGCCTGCCATTTTCACGCCTTGCTCAAAGTTAGCGATCGCTGGGCCGGGTAGGGCTGGGAAAGATTCTCCGACAGGCAGAAAACTACCGGATCGCAGGGCCAGCGCGATCGCCTCCAACCCATTCACCAACACCGCCTCCAATCGCCCCAAACCGTCCGAAGCCTCTGTCCCAGGATACGCAGCCCTCGGATCCTCAATCTGATAGCGACTGCACAGCGCCTCCATCTGCTTGGCCAGAACTTCCACGCAGTTGCGGGCCACTTCCTGCAATTCCGTCTGCGACATCACACCTCTGTGCTCCTCCGCCAAAGGGCGATAGAACGCTGAGATCGCATCCATCGCCTGTTGCCGTCCCTGGCGACTGGTGAAATGGGGATGGTTGAGCAAGTAATCGAGGACAATCCCCGCTGGGGCATCCCGTTGGGCGTTATAGACCAGCTTCACCCGGTCCGAGCGGTCTTCGGTATCAGTCATGAGGCAACTCCCTGGAGGCGGTTCACGTCTCCCAATAATGCCTGGAAGAGACCAAAACAGTCCACCATCCGCATCGGCATCGAGGGACATTCCTGGACCTCAGGCAGTTGTTCCGCCACCCAAGTCTGTAATCGTTCTTGCATCCCCCAGGCCACGGCATAGCGATTACCAAAGCCCTTACTCTCAAAGTACTGCTGCAACGCCGATCGCATTAGATAGGCCGCACCGCCTGCCAGGACGACTTCTCCTTTGCCTGTAGCCAGACTGGGAATCAGGTTGTCGTTGAAATAGGGGTCAAGGGTCGCTAGATACCCCGCTTCCACCTGTCGCATGGCATCGCTGAAATCCACCGTCTTCCCCTTCGCCACCGAATACTGCGGTCCCTGACCTATCTCCAGCGCTCTGAGCAACACTTCGTAATCAGTGGCGGACACTCCAGAGGCGATCGCTGCCTTCTCGAAGACTTCCCAGAACCCCGGAAACTTAGACGTGGACTTGGCCTAATTCAGCGTTCCGGTTTCAAAGGCCAGTTGGGTGCCATTGCGATGTCCGAGCATTTCAATCCAGGTGGTGCGGGTGGCGATCGCTGTTCCTGCCTGCTGCAACTGCTGTTTGCGATTGACGTAAATGCCGTAGCCCTCCGGTCGAAAACTCAGCCGCAGGGAAATCTGGAACTCCTGCTCATTCCGAAACCAGAAACTCTTGCAGATCTCGGTCAGGCGGGTAGCAATGTCTTTGCGGGTGCTCAGTGCGTTGATGGGCAGCAAGACTCAGCTGATCGCTTCAAACGCCGATGGCAATTGGTGAGAATGGGCAATCGCCCCCAGCGCCGCTACAATCCGCTCCGGAGCCTTGAGAAATTTGTCTTCCTTGAGAAGATGTCTGAGAAGTTAACAGCTACGCTAGCCGTCTGAGCATGAGTTGAATCATGGCAACATAGATGAAGGTTTCGGAGGTTTCCGGCAAAACTTCGTAGTCTTTCGATAAGCGGCGTGACCAATTGAGCCATCCCCAAGTGCGTTCGACTACCCACCGTTTCGGCAATAAGACGAAGCCCTTGGCCGCCTCTAAACGTTTAATGGTTTCGAGAATCCAGCGGTAGGTATCCATCGTCCACCGCATAAAATCCACGCCTTCATAGGTGCCATCAACCCAAATCCGCACCAACCGCGCTATCCGCTCCGGCACCGCCGCAAGGCGATTGAAAAGGAGACGCGCCCCCGCTTGGTCGCTGACATTGGCCGCTGTGACCACAACCATCATGACCAACCCCAAGGTGTCCACCATGAGGTGACGTTTGCGTCCTTTCGTTTTTTTGCCGCCATCAAAACCGATGGTGATCGCCGTGGGAAGGCCGGTTTTTACCGATTGGGAATCCATACTGGCAGCACTCGGCACGGCCTCATGCCCTTGAATCGTCCGCTCCCACTCGACACATTGGGTATGAATCTTCTCCCAGGTACCCTCTAAGCGCCATGCCCTGAAGTAGTGATAGACCGTTTGCCACTTGGGAAAGTCGTGCGGCAACATGCGCCATGCACCACCCGCGACAACTATATAAAAGATGGCATTGATAATGGCTCTGAGATCGACACTGCGGGGGCGTCCGCCCGCTTTGGCAGCAGGGAGCAACGGTAACAATAGTTCCCATTGTGCATCACTCATGTCAGTCGGATAGGATAGGTTCATGGCTCTCATTCTTCTGTCAAGGTTTCTTTCTTCTGACAGTTTACGGAATGAGGGCTTCTTTTTCCCTTCCTTCGCTATACTTGGGCTTTTCAGACATCCTCATCAGTCAGACTGCTGGAATAGCTCATAGTCATTGGAGTCAAGGGGGATGAGCACCTTAGATTATAATTGTAAAGATGTCAAATCACCTCTATATTCGATGCCAGCGGTAAAGAATCACTGAAAGTATCAGGATACTTTCGTGGCTTTAGCAAAGACGGACAGCGCGTAGCGACCACTTCTTCTCATAAGTTTAGTGACGGCACCATTCGGGTGTTTGATGCCCATGAAAAAGAACTGCTGAAAGTGGAGGGAAACTTTCGTGGCTTTAGCAGAGACGGGCAGTCGGGCGTATCCCGAGCTTAGGGGAGAACGGACGTATGAGTGGATGTTGAATAGCCTAGTGACAAAAACAAAAAAGGACGGGGATAATAGTCCTGTCCTCAACCAAAATAATTAGTCATGATTCTAGGGTCTTTGGAACAAGTTTGGCTCGACCAACCGGAAGGGCAGCAATATCATCAAGAGCTTGAAGGGGCCAAAAGTCTGAGCACAGTAAAGTCTGAGCACAGTGGTGTGGGTGGTGCTGCAAATGGGTCTGTTTGTGGCGCGGATGGTAGTGGAAGAGACGTTATCGAGCCGCGCCCAAGCGCCAACCGCTTTGGGGACCTGTGTCCGTTGTGGTAGCCGTCTGGAATCGAAAGGCTAGCAGGCGCGTCAGATGGAGACGTTAGTAGTCCTTTGTGTTGGCCCCAAAAGTGATTTGGCTCAGTGATGGTGGACGCGGTTTTTGGCGGGTGTATCACACCTGTTTTGAATCCTGTGCCATGGCCGTACTCGATTTCTATCATGCCGCTGGCCATCTCTGGCGGGCCACCACCGCGCTCTTTGACGACCTGAAAGACCCTGATGCCCTCTCCTGGTTTAAGAACTGGCGACATCAACTGCGCCATGGACAATCACAGGCGGTGCTCTCAAGCCTGACCCGATTCATTAATACCGATGCCTTCAGCGGCAAATCCTTGGCCACTTTACTCCAAGTCCAAGCCTATTTTCAGCGCCATCATCGGCATATTCACTATCAGAAATTTGAACAATAACGGATTCTCCTCGGTTCGGGCATGATTGAAAGTACCTGTAAATAGTTGATTCAGCAACGCTTTAAGGGCGTCGGTATGCGCTGGAGTGAGGACGGCTTTAATCACCTCTGAGCCCTGCGCGTTGCCTGGGTGAATCAACGCTTTGATGCTCGCTTCCCCAATGATCCTGCCATTGGCGAAAAATACTCCCCCCAACTCCTAGATACGCCCCATGCAGTCTTTACAGCAACTCCTTGATTTTGATCGCCTGCATGTTTGGCATCCCTATGCGGCCATGCCGAATCGGTTCCCCGTGTTTCCCGTCGAGTCGGCGCAGGGTGTCTATATTCAATTGATGGATGGGCGATCGCTGATTGATGGCGTTTCTTCGTGGTGGACTTGTATTCATGGGTATAACCATCCCCGCTTAAACCAAGCGGCCCACGCGCAAATTGATCGGATGTCACACATTATGTTTGGAGGGCTGACCCACCAGCCCGCGGTGGAGTTGGCCCAGAAATTGATTGCGATGACGCCAGATCCCCTCCAGCAGGTGTTTTTTTGTGACTCGGGTTCCGTGGCGGTGGAGGTGGCGATGAAGATGGCGGTGCAGTATTGGTACAATCGCGGTTTGCCGCAGAAGCAGCGGTTTCTCACGATTCGGAATGGCTACCATGGGGACACCTTTGAGGCGATGTCGGTCTGTGATCCGGTGAATGGGATGCACCATCTTTTTCGCGATATGTTGACCCCGCAATATTTCGCTGATGCTCCCCAAGTACGGTTTGATCAAGAGTGGCAAGAACAAGATTTGGCTAGTTTTGCAGCGTTGCTAGAGATTCATGGCGATCGCATCGCAGCGGCCATTTTTGAACCCGTGGTACAGAATGCTGGCGGGATGCGTTTTTATCATCCAGAGTATGTGCGACAAGCGAAGACACTCTGTGAAAAATATGATGTTTTACTGATTTTAGATGAGATTGCGACTGGGTTTGGCCGGACAGGCAAGATGTTTGCCTGTGACTATGCGGCGGTCTGTCCAGACATTCTCTGTGTGGGCAAGGCGCTGACGGGGGGATTTATGTCTCTGGCGGCGACGCTGACGACCCAGGCGATTAGTGAGGGATTTGCGGCGGGGGAGGCAGGGGTGTTTATGCATGGCCCAACGTTTATGGCGAATCCCTTGGCCTGTGCGGTGGCTATCGAAAATTTGACCTTGCTGGAAAGTTATGATTGGCGATCGACGATTCGAGCGATTGAATCCCAGTTGCACGCGGAGTTGGCACCTTGCCGGGGTTTGGCGGTGGTGAAGGATGTGCGGGTGTTGGGGGCGATCGGGGTGGTGGAGTTGCAGGAGCCTGTGGATATGGCGGTGATCCAGCCACGGTTTGTGGAGGAGGGGGTTTGGTTGCGCCCGTTTGGGCGACTGATTTATACGATGCCCCCGTATATTATTCAACCTTCGGAACTCACGGCGATTACGCAGGCGATTTGTAAAATTGTGGCTCAGATTTAGAGCGCATCGGGCTGAGTGGGCAGTGGGACGGAGGCTGGGTGCAAGGCTAGATCTAGAGCCTATGATAGAGTAGAAATGCCAGAAGTTAGCTCCCAAAGCTATTTGGAGGTTTCCATGACAACTGCCACGGTTTCTGAATCATCTGCCGATCGGCTGTTATTGAATGTTAGCCATGCCAAGCTGACCGTAACGCCGGAGCATTTCGACCAACTTTGTATCGATAACCCCGATCTACGCCTGGAATTAACAAAAGATGGAGAATTGATTGTTATGGCTCCGGGGGGTGGTGAAAGCGGAGAAAAGAATGGAGATTTATTGGGTGAAGTTTGGTACTGGAACCGACAAAGTAATTTGGGTCGAACCTTCGATTCCTCAACGGGCTATGATTTTACGGCGATCGGGGGTGGAAAGAGATCGCCGGATGTGTCTTGGATTGAGAAGTCTCGGCTGGAGGGGATAAAGATTATTGGGTTTATTCCGATCGCGCCTGATTTTGTGATTGAGTTGCGATCGGCGACGGATAATTTGAAGCCGTTGCAGGAGAAGATGCAGGAATATCAACGGCTTGGGGTGAAGCTGGGGCTGTTGGTGAACCCACAGGATCGGCAGGTGGAGATTTATCGGTTGGGGCAAGAGGTGGAGATCTTGCAGGCACCGGAGGCGATCGCGTGCGGTGCGGTGATGCCAGGTTTTGTACTGAGCATGAGCCGAATTTGGTAGTCACCACATCTCTGAATCTTTAGGCGGGGACGATCTCGCTTCGATCTCTGTTGACTTGGATTTTGCCGGGGAGGCGATCGCTCCTAAAATCATCCCTAAAATCACTCCATCACAACCAGTCCCATCTCACCCAGCCTCGATCGCGCTTGCTCGACACCTGAGCCATCACGGCGTTGAGTCGGTAGGTCTGTTTGGCTTAGAAGCGGCGATCGCCGCTTCTAAGCGATCTCACAGTGCCAGTTGACGCAACCTTATCGTTGCTGGACACCCCGCCGAAACTCGTGCATGGCTTCCAGTCTGGATGTCTCACCCATGCGCACACACCGACTGAGTAACCCAAAATCTAGGGCTGCCAGATCGGGAATCTGGCTTCGATCAATGCGTTCATAACCAGATTCCCGTAGGCGGTACAGGCTAAACGCCCCATCTTGCCAAAACTAGACTTCTGGCAGGCCCAATGCTTGATAGTGCTGCAACTTGTTGGGGCCGCCACTGGTAAATACTACTTTGATGGATAGATCAGGAATGGGCTTGGATGCCCCAATGCAATACGATTCATCGGCCTGAACCGATGCCATGCCCTCACGCTCTTGAGTCATGGAACCTGTTGGCGCGAACTCAATACCAGTTTCCAAGAAAAATAGTTCAATCAAAAACCCAATGAGGCTTTTCAACACTTCATGGTCACGTCCCGGCATGAGGATCTCAATTGTACCTTTGTAATAAAACAAACGAGAACCGGGAAAGTCCTCGAAGCCAGCTTGAATCAGCTTGAACTGCTCCCAAGTGCGCCCAGCTAAAACCAGGCGTTGATCGGTTATGAGGGGTGAGGTTGCAAGGGTCATAGTTTTGTACCTGAGCAACAGGATGCTAGCGATTTAGGGGAGCAGTTTTTCGTTGATTTAGCCAAATATAAGGCGTTTTTTAGACCTGGAGATGGGGGCAGGCGCGGGTGGAAGCGATCGTGGCGGCTGCCTCAGGCGAGGCTTAGGCAGGGGGAAATGGGTAGGGCGATTGCGGGCAGATTGGTTGGGCTGCGGCTAAATGTCGGATCACGCTAACGTGTGTCGTAGTGGCCGCCAATGGCAAAGATGTAAACATATTCATCATCGAACTTGTAAACCACTCGATCGGCTTGTGAAATGCGACGAGACCATAAATCCCATAGATTGTGTTAGC
>CAVYAN010000101.1:0-75130 GCA_963766075.1 uncultured cyanobacterium | reverse complement strand
ACTTGGCCAATCAATTACTTCCGAAGGGCAACGCCCTGTGGAATCTCTATGGACCAACGGAAACCACCATTTGGTCAACGGGTTGCCCAGTCCAAACCGGAGACGGCCCCATCCCTATTGGCCGACCGCTAGATAACACTCAACTCTACATTCTGGATGCCCACGGGCAACCTGTCCCCATCGGGGTACCCGGAGAACTCTACATTGGGGGCGATGGTTTGGCACGGGGCTATCTCAATCGGCCCGAACTGACGGCTGAACGGTTTGTGCCCCATCCCCTCAGCCCTACGCCAGGAGCACGGCTTTATCGCACCGGGGATCTGGTGCGTTGGTTGCCCGATGGCCAGGTGGAATGCCTGGGCCGCATTGACCATCAGGTCAAGATTCGGGGATTCCGCATGGAACTGGGAGAAATCGAGGCGGCGCTCAGCCAGTATCCTCAGGTCCGGCAATGCGTCGTGGTGGCACGGGAAGATCAGCCCGGTGAAAAGCGCTTAGTCGCCTACGTGATTACGGACGCTCTGGTCCCTGTGCAGGACTATCGCCGGCATTTACAGCAAACACTCCCCGAGTACATGATCCCTGCTGCCTTTGTGCCTTTGGCAAGCTGGCCTCTGACGCCGAATGGCAAAATCGATCGGCGCGCATTGCCGCTACCCAGCCCCTCTGACCTCGCTGTCTTGACCTCGGGCGTTCCGGCCCGCACGCCTCTGGAGCACACGTTGGTGGAAATTTGGGAAGAACTCCTAAACATCCAGCCCATTGGCATTCACGATAACTTCTTTGATTTGGGCGGTCATTCTCTGCTGACTGTGCGGTTATCGATGCAAATCGAACAGATCCTGGGCCACAAGATCCCCCTGAGTACGATTCTGACTGCGCCGACGATCGCCCAGTTGGCTGACGCCCTTACCCCTGAACCTACACAGCAAAATTCGACTCCCCAAAATTCGGTGGTGCCGTTAAGGCCGGGGCAGGGCAAACCGCCAGTCTTCCTGATTCACGATGGCGATGGTGAAACCCTGCTGTACCGTTCTCTGGCGCATCAGCTCGATCCGGCGGTCCCCGTCTATGGCGTACAACCCCATAGTCGTCCCGGCGTTCCCATCCTGCACAGCCGCATTGAAGCGGTAGCCATTGACTACGTGGAGCACATTCGCCAGGTGCAGCCCCACGGCCCCTATTTCCTAGGGGGCATGTGCGTGGGCGGTGTACTGGCCCTGGAGATCGCCCAACACTTGCAGCAGCAGGGGGAGAAGGTCAAAATGCTGGCGATGCTGGATGCCGTGGATGTGGATACCCCGCAAAACACGGGATACATTGCAAAACAGCGCTTGAACAGTTTTTCAACGCTATTGCAAGGACAATCACATCTAAAGCGCCATGAAAAGCTGCTGTACGGCCTGAATGAAACTCGGAAAAAAATCACGAATTTGGTGGTCTATGAAATACAAAAGCAATTCGGCCATATTAATGACCAAGTGCAACTCACCCTATTCCGGTACTACCTGGATCACGGCCTGTCCCTGCCACAATGCCTCCAGAACATTCCGGTGCGCAAGGTGTTGATGTGGGCAAAACAGGAGTATGCTCCCCAGGGACTCTTTGAGGGAGAAATTCTCCTCTTCCGTGCCACTCAAAAAAGTCAGCTATTTGATCACACCGATATTGATGACACCCCCGGCATCGAAGTATACAGTGATCCCCTGCTGGGCTGGGGCAAACGGACCACGGCAGGTGTGCAAGTCCACGATGTTCCCGGTGGGCATTCCAGCATGTTGCAGGAGCCCCATGTGCAAACGCTGGCGGCAGTCATGCAGGCTTACCTGGATGCTGCCTGCGCCGATTCGCACAACAAGGGAACTTAAAAATGGCTAGCACCCATGGCTTTCATGGGGCTGGACATTAACTGGCCCTCGATCACGCACCTTATTTAACTCCCTATGACTCTAGAAACAGTGCTTTCGCCCACTTGCCCGTGTTCCTTACTCGTTGTCATCGTTAACTATCGGACGGCTCCGCTAACACTGGAATGTTTGCAATCCCTGGAACCTGAGGTGCGATCGCAGCCAGGAACCCAGGTGGTGGTGGTCGATAATGCCTCCGGCGATCGCTCCGCCGAAACCATTCAGACTGCAATTAGCCAGCAGGGCTGGCAAGGGTGGGCCACAGTTCTCCCCTCTGATCACAATGGCGGGTACGCCTATGGCAACAACCTGGCTATTCGGCCCGCGTTACAGGCTGAGAATCCCCCGCTTTATTACCTGCTGCTGAACCCAGATACGCAGGTGCGTCCGGGGGCGCTGCGGGCGTTGGTGGAGTTTATGGACCAGCATCCCACCGCTGGCATTACGGGCAGCAGTGCGGAAAATCAGGCCGGGAAACCCTGGGCAACGGCTTTTCGCTTCCCGTCGGTCTTCAGTGAACTGGATGGTGGCCTACGGCTCGGCCTTGTCTCAAAGCTGCTATCAAAATGGGTGATTGCCCAAGCAATGACGGAAACCCCGGAAGCAGTAGATTGGCTCCCCGGAGCCAGCATGATGATCCGGCGGCAGGTCTTTGAGGCGATCGGCTTAATGGATGAGGACTATTTCCTTTACTACGAAGAAACGGATTTTTGTCTCCAAGCCAAACGGGCGGGTTGGTCCTGCTGGTATGTGCCGCAAAGCCGCGTTATGCATATCGCGGGCCAAAGTACTGGGGTCACTGCGACGAATCAGCAGCCGAAGCGACTGCCCCAGTACGTTTTCGATTCCCGGCGACGCTATTTTGTGAAGAACCATGGCTGGCTCTATGCAGCCATGGCCGATCTGGCTTGGTCGGTGGGCTACAGCCTGTGGAGTCTGCGGCGGGTGATGCAACGCCAACCGAACTCCGATCCACCCTACCTATTGATCGATTCACTCCGTCATGGTGTAATCGGGACAGCACTGGCGGCCTGGTGGGGGCGCGTACCTGGGAAGCAAGCTTGAGTTGGCCTAGGCCCCACGTTCTCACCCTGCATTCTAGGCTGTAAGTTTTCAAACACGCCTAGAACTGGAAGCCCGTGGGCCTCCAGCCCAGGGTCACCGCAAGCATCAATAAGACTAGCTGAGACTCAATATTCTTGAGAATCATTGCAATAACATTGAGAATAAAAAACTGGATTTCAGAGCATCCGTCAGCTAAGGGTTGCAAAAATCGCCCGATTACTCTTCAGTGGATGGCGAAAAATTAAAGACACTAACATAAATGGATACTGTGCCCGCTAAGTCAGAATTTCATAGTAGGTGACAAAAAATTGATCATCCTGGCCCCGAAAATACAGCGCCATATGGCCCGTGGCACTGTCAAATAGCAGCAGCGTCTCGGCGGTCCAGACAAATTTGAGAATCCCTCCGAAAATCGACGCTCCACTGCGTCGGCATGCGCCAAAGGCACCTTCAATTGAAAGCCACTGTTGAGGCAGGTGGTTTTGCCTCGGAGTTGTAGCTTCAGGTCAGCCCAGGATTGGGTGATTTGCCTGAGTTCAGTTTCCTTGGTTTGGCGGATGACGTTGAGGGATGTACGTAGCCCTTGGAGTACAGCGATCGCCTCATTTAATTTTTGTTGGGCTGTAGTTGCTCCATCATTGGCCGTATTCAATACATTCTGAAAGGCGGCATTAACCCGCACCTCAATGCTGGAAATGATGTCGTTAAAGTCGCCGCCTACGAAACCGCTGCTCGTATATACCCGACTCCTTCCACCGCGATTCGCATCCACAAATGCCGTGACTTCTAGGATGTTGATCACGGTGCCTGATTGGGTAACAACACGCGGCAGACGAATTGAAGAAATGATGTCGTTGAACCCGTTAGCATTCAGGAATGTGCAGCCAAAGAATCCTGTCCTTCGCCCGCCATCGTTGAGCACGAGCGATCGCCCCCCAAAGCCACTGTACTCGAACACCGACACATTGGCATCATTCAACAGTTGCTGCAATCGACTCAGTTCCCGTTGCAGTGCACTCAATTGGTTACGCCGGCTTTGCAGGGTAGACACAATCCCCGGCAGGCGTTGCAATATATCAAAACCCTTGGGTTCGCTGGTGGGCACAGCTCCCGTCGGGCGATTGGCCAAGGCATTGTCAATGATGTTCAGCACCCGATCGCAAAACTCTAAGTCCGTGCTAAGGTTCACCAACGCTTGGCTTTTTTCATTCACCTGGGCTTGCAGGGTTTGGATCGCCACCAGTTCCGCATTAATATCCAGCATTTGGTCATTGCTCTGGCTCATATCCACCCGCTTCATCAGCACATTGTCGGTAATGAAGGAACAAAACCGTTCGCCATCGCCAAAGCCCACCCGCAGCTTACGGTTATTCACAATCCGTACTGAGGGCGGTGCATCCGCCGTATTTTGGCTAGTTCCTAGCAACGGTTGTTGCAGTTCCGGGTTGGGCATCTGGGGCGTTACGTAGAGAAAAATCCAGGCTTCCTGACTGAAGCGTTGGCCCAGTTTGATCTCAGCCCCACCTAAGTCGATGCGATCGCCCGAAGTCAGAAGTTCCGGCTCGGGGCTGGGCTGGCCCGACGCAGCGGCAGCAGGGGCAATGCCCGACAGAATAAATCGATCCAGCAGCAGTGTTGAATCCACGATCGCCACTGGGTGGCCCTGGGGACCTGACACAGTGATCGTATCGGGATGACTGGCGGCGATCGCCTGCCGTAGCACGTAGACAAACTGCCCATCGGACATCACTTGAAAGGGTGCATCAGCGGTAAGGCGTGCTGTGGTGGATAGGAATTCATGGATGTCAGTGGCGGACGCCGTGTCGTGGGAGACATCCGATGATTTCTTCACTGTAGGCAATAGCGTTTGATCTGTTACCCCAAAACCAACTTCAGTAATTTCGTTAGGAAACCTCAGTAGTTTGGGATTAGTTGACCAGAAATTAACGTCTAAAGTAGTGTATTTTTGAGCCTTAAGATTAAGGACAGAGTAATAGATTTGTCGTTGACTGTCCATAGCAAAAGCCAGAATCACACCCTGATGTCGCACCAGTGTGTGATAGTTGTAGGAGTGGTCCACAGAGCTTTTAATAATGGTATCGGGCACTCGATCTTGGTTCGACATAGAGCACGTCCTATTGATGAGTAGATCACCCGGATAAGCCGGAGGAGTTGATGACAGGAGCGAGGGGCAACTGGAAGAAATAGCAGAGAATGGACAAGATTGATCTGGGAGCTTAATCTGGAACTTGATCGGAAGATTAGTCGAAAATTTAATCTGAGGCGTGCGCTTCTGAGATATGCCCCAAAAGGCATACCCACCAAAGACGCAAGCGACTAAAATGCGCGGGTATCAACTCAGAAAATATTGAATTGCAAACAAATTCTTGAACTGCAAGCAAATCAAAAATAAATACTTTTAGAATCACTAATAGAGTAAATTCAGGAGGAAGATTAATCTGATAGTAAACTATGGAATCAAGAATCAATAAACCTATGGTTCTTGACCAGTAAATAGTTTAATTATCAATTCGGACATCTATAAGTCCTGAACTTGTCTACCGGTAATTCACTACAATTCAGATTCACACATTCCTCAAACAACGCTTGTGATCTTCCTCACTGATTTCTGTGAGCTTAAACGTGCTCACCCCGCGCAACCCGATATCTGTCCCTCCAGATATCCGTCCCTAGAGAAATTTGATTTCTCTAGGGAAATTTTCCTAACCTATCGCCCCCTTTTCCAAAAAGCCTTTCTGATTCTGGCGGTCCTAGATCCAACTTTGGCAACCCAGGATTTGTAGGCGATCGCGGTTATCAAAATCAAAAGAGCGTTGCATTGATCCCAAATCGCGGCAAATTGATCCCAAATCGCGGCAAAATAGTGCCAGTGTTTATTGATTGCTGGTGCCATGTCCCAACCCAATCCTTCCCTGCGCCCCATCACTTCCGACCCAACTCTGGAAAAACTCGCCCATCTCCGGCGGGTTAGCGATCTGTGGGATCGGGCTTGGGGCATCCCCGGAACCCGCTGGCGGGTAGGGTTAGAGTCGTTGGTCGGGCTACTGCCCGTGGGCGGTGACGTCATTGGCATGGTGATGTCTGGCTATATCTTGCTGCAAGCGGTCCAGTTGGGCCTGCCAAAAACAGTGCTACTGCGGATGATATTTAACATTCTGTTAGATGCCCTGGCTGGATCGGTGCCGATTTTAGGGGACTTATTTGATACCACCTGGAAAGCCAACACCAAGAATGTCAATTTGCTAGAGACCCATCTAAAGTCGCCCGAAACCACCCGCAAGGCCGATCGCCGCTTTGTCTTTTTGGCGCTAGCAGTATTGGCGTTGGTGCTGCTAGTGCTAGGGGCGATCGCCATCCTAGTCATCAGCTTCCTGATCCAAATATTGTCCGGACGATAATGACACCGGAATTTTCCTGCCAAAGATGCATTACGCAGCAGATCTACCCCAGTTAGCGGAAGGAACACAGCAGAAATAGCCCATCAAAATGCCCCCGTCAACGAAGAGCGTTAACAGGGGCATCCGCCAGCATAGATTTGGCTTGGACAAGGCTTAACCGAGCAGCAAATCCAATTCACTAGAGAATTCAAAGCTAGACGCGCGGTCATCCATGGATTTCTCGGTGTCCATAATTGGGGTGAATAGACGGCCCCCCAGTTGACTATCATAGTCAGGGGCATCCATCCCGCTGCCCAAGGGAAGGCTACCAGCGATCGCCGCTGTTTGAATTGTGGCATCAGAGGTTTCCCCTCCAACCCCCGACATCAACTCAGTCCAAGGCCCCGCGACAAATCGGTGATCCATGCCACTGTCCAACCATGACACCTGAATTTGCAACATTGGCGGCATCAATCGTAGGGGTACTTCAGTAGTAGTCGATGCTGAAGTCAGACCCAGAACCAATGGCTCTGCCGTCGTCCCAGCAATTAAGGTAGAAACATCTGCTCCTAAACTGGTGATCTCAACGTGTAGAGTTGGAGCATCCGCCGGAGCCACTTCCCACAGTTCTGAACGAAATCCTTGCTGTTGCTCAAGCATACTAGCAAGCACTTGTCTCGTTACCGTCCCCGTACTGCTCGAACCGGCAACTCTCGTCAAGTTATAGACTTGGCTATCGACTAGCATGGTCGTAATCTCTGTGTCACGATTAATCACCAAGGGGGTGAGCGATCGCGTCAGATTTTGACCGTACCAGGCAAGGGCATTCGTTGTCGTGGTAACTGTTGCCGAGTTGCGATTCCTGGCTTCCAATACCTGAGCTGCCTGAGTCTGAAGCGTGGATAGATCAATCGTTTGTACAGCATTACTGTTATTGGCGAGGTTCCAGCCAATAACATCCATACCGCGCAGATCCAAGCTACCAATATTTCGCCGCACCCCTAAGCCCAAGCTAGGATTCATAATACCAGAGGAGCCCGTGGTTCCTTGCCAGTGACTGGCTTGTAACCCGCTACCGCCCAGAGTTTGTTCAAGCCCTGTGGCAAATTTCGCAATCTCCGTTGTTCCATCTAGAGAAAACATCGCTGTGCCACCGACTGACAAGTCACGCCAGCCGCCCCAGTGACTGGTATTGGTTAGGTTATAACGGAACAGGTCAAGGGGAGTTGCAAAATTGGTGCGCGCTAATGCGTCATTAAAGTAAGTACCCATTGTTGCCAGATTCCAAATATCACTGATCTGGCCACTCGTAGACGTAAAGAAGGGTTTTAGCCAATCGGGGCGATCGATCGAGCTGACAAAACCAAGAGTATGCCCCACTTCATGTAATGCAACACTCAAAAAGTCTAGGGAATTACTGCCTGCAGCATTACTCCGGGTATAGTCATAATTCCAGACAACATTGGAGAAATTAGACAAGTCACTGAGAAGAATATAGCCATCGAGTGTCTTGCTACCCACTTGATCGAGGCTCACACCCAGGGCTTTAGCATTTGCCCGAGTCAGTGCCATATCGCTGCCATACACGTTCTTTTTGATGTCAATATAGGTTTTACCTCCATAGGCAAGACGGTCAGCATCTGAAAACCAATTATTCCAGGTAGTAGCCGGGGCGTTATTGTACCAATCGAGGGAACTCTCAACAAAGTTGTCAACCGTCGCGTGGAGTTGCGTCTTCGGATCGATATCCGGATGACGCATCGAGAAATCATCGTACTTATTGTAGTTACGGATGCCATTGGTAGCAGTGGCATCGTCGGTAGAGGTAGCATCGGCGTAGAGACGATCTCGCACAGTCGTATAGGCGCGATTGGCCTGAAACCCCGGTAATGCTCCTCCAATCACATTTGTCGGTAAATTGCTGCTAACCCCCACATGGAGGTTAATCGTAACGGGATCAGATAAGTACCTCGACCAGACCCGACCAGCCATCTCAAAACCGACCATTTGCTGGACGGTCGTCCCTGGATCAAACGTGAAATTAAATGTTGCCATAGCCTTAACTCCGGAGCAGAAATAACGGGATACACCAAAGCTAAGTATCAAATAGCATCAGTATTTAATCATCCTGGCATTTCTGCTGCCTGGGCAGAAGAGTATTATCCGTCTGGATTATGGGGTCTTTGCGCATATTAACTTAATGAAATCACTTGCAAGTATGAAGGTCATAAAAATTACATCTAGAATAATGATGAATTAACGACTCAAGATGATCAGTAAAACTACGGCGTCGGATTGATGTCATCGTTATGGTCAAAGAAGATTCAATAAAGCTCTAGCCTGACGTCACCGTTAGAAAGTACTTGAGTGCTGAGTCATTAATTATGGCAAACCCCAAATCAACGGAAAGGATTAGACTAATGGCACTGTCGGCAGAAAATAAAAAGTTTCCCAGTCCAATAAACCGCCCTGGCATTCTGAGTGCAACGGAGGGGAGCGAGGCATCTCGATCGCTCACGAAAGGCCGGAACACTTGGGGTCTAAATGTTTAGAGCTATCAGAACGTAGTGCATCAAAATACCCCTGTTAACCGAATTGTTCACAGGGGTGTAATCAAAAAGCGTAATCAACAGGGAACTGTAGACTCAGCAATGTTAAACGAATCAGTGCCTCTAATTCAGCACATCTAAGCCATCAGAAAATTCACTAAACGCGTACTCACTTATGGGTTTGTCAGAGTCCG
This sequence comes from uncultured cyanobacterium, assembly GCA_963766075.1. Taxonomy (GTDB): domain Bacteria; phylum Cyanobacteriota; class Cyanobacteriia; order Leptolyngbyales; family Leptolyngbyaceae; genus CAVYAN01. The sequence continues at coordinate 66,017 of CAVYAN010000101.1, read as the reverse complement.
GGATTGGGGTTAATAGACGCCCCTGCCATTGACTATCGTAGTCTCGGGTATCTATCCCAGTCCCCCAGCAAGAAGTACCCGTGATCGCCACCGTTTGACTTCTGACACCAGCGGCTTCCCCCCCCGCTCCTGACAAGAACCCCGCCAAGGGCACCACGACAAATCGGTCATCCATGCCGCTGTCCACCCAGGCCACACTTATTTGCCCCATCGGCGCTATAAGTCGTAGGGGCACTTCAGCCGTGGGCGCTGCTGAAGTCAGACCCAAAGCCAATGGCTCTGCCGTCGTCCCAGTCATTAAGGTAGAAACATCTGCCCCTAGACTCGTCATATCCACCTCTAGCACTGGCGTGTCAACGGGAGCCACCTCCCACAGTTCTGAACGAAACCCTTGCTGTTGCTGAAACATACTGGCAAACACTTGTCTGGTGACCGTACCCGTACTGCTCGTACCCGAAACTCTAGTCAAATCATAGATTTGGCTATTGGTTAGCATCGTGTGAATGTCTTGGTCACGATTACTCACTAAAGGCGTCAGCGATCGCGTCAAGTTAGTGTTGTACCAGTTCAGTGCATTGGTGGCGGTCGTCACCGTGGTCGAGTTCCGATTGCGGGCTTCTAGGGACTGAATCGACTGGGTGCGGAGCGCCGAGAGATCGATATTTTGCACCGCGTTACTAGTATTGGTGAGATTCCATCCAATCGCATCCATCCCCCGCAAGTCCAGGGTGGAAATCTCCCGCCGCACGCCCAACCCCAGGGTGGGGTTCATGATGCCCGAAGAACCCGTGGTTCCTTGCCAGTGGCTGGCTTGCAGCCCACTGCCGCCGAGGGATGTCTCCAGTCCGGTGGCGAAGTTCGCAATCGCAGTTGTGCCATCAAAGGAAAACATGGTTGCACCGCCAACGGAAAAGTCCCGCCACCCCCCCCAATGAGTGGTAGTGGTACTGTTATAGCGAAATAGGTCAAGCGGAGTCGCAAAATTGGCGCGCCTGAAACTATCAACATAATAATTATCAGTGGTACCCGAAGTCCAAAGACCATTGAGAGAACCAGTCGTAGTCGTAAAGAATGGACTGAGCCAACCCGGGCGATCAACCCCACTGACAAACCCCAGGGTATGACCAATTTCATGCAGAGCCACGCTAAAGAAGTCTAAAGAATTACTGCTTGCCACACTGCTCCGGGTGTAGTCATAATTCCAGACCACATTGGAGAAGTTAGACAAGTCACTCAGCATGACATAGCCATCGAGCACCGTATTACCCGCTTGATCCAGGCTCACGCCGAGGGCTTTAGCATTGGCCCGAGTCAAGACCATATTGGCAGCATTGACATTATCTTTAAGGTCAATATAGGTTTTACCTCCAGAGTTCAGCCGATCAGCGTCTGGGAACCAAGTCTGCCAGATCCTAGCCAAAATGCCGTTATCCCAAGCAAGGGAACCATCAAAAAAGAGGTCAACGGTTGCATGGAGTCGAGTAGTGGGATCGACACCTGGATCCCATTGAGAGAAATCAGCGTACTTGTTGTAGTTGCGAATGCCATTGGTAGCGGCAGTGTCATCTGCAGAGGTGGCATCGGCATAGAGGCGATCGCGCACAGTGGTATAGGCCCGGTTGGCCTGAAACCCCGGCAATGCGCCCCCAATGACATTCGTCGGCAAACTGCTGCTTATCCCCGCATGAAGGTTAATCGTCACCGCATCAGACAGGTACCTGGACCAAACCCGGCCCGCCATTTCAAAGCCGACCATCTGCTGGACGGTCGTCCCTGGATCAAACGTGAAATTAAATGTTGCCATATCCTTACCCCTTGAGTAGAAATAACGGGATATACTGAAGCTATGTATAAAATAGCTTCAGTATTAAAATAATCCTGGCATTTCTACTGTCTGGGGAAAAGGGTATCATCCGTCCATTTACTAGGACTTTTGCGCATATTAACTTAATGAAATTGCCTGCGAGTATGAAGGTTAGAAAAATTACATCTAGAATGATGGTGAATTGACGACCCAAAAGGCTCAGTAAAACTACGGCGTCGGATTGATGCCATCGTTGTGGCTATTGAAGATTAGATGAAACTTCTGCTGGCCAACGACAACAGGAAGCCAGAGTCTCTAGAAAGACAACTCCGCAACTCGGCCAATTTGAGCAAAACTATGGCCCCCGGCATTCATACTGATTGCCGGGGGCTGATTGCAGAGGAATCAAGACTACCCTCAAATAAAGCAGCAGCAGGATCTACGCTAATCGAATTTAGGCGTGTGTAGCTCAGAAATCAATCCGGGAAAAGCCCTTAAAAATTCCCGTGGGTGATATTCGCCGCTTGCAAACGATCGCCCACTTCCTGCACGCTAATTGCCCCCAGTTCCCCAGCAGCCCGCGTGCGAATGCTGAGCGAATTCGCCTCGACTTCCTTCGCACCCACCACCGCCATCACCGGAATCTTCTCCTTTTCCGCATTGCGGATCAGCTTGCCCAGGCGATCTCCACTGGCATCCATCTCCGCCCGCACCCCCAAGCGCCGCAGTTGACTCACCACACCCTGCGCAAAGGGCACAAACTCATCCCCCACCGGCAGCAACCGAATCTGCGTCGGAGCCAACCACACTGGGAAATCCCCAGCATACTCTTCAATCAGAATGCCAATCAGCCGCTCCAAAGACCCAAACGGTGCCCGGTGTAGCATCACGGGGCGTTTCCGCGTGCCATCATCAGCCACATACTCCAAGTCAAACCGCTCCGGCAGGTTGTAATCCACCTGCACTGTGCCCAACTGCCACTCCCGTTCCAACGCATCCTGGAAGATGAAATCTAGTTTAGGACCATAGAACGCCGCTTCCCCAATCCCTTCAAAATGCTCCATGCCGAGATGTTGTACCGCCTTGCGGATAGCACTCTCCGCCTTCTCCCACGCTTCATCCGAGCCAATATACTTATCCGGATTGGCCGGATCGCGGAAGCTCAAGCGAGCCCGGAAATTCTTCAGTTGCAGACTCTGGAACACACTCAGGATCAGTTCCACTACGCTCATGAACTCGGCATCCAACTGCTCCGGCGTGACAAACAAGTGCGAGTCATCCACCGTAAAGCCGCGCACTCGGGTGAGGCCACCCAATTCGCCAGATTGCTCATAGCGATACACCGTGCCAAATTCCGCCAGTCGCATGGGCAATTCCCGATACGATCGCAGCTCACTTTTATAGATTTGAATATGGAACGGACAATTCATCGGTTTCATCACAAATCCGATTTCCTTATCCTTATCCTCCTGAGTCTCCGCCATCATCGGAAACATATCTTCACTGTACTTTTGCCAGTGCCCCGATTGTTTAAACAAATCGACCCGCGCAATGTGAGGTGTGACGACAGGCAAGTAGCCCCGCTTGATTTGTTCTTGCTTTAGGTAATCCTCCAGCAGCGATTGCAGCACCGTCCCCTTTGGCGTCCACAGCGGCAACCCCGGCCCCACCACATCCGCAAAAATGAACAAGCCCAATTCCTTCCCCAGCTTGCGATGATCGCGCTTCAAGGCTTCTTCCTTGCGGCGTTGGTATTCGGCCAACTGCTCCGGTGTTTCCCAGGCCGTCCCGTAGATGCGTTGCAGTTGCGCTTTAGTTTCATCTCCCCGCCAATAGGCTCCGGCCACACTTTCCAGGGCGATCGCATTTGGATTCAGTTCCGCCGTATTCTTCACATGGGGCCCCGCGCACAAATCCCACCATAACGAAGAGGCCGCTTCCCCCATGTGATAGAGCGTAATCGGCTCCTGCAAACCTGCCAGAATTTCCAACTTGTAGGGTTCGTTAATCGCCTGAATCCGTCGCTCTGCCTCCGCGCGACTCACTTCTTCACGCACCACCGGCAATTTGCGATTGATGATCTTAATCATCTCCTTCTTAATTGCCTTCAGATCTTTGTCGGTAAACGGCTCAGGACTGTCAAAATCGTAGTAGAAGCCATTCTCAATCCAGGGGCCAATTGTCACCTGAGCCTTGGGAAACAGCTTTTGTACCGCCATGGCCATCACGTGAGACGTTGTGTGGCGAATTTTTTTCAGCGTTTCAGATTCACTGGTTTTGGGTAAATAAATTCTAGCTGGGGCCACTTCGGCAGTAGCTAGAGTAGGTACGGTCTCATCAGAGAAATTTTTGGTAGATGAAATATCTTGAGCAGACAAAGCATTTTCAGCAGACAAAGCATTTTCAGCAGACATTGGAAAACTCCCCTTGGCAAGAAACTTCGTGAACAACGGTCAGGACAGAGCCGGGGCGTTTGATCGGGGGTCACGTCCGATCTAGGTTTAAATTAACCCTGCCCCTAAATAGTTCGCTCGGGGTTTGTCACGGCAAGTTGCGCCATCAACGGAATTCGGAGTTGCCTATAAAACATGCCTTCGCATTGACTGCTGAACAGTAATCTAAACCGTTATCCAGTGTAGCGTATGTTTTCACGGTGCAGATATTTTCACGGTGCAGATGGTTTCACGGTGCAGACATCACTGTGCAAATAGCTTCCAGCGGCAACATCCATGAAGATCCCCAAGCGAGATCCTCAAGTGCCAAGAAGCCCCGTTTTCCGGTGACTCATGCCAGAAAAATGGTGAGAGAACAATCAAGGCGCGAGTAGCGGTCATGTTTTGCTGTGTAGCGAAGGGTGCAAAACGCGCGACCATTCCCCAGGGGTGGCCTCTGAATCCCAAGACTAATCCCAAGAGGCGCAGCTTCTGATGTCAGGCTTGAAGTGTAGATCGCCTGAGCACGCAATTAAGATGACTTGATCAAAAATATAGCTTTGCTAAGGCGGGCGATCGCGTCAGCGCCCATCGAGAGAGGAGAACGCGACTGACTCAGACCCCATAGGAACGCTGAACAACAACAAACAGTCTAGAGAAGTAAAAATCAGACTAGAGAAAATAAATGCCAGAGAAAAATATTTCGCGAGAGATAGCGAGATGCACCAAATGCCCACAGCAACCCTTCCGGTAACAAACCATGCCCAGATCGCAGGCGGTACCGAAATACCCTTACACGCTAGGAACCAAACGGATTCGGCCTTCATCCATTTCCGACATCAGCAATTCTAACGCTTCAAAATCAACATCAGAGATATGCCCAGTGCGAGTCAGTTCGTAATTGATTTCATTTTCGATCGCGGGCGTCAACTGCTTGAAATACAAAGCTTGCTCAACCAGTCGGCGAATGGCGTTGTTCATGATAGGGATCCGGTAAACTCCATGGCATAATCTTCCGCCCATTCACATATTCCTGAAGTGATCTACCCCTAAATGCACCTGTGATTCTGGTCACAAGATACCCCGTAGGATTGCCTGGAGGCTCCAAATTGACCGGATTGACCTCCGTAATTTTCCTGAATAGTGGTCTGTCATTCCCGCTGAACAACCGTCCTGATCGCCCACTCACGCTCCGGAAGCACGCAGTCTCGGTAAAACTTGCTGCTGATAAATCTCGCGGCCAGATTCCAAATTGCTGGGAATGCCCTGGGGATACTTTTCTTTAATCAAAGCCTGCAAGCGCTCAAATCGATTGCCCGGATCCGGATGGCTACTCAAAATTTGCGGCGGCTGTCCACCTTGGCGCGTCGCCGCCAAAATCTTCATCACCTCAGCAATACCCCGTGGATCGTATCCCGCTTCAGTCATAAACTGAAATCCCAGTTGGTCACTTTGTAATTCATCCTGCCGTCCATAGCGCAGACTGATCAATTGATTTGCGGCCTGGGCCAACACCTGGGCATTACTACCGCCGCCATTCCCATCACTGGCCGCTATACCCACCGCCGTAACCAACGATTGCCCCAGTTGCTGTTTCGCCAAATGCTGGGCCCCATGTCGTGCCACAACGTGACCAATCTCATGGCCCAAAACCCCGGCAAGTTGAGCCTCCGAGGACAGCCGGTTAAACAATGCCACCGTGATAAAGACTTGCCCACCGGGCAGAGCAAACGCATTAATCGTGCGGGGATCACGCAGCAAATGAAAGTCGTAGGGATAGCCGGCTTTGGCGGCACTGGATTTTTCGACAATCCGCATCCCCACCTGGTCCAAATAACTTTGCAGAGCCTGATCGGGATACAGTCCCCCATGCTGGGCAGCCATTTGACTGCGAGACTGCAAGCCCAGGACCACTTCCTGTTTTGGGGATAGCTGCACCCGCTGATTTTCATTGGTGACGGGATTATAGGTCGTGTTGCCGCAATAGCTTACTAAGCCAAACAAAGAAAATAAGAGTCCAATAGCCAGCCGAATTAGAATCCCCACAATGACCTCGCAGAGTTCAAAGCGAATGTGATGCCCTAGGCAAAACCAGGCGTGTTTGCCTCATAAGAATACTTGAGAACGCACGCGGGGTGAAGAGCCTAACGCCTGAGCCGCCCGCACCCTACATTCAGAACAGTGCTTGCGGGTAGTCTACACGCATCTACTCCCCTGAACCCAAATTCTTCCGGCTTATTTCTCTAGCAATGGGAAAAAATGCCCCACAGGTCCTGGGCCAGATCCAATCTCTAGGGCATACCCTAAGGCACTCGTCACATAGTCTTTCGCAAGGCGAGTGGCCGTGAAGGGATCGTAGCCCAGGGCGAGATTGGCCGCGATCGCCGCCGACAACGTGCAGCCCGTGCCATGGGTATGCCGTGTCTCCACAACCTGGGTTTTCAAGATCTGTACTTGCCCATCAAACCAAACGTCCACCGCCCGCAAGGCCCCGCCCATGCCACCGCCTTTGACCAACACGGCGTGAGGCCCCAGTTGGTAAATGCGCTGGGCAGCGGTTTTCATGTCATCTAGGGTTGTAATCTCCATCCCCGCTAAGATTTGCGCTTCATAGCGGTTGGGCGTCAGGATGGTCGCTTGGGGAATCAACTGGCTCCGCAGGGTGGCGATCGCGGCATCCGCAATCAATTGCGCCCCCGTCCGAGAGACCATCACCGGATCCACCACCACCTGGGGAACAGACAACGCCGCTATCTGCTCTGACACCGCCTCGATAATTTCCTGATTCAGTAACATGCCCGTCTTGGCCGCCTGCACCCCTATATCCGAGACCACGGCCACGATTTGCGCCACCACCGCTTCCGGCAGCAAAGCATCCACCCGAGTCACCCCCTGGGTATTCTGGGCTGTGATACAGGTCAGAGCGCTGGTGCCATGCACCTTGTGAAAGGCAAACGTACGCAGATCAGCTTGGATTCCAGCACCACCACCACTATCCGAGCCAGCAATGGTCAAGGCAACGGGCGGCTGAAAAGGGACTACGGACAAAGGAGACGGGACAGACATGCGGCTATTTTGCTCACGAACGGGTTCTAATTCTGATTTGTGTTCCCAGGGAGATTGTATGATCAGCCATAGGTTCTTAAGAAATATTAAGCCATGCACCTTACCCGGATTGACCTCAACAGTTGGATATTTGAACTCGCAGGTAAAACGATCCTGGTCGATCCCTGGTTAGTGGATCCCCTGGTGTTTTATGGACAACCCTGGCTATTTACGGCACACCACAACACGCCCCTGGCCTTCACCCCAGAAACCCTGCCTCCCATTGATTTGATTGTATTATCCCAGGGCCTAGAAGATCACTGCCATCCTCCCACCCTAGAAAAGCTGGATCGCACCCTGCCTGTAATTGCTTCTCCCAGCGCCGCTAAAGTGGTTCGATCCCTGGGCTACCGCAATGTCACGGCCCTTGCCCCCTGGCAGGAAACTCTCCTAGATGATTTGCAGATTACTGCTGTTCCCGGTGCCGAAATTCAGCCCGGGCAAGTAGAAAATGGGATTTGGCTGCGCGATCGCACCACGGGCACTTCTCTCTATTATGAGCCGCACCTATCGCCCACGGCAGCACTGCAGAACATGGGGCCTGTGGATGTGGTGATTGCCCCCGTGATTGGGCAAATTTTCCCGCTGCTGGGGCAAGTGATTATGGGGCCGCAACAGGCCGTGGAATTAGTGAATGCCCTACAGCCCAGCTACTTTTTGCCTACCACCCTAGGAGATATTCGCACCAGCGGCCTGTTGCCCCTATTGATTAAAACCATGGGCAGTGTAGAAGAGTTCCGCGATCGCCTCATTGCCTCGGGCATAGCTACAGAATTTCTTAATCCTGCCACTGGAGAACGGGTAGAAGTTTTGCCCATCAAACAATCGGCTTAAATATCCAGCGTTTTATAACGTTTCTAATACAAACTCTAGGAGTCTAATACAAACTCTAGGAGACAGTCCCCGTGATGTGCTCCCTTTACAGAAACGATCCCTGAGCTTTTATAGGTAAAAATTCTCAGTGACCTTTGCGTTACGGAACATTTCAAAAATCGCTAGGGGCGTTAACTTTAATATCTTTAGGGCCGCTTCAGGGAAATAGTTGATACGGTAAATACATCGAAGTACGGCTCATTGAATTGCAAAAGCGCAATCGATGGGTCGTTTGCGTTAGTGGTCTTGCAAGATAACTTTTACGTGTTGTAAAGGCAATCCAACCGCTGTTTCTATAATTGTTCAGTTTGTTATTGTGCGATTTATTTGTACGCCGTTTATCCACTCACGATTTCCCGATGAATCACTACGCCCTGCAATGGATTGAAGACTGGTGCCAGGAAAATGGCTGGACGGATTTATTCCAGGAATGCTCCCTTTACTGGGCATTTCCCCCCAATGCGGTCATGCCCGTGCCCATTCCTACCGAAGTCTTGCAGTCAATCAAGGCAGAAAGAGGGCTGTGTCGTGAGGAACAGTTCTGGTGCTTAGCGGCAATATCCAGTGCGATTGCGGCTGGCATCTGTAGCTATGTCCTGTCTTCGCCCTTGCCTTTGGTCCTATCTTTTGCCTTTTGTGCGGTGGTTGTGGGCAATATGGAAGAGGATGTGCTAGAAACTACGCCCAACTATTCCTAACGTTTTCTGAGGATTTTAAGGAGATTTCTCCCAAACAAACTTCCCTAGCGACCCTACCAGACACAAGTTTTGACTCCACCAACTTGTGCCCTTCGAGCTCAGCTCAGGGCACAAGTTGGTGGAAACGAAGAGCACAACCTCCAATGTCCGACTTAATTTTTGCTTGAAGTAACGTTGTTCCCCTCAACACTGCCATAGCCTTGGCACGTTGAGGGGTTTTTATTAGGCTCAAGCTTTTGGGGATTAAGGGGATATTACGGAGATTTTTGCGTTATGGCGTTAGTGGATTTACGCAATGCTGTCAGTAGTCAGAAATCTGTCACCGCCAAACCGCCAGACAACTTACTCCATAGGCATTTCGCGACTTTTCATCAAGCGACTTTTCGACACTTTTAGTCTTAGCTTTATATAAAACTGAGTCAATCATTTTCCCGATGAAATCTCAGCCGATCCCCTAGGCATTCCCCATGGGGATTAGCTACTTTTTATACATGAAGACACAGAACAGTAACGTCCTGAGCCGCAATTGGCTGCCCTGTATCCATGTCTCTGAGTTCGCTATTTAGGTCCTACCGCGAAATTTTTTCGCATCATCTACCATCACAAAACTACATCCTATGAACACGCTAAAGATTTCTGCCATCGTTTTGGGTACTGCTGCTACGATGCTGGCAACCACGAGTTCTGCCTTTGCCTTTAGCTTTTCTGTTGGCGGGACCGCTGTAGCAGGCGAAGGCTACAAATCCAATCAGGCGGGTGCCGTAACGGTTGATTTCAACAATGGGACTGCACCCACCAGTGGGTTCGTCACCTATTCCGGCATCAACGGCAATATTGTTCAAGGCAGCATTAGTGGCCAGCATGCTACGCCCCTAGGTGACACAAGTAAGTTCATGACGATCTCTAATCAAGGCAGTGGCAAGGTTGGCGCTACGGGATCCGTAACGATGAACTTTGCGAAAGCCATTGACTATTTTGGGTTGTACTGGGGATCGGTAGACACACACAACAAAATTAACTTCTACAATGCCGGTCAACTGGTCAAGTCCTTTGGCGGGGGCGACATTTCCACCACAGCTAAGGGGAGCTGGACCGGAGCAAGCGACAACCTGTTTGTCAATTTCTTTTCTGGCCCAGGCCAAACCTTTGACCGCATTGACTTGGTTGCTCAAGGTGTTGCCTTTGAAAGCGATAACCACACCTACCGCGCGGCTGAAGCCGTACCGGAACCCATGACAATGGGTGGTATTGCCTTAGCCGGAATGGGCCTAGGATATGCACGGCGGCGTCAGGCAAAGCAAGCCGTCTAGTGCCGACAATAAATCGTAGCCTGGGTGTTGTTGGAACGTAACTCCTATTCCTTTGCTACGCGTCATCGAGTTTCTCGGAAAAAGTATGGTTTTCTAGAAAAAGCATGAGGAGGGCGATCGCCCTCCTCATGCTTTTTGGCTATAGCTAGGATATAGATATATGGATATCTCCCCTCTAGCTATTTACCCCTGGCTATATAGGGTATCCACCCTGGGTCCGTCTCCCTTGCATACTGGGAATAGATCACATACTGGGAATAGGGGGTTTGACCTCAAATGCCTGTACACTCGAAAATGCTTTGGCGATTTTGTATCATCACCAACCGCGCCAAGTGGGATTCCCCCCCTACTCTGAGCAAGACCCAGTCCAAAAAATTGCTTTAAGGCAGATTTCCCTGTTCGCTTCGTCAAAGAACCTCTGACACCATGCTTGAAACCTATCGCCAACACGTCGCCGATCGCGCCGCTCTCGGAATTCCCCCCCTCCCTTTGGATGCCCAGCAAACTTCGGATTTATGTGAACTGCTCAAAAATCCGCCAGCGGGTGAAGCTGAGTTTTTGCTGTCCTTACTGCGCGATCGCGTTCCCCCCGGTGTGGACCAAGCCGCCTATGTCAAAGCAGGTTTCCTGAGTGCGATCGCCCACGGAGAATCAATCAGCCCGTTAATTTCTCCCAAAGCTGCAACGGAACTCCTAGGCACCATGATGGGGGGATACAACGTGCGATCGCTGATCGATCTGTTGCACGCTCCTGATGCTGAAATCGCCGCTACGGCTACCACCGCCCTCAGCAAAATTCTGCTGGTCTACGATGCCTTCCACGATGTGCAGGAGCTGGCCGCCGCTGGCAATGCCAACGCTCAACAGGTGCTGCAATCCTGGGCCGATGCCGAATGGTTTACCAGTCGCCCCGCACTGTCTGAATCGATTGCTGTCACCGTGTTTAAAGTGCCGGGAGAAACCAACACTGACGATCTTTCCCCCGCTCCCCATGCCACGACGCGCCCCGATATTCCCCTGCACGCCCTGGTAATGCTAGAAACACGTCAGCCCGGCTCCCTGGAAACCTTGGCAGAGATTAAGCAAAAAGGGCATCCCGTTGCCTATGTGGGCGATGTTGTGGGCACAGGATCGTCGCGCAAATCGGCGATTAACTCGGTGCTGTGGCACATTGGCCAGGATATTCCGTTTGTGCCGAATAAGCGATCGGGCGGTTACATCCTCGGTAGCAAAATCGCCCCCATCTTCTTTAACACAGCGGAAGACTCTGGCGCGCTGCCGATCGAGTGCGATGTCACCGCAATGGAAACCGGTGATGTGATTACGATTTATCCCTATAGGGGTGAAATCACCAATGCCGCTGGGGCTGTTATTTCCACCTTTAGCCTCAAACCCGACACCATTCTGGATGAAGTCCGAGCCGGCGGGCGAATTCCCCTACTGATTGGCCGCACTCTGACAGACAAGATTCGCGCCGCCTTGGGCTTGTCCGCGAGTGACTTGTTTATTCGGCCTAGCCTGCCCGCTGATACCGGCAAAGGCTTCACCCTGGCCCAAAAAATGGTGGGCAAAGCCTGTGGTCTAGTTGGGGTCCGACCGGGCACCTCCTGCGAACCGATCATGACCACCGTGGGTTCCCAAGACACCACTGGCCCCATGACCCGCGATGAGCTGAAGGAACTGGCTTGTCTGGGCTTTAGCGCTGACTTGGTCATGCAGAGTTTCTGCCATACGGCGGCCTATCCCAAACCCGTGGACATCAAAACCCACAAAACCCTGCCGGACTTTATCAATTCCCGTGGCGGGGTTTCCCTGCATCCCGGGGATGGCATTATCCACTCCTGGCTGAATCGGATGCTGTTGCCCGATACCGTTGGCACCGGGGGCGATTCCCATACCCGTTTTCCCTTGGGCATTTCCTTTCCGGCGGGATCGGGATTGGTGGCTTTTGCGGCGGCCCTAGGCGCGATGCCCCTTGACATGCCAGAGTCAGTGTTAGTGCGGTTCAAGGGCAGCTTGCAGCCCGGTATTACGCTGCGCGATATTGTTAACGCAATTCCCTATGTGGCCATGCAGCAGGGCAAATTGACCGTTGAAAAGCAGAATAAAAAGAACGTTTACTCCGGTCGGGTGTTGGAAATGGAAGGGTTGCCGGACTTGAAACTGGAGCAAGCGTTTGAATTGACAGATGCTTCGGCGGAGCGATCGGCAGCGGGTTGCACCATTCAGCTCGGTACAGAAACTGTGGCGGAATATCTGCGATCCAATGTTGCTTTGCTAAAGAACATGGTGGCTCGAGGCTATGGCGATGCCCGAACCATCCTGCGCCGTGTCCGCAAGATGGAGGAATGGCTGGCCAATCCCCACCTGATGACGGCGGATGTCGATGCCGAATATGCTGACATCATTGAGGTGGATCTGGACCAAATTACTGAGCCATTAGTGGCCGCCCCCAACGATCCCGACAACATTAAGCTCATGTCGGAATGTGCAGGGGATCCCATCCACGAGGTGTTTATTGGGTCCTGCATGACCAATATTGGCCACTACCGCGCCGCCGCCAAGGTGCTAGAAGGGGCAGGAATTGCCAAGGCTAAGCTGTGGATTGCTCCCCCCACACGCATGGACGAGCAACATCTTCGGGAAGAAGGGGTGTATGGCACCTTTGCGGCTGCGGGCGCTCGCACCGAAATGCCGGGATGTTCCCTGTGTATGGGCAACCAAGCCCGAGTCGAAGATGGGGTCACGGTGTTTTCTACATCCACCCGTAACTTTAACAACCGCATGGGCAAGGGGGCACAGGTGTATCTGGGTTCAGCGGAGTTGGCCGCCGTTTGTGCGCTACTGGGCAAAATTCCCACGGTGGAAGAATACCAAACCATCATGGCGAAGAAAATTGATCCCTTTGCGGCAGATCTGTATCGCTATCTCAACTTTGACCAGATTGCCGGATTTGCCGATGAAGGTCGGGTACTGTCCCCGGATGATGAGGCTAAACTGCTGGCGACGGTGGGCTGAGCCTCAGGGGCCAGCATCGAACGCTGGGAAAACGCCATCCTTAGAAAATGTCATCAACGTTAGCCTTGACTTGTCTGTCCATAGTTTTAGATGGAGCTTTTCGATGAGGCTTTGAGGGAAGAACCCTCAAGGCCTCCTTTTTTGTAGTGGCCGTTTGTGTGACGGTATGTTGTGAGGGCGTGCCGTGGCGGTGCGAGAACTTGGCCTGTGACTACTCGCCGCCGAGGGCTTACAACAGTCGCTTAAGGCTTGGCCGCGATCGCCACGCTTTTATCCAAGGCTTGCAGTCCCGCTAAAACGTCTGCTTTATTTTTGCTCTTGAGTCCCTCAGTTACTTTGTCCATGCCGTCTTCGATCGCGGTGTAGGTCTCTCCTGATTTGGCTTTCACTCCGTCCTCTACGGTTTTCCAGGACGTTTCAAAGTTGTCGAATTCGGTTTTTCCTTGGACAAAATTTCCAGCCTCAATCGCTGTTTTAGTGTGCGCAATCACGCCCTGCAACGCGGTAAAGCCGGCAGAAGCGGCAGACATTGCTCCGGCGGGCGCTTTTGTCGTCATGGCTGATGGGCTAGGAGACGCCTTGGGGGCCGTTGCTGCTGGGGAGGAGGCTGGAGTCGAGGCGTCTGGAGTCGAGGCTTGAGGACTACTACAGCTCGCTAAACCCCAAACGACGGCACCCAGAATTAATGAGGATTGCAATGGATTCATAGAAGTTTCCTATCCGAATTTAACCTTCGTTATGATCAGTGATAACGGGTAAAGATCTGGGAAAGATGGCCCCAGGTTTGGCAAAATGCATGCATCCTGAAGAATCAGCCTCCCAAATTTTGGCATAACATTCGGGCATAACATTCGGGCATACACAGAGTGGGGACAGACTTGTGAAGGTTCTGTTAGTCGAGGATGATGCGTGGATTGCCGAGTCGTTGGCTGAAGTGCTGGTAGAACAGCGGTATGCGGTAGATTGGGCGATCGATGGCGAAGCCGGATGGGCCCTAATCCAGGCATTTCCCTACGATTTAGTGATTTTAGATCTCATGCTGCCCAAGCTTGACGGCATCGGACTTTGCCGGAACATAAGGCAGGCTGGGTATGCCATGCCGGTGTTAATGTTGACCGCGCGGGATACCAGTGTGGATAAGGTGGCCAGCCTCGACATTGGAGCCGATGACTATGTCGTCAAGCCCTTTGACTTAAAAGAACTGTTGGCTCGCATGCGAGCTTTATTGCGTCGGGGTGGGGTGGCCGCGTTTCCTGTTTTGGAGTGGGGCGATCTGCACTTAAATCCCGCCACCTGTGAGGTGACCTATGATCAGCAATTGCTGGCGCTCACCCCCAAGGAGTACAGTTTGTTGGAGCTCTTTTTGCGTAGTCCGGGGCAACTTCTACGCCCCGACGCCATTCTTGACCATCTGTGGTCATCGGAGGATCCACCGGGTAAAGAGACGATCAAAGTTCATCTCCGGGGACTGAGACAAAAACTCAAAGCAGCAGGAGTCCGGGATGACGTTATCGAAACGGTTTACGGTTTGGGGTATCGGCTTAAGCAAATGGCTTAGGCTTAGACCCAGGGCAAAAGGCACTGCGACTGGGCCATGCTCTGTGAGGGGCTCTGTGCGGGACTCTGCGAGACAGCAGCGCCGATCGCCCATATCCCGCCCAACAGCGTATCAGTCATCGCAGTTTCGGGCCCTCAGTCTGAAACTGCTGCTGTCCTATTTGGGGGCCATGGTTTTGGTGATTGGCCTGTCTGCGATCGCCGTGTATCAATTCTTTGCTTACAGCCTATCTCAGGAACTCGATCAGCAGTTGAAGATCATTGCAGAAGCGGCCCGACACAATCTTCCCGCCATCCAAAAGAATCCCACCGCCGCCAATCATCGACTGCCCCCCGAAATCGATCAAGACGGAGATTTAGATTTGGCATGGCAAGATTTACGCCAGAGCCCAGTAATGAAAAGCTCAGAAATGGTGGAATGGTTTGACGTCAACGGGCAGCGCCTAGCGCGGGCGGGTAACTCTCTGCCGTTGCGGCCATTCGTCGCCCAATTTCAACCGTTACAGCTCGGGGATATCCGTTCCCTGACGATTCGGATTGACACGAAGCAGCGTGCAGCCCTCCAGGGCTACGTCAGAGTCAGCACCCCGACCGGGGTCATGGCTGCGGATTTGCAGCGATTGCTGATTGGATTGAGCGTCGGTGGCGCGATCGCCACTCTATCCATCGGCGGTACAGGCTGGTGGCTGACCCGGCGATCGCTCCATCCCATTGAACAGAACATGGAGAAGCTACAGCAATTTACCGCTGATGCGTCCCATGAATTACGCAGTCCCATTACGGCGATGAAGATTGCGGTGGAGGCCATGCAAAGCCATCCCGATCAGGTGCATCCAACACATTTGCGAAAATTAACCATCATGGCTCAAGCGACTCAGCAAATCAGCCGTTTAGTTGAAGACTTATTGCTGTTGGCGCGGGCAGACACCCAGAGTTCCCAGCCCTCGAATGCTGCGATTAAAATTCCACTCCACGAAATCCTAGAGGATTTGGTCGAGTTTTTTGAGCCCCGAGCCACCGCTGCGGGCATACAGCTCCAGGCCGATCTGCCCTGTGAAAGCTGGGTATACGGGGATGCCAACCAATTGCAGCGGGTGTTTGCCAATCTCCTGGATAATGGGATTAAATACACCCCTCAGGGCGGGCGCATTCAGGTGACTCTGGCCCAACAGTCGGCGATCGCGATTGTCCACGTCAGCGATACGGGTATTGGTATTGCCACTGAACAGTTACCCCATGTGTTTGACCGGTTTTGGCGGGCAGATGAATCGCGATCACGGCCAGCGGGCGGTACGGGATTGGGACTGGCGATCGGGCAAACTATTATCGAGGCCCATCACGGCAGCATCACGGTCAAGAGTCAACTGGGCCTCGGCAGTTGCTTTCAAGTCACCTTACCCCGCTTGGCATAGCGCGCTTAGCGGGAATGCGCTTGGCAGGAATGCGCGTGAGCCGGCAGGTGCTGGAGAGATTTACCAGTTCTTTACTGGCCTTGTCCTATTCTAGAAAAGTGCGTTTGAGCATCACACATTTGGGTGTAACGCATCTGAAAAGAGGGTCATTACGCTGACCTACCAAGACTGAATCTCCCTTGAACATCTTACGGAAAGTCTCCTATGAAACGTGCCCTTCGGAAATATCATCGGACTTTGGCGATCGCGGTTTGTTTACCCCTTGCCCTCACGGTGTTGACCGGCATGGCCACGACCCTAGTAGGAGAATGGTCCCTCAAGATCGGCCTCTCCCGCAGCCTGTTACTCAAGTTGCACACAGGCGAGATCTTCCATCTTGAAGCCATTTATCCCCTGCTCAACGGCCTGGGCCTGATCGGACTGCTGGTCACTGGACTGAGTATGTCACCCCTCTTCAAACGCAAATCCCCCTTGCAGCCATGACAACCGACGCCGCAGGATCGATCACCTTCAGAGTGATCTCGGCCTGAGATCCCAAGGATGGAATGATGGATTTGTCAGCCCAAATCAAACAACACGCCCTGGAAATTGGATTTCACCAGGTAGGAATTGCCACCGTGAACGCGCAAACCCGCGCAATAGGACAGGCAGCGCTAACGACATGGTTAGATCTCGGTTATCAGGCAGAAATGAACTGGATGGCCAACCCAAAGCGGCAGGATATTACCCAAGTGTTGCCCGGTGTGCAGTCCGTCATTTGTGTCGCGCTGAATTATTACGCCCCCGGAGAGCGTCCATCCGATCCGAACACCGCCAAAATTTCCCGCTACGGTTGGGGCCGCGACTATCACCGCATCCTGCACAAAAAGCTGAAAGCCCTCACCGCCTGGTTGCAGACCCAGGCTCCCGACCATCAATCGCGCTACTACGCCGATACCGGCCCCATTCAGGATAAGGTCTGGGCACAGCAGGCGGGATTGGGCTGGATTGCTAAAAATGGCAACGTGATCACTCGGCAGTACGGATCTTGGGTGTTTTTGGGCGAGGTGCTAACGACGTTAGAATTGGACCCCGATCGCCCCCATTTGTCCCACTGTGGCACCTGCACTCGCTGCTTGGATGCCTGTCCCACGGGAGCGATTCCGCAGCCCTATGTGGTAGACGCGAATCGCTGCATCGCCTACCACACCATTGAAAATCGGGCAGAAACCTTGCCCGCGGCGATCTCCCCCCATTTGCAGGGGTGGGTCGCAGGCTGTGATATTTGCCAAGACGTGTGCCCCTGGAACCAGCGCTTTGCCCAACCGACAGATTTGCCGGACTTCTACCCGCGCCCGTGGAACATTGCTCCCACCCTCACAGAACTGGCTGACCTATCCGACGCCGACTACGAAACTCGGTTTACGGGATCGGCGCTGCGCCGGATTAAACCCTGGATGCTGCGGCGCAACGCCCAGGCCAGCCTCAAGCCAGAATCTCTCGCTCCAGAAGCCCACACTTTGGAGTCCCGCTATCCGGGGATAAAATAAAGGTTTTGGAGAAGTCGGCAAGAACTTGTTACAATTATTTACATAAAAATGTTCATGAATTAAGACAAGTCTTTTTTGAGCGCTATGTCTCAGTCCAGTCTCACCAGCGTGCTACCGTCCTCGGCTCCCCCGGTGGCAATGCCCCAGCCTACTGTCCTAGAGGCAATGCAGGCGGAAAATGCCAAGCTACAAAAGTTTTTGGCGGCCCAGCAGACCGTGATTGCCACCTTAGAACAGCGAGCAGGGCGATCGCTCACCGCTATGGGCTTTTCTGTGCAGCAGTTAGCCACCGCCCCGGCAGATCCCGTCCTGTGGCAAACCCGTTTAGAGGCTGTGCAGCAGGAAATCCATAGTCTTTGTGACCTGTTGGCGGATACCCTACTGCTGCAAAAGCTGGAAGCGGGCAAGGTTGATATTAAATTAGAAGCGTTTGATTTACAGGATCTACTGCAATTGATGACGCGTCACTGGACCACGGCTGAAGCTGATGCCGATCAGACAGACTATGTTTCTCGTTTGATCTGTACGATCCCCTCGGATCTACCGCCTGTGATGGCCGACCGCAATTTAACAGAAGCGGCGCTCACGGATTTATTGGCGAGAGGGTTGCAATATACTGAGGCTCCGGTCCAGCTTAATGTATCATCCCAAGGCAATCACATTACCCTGCGGGTGACAGCTCAACGGTTTGCCCCCAGGGACGATCGCAGCTTTGCCACGGAAATTGTGCTGTGCTGCCGCCAGATCCAGGTTCAGGGCGGGGCGATCGCCTGTGAACCTCATTCGGATGGCTTACAGACTGTGGTGATCGAACTGCCAGTCTCACGGCTAAACTAGGGCAGAATTCATGCGCCAGCCTACTGAAACGCGGGCCAGGTATTCTGATCACCCGTCCGAGTTTGAGTATGAAAGCAGTCTATGCAGCTATGCACACACCGTGTTTTTAATGAATTCAGCTTTGCGCCGCCTCAAACACAGGACAGAATCCCTCGGCGGTTACCTTGAATTCAAACAGGGGCGAGTCGGGGTTCCAGCAGCGTTGCCCACGATAGTGGCGGCAATTGGCGCAGCATTGGCGTAAAGGGGAATTGGCATCCATCCAGTCAACCAGGCGATCGCTACCCTGTTCACGAATCAGTTCCTGTGGACTAATCCCGCGCAACACCAGTTCATCCCCCTGCCAGCGTGCCTCAATCATTCCAGTGTCCGCCAGTTTTTGCCAACGCGGATCCGTCATAATGCCATCGGGCAAGTGAATCACCGCGTGGGTATCCAGTTCCACCAGTTCGCCCTCGTAGCTCATATCCGGCACAATCGATTGCAGGAAGGTTTCACCGATCGGCAATTCCACCAGACTAAGGGCCGCAGGCAAATGCAACTGATACCGATTGTGCAACTCTTCCAAACCCGTGAGGTCCGTTAGATAGGTAGGAGAGCCATGAACAAACAACACATGCTGGGGCCGTAAATTATGGATCAGCTGAGTTGTACCCGGACCATCGCAATGTTGGGCTAAAAAGTAGGGGGTTGGCGGCAGGGAACGCGGGAGCGCAGGCGGCGGTTCGTCCTGGGGGGCGAGGATCAGCCAGGACGCCAGGGCATCGAGGGGATAGGGACTAAAATCGCCCGTAATGTCGGCCAGTAGAATGCAGGGCGATCGCAGGCTTTCTAGGAATAACGCCTTTAAGTCAGGATCTCCGGGCAACCGCCGCACCCGAGGGCACACTTTTTCATCCCAAAATAGGGATTGGTGACGGGCAAAGTTTTGCACCGTGGCGGGCAGATGAGGCAGAATCTCAAGGTAGGCATCGCACCCTGCCGCAATACTGGCATCGACCCAAATATCCAGATCTTGTCCGGTGAAATGGTGGTGACTGCGCAGCAACAACAGTAATTCCTGGGCCAGACCCAAGGCTGGAGTGGGCAGGAGTACAGACTGGTTTTGAGCGATCGCCCGGTGAATCCGCTCGGCCAGTTGATTTTCCTGTTGCCGTCGATGAGGATGTCGGGTGGTGCCATAACTGCCTTCGACAATCAGCACATCGGGTGCCAGTCCTCGCAATTCCTCCAGGGGAAACCCTTCCACCAATCGCGAATTGGACAGAAAAAAATCTCCCGTGTAGAAGACTGTATAACTCTGAGAGGGCCTCCGGGGCGGCGTAGGCGGTGTATAGGTTAGCAAAACCGCCGCCGCTCCGGGCAAATGCCCCGCCGGGTAAAGAATGGCACTCAAACCATCCAGAAATTCCACTGGCGTACGCCACGGTAGCGCCTGACAAAATAGCGATCGCCCTGGCAAGCCCGACCCAGGCAAACCCGACCCAGACGACCCAGGCTCATCTGAACCTGGCTCAGAATCTTGCCAAACCAACGGCAGCAAATGAGCTGTCACTTCACTGGCATAGATCGGCAATTGCGGAAATGCCCTGTGCAACGCCAACAGCCCCCGCGCATGGTCCGGATGGGCGTGACTGCACAACACAATATCCGCAGGCGGATCGCCCTGCTGCTCGGCTATCAAAGGAGTCAGATCTGCCAATCCGCAATCAAGAAGCACGCGATAGGGGCCAAGGCGCACCAGCAAGCAAACCCCTTCTTCGGCATGACCGACACCGTAAGTTAGACATTCGAGTTCACTCACGGCTGTCCCACCAAATTAATGGGCGGAGCCGTTGCCGTGGTACTTATCAGTGTCGTAAAAGCCGTTGCGCGTGCCAAAAAATAGGCAAGCGATCGCAAAGACTGGGGTGAATGCCAACAAAATCAATTTCACATCCATGTTTTATTTCTCTGGATAATTTATTGCTTGGGGGGAAATTTGCTTGAGAAAAATGGGTTGAATCAGCACTTTGCCACCGACAAACCGCTACCTCTGAAATTATCAGACTGGGCCATGATCGGCAAAGACACGAATTCGACTGCGGAAATTCTAAACTGATTTGGCCAGAAACCCTGGGATCTACGGAATTTTGCAATAACTCATCACAACGCTCATTACAACGATGCCGGCCCTCGGGTGAGCACCAATACCGATTTCACCGCTCGTTTGACCCGCTGTCCAGCATCGTCTACCTTGCCGTAAAAGGTATCGCCCGTGTAGAACAACGCCGATGAACTACCGCCATCCAAATTCATGGCCTCTACAGCGCCCAGGTCAGCCATCAGCCTAGCCAGCGCTGGAACAGACAGGCCGGCTTGGGTTGGCAGGGCTTGAGCCACCATCACCCAGAGCATCGCACCATCGCGGGTGATACCAATGGCCGATCGCGCATTGGGTTGATTCAGGCCAATGGGATCCCGGACCTCCTGGCCGGGGCGCAGACCCCAAAAACTTTCCGCCTCTGCGGTGAGGACGGGCAACAGTTGTGGTCCGCCTCCTAAGGCATCCACAAGTTGACATCCAGTCGGGGGGGAATCTTGGTGGCGGGCAATGGCATAGCGGGCGATCGCCCCGCACTGGTAACGTCGAAATTCCGAACGGTTCAGAATTTTATCGAGTTCAGGCTTCAGACTGTCGTTTGCAATCACGCCTTCATTGGTGCGGGGATCGGCCACCGTGAAGCCATCACGGGTGACAAAGGCCGTGGATTTTTGATTGCTGGGGTCAAAGTAGCCGCCATTGAGAACGGCGATCGCCCCGGATGCTTGGGCCACTTGCTCGACCGTTTGCAGGGCCGCCATCACCTGAGGCCGGACCAGGTAACGCCCGTCCTGGGGAATAGTCAGGACATGAACCACTGCCTGAGAGTGCTGAACCCGGCGATAGTCCAGCCGTGGAGGTTGACTGCCAGAACCGGGTGTGGCGGCTGCCCGTATCGGCATGGAAGAAAGTTGCCCGCTCCGCCCGCTGAGCCAGCTCAGGGTCATGAGTAGAGCAACTAGGAGAACCGCCAACAGTATCGTCATGCGAATGGAGCCCCGCCCTAGCCAACCCCCCGGGCTCCCACGTTTTCGGAAACCCACAGTTTTCTTTGCTCCTGCCCTGTGTTTGCTCATAGCCGCCTCATCTCCACCAGGGATGCTCGCTACTCAATGTCCACCGGGATTTCATCATCCGCTTCGGCAGTGAGAATTTGTAGGCGCACGGTGCGATCGCCACCGCTGGTCAAGGGCGTTTCCAGCACGTTGCCGGAGAGATTGTGCAGGCAACTGAGCAGGGTCCGCAGATGGGGTGTGCTGGAACCACTATCCAGATACACACGCTCCGACAAACTAGTGACCCGCCGCCAGGTCATGTAAAGTTTCACGAGCAATTGTTCGAGGTTCGCCGCCTGATTGACCAAATCCGCGGTGGAACTGAGACATCCCAGGCGGAGCGCTTCTTCCAAGGCCATTTCCAAATTCAGAGAAGGATTGTCTAGGGCCTGGACATTGCCCGCCGCTTCCAGGTATTTCGCCAAATAGCGCGCTTCGGCGGTCACTTGCTTCAGGGTATCAATATCCGGCGTTTCGGAGACTGCTTCTCGCAGGGGATCTTGATGCACCTCCGGCAATTTCTGGACTTCACGGACAAAGGGCGCGACATAGCGCATGGGAATGGTTTGGTCGGCGGCCTTTTCACGCACGCTGTGGGGCAGGAGTTCCGAGGACATGGCGGTCCATTCGTCGGCAATTTGGCGGACTTCGCGGCGGGTGATGCGATCGCCCCGCTTGGCCGCATCACCAATTACCTGCTGGATTTCCGGGGCCGCCTTAGCGGTTTCAATAAAGGCTTGCTTGCTGAATTGGTTGACATCTTCCTGTTCAAGATAGCCATCCCCCAGCAGTTGATCGGCCCCCGTAGCCAATTCAATTAGCGCATAGGCGCGGGTTTTGCTGATGTCTCGGTCCTTCAGCCAGTTGAGAAATCCGGTGCCGCGCCCGTCTCCGTAGGACTTTTCACGATCGCGGACTGCCCGCAAAATCCGTCCCCGCCAAATTTCATTTTGCAAATCGAAGCGATCGCACACCTGCCATGCCCGTTCGATTTTTTGCTGAAAGTCTGGCTCAGAGATCGTTTTATCGTCGGGATCAGGTAGATCAAAGCTCAGCTCTTCAATGTCAAAGTCCAGATTGGTAATGACGCGACCGGCGATCGCAGCAGGAGAGGCAGGGGCTTGAATCATGTCTTGAGGCATTTTCAAAGAAATTGAGACAGGGGTAATTGAGATAGGGATATATAAGAGGCGCGCGTTTAACGGAACTGGGCGATTATTATGGCATGGCACGGGAGCGATCGTGGGGAAATCGCTCAGGACGCGCACCCAGGCAAGTATGGGCAGAGATTCAAATGGACCCATATCGCCCATGCACCCGCCTACCCAGGGCAGTAATTCTATTCGACAAATAAAATTTCAGCAGCCTGCCGGGGTGGCGGGGCATTTTGTAAGGCCTGCATTAAGAGAAGTAACGCAAATCGTAAACTACACATAAATTCTGTATTTTCCCTGCTCGTGGGTTCAGTGAAAACTGGTACCTTTATCTTTGTAAAGTTGGGACAACAAGGTGAAAACTGCCTATGGCTGCGAGATTCCACTCTCGGCTTCATTTTTTAAGAGGCTAAATAAGTAAATAATCATTCCATCATATAAATTCTGTGGTACGGGCGGTAGGCGTAGCCATGCCGCAGGCTGTAGCCTTTGGCAGTGAGATTAGTAGTACTGCAAAGAGCATGGCCAAACGCTTCGCCCCTACGGAAGCCGCCTTTGATATTTGATTCAGTCCATCTAGTACTCTACGGCGGAGATCAACCTGTCATCATTCAGTAGTGCTCGCGATTGTGCTGTCAGCAGTCTGCCATTTCCTAATGGTTGGCGTATTTAAGCCGCAGTCTACTAGCTCATTTCTGATAATCCGAGGCAACTGCCTCATCTTCTGGATACCTAGCCCTCCTAGAGGAAACTGCTTTCCTGGAAATCACTGAATTATCTCAGTCTAGTCTCAATTCTCTTCCGGGAGCTGAGCACCTACTATGGCAAGCTGCTGGTTATTTCTGCCTTGCCGCACTAGAAATAAAGAATACGTAGACTAACGAATCCAAGGGTGCTCGATGAAGTCTCGATTTCGATAAATTTATAGCGAGCTATGGAGTGACGTAAAGCATGTCTCTGAAGAGTAAATTGATTAATTCAACGGCTTTTTGTATCGCCGTTGCCCTAAGAGTTTTTGTTTCAATATCGGAAAAATTAAAGCTCTTGCGGCTCTATCAGCGATCCCGGTCCATTGAGGTGTTTGCGGAACCTGATCCATTTCCGCCCGCTCGTCCCAAGTTATGCGTCGCGATCGCCCATATCACCTCCTCAGAAGAAGCGAGTTCACCTACACGTGGAGCGGTGAAAACTCAGCGTTTGGAACAGACGATTGAGGGTTTACTGTGTAGTTTTGCGCATTGCGATTTAACGATTTTGATTAGCACCCTGCCGGGACGTAGTGTGGCTGCGTACCTGCCTGACTATCAACGCCGTGCCGTCATCGTCCAAGACCAACCAGATTGGGATCCAATGTACATCGGGTATCGGGCTCAAGAGGCGCTCGCTAGCCGGGTTAATGACTATGACTGGTTTATGTTTATTGAGGATGACATTGTCATCTCAGATAGTCGATTTTTAGACAAACTTGCTAGGTTTAATCAGTATGGCGATCGCAACGATAGGCTGCTGTTTCCGAATCGTTATGAAATGTATGAGGGCAGAAAGAGCTATATTGACCTGACAATTGATTCAAGAGTTGCTTGGGATAAATTATCAACCTTTGATCTAGACGGTGCGAAACTTTCTGAATGCACCAATTGCCACTCTGGCATGTATTGCTTGTCGAAAGCACAAATGCAACGCTGGGTTAGTTTAGATCGGAAGTGGAACGGTACCGCGCTGATGGTTGGACCTTTGGAAAGCGCTGCCACCTTTTGTTTGATGGAACACTTCAGCATTTACAAGCCAAATTTTGCCAATTTAAATTACTTGGAAGTGCGCCACTACGACACGAAGTACTCCAAGCTGCTCCCCGAGCCTTCGCCTTATATCATTTCCGCGATCGGGGTATTAACTTAAGTCGGAACAGCCGTGCTGGCAAGGCATTCAGGAGCCGGGAGGCCAGGAGTCAGGGGGGAAATTCTGACTCCTGACTCTTTTCAATATCAAATTGTCCCGCTTGATGGCGCTCTTGGTATAAATCACTGCGGCTCTGGGGTGTAGCCGCAGTGCTCGCCCATTGTTTTCAGTCTCGCATGTGCCTACGGTGTCTTCTACGCTACCGTCCGGTGTGCCTGGAGGGGCACGTCGCCAGCTTTCCGGCACTTCCCCAACCATGTACACTAAACGATATCGTCACAGGGTGCTGGCAAGGATGACGATCGCTGAAGCGCTGGATCTACTCGATACGGTTCTGCAGGACCGACCGCTCAATAACACGCAGGATCAAGTTTTTCGGCAGTCATGGCAGGGCTTAACCTATCCCCAAATTGCCGAAGAACTGAACTACACCACAGAGTATGTACGCTCCGTGGGGGCAGAGCTATGGAAACTGCTATCCGAAACGTTTGGCGAAGGCATTACCAAACAAAATGTCAAAACAGTACTGGAACGGTGGATGCGATATCATGCGCCCCCCCGACCGGTGGTGCCGCAGGCCGTCAAGCAGCAGGACTGGGGAGAGGCCATCGATGTTTCCACGTTCTTTGGCCGGAGGATGGAACTGGAAACCCTGGCACAGTGGCTGGTGGTCGATCGCTGCCGATTAGTGGCCCTGCTAGGCATGGGGGGCATCGGCAAAACCTCGCTGTCGGTGAAACTGGCCCAGCAAGTGCAAGGGGATTTTGACTGTTTGGTGTGGCGATCGCTGCGCAACGCCCCCCCTCTAACAGATTTACTGGTGAGTTTGCTCAAGTTTCTGCAAAGTCATGAAGAAACAGCCATTCCCACGGATCCCCACGAACAGCTTTCAGAGTTGATTCAGCGATTGCGCGATCGCCGCTGCCTGATCATTTTAGATAATGCTGAACCGATTTTTCAGGATGCGGAAACCGCCCACCACGCCGGTCATTATCGCCCCGGATACGAAAACTATGGCGATCTGTTTTTGCGTGTGGGCCAAGTGCCCCACCAGAGTTGCCTGCTCCTCACCAGTCGGGAAAAACCACGGGAAATGGATATTCAAGAAGGGGCAATAACACCCGTGCGATCGCTGCCTGTGAAGGGTCTTAGCCATGTCGAAGGGCAGCAAATCTTTCGATTGCGCGGTAACTTTTCGGCCACGGAGGAGGAATGGCAAACCCTCACCCGCCACTATGTTGGCAATCCCCTAGCCCTCAAGTTCGTGGCGTCCACCATCAAGGATTTATTCAATAGCAACATTCCCCGATTCACGGCGCTATTGCAATCCGGCAGTGTCATTTTTGAAGATATTCATCAGTTTGTCAGTCGGCAATTTGCCACCGTGTCGGCAGATGAACAAGAAATTCTGTACTGGCTGACGATTAATCGGGATTTGGTATCCCTCAATCAGTTGCAGGAGGATCTGCTGTCTGCCATCGCCAAGCGGCGAGCACCCGAAGCCCTCAAATCTCTAGCAAGGCGCTTTTTCATCGAAACCAGCGCCACCGGCTTCACCCTCCAGCCCGTTGTCATGGAATATCTGACCGAGCAATTCATTGAACAAGTCTGCCAGGAAATTTGTGCGGGACAACCCAATTTATTGATTCGGCACGCCCTGATGAAGGCCCAAGCCAAAAGCTACATCCGTGAAAGCCAGACCCGATTGATTGTCCAGAGCGTGTGCGATCGCCTGATCACCCTGCTCCATTCCCCCAAGCAAGTCATCTTCCAGCTCAATCGGATCCTGCACCAATTGCAAGTCGAATTTGCCCAAGCCCCCAGCTACGCGGCGGGCAACATCCTCAATTTGCTCCATCATCTGGACGTGGACCTTACGGGCTACGACTTTTCTAACCTGGCGGTTTGGCAAGCCTACCTGCCCGATGTCCGCCTGCATCAGGTCAACTTTCGCCACTGCGATCTGAGCCAGTCCGTCTTTACCGAAACCCTGGGCAACGTCTGGTCCGTTGCCTTTAGCCCAGATGGGCAGCAGTTTGCCGCCAGCGATGCCCGCCACCAAATTCACCTCTGGCAAGCCACCGACGGCAAAAAGCTGTTGACCTGTAGCGGCCACACCAACTGGATTCCCGCCCTCTGTTTTCATCCCCAGGGCACCTGGTTTGCTAGTGGCAGTACCGACCACAGGATCAAACTCTGGGATGCCCACAGTGGACAATGCCTACGCACGTTGTCAGGGCATGGGGACTGGGTGCTCTCCCTGGCGATCGCTGTGCTGCCTGACTATCCAGACGGTCTTCTAGCCAGCGGCAGTTCTGACGGTACAATCAAGCTCTGGAATCCGCGCAGCGGGCAATGCCTCCGGACTTGGGTAGGACATACAGACTGGGTGCGATCGCTCGCCTTTGTCACCCTACCGCCCAACTCTGTCATTGGCCACAATGTCGTCGGCCACAATGTCATCGGCCACGATCGCCATACCCCCAACCAAGAGCATTCCGCTCAGGAGTCAGGGACCCTTCCATCATCGACTGTCTTGGTCAGTGTCAGTGCTGATGACACCATTAAGTTCTGGAATGTCCTAAACCCAGAGACTCTAAACCCAGATGCCCTAAACCCAGATGCCCTAAACCCAGGTACTCAGCATAACGGTCCATGCTTGCAGACCTTGGCTGCCGACAGTGGGGGTGTCTGGGCGATCGCCACTCACCCCTACAGTTCTCGCTTGGCTACAGGGGGTGCCGCCGCCCTCAAGCTCTGGGACCTCACCACTGCTACCTGTGTGCACACGCTAGAGGGACACACCAACCACATTCGTGCTGTGGCCTACAGTCCCGACGGTAGCCGCATCGTCAGCGGCAGTGAAGACGAAACCCTGCGAATTTGGGACAGCCACACCGGCGAATGCCTGAAAGTGCTCCCCGGCCATCAAGGGTCCATTTGGTCCGTAGCCTGCGCCCCTCCCCACCGCTTGGTGAGCGGCAGTATGAATCAGCGAGTCAAACTCTGGGATCTCAAATCCGGCGAATGTTTAACCACCCTGCAAGGCTACAGCGATGCCATTTGGGCGATCGCCCTCCAGCCTCAAGGAAATCTCGCCCCGCCGCCTGTCTCTGATCTCGTGCCGCCTGCGCCACCTGCGCCTACTCTAATCGCCGCCAGTGGCAGCGCCGATCACACCGTCAAACTCTGGGACATCACCAACGGACAATGCCTGCGCACCCTAACGGGACACACCAATTGGATCCCCGCCGTGGCCTTCAGTCCTGACGGCAGTCTCCTTGCCAGCGGCAGTCTAGACCAAAGCATTCGTCTATGGGATCCCCAAACGGGAAGCGGATTGCGCGTGCTGCGGGGCCATACCAATTGGATTATGGACGTGCAATTCAGCCCAAATGGCACCACCTTGGCCAGCAGTGGCTTCGATCAAGTGATTCACCTGTGGGACGTAGCCACGGGAGAATGCCGACACAGCCTACGGGGCCACGAGGGCCGTATTTGGTCCCTGGCCTATCACCCCACTGCACCTCTACTGGCCAGCACGGGCGAGGATCAGACCATCCGCCTGTGGAACCTAGAAACTGGAGAATGCTCAACGGTGCTACGCGGGCACAGTGGAAGGGTCTGGGCCGCTCGCTTTAGTCCCGATGGGCGATCGCTGGCCACCGGTGGAGAAGACCAGACCCTGCGCCTGTGGGATTTGGCCGCCGATTTAGCTGATTTAAGTGTTTTAAGTGTGCTTCCCTGTCGCCAGATTCTGCGTGGACATAGCGATCGCGTGCAATGTCTCGCCTTTTCCCCAGACGGCACCCAACTCATCAGCGGCAGCAAAGACACTAGCATCAAAATTTGGCACCCAGCCACGGGCGAATGCCTCAACACCCTCCAAGGACACAGTAATTGTGTATGGGCGATCGCGACCAACGAGATAGCGCGCCTCCCCATCCCAGATGCCCAAATTCCCCCTTTTCTACAACTTGCCCAGTCCCCGGCACCCCCCTCCCGTACTCCCATCCTGCTCAGCGGTAGCGAAGACGAAACCATTCGTGTCTGGGATCTGCTCACCGGAAAATGTCTGAACATCCTCAAAGGGCCACGTCCTTACCAAGGCATGAATATTGCTGGGGTCACCGGCCTAACCAACGCTCAAAAGATGACTCTGCAAACCCTAGGTGCCGTGGAGCAAGATTAATCGCACCCCCATTCGACGGAAGCATTGGGCAGTATGGCAATTAATCATTCCAGGGCATCGGGATTAACGCCTAAAGACCGCAATTGTGCTGCTAAGCGCTCCGCCCGCAGGCTTTCCTGCTCGGCCCGGTGGCTCTCCTGCTCAGCCCGCAGACTTTCTTGCTCAGCCCGCAGGCTTTCTTGCTCAGCCCGCAGACTTTCTTGCTCAGCCCGCAGGCTTTCCTGCTGCCAACGGCGGGTTTCCCACGCTAATCGCCGCTCGGTTGTATCCAGCCGCGCCTGGATTGCCGCGATGATTTGCCCTTGGCGCGATGTTTCTTCTTGAAAGTTTGGCACCATCACACCCTCGGGAGTGAAATAGCGCAAAAATCCATCGGTCACGCCCAGATAGAGCTGCAATTCCTCACTCCAAAGCCAACCTTGATCAGTTGGCAGAAGTTCTTCGTAAACCCCGGCGCGCAGCCGAAAACCCTTGAATTCCCGCCGTTTGGTATGGGGATTAAACCAAAAATATTCGGGTGTCTGGAAAACATCCTGATAAATCTGTTTTTTGGTGGTGCGATCGCCCCGGGCCGTCTTCGGCGACAGCACCTCAACAATCAAATTGGGAAACTTGCCCCCCTCCAGGGA
Organism: uncultured cyanobacterium; assembly: GCA_963766075.1. Taxonomy (GTDB): domain Bacteria; phylum Cyanobacteriota; class Cyanobacteriia; order Leptolyngbyales; family Leptolyngbyaceae; genus CAVYAN01. The sequence continues at coordinate 36,430 of CAVYAN010000101.1, read as the reverse complement.
CACCATCCAACTGCCCCGTTGCCGCCGCTGGGTCTCCAGCACCACGAAAAAATCAGGCCCCACAAAGGTATTTTTTTCCAACTGCTCCGGGCGGAAATAAATACTCAGATTCCCCGCCGCAAAAAAATCCTGCCGATCCTGCCACCACCATTCCAAACAGGTCAAGAGCAGAACGATTTGAGTCAGATGCAAAGAATGTTCCAATTCCGGCTCGTCACTAAAGGGTTCTCGAAACGCCTCCGAGCTTGGGGCAATAACCATAAGGACAGCCTCAGAGCAGTTAATAGTGTCTCTAAATCTAATTCCTCTCTAATTCTAATTCCCTTGGCGTGCCCCTGTCCCTGCGGCAATATCGCCATCGCCCAAGAATTTTTCACCATTCGGCATGAATTTTTGTTACAGTCTTTGCAGTTTGTCATAAATTACTCGGCCCTCAAACCGAGTCTTTATCGGCAGCGGGCCATGGGCAATCGGTTCGGGGGTCGAGGTCAACACAGCGCCAAGCCGCAGCGAGCGCTCAGCACTCCACACGCCACACTGCCCACTCTCCCGTTCATTCCTCACCCCTACCTATCCCCTTTCCCCATGCTTCGCCTCGAACACGTCAGCAAAATTTATCCCACCGGAGAAGTCCTTAAAGATGTCAACTGGGAAGTCAAACCCGGCGATCGCATCGGACTCGTAGGTGTCAACGGTGCCGGAAAATCCACCCAGTTGAAAATCATCGCGGGGGAAATGGAACCCACCACTGGCGAAGTGATTCGGCCCGCCAGTTTGCACATCGCCTACCTCACCCAAGAATTTGAGGTCGATCCCACCCGCACGGTTAAGGAAGAATTCTGGCGCGCCTTTGAGCAGGCCAACGATGTCCATAATGCGCTTTCAGAAGTACATCGGGCCATGGAAACCGCCGATCCCGTCGCTCTGGATAAGCTAATCCATGACATGGACCGCCTGCAACGCCAATTTGAAGGACTTGATGGCTATGGCCTAGAATCCAAGATTGAGAAAATCATGCCGGAGTTGGGATTTGCCCTGGATGACGGCGATCGCCTCGTCAGCGCCTTTAGCGGCGGCTGGCAAATGCGCATGAGTTTAGGCAAAATCCTGCTCCAAAAACCCGACATTCTTCTCTTGGACGAGCCGACGAACCACTTGGACCTCGAAACCATCGAGTGGCTCGAAAACTATTTGAAGGGGCTCTCCACCCCCATGGTCATCGTCTCCCATGACCGGGAATTCCTAGACCGTCTCTGCACCCAAATCGTCGAGACCGAGCGGGGCGTATCCGCCACCTACCTGGGTAACTATTCCTCCTACCTCCAACAAAAAGAAGAGAATAAGCTGGCCCAACTGAGTGCCTACGAACGCCAACAAAAGGAAATTGACAAGCAACAAGCCTTTGTCGATCGCTTCCGCGCCAGTGCCACCCGCAGCACCCAAGCTAAGAGCCGCGAAAAACAACTCGACAAAATCGATCGCATCGAAGCCCCCGATGGCGGCGTCCGCACCCTGCACTTTCGCTTTCCCCCCGCTCCCCGCAGTGGTCGAGAAGTGATCGAAGTGCGGGATTTAACCCATTCCTACGGCGATAAAATTCTTTTCCTCGGCGCAAATTTGCTGATTGAACGGGGCGATCGCATTGCTTTTTTGGGTCCCAATGGCGCAGGCAAATCCACCCTCTTACACTCTGCTGATGGGCATGGAACAGCCCACCGAAGGCACGATTAAACTGGGAGATCACAACGTGCTTCCCGGCTACTTCGAGCAAAACCAAGCCGAAGCCCTCGACCTCGGCAAAACCGTCATGGAAACCATTCATGATGAAGTGCCCCAATGGACCAACGAAGAAGTCCGCACCTTGCTGGGCCGATTTCTGTTTACTGGCGACACCGTTTATAAAAAAGTCGGCTCTCTCAGCGGGGGGAAAAAGCACGCTTAGCCCTAGCCAAAATGCTCCTGCGCCCTGCCAACTTGCTAATCCTGGACGAGCCCACCAATCACCTTGACATTCCGGCCAAGGAAATGCTAGAGGATGCCCTTAAAACCTACGATGGCACCGTCGTCATCGTCTCCCACGATCGCTACTTTATTTCCCAAGTCGCCAACAAAATCGTCGAAATCCGCGATGGAGAACTGATCCTGTATCGCGGAGACTATCACTACTATCTAGACAAAATTGCCGAAGAAAAGCAGCGGGCGGAGCTAGAAGCCATCGAAGCCGCAAAAGCGGCAAAAGCTGCCGCCAAGCGCGAAAAAGAAAAAAGCAAGAAAACTGCCAAGCGGTAAGGTGATTTGCGAGAAATATATAGACCCGCTGGCTGAGCGGAGTCGCAGCCAGCGAGAGATTGTTCCCTTCGACTTCGCTCAGGAAGCAATCCGGGTCGGTTCAATTTTTCCTGGAAGTTGCCTAAGGTGATTTTTTTCCTGGAAGTTGCCTAAGGTGATTTTCAGAAATAGAGCCAGCGCCAGATTGTTCCCTGAGCCGAACTGAGTGGAGCCGTAGTCCATTAGCCGCAGGGTAGCCAGCAGTAGGTTGTTTAACAAAAATCTCCTTAAGCGAATACTGACGAATACTTAAAAGATATCCCCGGTTTTGCAAGTCGGTTAAAGATAACCGCTAAAGTTTGAAACAAATAGCAGACAGTAAAAATTGGTTTTTTCAAAAAAATAATCTGCGGATTTGATACATTGAATCCCGCTGAAATATTTTCCGGAGCCAATGCCAAAACCTTTATCATCAACAACTTTTTAAGACTTTTCTGCTGATTTCCGTGCGGCAAATTCTACGCTGCGTCAAGGTTTCAGCCTATACATTTGACTTTTCCCTTCTTAAAAGTCCGGCTTCCCGTATCCTCTTGCAACCCAAGAGAACGGGAGGAAATGGTATTATTTGCCGAAGATTCATTCAACGAAGTGAGTTTACCTATGGCGCAAGCGCCCGTCTCTCCCGTAGTGTTGGTCATTTTAGACGGCTGGGGCTACCGCGCAGAAACCGATGGCAATGCGGTTTCTGCGGCCAGTACCCCCGTCATCGATAGCCTCTGGGCTGCCTATCCTCACACTTTGATTCATACCTCTGGTAAAGACGTAGGCTTGCCCGACGGCCAGATGGGCAATTCCGAAGTTGGGCACCTGAATCTGGGTGCAGGACGGGTTGTGCCCCAAGAGTTGGTGCGCATTTCCGATGCGGTAGAAGATGGCACCCTGCTTAGTAATTCTGCCTTGGTGAAGTTGTACCAGACCGTCAAGCGGCAAGGGGGCAAGCTCCACCTCGTAGGGCTCTGCTCGGATGGGGGAGTTCATTCCCATCTGCTGCATCTCTTTGGTTTATTGGACATGGCGAGAGATCAGCACCTAGACGACGTTTGCATTCACGCCATTACGGATGGACGCGACACCGCCCCTGCTTCCGGGAAAAACTATATCCAACAAATTGAGGATTACATCGTCAAGGTTGGCGTTGGCCGAATTGCCACTATTAGCGGACGCTACTACGCCATGGATCGGGATCACCGCTGGGATCGCGTCCACAAAGCCTATGAAGTGATCACAACCGATGGTCCCGGGGATGGCCGCTCTGCTCTCGAAATCCTGCAAGATTCTTATACGGCTGAATTAAACGATGAGTTTGTGCTGCCGACCCGTGTTGCGCCAGGAGCCGTGGCCCCCAATGATGGTGTGGTGTTCTTTAACTTCCGTCCCGATCGCGCCCGCGAACTGACCCAAGCGTTTATTGATCCCGACTTCAACGGCTTTGAACGGACACAGATTACGCCCCTGTCCTTTGTCACGTTTACCCAATATGATGCGTCCCTGACGGTGGACGTGGCTTTTGAGCCCCAAAACCTGAACAACATTCTGGGCGAAGTGATTGCCAATCACGGCTTGAAGCAACTCCGCACCGCCGAAACCGAAAAGTATGCCCATGTCACGTATTTCTTCAACGGCGGCATTGAGGATCCCTTGCCGGGAGAGGATCGGGAACTGGTCTCCAGTCCCATGGTGGCCACCTACGACAAGGCTCCCGCTATGTCAGCGGAGGCGGTTACGGATGTGGCGATTGCGGGTCTCAACAAGCGCATTTATTCACTCATCGTGATCAACTACGCCAACCCCGACATGGTCGGGCACACGGGGAAGATGGACGCGACAATCCAAGCGCTCCAAACCGTCGATCACGCCCTGGGTCGGCTGCTGGCCGCCATTACGCGGGTCGGTGGGACCACTTTAATTACCGCCGATCACGGCAATGCAGAAACCATGTGGGACGAGCAAGGTAACCCTTGGACAGCCCACACGACCAACCCTGTGCCGTTTATCCTGGTGGAAGGTGAAGGGGTAAAGATTCCAGGACATGGCACAGAAGTCACTCTGCGGAGCGACGGACGTTTGGCAGACGTTGCCCCAACCATTCTGGAAATTCTGAAATTGCCCCAGCCTGCTGAAATGACTGGACAATCTATGATTATCTCCGCAGGCTTCGACGTGAAACAGAACCGAACTCCCGTCCGATTGGGGCGTTAATGCTCCTCAGACTGCTACTCTAGTAAGAGCTTTCTTAAGACTTTTCCCATGACCATTACCACGATTCTTCAAGGCGTTTGGGCGTTTTCTGCCCTTGGCTTAATTGTTCTTGTCCTCCTGCACAGTCCCAAGGGCGACGGTTTGGGTGGGCTGGGCGGCCAAGCGCAACTGTTTACCAGCACCAAAAGTGCAGAAACAACGCTCAACCGAGTCACCTGGATTTTGACGGTGGTGTTCATGGGTTTAGCCGTGGTTCTTAGCGCGAATTGGTTGCCCAAGTAGCCGTCTGGCCCAAGTGGCCGTCTGGCCTAAATAGCAGTCTGGAGTGGCAGTCTGAAATGGTTGCCTTGAAGCGTGGATATGGGTGAATCCAGTGTGCGATCGCGCGTCTTTGGGCGGCGATGGCTCGTTTTACTAGTGGCGAGCCTGATGGGCATGGCGATCGCAGTTGTCATGCCCATTTTTGCGATCGCTCAACCTCTGCCCGCTATCTTCCCCGTCCCTGCAATCCATCCTCTCCCTCCGGCTCTGGCCCAGTGGCGTGATCCCAGTCAATCAGGGGATTATTTCGACCAAATCAAACCTGTGAATGTTGGCTATCTGGTATGGTCTGAGTTTCCCATTAAAGTCTTTGTAGAGCCCCTCGGCAGCACGGCCAGGGGAAGTTTTGAAGCCCAACGGGCGCAGGCTTGGATAGAGGCCATGCAGGCCGCGATCGCGGAATGGCACGCCTACCTGCCTTTGCAGCAGGTCACCCAACCCGCCGGGGCCGACATCACCATCTGGCGCAAAGCTCCACCATTGCGATTAGCACCCGCGATCGCGGGCCAGCCCGCGATCCCCCGCGCCCGGACTGCCGAAACCCGCTTTGAACTGTATACACAACCCGACGCACCCTCGAAGATTCAGCCCGCCCCACAGGCGGAAACTCCTTCGAATTCCCGCCTCATGGCGCGCTTCACCATCCACATTCATCCGAATCAACCCGCCAGCTACACCCTAGCGACGGCCCGTCACGAACTGGGGCACGCCTTGGGAATTTGGGGACATAGCCCGCAGGCCACCGATGCCCTCTACTTTTCCCAAGTCCGCCAACCCCCATTAATTTCTCCCCGCGACGTAAACACGCTGAAGCGGATTTATGAACAACCCACCCGCTTGGGGTGGGCCATGGTTGCCGCGCCAACAATCCCCGCTCCATCGTCCAGTGTCCAACCCGCAACTCAGTCGCCAACGGCTAAGACAAGCTGACCTTCAGATGATTGGGCTGCGCGGGATTTCCTGCCAACGTCACTCCACGCTGATTGGCTTCCAAATGGCGGAGGATTTTATACAGCGTCTCCATCTGGTCAGGGGCACCGGTTTTCACCGCCAGATCTGTCAGATAAATCGGCCCTGTGGCTTCCCGCAGCACCCGCAGCGCCTGACTCTGCAACGTCAAAATGGTCGCTGCCGCCTTCTTGCCGGCTTCCACACCGGGCTGGTGATATGCATTGATATGCACAACGAAGGCATACAGTCCCACAGCCCGCTCATACAAGGCAATCAATGCCCCGACCTGGCGCGGCGTCACCTCCGGAATCGTCACCGTAATCGAGTCCCGCTGATTTTCGTACAGCGCTTGCCGGGTCCCTTGAAGTAGCCCTGAGAGGTAGTCCCCCGATGTCACGCCGGCCTCCACCTCCAGGGATGCTCCCCGGCGATCCTGTAACACTTCGATAAACGTGAGAAAAAAGTTGGGCACGCCTTCTCGCAGTTGCTGAACGTAAGCGTGCTGGTCAGTCGATCCCTTATTGCCATAAACCGCAATCCCCTGATACACCGTATTGCCATCGAGATCTTTTTCCTTGCCCAACGACTCCATCACCAGTTGTTGCAGATAGCGACTAAACAGCAGCAGACTATCCTTATAGGGGAGAACAACCATATCTTTTTCGCCCTTGCCGTTACCCGCAAAGTACCAGGCCAGTGCCAGTAGGGCTGCCGGGTTTTGTCTCAGTAGGGGATTGCGAGTAGCCGCGTCCATTTCCTGGGCCCCCGCCAACATCGCCGTGATATCAATGCCTTGCAAAGCCGCAGGCAGTAGCCCCACCGCCGAAAGTTCCGAGGTGCGCCCGCCAATCCAGTCATACATCGGGAACCGGGCCAACCAGCCCTCTGCCTGAGCCAATTGATCCATGGCACTGCCGACGCCAGTCACGGCCACCGCTTGACGGGCAAAATCTAAGCCGTTAGCGGTGAAGAACTGCTTGGCCTCTAGCATGCCGTTGCGGGTTTCCGGCGTCCCGCCCGATTTAGAAATCACAATCACCAGGGTGCTGGCTAACCGAGGCCGTAGTCGATGGAGCACCCGGTCCATGCCTGCGGGATCGGTGTTATCAAAAAAGTGCACCTGCATTGGGGGAGCATCTGCCGTCAGCGCTTCTGACACGAACTGTGGACCTAGTGCCGATCCCCCAATGCCAATAGACAGGACGTCAGTAAATTTGAGGGATTGCGGCGGACGGACGTCACCATTGTGGACTTTCTGCACAAAGGTGGAAATTTGATCCAGGGTGTGCCGGATGTCTTGCTTGAGTTCCGGGGTGGGTGCGAGGTCCGCATCTCGCAGCCAGTAGTGCCCCACCATGCGCTGTTCATCGGGATTGGCGATCGCCCCGCTTCCAACGCCGCCATATCCTGAAACGCTTTGTCGAACTTAGGCTCCATCGCCGCGACAAAGGCATCATCAAACCGCATCCGACTGATATTGAGGTATAGTCCTAATCCGGCGTGGTAGTACAACCAATCTTGGTAGCGTTGCCAGAGCGCTGCTGCATCCATAACCCCGTCCTATCGAATTTTGTTTGTCCTCAGTGTATCGGGACGAGGGCCAGTGGGTAGATTTGCTTTGCAAAGAATTTAGGGATCATTCACACCATCACGTGCTGCCGCCAGCATCGACTGCCGTTGCCAGCATCATCTCGATGCCGTAATTACCCATTTCTTATATTTCTGAGGATGCAAACAGCCCCGGCTGTAGGTCACTTCCTGGCCTCCAGTGGTGTTGAGGCGCACACAGTCCTGGGGGACATTGAGGGCGCGATAGGCGATCGCCCCACCCACGCCTACACCACTAATCAAGCACAATAGGGCGATCGATCTGGGGACAGCTTTTAAAATCCGCATGGTTGAACGTCGGGGGTAAAGGGCGATGGGGCTGACAAAAATGAACCCAGCGGATAGCCCCAACCAAAGAGCTACCGGGTAATGCAGACATCTAGACGCACTCTCTCACCTACCGATTATCGGGCATCTGCGTTTCGCCAAAGTTCGTGCCAAACATGTTGACGCCGTGCAGGTGCGATCGTCGCAAATCCGCCCCCCGCAAATTGGCATTTTCCAAATCGGCATAGCCCAAATTGGCCTGCTGCACATTCGCCTGCCCTAAGTCTGCCCCCATCAGATTGCTGCCGCTCAGATTGGCTCCCTCCAAATTCGCCTGTCGTAACTCAGCCTGCTGTAAATTGGCCAAACTTAAATCCGTCCGAGGCAAAATCGCCCGCGTTAGCCGCACCCCCTGCAAATTGGCCTCACTCAAATTGGCTCCGCTCAAATCCGCCTGAATCAGATCTGCCCCCCGCAAATCCGCCCCTTTTAGATCACTCTGCCGCAAATTACCAGCTTCTATTACTGCTTCACGCAAATCTGCTTCCTTTGCCCTAATCGCGCGTAGATTCGCCGCCCCTAAATTGGCCCCCTGCAAATTGGCCTTTTGCAAATCGGCCTCCTGTAAATTCGCGCCCCGAAGATTTGCATCCCGGAGATTTGCACCTCGGAGATTAGCTCCTTGCAAATTCGCGCCTTGAAGATTGAATCCACGCAAATTTTGCTGACTCAGGGTCACATTCTGCAAGTCACAGCCTGGGCATTGCCGCCGGACCCATAGCCACCAGAGTTTTGCGCTGGGCGAACGGACCAGTAGCGCTGCTACTCCTCCCAGCCCTCCGACCATGAAAACCCCTACAATAAAAACTGGCCTTAGCTTCATTCCCATTTTTGACACGCCCCTACGACCCCTGCCCCATGTCGATTTGCCTCCGCGCCATTGTCCTATTCTGGATGACCGTCTTTTGCTGGATTGGACTGAATGGACAGCCCGCTAGCCTTGCCCAAACCGCCGTCCCCCCTACGGCGGAAGTGCCAACTGAACAAATTGCGCCTAGCCGCTCTGGCATGGATCCTGGCGATATTCCATCAGAAAAGGTCAATCAGTTCGTGAATGCGTATCTCCAAGTCGTGGCACTGATTGAACGGCGCGAAGGTGAACTCCAGGGGGCAGAAACCGAATCCGAATCGCGCCGGATTGAGCAAGAAATCGAGAAAGAGGCGATCGCCACCATCGAAACTGCTGGACTCACTCGCCAAGAATATATTCAACTCCTCGGTTTAGCCAACAATGACCCCGAATTTGGCGAACGCATCGCCATTCAGCTCCAAGAGTCAATGAGCTAGTACCGTAGGGGAGCAGCAAGCAAAAATTCTCTCCCAAAACCGCTTGCCCCTTGGTCTGACGGCCTTTGGCATGCGCTGGGCTGTGGTGTGCGCTGGGCTGTGGCCGATATCCGGATGTCAGGTTCCGGATATCAGGTTCCGGATATTCGGATATTTCCACCGTTCTAGATCGGCCCGCCAGTTCTATCCAGAATGGGATTTGTTACCTTAAAGTGAGGAAGATATTCTGAGCATGCTGAAATAGACTCGTAAAGCTAACGGGTCACTGTGGAAACGGTTATCTACGGTCACTGTGGAAACGGTTATCAGCGGTTAGAATTCAGGCAACACGGCTACAAGAGAGGCGGCATGGCGGCGACTGACTTCAAGGACTACTACTCCATATTGGGGATCAGCAAAACAGCAAGCGCAGACGAAATCAAAAAATCGTTTCGGCGGTTGGCACGACAGTATCATCCGGACATGAATCCCGGTGATAAAGCCGCTGAAGCCCATTTCAAAGAAGTCAGCGAGGCTTATGAAGTCCTGTCTGATGCTGACAAGCGCCGCCAATACGATCAATTTGGCCAGTACTGGCGACAGGCCGGTGCCGGAAGCGGATCGCCCTTTGGGGGCGGTAACCCCTTCAGTAAGGGGGGCAGCGACTTTGACTCCTTTGAATTTGGGCAGTACCAGAGTTTTGACGAGTTCATCAACACCTTGCTAGGGCGGATGGGCACCGGCACCGCGTCCGGTGCTGGGTTCAGCAATCCGCCTGGGTACAACTCCCGCGCCAGCTATCGCACGGCCACATCCTCCAGCGGCCCCACAGGCTTTCGCGAGACGGGCAGTGAGTCTCCGACGGGGCTAGACAGCGAAGCCACGATTACCCTCTCCTTATCAGAAGCATTTCGCGGAGTCCAGAAGCGACTATCTGTTGGAACAGAGGAATTTGAAGTGCGGATTCCACCGGGGGCCAAGCCTGGGAGTCGGATTCGGGTGCGCGGCAAGGGACGCTTTAGCCCGCATTACACCACGCAGCGGGGCGACTTGTATTTAAACGTTGCCATTACGCCCCACCCCTTTTTCCAATTTGAGGGAGAGAATCTGGTGTGCGAAGTGGCGATCGCCCCGGATGAAGCGGTTCTCGGAGCCGCGATTGATGTGCCCACGCCAGACGGTTTGGTAAAAGTCAACATTCCCATGGGCATTCGGTCTGGCCAGTCTTTGCGCTTGCGCGGCAAGGGGTGGACCAATCCCAAGGGCGATCGCACCGACCAGCTGGTTAAAGTCATCATCGTTGCACCCAAGGAGATTACGGCGGTCGAGCGGGATCTCTATGAAAAACTGCGCGCTAGCCGGAGTGCGGATCCCCGCAGTGCGCTTAAAGACATTCGGCTCTAGCCTAACCCCGAGGAAACTGCCGCGCCAGCAAGGCCAAGGCATCCTGACGATCGCGAATCTCCCCGTCTACTGTGGCAGCAGTCAAAGCCTCCAAAATCTGCCGAAACTCGGGACCGGATTCATAGCCGAGCTTTTTCAGTGCCTTGCCATCTAAGGGCGGCTTAATTTTGGACCATTCCATAACGTAACGGCCAAGCAGGCGGCGAATCGGCTGACCGGCTGGGGTCATGACGCTCCGGGGGCAGCGGATCGCCAGGATGACTAGCAAGCCGCTGTCATAGGGCTGTAAGAGTTGTCGGACGGCACTCGGGCGATCGCAGTGGACCAGTTTTTCCAGGATGTCCGTTTCGGCAGGGGCGATCGCGGCCAGTCGCTCTACTCCAAACGTCAAGGTTTGAGCGACCCTCTGACGATCCGGTGGATCAAGACGGGCAATCATCAGGGTGAGTAGCAGTTCCCAGCGCGGCAGGGCCGCGATCGACGGCGGCACGACAGTACTCCGCTGGCATCGTGCCGCAAGGCGCAGTTGTCGCCACAGGTCGGCATCGAGGTTGAGGGCGGGATGTAAGCAGCGCAATGCGCCGAGATCGGCCAGCTTGCGCAGCGCGGGTTGCCAATAGGATGTTTGGAACAGGTACTTCAGTTCGGCTTTGAGGCGGGTTTGCAGCGCCGGGACGATCGCCTGTTGGCATTGGACCTGCGGATAGATGCCACTGGCGATCGCCGCCCGAATCCAGCGTTCCGTCTGGGATTCCACCTCAAACCCCAACCGCACGGCAAACCGCACCGCTCGGTAAATTCGCGTCGGATCTTCAATAAAGCTATGGGCATGCAATACCCGCACCTGTTGATGCTGCAAATCACTGACTCCACCGTAGAAATCCAGTAGCTCTCCAACCTGTCCCTGGGCACCGGATTCGGTCAGGCGAATCGCCATAGCGTTGATGGTAAAGTCGCGGCGATACATATCAGACTCAATGGAACTGGGAGACACCTGAGGATTGGCCGCTGGGTAGGGATAAAATTCCGTGCGGGCAGTAGCCACATCCAATCCGAGGGACCGCAAGCTAGGATCGTCTTGCCAGCGCAAAGCAGCGGTTTGAAACTTGCCATAAATCTCTAAGCGTGACGCCGGGTACCAACTCTGTAGCGCCGTCGCCAGTTCCACCCCTGCCCCCCCGTCGGCAGGGCGATCGCCTCCGTCCACCACCAAATCAATATCTTCTAACAAAAGGCTGCCACTGCCCCCAGTTCCTTGCATGAGCATTCGCAGCACATCCCGCACCGCTCCCCCGACGATATAAAGCTGCCAACCGCGCTGTCCTGCTAACAAGGCTGCCACCGTCAGCACTTGCCAGAGTTCAGGCACCAATCGCTGCTGCAACAGGGGCAATAAAAAGGCGTGGGACATGGGATGAGACGGGTGGGGCGACACCGGTGCCGCACAAACATCGGCCTGGGATACCATACCGACCAGTTGGCCCTGCTCCACCACCGGCAAAGCCGACAGAGCGTGGGTTGTTAGCAGAAATTCAACCTCAGAGAGCGGCGTGTCAGGGGCGATCGCCCGCACATGTTCATCCATATGGGCCTGTACAGCCGCAGCCCCACAGCCATAATGTGCAGCCAAGGCCAAATCCCGTTGGCCCACCTTACCCACCAATCGGTTTGACCCATCCGTGACCCATAAATGGGTGTCCTGTGGCCCTGAAAAGCAATTCAAAGCCTCAGCAACAGAGGTTTGGGCCGAAACCTGGGGAACCGCTGTTGACATGACTGCTCGTGCCGTTAGCTCTGGGAAAAATGCACGTCCCGCCAAAATCCAAAATCCCTCATCAGTTGGTAGCAGTTTTCTGATAGCGTACTATCCAGAGGTGTTTATAGACCACCTCCATATTAATGTCCTAGTTGCTGAAGCGATTGCTACGTCGGGAGGCTTTAACGAAATGACGATTCTGTTCCAGCTTGTGCTTGCATCTTTTGTGATGCTGTCTTTTGTGATGGTGGTTGGGGTGCCAGTGGCATTGGCATCGCCCCAAAATTGGGACCAATCCAAGAAAATTATCCTGCTGGGGTCTGGGGTGTGGGCAGCGCTCGTGTTTGCCCTCGGACTGCTCAATTATTTAGTGGCTTAAGTATTGAGTGTTTAAGTATTGAGTGGCTTAAAAGTATTTAGCGGCTTAAGACTAACCCTTAGGCCCTGCCCAATTTGCTGCGCTGGGGGTGGCCAAGAGCAGGGTTATAAAAACACAGGATTAAAATCATCTTTACCCCATCAGCTTGGTGCTCCGGATCGCCGTATCCATGCTGGTGGGGATTTGATGTCTCAAAATTTTAGTCTAGAGATTAACTAGGCTGACTCACTAGGCTAAAACAGTCAACAGGTGGACGAGTATGGCAGTTTTTGAAGGAACATTTACCCAGTCAGAACAGATGAAGTTCGCGATCGTCATTGGACGATTCAACGATCTGGTCACGACCAAACTTTTGGAAGGCTGTCAAGATTGCCTGAAGCGGCATGGCGTAGACGTCAATCCCGAAGGCTCACAAGTCGATTATGCCTGGGTTCCTGGCAGCTTTGAAGTACCGATGGTGGCGCGACAACTGGCCTTGAGCAACCGCTATGATGCCATCATTTGTCTTGGGGCGGTGATCCGAGGCCAAACTCCCCACTTTGACTATGTGGCGGGTGAAGTCGCAAAGGGGATTGCGTCTACGGGGCTGCAAACCGGTGTCCCCATTATCTTTGGCGTATTAACCACGGACACCCTACAGCAAGCCCTAGAGCGCGCGGGTATTAAGAGCAATTTGGGGTGGAACTACGCCATGAGTGCCCTAGAAATGGCCAGTCTGATGCGCCAAGTCAATGCTAAAGCTACCACCTGATCGGCATTCCAGACCTCCGACGGGCAGGAATGCGATTCGGGTTCTGCGGCGGGCAGAGGTTTTTGGCCCAGTGTGTCCCAGTTAGCCCGGTGGACTTAGGGCTGATTCACCCAAAACATACTGCTTCAAAAACATCACTGTGGCGTAGAATTGAAAGTCAACATTTTTCTTTTTGGCAAAGCCGTGGCCTTCATCCTGGGCCATCAGGTACCAGACAGGGGTCCCTTGTTGGCGGACAGTGGCCACGATTTGTTCGGCTTCGTTCAAGGGCACACGGGGATCGTTTTTGCCGTGAATCACAAACAGCGGCACTTTGATGTTGGCTGCGTTGTTAAGGGGCGAAATCCTGAGTTGGAATTCCCGCATTTTGGGATCGCGTTCATCCCCGTACTCCACGCGGCGCAGATCGCGGCGGTAGGCTTCGGTGCGTTCTAGAAAGGTAACAAAGTTAGAAATGCCGACAATATTAATGGCGGCCCGAATGCGATCGCTATACTTTGTCGCAACGGCCAGGGACATATAACCGCCGTAGCTACCCCCGGTGACCAGGATGCGATCGCTGTCTAAATCCGGCTGGGTCTTAATCCAGTCCAATAACGCACCAATATCCTTGACGGCATCCTCGCGCGCAAAGCCATCATCCAGCTTCAAAAAGGTTTTGCCATAGCCAGAGGAACCCCGCACGTTGGGAAACAGCAGCGCCGCCCCTAAGTCATTAATGTAATAATTAATCCGGCCTAGGAACACAGGGCGATATTGGGCCTCTGGGCCGCCGTGGATGTTGATAATCACTGGGCGCTTGCCAGGAAACTTGGCGGCCATGGAGCGGTAGAGAAATCCGGAAATCGCCTTATTGTCAAAGCTTTTCCAGCGGACTAATTCCGGTTCAGAAAAATTGGCCGTATTCAGGCCGCCCGTCTCACTGCGGGTCCAGCGATCGATTTTTTGGGTAGTGATGTCCAGGGAATAGACATCGGCGGTGGAGCGCGCAGATACTAGGGTAAAGCCGAGATCTTTACCATTGGGATGCCAAGAAAGGCCAGAAACTAAACCTATGGGCAGTTTGGGCAGGGGTTGCTCTCGCCCGGTGCGCGTATCCAGCAGGTGCAGCACGCTGGCTCCATCTTCATTGGTAACAAAGGCGAGATGCTTACCGTCTTGGGATAAATCAAAGCTTTCTACATCCCAGTTGAGGCGGCGAGTCAGGTCGGTGTAGCGCTGGTTGGCTAAGTTGTAATAGGCGAGACGCTGAAATTCCGATTGGCGATCGCTAATCAGGTACACGCCCTTCCCATCCTGACTGAATTGGGCTCCAGAGTAGGCAATGGGGTCCTTTTCTTGGGGGGTGAGGGGTGTTTTATCGCCACTTTGGGTATTCAGCAGCCACAGATGGCTTTCATTGGCGGAAATGAACTCCAGCAGCAGTAATTGGCGATCGTCAGGGGACCAATCCAAGGGATACCAGCCACCGCCCTCCAGGGAGGCCAGTAATCGATCCGATCGGGGATTCAGGGGATCGATCAAATAAATATCGCGATCTTTACCGTTACGGCGGGTCGAGGTGTAGGCCATGCGATCGCCCCGACTGGACCAAATCCCCTGAGTATTTTGGGACTTGCCATCGGTCAATAGGGTAATCGCCCCCGTGGCCACATCATAGCGATAGTTTTGGTCAAACTCGCTACCCCCCACGTCTTTGCTAAAGACGAAATAATCCCCCGTAGTGGGCTGATAGGTGGCGTTACTGGGGGCTTCCGGCAGGAAGGTGACTTGTTGGCGATCGCCTAGAGGAAACTGCACCACATGGAACTGAGCTGTATTGCAAAACCGCGTGGAAATTAGCATTTGCCGCTGGGTGGGATGCCACGATTCCAAGCTTGCCGACCGAAATTCCGTATAGCGATTCACCGATTCGACTAAAGAGGTTGGGATAGGGGGAATGCCCTCAACCACAAGGTTTTCGTTAGGCGGAAAGCTGCTCTCGGCCTGGGCCACAGGCCCCCAGCCTAGGAGAATCACCGCACTCAAACTGATCGCGAGCAACCGTGTCAACCAACCCATGGGCTTTTTCCTTCCAATTTAAGCAGATTCCGACCGTTGCCAGAGGTCGCTTAAATTGTAGCCATCGCGCCGGGATTTGAGTTGACCAAGTTTTGCTCCTAATTCTCTGCCTGAACCGGCGGTTCCATCCCGGCAAAGTGCTCTCGGGTGACCCATTTCATTTGTCGCAGCCATTTCCAGACACCCGTGGTGCGGCGGATTTCTACGCCAGTGCTGCTGTCCAGCACCACTTGGGCCAACTCTCGCGTGGTAAAGCTGAAGCCCATTTCTTGGGCAAGGCTCAAAAAGTCCTCGGGCGTTTGGGCATAGTCGAACTGGTGACGCAGGACTTCATCGTCAGTGACGGCATCCAAAAATCGAGTAGCACTCTCAATAGACATTTCTACGGGATCCTTTCTGTGTAAATGCGGGTGAACCAGCTGATGGCGATCGCCAGTCTTAGGGTCAGCATTCCCATTTCCCGTCTCAGAATTGCCATGCCCCCAATTGCTCCGGCGCTCTGCTGGCCTAGGGCGATGGGGGCGGTTGGGTGGCCCAGGCCAGGAAGCGTTCGGTATGGTAGAGGGCGAGCTGGTTACTCACACCGCTGAACAGGGCATCGAAGGCATGCTCGGCCCAGGGGATTTCTAGATAGGGGGCCACGTTGCCAGATTGGGTAAGGCGATCGCCCATGGCGCGGCCAAACTTAGCTTGAACCAAATGGTCGCGTTTGGCATAGACCAGCAGGGTAGGCGGCTGGGGCTGCGTCGCGTAAGTATAGGGAGAGGCTTGGCGGTAGCGATCGGGAAAATCCTGGGGTGTACCGCCCAGAAACGCTTGCAGCAAAGCCTGGGAATGAATCGGATCAGGGCGCGGAATGTCGTAGTAGCCCTTGGTCAGATCAATGGGGCCGTAGTAGTTGATCACGGCCCGAAATTTGGGGGCATTGGGTTGGTAAGCGACCAGCATCGCCAGGTGGGCACCCGCCGATCGCCCCATAATCACCAACCGTTCCGGATCAATTTCGTAATCAGTGGCATGAGTTTGGATGAACTGCATGGCCGAGTTCACATCCTCTAACTGAGCCGGAAATTGATAGCGGGGCGCATGGCGGTAATCAATGGCGATGACAACATAGCCCTGAGCCGCGATATAGCGGCTAAAAAACTCATCATTGGCGGGGGTGCCATTTTGCCAACCGCCACCGTAAATCACAATCAGGGCAGGATAGGTGCCCGGTGCCAAGGGCTGATACAGATTGAGTGTGAGCGGTACCCCATCTGGCTGGGCAAAGGGAATTCCCCTGGTTTGGCGAATGGGGTCCAGGGGAATGCCACGAAACGTATCCCAGAGGACAAAGGGCGCAGGACGCAGTTTGGCTCTCAGGACTGGAGAACTGTTGGCGAGATAGTCGGCTCCGAGGCTAGTGCGCAGCGTTTGGTCGGCTTGACGGTGCGCAGCGGCGAACTGGGCCAGGGGCAGGCCGCTAAGCAGCAGGGCACACAGACTAAGGCCGATTGCCACTTTATAGACCCCACCCTGATAACACTATCCAACGCCCCCGGCGCAAGGCTCCGGAGATTGAGCAGCAGAGCGGCGGCGTTGAGGCTCAGCAACCATGGACTCACTTCTGGAGCACCTACACCCAGGGGCAACAGCGTCATGGTTGGAGCAGGCACCACAATCCACAGTGAGAGGAACAGGCCCAGAAGACTCAGAAAAGGGGGAACAAAACCAGCCAGCAAAAAGGCTAGGAAGCCAGCTATTTTGCGTTTGCCTCTCAAGGAGTGCCACGTGTGTCGTAGATGCGATCGCCAATTCATAGGGTTTGCGGGGGGTGATTTTTAGATCAGGCCAATGCTCTGAAGCCAATGCGCTGGAGCCAATGCGCTGGAGCCAGCGCCCTTAAGATTGTAGACAGGATGCCGGGTGTAAATTGGGAGCGTAAGCTTAGAGGTGTAAATTTGGCATTGGCTTGTGATGAACTAGCCTTGCAGAGCCGCAACCACAACGCTGAAGAACTGTCGCCAGGACGGCTTGACCTGGAGCGCGGCGTAGCGCTGAGCGACCTGCAACAGGTTTTTGTGATCGGCGAACCAAGTGGGCGTGGGCCTAATCCGAAACGGAGCTGAGATGACGGATTTTTGGGGATGATCAAACAGGTAGGTGTTGTGCACCACCCCGCGCCCAGACCGGATGTCCTCTAAAGAATTGCCCGGGAAAGCCCCCCAGGTGGCAGAGGCCAGCAGAAATCCCATCCCCGTCCAGACGTTGATGCCAATAGAGCCGTAGCGGAGTTGGGCGATCGCCGCATCTACGGCTACAGCATTTTGCCGCCGCGTCGCCGGATCAATCAGCAGAACACAGGATAAATTTCCCCACACCTGGTCATTCACAAACGGGACCGCTGCCGTCAAAAATTCCTGTGCCGTGGTGGCGGTTAAACTGACCTCGGCCAAGATGCCACAGAATGCCTCAGTAGTCAGAGCATATTCCCCTGTTTTTGCGGGGACATCCGGAATTACCGTCCACGGAACCTGCTTACCAGTGCCTACTACTTGGGCCTGGGGATACTGGTTTAGAAACGCGGCATACCGTTGCTCGGCTCCGGGGTAGTAGGGTTGCCGGGGCGCAGTCTTAGCCAGTTGTTGATGCACGTGTTCTAGAAACTCTTCGCGTTGTTTCCAGCCCTGAGCCGTCACGATGACCTTGGCCGAGGCACAATTAAAGCTAGCATTGTGAGCTACCATGCTCGCAACATGGCGGGCTTGAAATACCATATCAGATCGTGACCAGTTGCCGGGGACGATGACAATCGGCGTGACACAACCGAGTTCTGATGTAATGGGTTTATCTAGTTTAGGACGATGCTGGAGTTTGTTATGCTGCTGTGTTTCCGGCGTGTCTCCCCAGAGAATAGCATCGTGAGTGTGGTGGGATCCGGTAATGTGAATTGTGTTGACTTCCGGATGATGACACAGGTATTGACCCACATCCGCTCCACCGTAAACAATTTGGCAAAACCCATCGGCAATTAAAGGCTGCAAGGCTTGCTCTAAAAAGGGGCCGATGTAGGCGCTGACGGGATTCATTTTCAGCAGGACAACCTGATTTTCGGCAAATAGTTTGTAGAGGGTGTCCATGGGGGCGATCGCTGAAATATTGCCCGCTCCCAGGACAAGCGCCACCTGCCCAGTCGTTGCCAGAGCCTGATCTGTAGACTGATAAATTCGACCTTGGGTGGCAGGCTGACCCGGTTCTAACCAGATTTCACCCTGGAAGCCCAACCAAATCAATTGATCCATCATCGTATCTGGAAACACTTTGGCAATGATTTGGTCATCGGCACGGGTGTGGAGTTTCACGGGCGATGGCTGACCACCAGCCTCTAAGGATTTAATCAGAAACCGCAGATTCAGCAATGTGGCCACCGGACCCGCTAGCCATTCTTCCCCGGCAAAGGCAGAGGTGGGGTCGATGCCCTTGGCTACACAGGCGGCGGTGGCCCAGGCATCGGCCACACGGCTCACTGTGTGTAGGCACCGTTGGAGGTAGTCCAATCTTTTGGGGATATCAACGTGGGTCCAGGCCGCTTTCTGGGCTGTGAGACGGGCGAGGGCGCGATCGCTAGCGTTCATGGTGGGGTCTAGGGGCAGATAACGATGTCAGCATAATGGGTTGCTGGCATAATTGGAATGCGCCAGTGTTGATGGTTGTAGCAGGGGCTTGGCAGTCTGTTGTTAATGGATACACAAATCTTCAGGAGATGGATCTCCGCCGTGGAAAACTTTGCCTGGGCAGTGAAGCCCGATGTGATCTGCACTAGTGATTGGTGGGGCAGAAAATGGACGATGCTCTCTCGGGATTCCGAGTTCAGTGAAATGCGGTGAAGTGATTCGTAGCCCGGTTTGGTGGCAGTCTACCACATCTGACTAGGAGTAGAGAATATTGTGGCCCTTGCCACCACGACTTCCAAATTGAAGTTATCCTTGAACAAGAGTCTTGCCCTCAACCCTACCCGGCATGTCAAAACCAGATTACGAATGGAAACGATTTTGGTGTCCTCGTACTGCCCAGATTAATCTGAGCAATCGCGGCTATTTGGTTGATCCAGATTCAGAGAGGGGAAAGCACTGTAACCCTGAGTTGGTGAGTTTTGAGGCGATCTCGGATGTTCCGTGTCTTGTTTTGCTGGGAGAGCCAGGGACTGGCAAGAGCAAAGCAATAGAAACGGAACAAAGAAACTTCTCTAATCTACTTGAAACTGAAGGTAAAGATTATTTGATCTTAGATCTTCACTCGTATGGCAGTGAAGACAGGCTGGTTAAGGATCTATTTGAAAGCTCACAGGTCAAGTCTTGGCTTGAGAGCGATTGTCCTTTGCATATTTTTCTAGATAGTCTAGATGAATGTTTACTTCGGATGGACAATGTTACCGCAGTATTAGCAACGGGGTTTAAAAAATATCAGGATAAAATCGATCGCTTATTCCTCCGTATTGTTTGTCGGACGGCTGTCTGGCAAACTACTTTTGAAGAACAACTTAGGCAGATTTGGGGAAAGGATAAAGTCAAAATATACGAATTAGTACAACTTCGCTGGGTCGATGTTAGACACGCGGCAGAGCGTGGAGGGATAGAGAAACTTGATACCTTTATGCAAGAAATTTTGGACAAGAATCTTGTTCCTCTTGCCATAAAACCAGTTACGCTGGGTTTCCTTCTCAACATATATCGCCGAAGTGGTCAATTCTCTGAAAATCAGAGCTTGTGCGATATATATCTTGAAGGCTGTCGTATCCTGTGCGATGAAGATGAAGAAGATCCTCGTCGTCCAGGGCACAAGGAAAATTTAGAGTTAGAGCAGCGCCTCATCGTTGCAGCTCGGATCGCGGCAGTGACAGTTTTTGCTCACCGTGATGCCATTTGGATAGGACGAGATCGGGGACAGATCCCAGAAGAAGATGTCCCACGTTCAGAATTGGTACAGGGATACGAGAGGGCAAATGCAAGGCAGTTTGAAGCGAGTGAAGCAGCCATCACAGAGGTTTTATATACTGGGTTATTCTCTTCGCGTGGACCGAGTCGAAGGGGATGGGCACATCAAACCTACTCTGAGTTTTTGGCTGCTTGGTATCTGAAGCAACACAGCCTTAAGTTGAATCAAGTCCTAAGTGTAATTATTCACCCTGATGGCAGAATCGTCCCTCAATTGCAGGAGACTGTAGCTTGGCTAGCCAGCATGAGACCTGATGTATTTCAGGCAGTCATGAAGACCGATCCAGACGTGTTGCTTCAAAGTGACATATCAACAGTTGACGATGAAAACAAAGCAAAACTAGTCGAAGCATTACTCAGGTTATGCAATGAAGAGAAGCTCCAAAATCCTCAGTTTTGGCGGTATCCTGATCTGAATCATCCAGGTCTTCCACAGCAACTAGAATCTTATATCTGTGATTCCTCCAAAAATCAGTGTTCAAGATTAGTTGCGATTGATATTGCTAGAGATTGTGACGTAAAAGCAGTGCAAAAGAGCCTTTCTGATATTGCACTTGATCCAGCACAGCCATATCTAGTTCGGACACAGGCAGCTCTTACAATTTGTACTATAGGTGATGAAAAAACAAAAGTGCAGCTAAAACCCCTTGCACTTGGTGAAGCTGGAGAAGATCCAAATGACGATCTCAAAGGCTACGGACTTGAGGCTACTTGGCCACAACATATCACCGTTGAAGATGTGCTAAGTCATTTTTCGCAACCTCAGCAAAGGGAAGTGGTACCTGTCTTTGGTGGCGTATATCAGAATTTTATAGCAACAGAATTTGCAAAACATATCCAGTTATCTGACTTGCCAATAGCACTCAAATGGCTTGAACAATTCCCTGACAGACACGATTTACACTATCCCTTCAGAGAATTGGCCGATTCAGTCATGCTGAAGGCTTGGCAGAACCTAGATAAACCTGATGTGCTTGAAGCATTTGCTAATATTGCAATTCTTAGGTTGAAACAACATGATGGGATCTTGAGTGATTGCCCATCACGATCCTATACTCGCGATAGCCTTGATGATCCTCGTGATTCGGATATTGAATCTTTTCTAAAAGACTCTGATGAAAAACGGAGGCAACTTACAGAAAAAATTATTTCGTTACTTTCAGAATCAGAGAGTGAACTTCCATGGCTCATATATATCATTTGTTCTGAAGATATATTGTGGATGATTGAATGTGCTGTATCAATGGAGCCTCATAGAATCGCTAGCATCTGGGTTAAACTTTTACACCAAGCACTGACCTTTCATAACATGGACTGGAAATATACAAAACATGTTGATGCGATCCTAGAGGCGAGCAAGGTTAGTTCAGCGATGAGATTAGAGTTTGAATTTGATATTACCTCAATCGATCTAGGTTCAGAGAAGGCGGAGCAAGAGAAAGCTAAATATTTGAGATACCAAGTTAAGCCTCCTGTACTTGCGCCTATCCTAGATCCACCACCAAAGCAAAAATTACTCGCAATTCTAGAAAGAGTTGAAGCAGGGCAACCTGAACTATGGCCGCAGGTGTGTATGGAAATGACGCTTACATCAACGAGTATATGCCACAGTCACCACGATGGGTTTGAATTAGATATAACAAAATTATTTGGATGGGAAGAAGCGGAAGCAGATACGAAAGCGAGAATCGTCAAAGCAGCAAAAAACTACCTCGATGGTGGATCACTAGAAACTCAACCATGGCTCAGAACAGATAAGTCTCCGTTTGCAGGATGTCA
Organism: uncultured cyanobacterium; assembly: GCA_963766075.1. GTDB lineage: Bacteria > Cyanobacteriota > Cyanobacteriia > Leptolyngbyales > Leptolyngbyaceae > CAVYAN01. The sequence goes on along the minus strand of CAVYAN010000101.1, from coordinate 14,324 downwards.
AGCATTATATCTCCTAGCAAAGCAAGAACCGGAGTTTATCTCAACCCTTTCTCGCGGCATATGGAAGAAATGGATACCCGGCATTCTAAAGTCCATGAACTTCCCATATAAAAATGGAGAAAACAAAGATGAATTTTATCGAAAAGTAATGAAGGCAGCATATCAAGGTGCTCCAGATGAATTCATTGAATTTCTGATTACTTTAATGATTCAAAACAAATATCGACCTTGTTATAGATTAACTAGTGAGTTATTGGATCAGTGCCTAGCAAACTCAATTCTCAGCAAGATTCCAGATGAAGAATTGAATGCTGATATGCTAGAGGTTTTGCTGACAGATATTTTTAAGTATGAAATTGATAGAGCTAGAGAAATTTCTGTGTCTCTTATTGCTACATCAGTGCCTGAATCTGGGAAGGCGAGGAACAAAGCAATTGTCGCGGCTCGTCTGATAGCGGCCTACGCTGAAAACTCTAGCTGGTTAGTTCTGTGGTCTGCCATTCAGAAAGATCGTGAATTTGGGAGGACAGTATTTGAATCTATTGCGCTTCAAGCTGCCCGTGAAGGTCAAATTGAGAAAGAAATCAAAGAACAAGATCTAGCTAATTTATACATTTTTCTTGCCCGAGAGTACCCAGAAGTTGAGCAGCTCGAACCTGATACACGGGAACTCAGAGGTATAGAAGCCCGAATACTAGAAATATCGAATGTTGTCAGAATATGGAAAAACTATATTCCACAGCGTATTCAAGCACGAGGCACTCAGGAAGCTTGTGATGCACTACGACAAATCATCCGCGAACTCCCAGAGCAAAGAGAAAACCTACAACCGATGCTATTAGAAGCCGAAAGCTTAGCACGACGTAAAACTTGGAAACCACCTAAACTGAAGGAGGTCCTTCAGATTGTCCTTGATCAAGATAAACGGCTTGTCCAAGATGGTCATCAGCTTTTAAACGTGTTGATTGAGTCATTGCAACGTCTTGAGTTAGAACTACAGGGAGAAACTCCTGCTAGTAGAGATTTATGGGACAAGAACACTGGTCGAAATAACCCGTTTAGACCGATCGATGAAAATGCGTTTTCAGATTACGTGAAGCGCTTTCTTGACAGAGACTTGAAATCAAGAGCCATCATTGTTAATCGCGAAGTTGAACTGAGGCGTGGTTCTGGCGGGAATCCCGGAGAACGGACAGATATTCATGTGGATGCTGTTCTAAAGCAACCTAATGGTGAAATATATGACTCGGTTACTGTAATTATTGAAGTGAAAGGCTGTTGGAATCCTGCGGTTAAAACTGCAATGGAAAGCCAACTTGTTGGACGTTATTTGAAAGATACCTCTAACAAATATGGATTGTATTTAATTGGTTGGTTTAGCTGTCAACAATGGGATGGTAAAGATTCACGGAATAATAAAACACCTCAAATTTCCCTGGATGAAGCGAGAAAACAGTTTGATGACCAAGCTGCAACGCTCTCTTCATCTGGCAATGTTGTTCGTGCATATGTCCTGAATACAGCTTTGCGGTAATTAAACGAATGGAGAAAACTCATGCAAATCACGATCGACCTCCCTCAAGATCTCGAACAAGACCTGATTCGTCAAGCGGCTCAATCCAATGTGCCACTCCAAACCCTGATCATTCAGGCGTTACGTCAGCTCACCTCCCCTACACCTGTACCCGCTTCTCAGTGGTCCGACACAGTCCTCACCTACGAAGGCATCCCTGACTTTCCAGCCTTCGAGTCCTACCGGGACGAACTCCTTCCCCCACGCGAGCTAGAGCTGTTCTAATGCGATACCTCCTCGATACCTGCGTCATCAGCGATTTCATCAAAGGGGAACCCGGCACCCAAACCCGACTCAGGCAAACACCACCCCGCGATCTTGCCGTTTCAGTCATTACTGTCATGGAGTTACGTTACGGCGTGTTAAGCAATCCTCAACGCGCGCAAAAAATTGAGCCCGCGATCGCCAGTTTCCTCACCTCCGTCACCATCCTGTTTTTCGGACCCGCTGAAGCTGAGCAAGCAGCCCAAATTCGAGCCATCCTTAAAACCCAGGGGCAACCGATTGGCGCTTACGATGCGTTAATTGCGGCAACGGCCTTACAAGCCAATCTGCTCATGGTGACGGCAAACCCACGGGAATTTACTCGCGTCCCTGGCCTACAGACCGAAACCTGGCGACAGTCATAGAACTTTAGGTTAAGCAAACCGCAGACTAACCCACCGGGGCAGACGAGCGGAAGGGCCTCGTTGCTATCCAAAGACACGATCCGTCATCGTGCCCCTGCGCCGTCATGCCCCGGGGCGATAGGTCTGGGCCACAACCTGGGCGAGGCGCTGCATCGCAGTGACCAGATCCGTATCACTCCCTGTCAAACTAATCCGCAGACACTGCTGCTTGTGCGACCATTCTTGGTGTAGCCCAGGGAAAAAGGAACTCCCCGGCACCACGATGACACCGACTGTTTTCAGCGCTTGATATAACTCCCAATCCGTGATTGGCAATTCATCCAACCAAAGCCATGCGAAAATTGCCCCTTCGCCCCGGTGCAAATACCAGGGCAAATCCTGAGGCATGGCTTGATCGAGGGTAGCCTCCAGAATTTGGAATTTTTGCTGATAGAAAGGACGAATGATCGTCTCAGAAATTTGGGCTAAGGCCCCGGAGGCGATCGCCCGCGCCGCGATCGCCTGCCCATAGCGAGACGAGTGAATGCACATATTCGTCTGGAACGCTTCCAATACCTGGATCCACTGCGGATTGCCGATCGCAATCCCAATCCGTTCTCCCGGCAATCCCGCCTTCGACAAACTCATGCAGTGCAGCACATTATCCGCAAACAGCGGCTGCATATCGGTAAAGTTCAACGCTGGAAACGGGGGGGCATAGGCAGAATCCACCAACACTGGCACATCATGCATCGCTGCCAAATCCGCAATTTTTTGCACCTCCGCGTCCGTCAGGACATTGCCCGTCGGATTACAGGGCCGCGAAAAAATCACGCACCCCGTAGTGTCGTTAATCTCCAACTGACTGAAATCAGGCCGATATTTAAACCGATGGGCCACGGCATCAATATCTAGGGTCGGCTGATACGCCACCAGCGCTTCCGGTACCAGCGTTACTCCACCATAGCCCGTATAGTCTGGACTTAAAGGCAAAACAATCCGCTTGAGGTCGCCACTGGGAGCATATCCGCCAAATACGTTGGCCGCCAGGAAATACAGGTTCTGGCTACCCGGTGTAATCAAAATATGGCGATCGCTCAACTGCAACCCATAGCGCTGATTAAAGTCTTTAACAATCGCGTCAATCAGCGGTTGATAGCCCTGGCTGGCCCCATAGCGACAGACCACCTCTCCATAGTCGGCGCTGGCGAGTAGGTCTGCTGTGCAGTCCCGCCACAGTTGCTCCACCTCCGGTAGAATCAACGGATTCCCCGCACTCAGGTTGATAAAATCTTGGCCCGCCCCGGCCCGCAGGGTTTCGATAATATCCTTCATAATGGCCCTGACTCCAGTCAGGCGGGACATTTCCGTACCAATTTGGCTAAGAGCAGGGTTCATATGTGCAGGGATAGATAGAAGACAGTATGTTTTATGCTAGCGGGTGCAATGGCGATCGCCGATAAACTTCGCTAAACTTCCTGTAAAGGTTATGCCTTATCGGTGCCACAAAACCCTTTAATTCTGTCCGGACTATAATTCTGTTCGGACTATTAGACACAGGCACCCGAGCTACGGAACAATTTTTATACCTAGAATGGAACGAGTTACCTTATCTCTGAAGATACAAGGATGGGCACGCTGTGCTTTGCCCCTCCTGCGTTTAATGGCAACTACCGACTTGGGATACTGATCGAGCCTGTTCTAGGGATTGCGCGCCGGTAATGTGAGGGTGAACGTGGTTTGTCCGGCAGGGCTAGCATCCAAAGTCAAATTCCCCCCATGGGCCACAGCAATTTCGCGGGATAGACTCAGGCCCAGACCCAGTCCTTCAACATGGCGAGTGCGGGCGGGATCACCGCGATGGAAACGATCGAAAATCCGCGATCGCTCACTGATCGGAATATCCTTAGAACTATTACTCACACTGACAACAACCATTTGATGCCGCCGCCCCGCCGTAATCCGCACCCAGCCCTGAGGCAGATTGTACTTGGTGGCATTGCTAATCAGATTTTGCAACACTTGAATTAAGAGAGCTTGATCAGCTTGAACGGTTAAACCCGTTGCGATCTGTAGTTGCACGCTGAGATCCGGGGAGATCATGTCGAATATCACCCACAAAATCTTCTAATAAAACGGACAAATCGATTTTCGTCATGTGCAGCCGCATCTGTCCAGCATCGGCCAGGGAAAGCAGTAACAATTTGCGGACGATCACCCCGAGGTGGCGCACCTCGTCCAGTAAACCACCCAGACGTTGCTGCAACTCAGATCCGGGTTTCGCCGCCTGCAGAGTCCGTTCTAATTCTCCTTGTAAGATAGATAATGGCGTTTTGAGTTCATGGGCCGCATCAGCGCTGAAACGGGATGCTTGGGTAAAGCTCCGTTCCAAACGTTCCATCATTTGATTGAAGACGTGCAGCAACTCTATAAATTCGCGATCGCTGCCCTCGATTGGCACCCGTTGATCTAATCCTTTCGCCGTCACCCGACGCAGAGTTGCAGTAACTTCGCGAATTGGGCGGAGGGCACTGCCCGAGATCCACCAGGCCCCGATCGCAATCAACACCAGCAGCAAGGGAATACTCACCAGATAGGCCGTACGAATCGCATTCATTTCGGCGGCGATAGTGCGGAGGTTGACGGCGATCGCAAGGCGCACATCTCCTGCCGTCACCGCCCCCAACCGCCAGGAACCCGTGTGGGTAGATTGTGTCATCAGCTTCGACAGCCGACCGGGCTGACGCAACATCCCCGGAGCATCCTCCGGTGGCCTTGGCGGCTGACCGAGCCGATCAGGCGGCTTGCCTAGAACAGACGGACCTTCCCCCCCCCATGGGGGGAAATCGATCGGGCGGCGGGAAGGATGGCGGCAGTGGGAATGCTTCAGCAGATGGTAATGCTCCAGCAGATGGCAATGCCCCAGCAGACGATACAGTGGCAGGACGCGATGGAAAGACGGTTGTGCGCGTCAGATCCGCTGTCCAGGTGGCAGATTGGTAAATTGGGTGACCTTCAGCATCTTGCACTAGCAGGGCCAGATCCTCTGCGGTATCGGTATTAAAGGCTATCGACAAAGAGGTGGCATAGGATTGCCAGTGATTCGTCGGGCGTGGGCGATCGGATTCGCGCATTAACTGATTTTTGATGCCATCATCAATGCGGTTTAATTTGGTTTGATAAATTAGCCACCAAGACATCGTGCCAAAACCCGCTAACGCGCCACCGGCCAAGAGAGCGGATAACAAGGCAATGCGAAGGCGGAAGGAATTTAGGGTCACAGGTCAGTATCGGGTTTGCGAAAACAATAGCCCACACCCCGCACACTGTCGATGCAGCCAGTGCCGCCCAGGGGTTCAATTTTTTTCCGCAGCCGCTGGATGCAAACATCCACCAAGTTGGTGCTGGGATTAAAGTCGTAGCCCCAAACATGCTCCAGAATTTGGGTGCGGGTAAAGACGCGACCGGGCGATCGCATCAGGTATTCCAGTAAATTAAACTCGCGGGTGGTTAGCTCCACGGACTGCTGCTGACAGGTCACTTCCCGCGTAATCCGATCCAGCTTGATCGGACCCACACTGAGCAGATTTTGGCGATCGCCCGATATGCGCCGCACTACCGCATGCATGCGGGCCACCAGTTCTTCGACAAAGAACGGCTTGGCAAGATAGTCATCGGCTCCCAGGTTGAGGCCCTCTAAGCGATCGTCCAATTCATTGCGAGCGGTCAGCAGCACAACGGGGGTATGGCGACCCGCCCGCCGCAGACTCTTGAGAATAGCCAATCCATCCTTTCCCGGCACCATGATATCCAGCACAATCACGTCATATTCATAGTCCATAGCCCGCAGATAGCCATCGTTGCCGTTGTCGCAATAATCGACCAAAAAGCCTTGCTCCTTGAGTCCGGATTGGACAAAGTCGGCAATCTTGGCTTCATCTTCAACATAGAGCACGTGCATGGGCGGACGGTAAATCTTCTCTCCATTCTAGGCGGGTTATCTGCTAACTCCAATTACAAAACTGTAATCGAAGACTCCCTTCACCGGTCATTTTGCCATTGCTTAATCAAGGCATCGCCGGATCCAATCCGGTCCCTTATCACCAACCTGACCTTCAGGAGACACCATTCATGACCCCTCAACGGATTTTCCTCTTGTCAGCTACCGCTTTTCTAACCCAGATTGGCAGCACAATGGTCTGCGCGCAACCCCAAATTGGGTTTCATCAGTTACCGCTAGCGATCGCCGCCGCATCACCCGCCCCGGCTTCCCTGCCCCCCGATCCGCCTGCCCCTGAACCACCGGAGGCATCCTCCCAGGAAATTCCCGCCCCACCCTGGGCCAGGGATCTCAACCTCAGCGCAGCACAGCGATCGCAGCTAAAAACCCTCAATCAGCAAGCGCGCAAAGACGGCGAACCACTCCATCAACAACTCATGGCAGCGGAAAAGCAATTGCGATCGCTTGTTGCAAAGTGATGCTTCTATCTCCCAGTTACGTCAACAGCACCAGACTGTTCAGAAACTGCGCCAGCAATTGGATGAGCACCAGTTTGAAGCGTTGCTATCAGAGCGTCAGGTCCTGACCGCAGAACAACTGGAAAAGGTGATTCAGCGCTTTCGTCAAGCTCCTGCCCGCTAACTCCGTGAGATGTGCGACTTCTTGAAGAAGTCGCACATCTCACGCGCCGATCACCATCAGGCTTCCCAAAAAATCTCAAAAATCACATCCTGCACAATGACAAATCTGTAATCCAACCGTTACCGAAACTGTCATGTTTCTCCGGCTTACTGAAGCCATGGACCGATAACCATAGACCGATAACCATAGACCGATTTTCCAAACATCATCCCAAGAAATCCATGTCCTCATTGTCATCCCTCACTGTCAACACCGACGGCTTTGCCTTTAACGCCACCACAGGGGAAAGCTATACCCTCAATCGCTGTGCCCGCATGGTCCTCCATCGCCTCCGCGCCAACGAAACCCAGGAGCAAATTGTTCAAGCGATCGCCAGCGAGTGTGGCGTGGCCCAAAGCATCGTCGAGCGTGATGTCGCAGACTTTTTCCAGCAACTCCTCAGCCTCGGATTTTCAGGAGCGCATTCATGACGGATCGGACCCTAGACAATTTTGCGATCGCCATCACCGGCATCAACTCCATCGATAATCCCGGTCCCGGCACTGGGGTAGCCCGCAGCCTACGCGAAGCCGATCAGCTCACGACCCGCCTGATTGGGCTGGCCTACGATGCCACCGAACCCGGGCTGTATATGGACTGGCTATTCGATCGCCGCTACATCATGCCCTATCCCTCGGCGGAACCGGAGGTGTTGCTGGAGCGGTTACAGCAAATTCAGCGCCAGTTTGGGCTGGATTGCGTGATTCCCAACTTTGATTTAGAACTGCCGCTGTACATCCGCTGTGCGCCGCAACTGGAGGCGATGGGCATTCGCACCTATCTCCCCACCAAAGCGCAGTTCGCGCTGCGAAACAAAGCCAAACTAGCAGACGTGGCTCCTAGCTTTGGGTTGAAGACTCCCGAAACCGTCACCGTGAGTTCAATTCAGGACTTGCAGCAGGCCACGGCAGACTTGGGCTTTCCAGTGATGATTAAAGGGCCGTACTACAAAGCCTATCGGGTATTTAGCCTGGAAGAAGCGCGATCGCGCTTTCACCAAATCGCTGCCGAAGCGGGCTTTCCCATCCTGGTTCAGCAAATTGTCAGTGGCATTGAACTCAACTTGGTGGGCGTGGGCGACGGAACGGGCGGTCATTTGGGCCTAGTGGCCATCAAGAAAATGGGCGTCACGGAACTGGGCAAAATCTGGAGTGGCCTCACCATTCAGCATCCGGGATTAATCAGTGCCGCCACCACCTTTTTGCAGCAAACCCACTGGAAAGGCCCCTTTGAATTAGAGTGCATCGCCGATCGCGACGGCACCCTTTACCTGATTGAAATCAACCCGCGCTTTCCAGCCTGGACCTACTTTGCCACAGGGGTTGGGATTAACCTACCGGCCCGTCTGGTGCAGGCGGCCTTTGGCCTCCCGATTCCCCCCTTGCCCACCTACGAACCGGGCAAACTGTTCATGCGCTACACCTACGAACTGGTGACAGACGCGACCCCCTTACAAACCCTTGTGACTTTAGGAGAACGTTAAATGCAGACGACCTACGAAAAGCCTGTGATCCAGCCATTGCACAGTGGTTTAATGAACAAATTTGCAGGCGCGGCGGCCTCCCAGCATCAGGTTAAATCAGCGATCGCGGGCGTGACCGTGGATGACTTGGTGGCACAGTATGGCTCACCCCTGTTTGTCTATTCCGAACGGACTCTGCGGCGACAGTTTCGTACCATGCGCAATGCCTTTACCACGCGCTATCCCGATGTCACCTTTGGCTGGTCCTACAAGACCAATTATCTGAAAGCCATTTGTGCTGTTTTTCACCAGGAAGGGGCCATGGCTGAACTGGTCTCCAAAATGGAATACGACAAGGCAAAGGCCCTCGGTATTCCAGGAAAGCAAATGATTTTGAATGGTCCCCACAAGCCCTTTGCCACCTTGGAAGCAGCCGTGCGAGATGGCGTTACCATTAACGTTGATCATCTGGATGAAATTGAAGATTTAGAAGCGATCGCCACTCGACTGAATCGCACGGTGAGCGTCGGTATTCGCCTCAATTTGGATGCAGGCATTCAACCCTGCTGGTCACGTTTTGGCTTCAATTTAGAATCGGGACAGGCTATGGAAGCAATTCGACGCATGGCCCGTAGCGGTAAACTCAAAATAAATGGCTTGCACAGTCACATTGGCACGTACATTCTGGATCCCAACGCCTATGCCCGCCAAGTCGAGAAAATGGTCCAGTTTGGCTACGAAATTGAAGCGCAATATGGTTGGCGAATGGACTACATCGACATTGGCGGCGGCTTTCCCTCCCGCAGTCGGTTGAAGGGAGCCTACCATGCCCCCGAAGTCATGCTGCCAACCCTTGACGAATACGCCGACGCCATTTGTGATGCCCTCTGGAAAACCCTCAAACCTGGCCATACCCCCAAACTGATTATCGAATCGGGGCGAGCCATGGTTGATGAAGCCGGAACCCTAATCACCAGCGTGTGCGGTACGAAACGATTGCCCAATGGCCCGCGGGCCTATGTCATGGATGCGGGGGTCAACCTGCTGTTTACGAGCTTTTGGTACCGCTTTAATGTGGCTTTGGGACAGCCGATTGCTGGGGCAGCGGAGCCATCGGTGCTCTACGGTCCCCTCTGCATGAATATTGATGTGATTGATGAGCAGATTTCCTTGCCGCCATTGTCACGGGGCGATCGCTTGGTGATTTCCACCGTGGGTGCCTATAACAACACCCAATGGATGCAGTTCATTGAATACCGTCCCAATGTGGTGATGGTGATGGAATCCGGCGAAGTGGAACTGATTCGTGCCGCTGAAGATATCAGCGATTTAGAACGGCGCGAACATCTCCCCACCCAACTGGCCACCCCATCGGCACCCGATTACCGACTACCGGCCTATACCGCAGGCCGCTAATCCTCCCACGCTAGAGGGGGCTTCGCTCAACGGCTCCCCTCTAGCATCTGCCCTTGGAAGCATTGATCGGCGTAATTTTTGCACCTGACTATCCGGGTAATTGAGATAACCCATGCTGAACCTGCGTGATTCACCCATTTCCGGGGGAAGGCTGAAATGGGCCACCCCCGCCTTCCTCGACCCTCAGCGCTACTGGACGCATTTAAAGAACTGGACCCACAGCCCTCGACAACTGGGGCGAGCTATTTGCGCGGCGACTGCCGAAATTCTATTTTTACGGGGCATTGGCACCGGGGCCTTACTGCTGGCAGCCATGCTGCTGCAACCTGCCGTGCTGCTGCTGGGCCTAACGGGTGTGCTAGCCGCCGTGCTGTTCGCCAAAGTAGTGCAACTGGACGCGGCGGATCGCGATCGCGCCCCTCCTTTTCAACCCCTTACTGGCTGGACTGGGCGTGGGTTACCTGTTCCAACCCAGCGCCCCAGCGATTTTCCTCGCCGCCGCCGCCGGAATCTTGGCTTTTCTCCTGACTTGGACCCTGGCCCATATTTTAAAGACCTTTCTGTGGCTGCCCGTCTTGAGCTTGCCGTTTATTCTGGTCAGTTGGATTGTGCACCTGGCGGCTTTCCGCTACGCCGGGTTGCAGGCGGCCATCCTGCCAGCCCATGCCTACACCATCGGTCTACCGCTGCCCCTGGAAGGGTTTCTGCGGACGCTGGGGCTGATTTTCTTCCTACCGAATGTTTGGGTGGGCATGGTGGTGGCACTGTTGCTGCTCTTGAATTCGCGTATTCAGTTTTTACTGGCGATTGCCAGCTATGCCCTGGGTACAGCGCTGCGGGGAATGTTGACCGGCACCTTTGCCTATGTCTACTACGACCCGGCCGCCCTGAATTTTATCCTTGTGGCGCTGGCGATCGGCGGATTTTATCTGCTCCCATCGCCTCGTAGCTATGGGCTGGCCGCGATCGCCACGGCACTCGTAGCCCTGCTCAGCGAGGCCATTGGGGTCTTCTGGGCGGCAGTTGGACTTCCTGTCCACGCTCTGCCCTACAACCTCGTGACGTTAATGCTGCTGTATTTGCTGGGCATGGCCGGGAGTCGATCGCTGGTGCGGATTCCCCAGGCATCCCCTGAAAAAACGTTGGATGCCGAACTCACGGCCCGCCGCCGTTATCAAGGCAGCGGCAGGGCGATCGCTTTGCCCTTTACCGGACGTTGGTCCGTCTGGCAGGGGTGCGATGGCGCTTGGACGCACCAGGGCCTCTGGCGTCATGCCTTTGACTTTGTGATTCGCGATCAGCAGGGCCAAACCTACAGCGGCAGAGGCGCGCAGTTAGCTGACTACTACGCCTTTCAGAAACCGGTGCTGTCGCCCATTCGCGGTTGGGTTGTTCGCGTAGTCAATGATTTGCCTGACTGTGCCATCGGCACTGTGGATGCCGATCAGAATTGGGGCAACCATGTGGTGCTTTACGATGAGCGCGGCTTCTACGTGGAGATTTCGCACTTTGCCCAGGGTAGCATTGGTCTGAAGCAGGGCGATCGCATCCATCGTGGCGCTTTGATCGGACGCTGCGGCAACTCCGGCTATTCGCCCCAACCCCACATCCACATCCAGGCCCAACTCACCCCGGAGGTGGGATCGGCGACGGTGCCCTTCAGCTTTGCCAACCTGCGCGTGGATGATGTGTTTCAGACGGAGGCTAGCCCAGCGGCAATGACTGTTCTAGAGGCGGTGGTCCCCGATCAGGATCTATCCCAAGCGCTGACGTTTCCTTTGGAGACTCAACTGCGCTTCCGGGTGTTCCGCAAAGAACAGGCGATCGGCCTGTTGATCCTGACGAACCGCATGGCGATCGATGGCAGCGTCTACTTTGACTCGGGCAAAGCCAAATTATTTTATAGCCGCGATCAGGATGGCTTCATGTGCCATCGTCTAGAAGGCCAGGACCCGGCGTTGACCCTGATGCTGATGGCCCTGCCAAGATTGCCGCTGGTGCGTCAAACCGGACAACCGTGGCGGGATTATTTGCCCATTAGCACGGTGACCCAAGGACTGCGCCGCATGGTGTATCAGTTTGGCAGTTCCTGCTTTCCCCGATTGGCATCCGCTTGCTATACCGGACAATGGCAGTCTGATTCAATGCTGGTGGGCACCATTACCATTCCGGGCATAGCCAAACCGTTGCATACCGCTGTCACCTTTGATCTGGCCCATCAACTGGGACGTATCCAGGTGGGCGATCGCGCCTTGGTCCGTCAGTGAAGTGGGCTGGGTAAGTGGAAACCATGACTATGGCAACGGTGAAAAAGGTTAAAATCTGCTAGCCGTATTGTCGATTTATGCTGGCTAGCAGGCCACTTTCTGATGTGTGTCAGTTAATCAAGACTGTAAGAAAAGAACCTGTATTGCATGAACTGCTCCGGTATTAAAGTTTGGCGTCTAACAGCTAAGTTGAGAGGCGGCTAGTATTCTTTGCGTCACCACCAAGATCCTTCGTCCGTCCGCTCCAACGCGTTGTTAGACCGGGCTTTCGCGATAAGTTTACAACTTCTCTACCACTTTCGGATTGCTTTTTTCGTAAGTCAGCAAATATTGCGTCCAAGTCATAGTTCAAGGACTTGGCATACGCTTCGCGAATTTGGTGAATTTCTTCAACAATCTCATCCTTCCACATGACCTAATACCCCATCAATTCGTTTGGTGTACAGAGAACAGGCAGCACGTAGCCGAAATCGAGGCTAATCTCCGCCAACTTCCCCTGGATTTGAGCATTCGCAATATGCTTACAATTCCACGTTAGCAGATAATCCATGCCGTGGACAGTTGCGGCGGCAATGTGGATTGCGTCCACCTTAGCTTTGGGAGGCAAATTGCTTCGGGTTAGGAATTGCGCGGCTAAACCCTGTACAGCCTGGTTCAATTCCAATAATGGGAAGTCACGCAGTATGCTCAAGCGCTGCGTTGAGATCTCTGCGTCTCCTTGCGCTACTTCATCTAGGACAGCTTCCGAAGTATAAAGAATGAAGGCATTTCGTCGAAATTCCCACCAGTCCCTTGTGATTTCCATATTTGCAGCCAGGATCAGATTTTTGGTTGACCTAGCTGTCAGATAGCCCAAGATGCTGGTTTCGATGTAGACAGTTTCAGGCATAAACAATACGTGGTAATCCTCCTGATTTTAACTCATACTATATGTCGTTTCGATGTAGGACTCTATACGCTAAATTTTGGGCGCTGGTTATAGCCAACGGTAGGGTCGTTTGATCTAAACAAGAGAATATACTCAACTTCTTTAAAGTTAACCTCCTCATTCGAGGCTGTTTCAGACTCCCAAAGTAGTTCTTTTCTGATTGTAAAGTCTCTTCTTTGTTCTCGGGTGAAGTCTTTCTCAATAAGTTGACTATTGGCACTTCCAAAGTAATTAATGCTAGGGAGCATCTCACCTTTGCAATGAGCATAAGTAGGAGGGCGCAATTAAATGTAAGATAGGAAGAGTATTTTTGTCGAGAGAATATATGCCTGCGCCGCTACGAATCAAGTTAACGGTAGAAGAGGATCGCACCTTAGCGGAATTGCGTGAGGCGAAAACTGTACCGCAGCGGACGCGAGATCGAGCCCATATGCTGCGCTTAAATGCAGAAGGCTGGACTGTCCCGAAGATAGCAGAAATCTTCGATTGTCATGAGCATACAGTCCGAGCAACATTGCGGCGCTGGGAAAGCAAAGGATTAGGGGGATTATGGGAAGCGCCGGGACGGGGAGCGAAACCGAGATGGCAAGCATCCGATTTAGACTACCTGAGTGCCTGTATCGAGGCAGAACCGCGCACCTACAATAGTGTGCAACTGGCCAAGAAGCTCAAACAGGAGCGCTTAGTTGATTTGAGTAGTGACCGTTTGCGGCGCTTACTCAAAAAAAAGACTATCGGTGGAAACGGACCCGCCATCGCCATCGCAACAATCAAGACCCTGTCAAAAAAGCCTTGAAACTAGCGGATTTGGAGACCTTGCAGTTAGCCCAGCAGGAAGGACATATCGACTTAAAGTATCTCGACGAATCGGGATTCTGCCTGTGGAGTCCGGTCAGCTACAGCTACAGTCGGATCGGCGAACAGAAGTGCATGGAGCAAACGGCCCAACGCTATGGCAATCGCATTAGCATACTGGGACTCTGGCAACCGGGCGAGTCCTTTGAGTATGCCCTAGCCCAAGGGGGCTTCAAGAGTGCGAGTTACATCAAGGTCATGGATTGGGTGGCTGAAAAAGCCGCCCAAAGGTTAGCCGAAACTGGGCGTTTGACGGTGGTGGTGCAAGATAATGGGTCTTTGCATACCAGTCGCCTAACCCGTGAACACTGGCAAAAGTGGGAAGCCAAGGGGTTATTGATTCATTTTCTCTGCCCCTATTGTTCAGAAATGAATCCCATTGAAGGTCAATGGCACCAACTCAAGACCCATGAAATCGCGGGTCAGATGTTCGACAATCAATATGACCTGGCGAAAGCTGTGATGCAGGGCATGGAATCTCGTAGTCAGTCCGGTGATTATGCGCTAGAGCGTTTTATATTTAATTGTGCCTAG
>CAVYAN010000100.1:0-38336 GCA_963766075.1 uncultured cyanobacterium | reverse complement strand
ATGTATTGCTGGTGGATGCGGATGGGGCGGTGTCTACCCAGTACGACAGTTATGGCTTGAAGAAGTTTATGGGCAAAGAGTATATGGGCATCAGCCGCAACACTTTTGTGATTGCTCCTGACGGTCGGATCGAGAAGATTTATAAGAAAGTGAAGCCGGACAATCACGCCCAGGATATTTTGATGGATTTTGGCTAAATTCCGGAAGCGGTAGGATTGTGAGCGAATGACAGAACAGAGGACGAATGACAGCAAAGAGTCCATGGAAAAAAGTCAACTGATGCGATCGCTGTGGCGGTTTTGAGCCTATGAATCGGTTATGGCATTTTGTGCAGGGGGTGTTGGGAATTCTGTTTCGGCATCCGGTGACCGGAACGAGCATTATTCCCGTTCTGCCGGATGGGCGCATCGTGCTCATGCGACGACGTGACAATGGTCAATGGGGACTGCCCGGTGGCATGGTGGATTGGGGCGAAGATATTCCGACGACTGTGCATCGCGAGGTGACGGAGGAAACGGGCCTGGAGGTTGTCAAGATCCGCCGCTTGGTTGGGATATATTCTTCTCCAGAACGGGATCCGCGGCTGCACTCCATTTGCGTCGTTGTGGAAGCGGAAGTTGATGGCACGATGAAAGTCCTAGACACGAATGAAGTCATGGAGATTCAGGCGTTTGCCGTGGCGGAACTGCCCTTAGGCACATTGACGCATGATCATGATCGCCAGTTGCAGGATTATTTGCAGGGGAAGACCACCTTGGCCTAGCCGCCAAATTACCCCTCTAGGTCGGTTCCGCGCCCCAGTGGTCCTGGGTAGAATATAGAGTAGCGTTCAGTGCTCATTCATGGCGATCGCGCCGGTGATGGCTCGCGATTGCT
Organism: uncultured cyanobacterium; assembly: GCA_963766075.1. Lineage (GTDB taxonomy): Bacteria > Cyanobacteriota > Cyanobacteriia > Leptolyngbyales > Leptolyngbyaceae > CAVYAN01. Next base: position 37,460 of record CAVYAN010000100.1, on the reverse strand, counting down.
CCGATTTCCTCGCGATCGCCCAGCGATATTGACTATGCGCTTAGATGTTGGCTGCCAACTAGGGTTTCAGGCCAGTGCCCCCACGCCGTTAATTTTGATGTTGAAGCCTCAGAGCAGCGCCATCCAGCAGGTCATCCAAACCACCTGTCGCTTTGAGCCAAATATTTTGGCGCGGGAATCTAGGGATCCCTATGGCAATCTGCGCCAAGTGTTGCTGGTGCCAGCGGGGCAATTTCAAGCTGAGATTCGTGCCGTGGTGGATACAGCGGACGAAATCGATGTGCATCCGGGGTCCGCGTTTGTGCCTGTGCAGGATTTGCCGGATGCGGTGCTTCAATTTTTGCTGCCGAGCCGCTACTGCCAGTCCGATCAGGTCGGAGCCTTGGCCAATCAAATTGTGGCGGGCATTCTGTCGGCCTATGACCAAGTTGAGGCGATTCGCTCCTGGATTCATACCGCGATCGCCTACCGTTATGAAACCAGTGACGCCTCGACATCGGCCCTCGATACCATCGCCAACCGCAGCGGTGTCTGTCGTGATTTCGCCCATTTGGGCATTGCCCTCTGTCGCAGCCTGACCATTCCGGCGCGGATGGTGGTGGGCTATTTGCATGACCTCAAACCGATGGATTTGCATGCCTGGTTTGAGGTGTATGTTGGCGATCTCTGGTATGCCTTTGATGCGACCCAAAGCCAGCCCTTGGGTAACCGCGTTGTGATTGCCTACGGGCGGGATGCTGCCGATGTTGCGTTTGCCGCTCAGTTTGGGCCACTGGAACTGACGGATATGGTTGTCTGGGTTGAGCCTGTGGGGCTGAATGAATTAAAAGTCAAAAATTAAAATTAAAAAAGCTGAGCATCCAATGGCTTGGGGCGGTTCATTGATGGCTGGTTGTATTGATGGCTGGTTATTTTCGCCCGCATGTCCGGGTAAACCCGAAACCCGAAATTTCCGCCTGAACGGCGTCGCGCACTCTACAATCTAGAATCTGGCAATCTAAAATCTAAAATCCCATGACTTGGTGGCAACGACTCAAGAAAAATCCCTTGGCCTGGTTTGGTGCGGTGCTGCTGGCAGTCTTTTACGTCTGTGTGATTGCGGCGGAATTTGTGGCACCCTACGATCCCTACGCGTCCCAGCCGGATGGGGCACTGTTGCCACCGACCCAAGTGCATTGGACGAATGAGGCGGGCCAGTTCATCGGTCCCCATGTGTATCCGACGATTCAAGGTCCAGTGAGCTTAGAAACGGGCGATCGCCAGCTGATCACCAACCGCAAAAAGCCTTCACCGGTGCACCTGTTGGTCCAAGGTTCGGAATATCGCCTATTCCAACTCAAGTTGCCCCTACCTGTCTCTCTGTCGCCCTTCAAACTGGATGATGTGGAGTTGCTTCCGGGCATCCCCGCCCGTTTACACCTGTTTGGAGCCGATGGACCAGGTAAATACAACCTGCTGGGTACGGACGAACAGGCCCGCGATCAGTTTAGCCGTCTGGTCTACGGTGGCCGCATCAGCATGTTCATCGGCATTATTGGCATTGGCCTCTCCTTTCCCCTCGGCATGCTGATTGGGGGGATTTCTGGCTACTTTGGCGGCTTCTTGGACACGGCCATCATGCGGCTGGTGGAAGTGCTGATGACGATTCCTTCGATTTATTTGCTGGTGGCGCTGGCGGCGGTGTTGCCGCCGGGACTTAGTAGTGCCCAACGGTTTCTGCTGATTATTTTCATTACTTCATTCATTCGCTGGGCGGGCTTAGCGCGGGTGATTCGGGGGCAGGTGCTGTCGATTAAGGAGCGGGAATTTGTCCAGGCAGCACGCGCCATGGGGGGGCGATCGCTTTACATCATCATTCGCCATGTCCTGCCCCAAACTGCCACCTACATCATTATTTCCGCCACTCTCTCTATTCCTGACTTCATCATTGCGGAATCGGTCCTCAGCCTAATTGGTTTGGGTATTCAGCAGCCCGATCCATCCTGGGGCAACATGCTGTCCCTGGCCACCAATGCCTCGATTCTGGTGCTGCAACCCTGGCTGATCTGGTCCCCGGCGCTGTTGATTATTTTGACCGTCTTGGCCTTCAACCTCCTGGGGGATGGCTTGCGAGATGCGCTGGACCCGCGCAGTGCCGAGCGCTAATGTGTTGTGTTCAGTTCTAGTGCCCAGTTCTAGTGCCCAGTTCTCCTGTTAGGGAGCAATCGCCCACTTGACCCCAAACCTAGAGCGTGTCTGGATCAATGCCTCGTTGCCGCAAACGATGCAGCAGATCCGCCAGTTCTTGTTGAGCCTGCTCGGCTTGAGCTTGAGCCTGTTCGGCCTGGGCTTGAGCCTGCTCTGCCTGAGCTTGAGCCGCTTCTTCTGGCAATGGGATTAAATTGCCCTCCCGGTCATAAAACCGTAGCCATTGACAGGTGGTGTTGAGAGGTTCCCGGTCTACCACGCCGTTCCACAGTCCAAACCAGAGGTCCAAGGCGGCACACCAGAGCCAGCCCTGCTCATTCCGGACCGCAGGCTGATATACTCCTGCCTCCAACTGCCATCCTTGCAGACTGGCCGGGTCAAAAGGATTGTAGACAAAGTAGTTGCGCGTTCGGAACAGTTGCTCGTATAGGTCTTTCTTCACACCTAAATCCACAGCCGTGGTAGTGCGCGATAGCAATTCAACAATTACATCGGGATAGTGGCCATTTTCTTCCCAAACCACCCAGCCTTGGCGTTCTCGGTCCTTCTCCACCCCGAGGGCGACGAAGAAGTCCGGCCCCCGAAACTGCCGATTCATGGCCTGGTCGCGGGCATAGTAGACAAACATATTGCCGCCGGCAAAGAAATCCGATCGCCCCGCCAACGCTTGGTTGGTTGAGCGAATCAGGGCATTCATCGCAATCCGGTGGCGATTACTTTCCAAGGGGACTCCGTCGTCGAAAATCAAATCGGTGGGGGGGGCTACCCAACCGTCTAACCATGCCGCCTCGGCCCAAGAGTCATCGGTCACTGGGTTGGCGACTGGGGTTGTGGACATGGCCTCAATTTCCATAGCATGCGCCTTCCATAGCATTCGCCAAGAGAGGATATATCTATACTAACGAAAATTAAGAATGGATTACCGTCGGCGTTCTTGCAGCTTGCGATACACGGCTTTGAGATCGACACGGTGATGGGCTAGAGCCACCAGCGTGTGAAAAAATAAATCGGCCACTTCTCCGGCGATCGCCTCGGCCTCATCGTCCTTACAGGCCATCACCACTTCGGCACTTTCCTCACCAATTTTCTTGAGGATTTTGTTATCGCCGCCCTCGAACAGCTTGCGCGTATAGGATCCTTCCGAGGGATGATCGCGGCGATCGCAAATGACCCCGAACACCTGGGACAGTGTATCCGCAAAGGGGGCGGTTTTGGTGCCATCCACCCGGTGGAAACAACTGCGTTCCCCCGTATGACAGGCCACATCGCCAATCTGCTCCACCGTAAACAGCAGGCAATCACTGTCGCAGTCATAGCGCAGTGCCTGAATTTTTTGGGTATGGCCCGAAGTGCCACCCTTGTGCCAAAGCTCCTGGCGCGATCGGCTCCAGAACCAGGTTTCTCCGGTTTCCAACGTTTTCTGCAAGGACTCCCGATTCATCCAAGCCATCATCAACACTGTGCCATCTAAATAGTCCTGCACGATCGCCGGTACTAACCCGCGATCGTCGTATTTAATGGCATCAACCGGAATTGCCATCATCAACTCGTTGCTCTCCATTCTGCCTATCCCCTAAGCGCAGCCTATAGATTCTACGCTGCCCTGCCCCCATGCTTCGTCTTCCCACCCAGATCGCCCATATTCATGTGCCGCCGATTAAATGCCAGGGTATCAAAACTAAATTGGTGCCGTTTATTGCGCAACATATCCACTGGGCAGAAACGCCCCAGGGCCGATGGATTGAGCCCTTTCTGGGGTCGGGGGTCGTAGCCTTTAATCTGGGTCCGGAGCGGGCCCTGTTAACCGATGCCAATCACCACATCATCCATTTTTATCAAGCCATTCAGCGCGGCGATCTGACCCGCGATCGCGTCCGAGAATTTCTCACCTGCGAAGGCGAATGCCTGCGGCAGCAAGGCGAGGCGTACTACTACGAGGTGCGATCGCGGTTCAACGCTAATCCCACCCCCTTGGACTTCCTCTTCCTCAATCGGGCCTGCTTCAATGGCCTTATGCGTTTCAACCGCAGCGGCGGCTTCAACGTTCCGTTCTGCCGTAAGCCCCAGCGCTTTGCCCCCAGCTATATCACCAAAATCGCCAATCAAGTGGACTGGGTGGCTCGCCAAATGACTGGCAAAGATTGGGAATTTCGCATCACTCCCTGGCAAGCCACACTCAACGCAGCCCAGACGCCGGATTTCGTTTATCTGGATCCTCCCTACATCGGTCGCCACGCCGACTACTACAATGCCTGGAATCAGGTCCAGGCAGAAACTCTGGCCCATAGGGCTCGCAGCCTTCCCTGTGGGTTTGCCCTGTCCATGTGGTTGGCCAACCAGCATCGCGACAATCCCCATATTGCTGCCTGCTGGGCGGAGATGGAAATGCATGTATGCCAGCACTTTTACCATGTCGGATCGACGGAAACCCTGAGAGGGGCGATCGCCGAAGCACTCCTCCTTCCCCCGGCCCAATCGGGCCTCTCAAGTCATTTACAAAACGAAATAATCGCGTCAATCCCCGACTAAATCAACCTTTTGCCCACCCAGCCCCAATACTTCCTTGACCACAATTGCGAATCCGCGTTAGGCTCGTAAGGCAGAGCTTTTTTTTCGGTACTCGTTTTGTTTTCCCAAGGTCTACAGAATTACGCTCCGAATTTGGACTCTCTACAACTCAATCGATGATCGGAGTCGTCAATCAATGTCAATTTACGTCGGCAATCTTTCCTACAGCGTCACCCAGGAAGATTTAAGTCAAGTGTTTGCAGAATATGGTGCCGTGACCCGCGTGCAAATTCCTACCGACCGGGAAACCGGACGGGCTCGGGGGTTTGCTTTTGTGGAAATGTCCTCGGATGCTGAGGAAACAGCCGCGATTGAAGCTCTCGATGGCGCTGAATGGATGGGCCGCGATCTCAAGGTCAACAAGGCTCGTCCCCGCGAAGAACGTCCCGCCGGTGGCGGTGGTGGCGGTTGGGGCGGTGGCGGTGGTGGCGGCGGTCGCAGTGGCGGCGGCGGCGGTGGTGGTCGTCGCTACTAATTCTAGGTAGCATCCTCCCTTGGCCCCAGAGTTTTCTGAGACCGGGCTATCTTCTAGATTGGTCTCCGCCTACTCGGGCCGTATCCCCCCACTGGAGCGATGCCTATTACGGTTCGTTCCTAGAGCTATTCAAATCCGAAAGCAACCTCCAGCCGTGGCAGGAATACTCCGAATCCGCTGGGGGTTGCTTTTTGTTTATCGCCTGATTATTGATCCACATCTCGAGGAGTTGCCAATGACTCAAGTCATTCTGGGCGAAAATGAAGGGATTGATTCGGCGCTCCGGCGCTTCAAGCGGCAAGTTTCTAAAGCTGAAATCTTCGCGGACATGAAGAAGAAGCGTCATTTTGAAACGCCCTTGGAAAAAGCCAAGCGCAAAGCTCTTGCTCGTCGCAAAAAGCGATTTCGTTCGCGGCACTAGACCTTATTAATCTTTCCTCTAGGGACGTTAAATGTGAGGTCTTTCCAGGCCCCATTTAGCGTCCTTTTTGCGGCGGTTTTTTCCAGAGCGTAGCCGCTGCGAAGCAAGTCAGACTCTAGAGATTCTGAAAAGAATGATATTAAGTCTGTCAATCCCTGCGCTAAAATTATTAAGGTTTATTGATAAAGTTTACGAGTTTGCCGACTCATTCTGACTAATCCCGACGGGGTCGATCCATTGCGGTCATCCTGCGTTCTCTTCGGAGCTCCTGCTGTTGATGGGTGAAGCTGCTTTGGCTCGTGCCTCACTACAATTCCTTGACTGAAAATTTCTGGTCTGAAATTTTTACCAGAAATCTCTTAACCTCTTAACCCTTGCCCTGATAAGCACCATGACTCTTCCCATTCGCAACGTTGCCATCATTGCTCACGTTGACCACGGCAAAACCACTCTCGTCGATGCACTTCTGAAACAAGCCGGGACCTTCCGAGAAGGTGAAGATGTCCCCACTTGTGTCATGGATTCCAATGATCTGGAGCGGGAACGAGGAATTACGATTCTGTCGAAAAATACTGCGGTGCGGTATAAAGACACCCTGATTAATATTGTGGACACGCCGGGGCACGCGGACTTTGGTGGCGAAGTAGAGCGGGTGCTGGGCATGGTGGATGGTTGCCTGCTAATTGTCGATGCCAATGAAGGGCCAATGCCGCAAACTCGCTTTGTGCTCAAGAAGGCACTCGAAAAGGGACTACGCCCGATTGTCCTGGTGAATAAGATTGATCGTCCCCAGGCTGATCCCCACGGTGCGGTGAGTAAGGTGCTGGATTTGTTTCTGGAACTGGGCGCTGATGATGATCAGTGTGATTTTCCCTATCTATTTGCTTCCGGTTTAAGCGGGTTTGCTAAGGATAAGCTGGAAGATGAGTCTACGGATATGGTCCCCCTCTTTAACGCCTTTTTGCGCCATGTGCCCCCTCCAGTGGGTGATGTCAACAAGCCGTTGCAACTGCAGGTGACGACTCTTGACTATTCTGACTATTTGGGGCGGATTGTGATTGGCAAGATTCACAATGGGGTGATTCGGGCGGGGCAGCAGGCGGCTCTGTTTACGGAGACGGGAGCGATTGTCAAAGGCAAAATCACTAAACTGCTGGGATTTGATGGTCTGAAGCGGATTGAAATTGAGGAAGCGACGGCGGGTAATTTGGTGGCGGTGGCGGGATTTGCCAGTGCTAACATTGGCGAGACGATTACGGATCCTAATGATCCCCAGGCTTTGCCGCTGATTAAGGTGGATGAGCCAACGTTGCAGATGACGTTCTCGGTGAATGATTCTCCCTTTGCGGGCCAGGAAGGTAAGTTTGTGACTTCGCGGCAGGTGCGCGATCGCCTCTTCCGCGAACTCGAAACTAACGTGGCTCTCCGGATCGAAGACACCGACTCTCCCGACAAGTTGCTGGTTTCAGGGCGCGGGGAATTGCACCTCGGTATTCTGATCGAAACGATGCGCCGGGAAGGTTATGAGTTTCAGGTGTCTCAGCCTCAGGTGATCTATCGCGAAGTGAACGGGCAGCCCTGCGAACCCTACGAGACTTTGGTTTTGGATGTGCCGGAAGATGGCGTAGGTGGCTGTATTGAGCGACTGGGCCAGCGCAAGGGTGAAATGCAAGATATGCAAGCGACCGCCGGTGGCCGCAGTCAGCTTGAGTTTGTGATTCCGGCCCGGGGATTGATTGGTTTCCGGGGTGAATTTATGCGCCTGACTCGGGGAGACGGCATTATGAATCACAGCTTCCTGGACTATCGTCCCATCGTGGCTGATATTGATGCTCGTCGCAATGGAGTCATTATTTCTTTTGAAGAAGGTGTTGCCACCTTCTATGCCATGAAGAACGCCGAAGATCGGGGTTCGTTCTTCATTAAACCAGGGGTGAGGGTTTACAAAGGCATGATTGTTGGTGAGCATAATCGGCCCCAGGATCTAGAGCTGAATATTTGCAAAACCAAGCAGTTGACAAACCACCGCGCCTCTGGCGGGGAAGAATTGGTTCAACTGCAGGCCCCGATTGATATGAGTTTGGAGCGGGCGTTGGAATATGTGGGCCCTGACGAACTGCTAGAAATTACGCCTGAATCGATCCGTTTGCGTAAGGTGGAGAAAGCGAAGAAGTTTGCTAAAAAGTAGCTGATTGCCTCCGGACAAAGAGGCGGATACGGATGAATTATTGCTCGCACTGGTGAGTAAACCGCAATGCGCTGACTCTAGATCTCCTTTAGAGTATGGCCGTTGCGGTTTTGATTGGGTGCTTTACGGCGTAGATGAGAGGAAGAGCTGAGTTCTCCGGGGGAATTGTCTAACTAATTTCGATTTCGACGTTGTAGGTGGCGTGCAAATCACAGGTGTCGTGGTCAACCAGATTGGTGTCACTCATCTCTAAGTTATAAAAATTGATCGCCGCCTCATCAAAATAGGGGCCTGCATGCCAGGTGCCGAGGGCCAATTTAATAAAACAGTTGCCGGGAATCCGGAATGCTTTGATGGCGTCAATTTCCGGTGCAGAGCCTGTGCTGGGTGGTGCTACCCCGATCAGCCATTCCTTGCCTTCTAGCGACCCTAGGCACTGCGTACAGTGTTGATGGCGTGTGATTTTAGAGAACCTGCGCCCTCGCTGCTGTAAGCGCATAATGTAGAACCGGGGAATGCCTTGATCTACCTGAAGCTGTGCATCTTGGTCGTCAAAGGCTTTGTCATCAGGGGTAGCGAGGATGAGTTGGCCGAAGGGCCCGAAGGCGGCGGTGGTGATAGCTTGAGCCGGTAGAATCAGACGGGGCATGGGTGGGAGGGATAGTCGGAGGGGGGGACAGGTGGAATTCATGGCAGTGAATGCCGCCGTAAGGGTTCCGATAGCACGTCGGAGAGTGCCAGTAGGCTTTTGGGATGAGAAACCATTTGATGGTGTAGGGGGACATGGACTTTGACCTCTCGGCCTACACGGATGCGAGAACTGCTAGCGGGCAGGATCATCGCATCCCAAGGGGTCCAAATCGAGGTGAAGTTCACGCGTTCTAATTGCTCAAGGTCTTGGTTCAAATCCTGGAGGAAAGCGCTGTTCTGGCGCATTTGGACGGACCCTAGTTTCCAGGAGCCATAGGCGGTGAAGGTGCCATTATGGGGGGACGATAGGGTAATCAATCGCTGTACGCGCTGGATGCCGCCTAGGCGCTGGAGGTAGTAGCGCCCTACAATGCCGCCCATACTGAATCCCACTAAATCGAGTGGGGTGTTGGGTGGCAGGGTCTGGTCGATATAGGTTGCGACCTGCTGTGCCAATTGGTCGAGCCCGATCGCCCCATCATTAGGTGCCATGTCGAGGGTATGGACAGTCCAGCCCAGGTTTTGCAAATACATCACCATATCCCGAAAGATATGGCCTGTATCCCAGATGCCGTGGAGGAGCAAGACCGGATTGCGAGGTGAAGGATGCATAGGAGTTAAGCGGGATGGGGTAGGAAACGGACGAGGACGCGATCGCTGAATGAATGTTCGGGAAATTAGGTGGGTTCTGTGGCCTTCCTAAGGACTGTGATGGCTATCGATCTCGGTAGGGGGTAACGGCTTGGTTAACTTTTGCAAAGAAAATTAGATAAATCTTGCCTTGCTTGCCGATCAACTCTCATAATCAGTGACGATTGAAACAGACAGTGTCAATTTCTAGCCAATTCCTAAAGGGCGATCGCCTGAGGAGAATTGTTTAAGCTGTGGTTTCGCGGACTTTACTCGGTGCCACACGTTAGCATTGTTCAGGGAGCCTGTTCCCTTAAGCTACATGTTCCCTTAAGCTACTAAATGTATGCAGTTGATTCAGTGCCTGGAATTGATAATAAGCAAAGATGCTGCAAAGAGTTGTCTCTGATTCTTAGAATTCTTTCGCTGAATTCCTTGAAATTTTCTGGACCACTGTGACAGCACCCGATCCTCTTCACATTTTGGGATGGTAAGGGGTCGGGGAATCAATTTCGATTCGATTCACGAAACGATGCGCGTATAATTTATTTAGTAAAGTATTTTGGGCGAAATTTCACACCCACCTTTAGCCATAGTGTCTTTGAGGCATTATTTGAGGCATTGGTATAGTCTTCAGGAGCAGTTGTCATGAGTGGTCTTTTGAATCTCTTCAAGAGTTTATTTTCAGGTATTTTTGGTTTTATTGGCAGATTGTTCGGTGGTAAGTCCAAGAATGGCTTTTATCTTGAGCTTAAGGATGAAACAGAGGCCCCAGTCAAGGCGGCAGCGCCCGTGGCGGTAGTGCCTGCTGCTGAGGCAGAGTCGATCCCAGCGACTAAATCGGCTAAATCGGCTGGAAAGTCTACGCGCGCCGAAAAGTTGGCGGCGTTGGCGGCGGCTGGGCAGGCGAATGGGGCTGCCCCTGTGGCCCCGGCTCCTGCTGTTGCTGCTTCCTTGAATCTGCCGCAGCCTACGGTGACGTCAGCGCCTAAGGAGCCTGAAATTAAGACCTTTGCCGATAAATATTTGCTACCACTGGCCACGCCTAGCCGCCGTCCGGGGGCGAATATGGCTTCTTTTCTGACGATGGCCCGACAAGTGAATAAGTGATGCAAGTGAATAAGTGATAACTGAGTCGGCTTAATTGTCGGTCAATTGGGTTTAATGACTGCATTCACACGGGACGACGGTGCAAGTGGCCCAAGGCTCAAAGCCAGTCCTGATGGGGCACTTTTCTTCAGTGAGCTGCTTTAGACCCCTTGAGTGCATAGAGCAGGGGCCGGTCATTTTTGATGAAATTTGATGAAAATGGGGGAGTCTAGCCAGGTTGCTTGACTCTCTTTTTTTAATTAAGGCGATTTCCAGGAAAAATTATACCGACCGAGATTGCTCCCTGAGCGAAGTCGAAGGGAGCAATCTCTCGCTGGCTGGGTCAGGGGCGTAAAAAAACGAGGCCGCTGTAGAGTTGGAACGCGGCATCCCAATAGGTTGATTCTGCCCTAGCCAGTTGGATGTGAGGCTGAATACGCTCCAGCGGGGCAACAAAATCCGTTGTGCTATCTGCAAAGGCTGTGAAGTCTGACCAGATTGGGGTTTTGGGTAGATTTCTCTCAAGGGTGGAGAGTAATGTATTCCAGCGCAGCCGGAGGGTGCTGTGTTGCGGGTGTGGGCGATCGCCCACACCTTGTAAACTCTGGCCTAGATTCTATGCCTTGATGAAAGTCGTACTGTTGATCGCCAAGGCGGAGAATGCAGTCTCGCCTTGGCATGTGCAAGTCCCAAAATTGGGCATAGTCCTGAATGCTTTCTTTGCGCTCGGGGCGATCGCGATAGCCCAACTCCACGACTTGTTCAAAAATGGGCAGCTTGCCTGCTACCTGCTGATAGACTTCGGTCCAGTCGAAGCGGATCGCCCCAATCTGACCGGCCTGGTTTTGGCAGATCACGGTTGGGGCTGGGGATAGGGTTTGAAAATAGAGGACTTGGAAGACCTGGATGTGCTGTAACTGGGCCAAGGAGCCGCAGACCGTGGCTACCCCAGCGGATTGAAGCGCGTGGGCTACCTGCTGGATATCGGCGATCGCTCCTGCCCGATATAATCGCCAACCGCGATTGGGAATGACCGATTGTGCTGTGTAGGGATCGACCTGCATCACGCGGGATAAAGCTTGGGCGGAGTGGCGTCGGGCTTCTCCAGTCACAGCCTCTAGGGCCAAAAAGCCCCAAACGATGTCTGCTATTTGGGCGGATCTAGACTGGACTGGACTGGACTGGACTGGACTAGTTTTTTTGGGGGGGGGACTGTGGGTTGTGCGGTGCGGCGCGGAGGGCCGCTAATCGCTGCAAGCCTTGGCGGGCCTGGGTGGAGATTTTGGGGTTGGCCCCTTCCTGGAGGAGTTGACGATAGAGTGTTTCTGCTGCCTCCGGGTGTTGGGTGGCTTCCTGGTAGCGTCCCAGGTATAACTTGAACCAGGGATCTTGGGGCGCTTGTTGCTCCCATGCTTTGAGCAATTTGGCAACGGTACGATAATCCTGCTGGTCAAAGGCGGTGGCGACTTGGTTGAGCATCATGGCGCAGCAAGAGGGATATGGCGGCACAGCAAGAGGAGTTAGGGAGACAGCCGCGTGGGCGGATAGTTTTGGCATTCGCATTGGGCGGCAATGATGGCGAGGGCTACCATGGGTGCGGTCACCGCCCGCAGGATGCGGGGGCCTAGGGAAATGGGTTGGTAGCCCGCTGCGATCGCCGCCGTGATCTCGGTGTCTGTCCATCCTCCTTCCGGACCCACTGCGATCATAATGCCTGGGCTGCCCTGGGAATTGGCGGTGGTCTGTTCTGGCTGGATCCCTGGGGTGTCGGCGAGACTGTGAAGCAAGTGGGGAGGACTGCCGCGTTCGGCACAGAGATATTTAATGGCAGTGTCCTGGCTCAGGGTTCCCCCTGGGCTAGGTTCACGCAACAGGGTTTGGAACGGCAGGGGATCCAGGATAGTGGGGACCACTTGCCGTTCCGACTGCTCCGCGGCTTCCTGGGCAATCCGCCGCCACCGCTCTAGCTTTGGGGGACTGGGATGCAGCAGCGTGCGATCGCTGATGACGGGCACAATCGCGGTTACCCCTAACTCCGTACATTGTCGCACCACATCATCAAAGCCATTGCCCTTGGGTAATGCAACCACCAATGTTACAGCGATAGGCAACTCTGCCTGACCCGCGAGGGCCTCGACGAGTTCTGCGCCATCAGCCCCTAGCCGCGCCTGCCAAGCCTGTCCTTGTCCATCCAGTACGATCACGCGATCGCCCACTCTCAACCGCAACACGCGGTACAGATAATGCCGCTGGGGCTCGGTGAGGGCCACTTGGCGATCGCGCAATTGAGACGGCTGGATTACGAGCCTTTGCAGCATAGCGGCTCCTTATCCTTTAGGGCCTCATGCCTGCGGGCCTGATTCTGGACTAGGCTCAGGCTCCGGTGCTGTCGCCTGAAGCGCTTCTGCTGCCTGGTTTAGATAGGCTTCGATCACTTCATTCACCACCTGGGGCAGTGGCTTGCCCTGGGACCCGGCGACAATTTTGAGGCGATCGTAGAGCTCATTTCGGACATCAACGCGGTGGCGCAGTTTTGCGGGCTTGGATTTAGCCCCCGTGCTGGAGACATAGGTTGCCGAGAATTGGTGCAATGCGTCCAGGCCAACGCGCTGGCAGAAGTCGCCAAAGCTTTCGTCCGGTGTGCGATTTTGTTTGAAATAAACAAAAATTGGCTCGAAGGTGGCCTCTAGATTCGCGATCGCCATTTTCTCCAGATAGACCGTGGCCAGCCGTGTCTGGTTGGGATCGGCTCCGAGCCAGATTTGGTATTGGTCTGGGCCATTGCCGACAAAGCCCAACTCTGCCAAATAGGGCCGTGCGCACCCATTGGGACATCCGGTCATCCGAATGATGAAGTGCTCTTCTGGTAATCCCACAGTGACGAGCAGGGCACGAATGCGTTCCAAAATGCTAGGAATGACCCGCTCTGACTCTGCCGTGGCTAGCCCGCAGGTGGGCAGTGCCGGACAGGCCATAGAGTAACGCACTAGGGAGTCCAGCTCATCCACGGCTTTGATGCCACACTGGGTCAAAATGGCCTGGATGGCGGCTTTTTGACTGGGATCAATGTCGTAGAGAACCAGATCCTGACTTGCGGTCACAATCATGGGCAAATGAAAGGTCTGGACAATTTCCTTCAAGGCCCGCTTCAGTTGAAACTCTCCAGCATCCTTGACGCGCCCGTTTTGCACCGAAAGCCCGAGGAATAATTTGCCGTCGCCCTGTTCTTGCCAGCCGAGGAAATCCATGTATTTCCAGGCGATCGTCGGGCGCATGGGTTGGATGGACTGGCCAAAATACTGCTCGACTTGAGTCCGGAATTTCTCTACGCCCCAGTCCTCGATCAGGTACTTCATGCGGGCGTGCCGACGATCGCTGCGATCGCCATAGTCCCGCTGGGTAGACACAATCGCCTTCATCAAGTCATAAATATCCGCTTTATCCACATAGCCAATTGGGTCAGCAATGCGAGGAAAGGTCCCTTCCTTGTTGTGGGTGCGGCCCAACCCGCCGCCTGCGTAAACGTTGAAGCCTTGCAGCTCTCCGGCATCGTTGGTGATTACCACCAAGCTGACATCCTGAGAAAACAAATCCACCGAATTATCACCGGGGACTGTCACCGCACACTTGAACTTTCGGGGCATGTAGTGGGTGCCATAAATCGGCTCTTCGCCCTCGGGGATAATTGTGCCGTTGCCGTTGCGCTGGCGGGCAGCCACCACGTCGGGATGCTCCTCTCCAGAAATAGATTTTTCCCCATCCAGCCAAATTTCGTAATAGGCACCGGTTTGAGGCGTTAACAAATCGGCAATTCGGTTGGCATACTCACGCGCCAAAATATATTCCGGACGGTTGCGATAGGGGGCTGCTGGGGCCATGACGTTGCGATTGAGGTCGCCGCAGGCTCCGAGGGTGGAGCCCATGCTGTTAACAATCGCGGCGATCGTGGCCTGCAAATTCTTTTTCAAAACCCCGTGCAATTGGAAACCCTGCCGCGTTGTGGCTCGCAGCGTATGGTTGCCATAGTCATCGGACAACCGATCCAGGGTCAGATACAATTCCGGCGGAATGAAGCCCCCTGGGCTGCGGGTCCGGAGCATCATGCTGTAAGCTTTGCCCTGGCCTGGGGTGGCGCGCTGTTCCCGATCAGACTGCTGATAGGAACCGTGAAACTTCAGCAGTTGTACCGATGCTTCCGTGAAGTGATCGGTATCGAGGCGTAATTCGGACGCAAGGGGTTCCCGTAGAAAGTTACTACGCTCCTTGAGGCCCTCAACTTTCGAGGGTTTACGGTCAACATCGAGTGTTTGTAAATTAACCATTGGGATCGGCGGCAAGTATGGAAAACATGAATAGAGTGCCCACATGACCCAGGAAAGACCAATGGTTTTTCCGTGCCGGAACCCTACAAGAACCTTAAGATTCCCGGTAAGTCAGTCGGAATTGCGTGGGTATTGATCATATCACTGGACCCTACGATCCTGGCAGGCCGTAACAATTTCTGAAGTCCTACCGCAGAAGTCCTACCGTATAGGATCGATCTAGACGGTCCCAGTGTCCGCCAAATTCTCAAATCCACGTATCCTATGAGGAAAGCCTTCCTGGAGTTTTGTAGAGACTGACATGCAACCGATTCACGTTATTGGTGGTGGCCTAGCAGGTACTGAGGCGGCATGGCAAATTGCTCAAGCAGGTGTGCCCGTAGTTTTTTTCGAAATGCGCCCGCTCCGACAAAGTCCGGCCCACCATAGCGAGCATTTGGCTGAATTGGTGTGCAGTAATTCCTTTGGGGCTCGGTCGAGCGATCGCGCCTCCGGACTCCTGCATGAAGAACTCCGCCGCCTAGGTTCCATCATCATTGCCACCGCCGATGCCCATGCTGTCCCGGCAGGGGGTGCCTTGGCTGTTGATCGCGCTCAGTTCAGCCAAACGCTTACGACGACCCTGGCCAGCCATCCCCTCGTGGAATTCCGCCGCGAAGAAGTCCAGCAGATTCCCCCCGACAGCATTGTTGTCCTGGCTACTGGTCCTCTGACGAGTCCTGCCCTCACCGCTGACCTACAGCGCTTTACGGGCCTAGAGTACATGAGCTTTTTTGATGCCGCCAGCCCCATTCTCGTGGGTGAATCGATTAACTATGATGTGGCGTTTCTGGCTTCCCGCTACGATCGCGGCGAAGCCGCCTACCTCAATTGCCCGATGACTCGCGAGCAATACCTCGACTTCTGGACCGAACTCTGCAAAGCGGAACAGGCTGATCTGAAGGACTTTGAGCGGGACACCGCAAAATTTTTCGAGGCGTGCCTGCCGATTGAAGAGATGGCCAAACGGGGTGAAGACACCATGCGCTATGGCCCCCTGAAACCCGTTGGCATCTTTGACTCCCGCTACGGTGACTTTCGGGAAAATCGCGACAAGCGCCCCTATGCTGTAGTGCAACTGCGCCAAGAGGACAAGGCCGGTCAGCTCTGGAACATGGTGGGCTTCCAAACCAACCTTCGCTGGGGCGAACAAAAGCGTGTCTTTCAGCTAATTCCTGGTCTTGAGCAGGCCGAATTTGTGCGTATGGGCGTCATGCACCGTAACACCTTTCTCAATGCCCCCGAACTCCTCCAGGCCACCCTCCAGTTTAAGACCCGTCCCACTCTCCTCGCTGCAGGGCAATTGGTTGGAACTGAAGGGTATACCGCTGCTACGGCGGGCGGTTGGCTTGCAGGCACTAATGCGGCTCGTCTTGCCTTAGGCCGCTCGCCCGTGGCGTTGCCTGCCACGACGATGATGGGAGCCTTGTTTGATTTCATTAGCTCCGCTTCCCCAAAGCACTTCCAACCGATGCCCCCTAACTTTGGGATTTTGCCAGAGTTGCCCCAGCGCATTCGCAATAAGCAGGAAAGATACGGTGTTTACCGCAATCGCGCCCTCGCCGCCCTTGCCACCTGGCAACTCGAGCTCGCTGCTCCCCTATCCATCCCCGCTTAGTCCGGATTCCCCGGTGGACCTCTCCAGCCATCCACACCTAGCCATCTTCACGATCAGCCCACAATCCACAATCTAAAATCCCATGCTTGGTTCCTTCCAACAAACGGCTCTCCGCATTGAAGTGGCTGCTCCTGCTCAACGCCTCCGAGAAGCGTTGACCCAGACTGCCAAACTCAAACAATGGCTGGCGCCTGTCCAACTTTCTCCCGATTTGCCTCCAGAGCTCGCTGTGGATCTGGTCTATACCAGCTCTTTTGGCCCGATCGTGATCCAGCACCGCGTTGATTATCTAAATGGTAATTGCCTGCGCCTGATTCTGAGTCAGGGGATTGATGGCTTTCACGAATGGATGTGGGGCGATGACTGGGTGCAGTCGCGGTTAGAAGGCGTTTCGCTATTGCCAATTAATCTGGCCCAAACCGCGAGTTTGCTTCGCCTCAGGCAGTTTCTAAAGATTAAAAACTAAGCCCCGAGTTAGCGGTTGGGATGTTCAATCCAGTTAGGGGGATTCGTTAGGAGTCGCTCGGCCTCTGCCTGATTAACCGGAGGAGAAAATAAATAGCCCTGCCCGAACTCACAGCCTAGGGACTTGATATTGGCCAACTGTTCCGGGGTTTCGATTCCCTCTGCGATCGCATCCATTTTTAACCCGTGGGCTAGGGCCACGATTGCCCGCACAATCTCTTCCTGACCCACCTCCAACTGCTGGACAAAAGAACGATCAATCTTCAAGGTATTAATCGGAAAGCGCTGGAGGTAGCTGAGGGAAGAATAGCCGGTCCCAAAGTCATCTAGGCTTAGACAAATTCCCATTTCCCGCAACTGTTCTAGGCGCTCCATCACCGAAATTACAGTTTCCATCAGCACGCTTTCGGTAATTTCCAATTTGAGGCATGTTGGGGGAACTTGGGTGGCGCGCAACAGGTGTTGGATGTCGGAAATGAATTCCGGCTGTAGGAACTGCCGACTGGAAACATTCACACTCAGGCTCAGGTGGGGACAACCACTCAAGGTTTGCCAACGGCGCAGTTGCCCGCAGGCTTCCTGCAATACCCAGCGCCCCAAGGGCACAATTAAGCCCGTTTCTTCCGCCACAGGGATAAATTCTAACGGCGACAAGCGGCCCAGATCTGGGTTGGTCCAACGCAACAACGCCTCAAATCCAGCAATTTTGCCCGTAGTGAGGGACACAATCGGCTGATAGTGCAATTGAAATTGGGGATCTTGATTGAGCAGTAAATCTTGAACGGCCTGCTGCAAACCCGTTTCAATTTGCAAGCGAGATAGCACATGGGCGTGCATTGTCTTGTCAAATACGGTAGCACTGGACCGCCCCTGCGCCTTGGAACGATACATGGCGATATTGGCGTCCCGCAGCACCTCTTCGGGTGTGTGGTAGCCGTTGTCAGAATGGGCGATGCCCACACTGACGGATGTAAAGACTTCCCGCTCGCCGATTTTAAAAGGGAACGAAAGAACAGCCTTGATACGATCCGCGATCGCTTGGGCCATTGCAACGTTTTCCAATTCCTTGAGCAAAATGGCAAATTCATCCCCACCCAGGCGGGAAAACGTGTCATGGTCACGAATGCAGCGCTCTAATCGCCGTGCAATTTCTACCAGTAATTGATCGCCCAAGGTATGCCCTAAACTGTCATTCACCACTTTGAAACGATCCACGTCTAAAAACAAGACGGCAAAGGCTTGGCATCCCTGTTCTCCGGGCGATGTGCCCAGAGGTTGCCGTGATGCCTGCAAATTCTGGCGCAATTGCTCAATAAAAAAGTTGCGGTTACATAGCCCTGTCAGGGAGTCATACAGGGCCTGCTGCTGCAATCGCTCCGCTGTTCGACACCGTTCCACCGCAATCTTGGCTAAATGAGCGGCTGTCGTCATCAATTGACGATGATGGTGGTTGGGTTCACAGGGCACTTCGTGATGTAAAGACACGGTGCCGAGTACCTTCTCCGCCTGAGAGAAAAATGGCATTGACCAGCAGGCTCGCACATTCGATTGCACTGCAAAGTCCTGAAGCTCTGTCCACAGGGAATCCTGTGTCAGATCGGACAGGAAAATCGCCATCTTGCGGTGGACGGCAGTTCCGCAGGACACCGAAGTTTCTGCCACCTTTAACCCATTCATCACCCGGCAGTAGGCAGGAGGCATGCTGGGTGCTACCGTGCCACAAAGGTAATGACCTGACTCATCCACCAACGTAATGGCACAACGGGTGCCAGGGGATTGGGCTTCTAAGCGCAGGCACAGTTGATGGAAAATCTCCGGTAAGGCAATTCCGGCCGCCACTTTCTCTAAAATTTGCCCCCGAGTCGTCAGCAGGGCTTCTGTTTGTTTGCGGGTAATGGCTGCTGCTAATACCTGACCCACGGCTTGTAAAAATAGAAATTCATGCTTCTGAAGGGGGTTAAACTGGCTGCTGTAAATCTCTAAAAATGCCAACGCTACCTCGTGCTTCCGCACCACAATGCCTAGCCCTTCAGGACTATCGGGTGGCATCCAAGGAATGAAGCTAGCGGCTGGGGTTGATACTGTTTCAGGCCGAATGTAAATCGGGTCTGCCGAGTTCAGCAGATTTTGCAGGCTGGGGTCGATATTTGTCTCTGGCAGTGCGGCTGCGAGATCCCAACCGACTTGGACGAGAGATCGCAGGGTTTTGCCGTCCGACTGCACTTGCCAAATTCGACAATAGGGTTTTTCTAGGGTTTGGACCACAGTCTCAACGGTGGCCTGGAACAGTTCGGGTAGGTCTAGGCCAGACAATGCTTGTTGTCCCAGCAGCCTTACGGCGTACTGCTGTTCCGAAGTCAACCGAATTGCTCGCAGTGGGGCCGTGGGTTCGGGAAGATGCAAACGGACCATTCTTTCGCCTCGCCAAGCCCGCAAAAATTTCCGCCATGGGCTAGAAGTTAGGGGTGATGCCGTTGAGGCATTTGCAGAAGGCTGCCTAAAAAGTTTTCTAACGGGAAGATTTAGGGAGTCGCGTAGTACCATTGCTCAATCTTTTACAACATGGGGAGCGGTTGTGGAAAAACGACAGATTTTCCCTTAGCACCTCGGGGAGTTGATGGTGAGAGCCAATGCCATGGTGGCACGGCACGGCTTTTCCGCAACTTAATTACGTTAATTAAGGGCACGAAAACATCAAATTCCCTGTGGTTTCTCTATTAATCCCCTAATTTTGAAAAAGTTCCAATTTAAACTTCCAATTCAATCCTTGTCGGGAGCATGTCACCCTTTTGGGTAGAAAAATAAGTCTTGTATAATCAGGGTTTGAGCCTGACTTAGGGAGTGTATATCCATGACCCCAGCCGAAAAAGCTCAGATCGATGAGCACGTGCAAGCCATTGCCAAGATTTTGTATGCCGACGCAGATAAAAGTCAGATGACAAATCTGGGACAGATTGAGGCCGGGATTCGCGCGCAACTTCAGGAACATGTGGGTCCCCAAGTCGGTGTTTTTTTATCACAGCAATTACAGGTACAAACGCCGGATACATCCGCACCCTAAAAAGTATTTTAGGTCGCCTCCCCTTGAGCGAGAAACAAGGTCAAGCCTTAGGTGTGGCTGCAGGCAAGCAAATCAGCCCGTATTTAGAATTATGCTGCTTGCGCGTTAGTGCGAATGTGAGCTATGCCAATGCGGAATCCGATGTAGCGCTGCTCACAGGCATGGTGGTGAGTGACAACACGCAACAGCGGTTGGTCCAAACGACCGATTTCCCCGCCCCAGTGGTCCTCCAACCCATCACGGAAGCCTGTGTTGACGGGGGTAAGGTGCGATTACGGACTCCTGTGGGCGACCTCTGCATCTGGCGCGACTACAAAGCGATTGCGACCGACCAGGGTGTGGTGGCTAATCTGCATCAAAATCAACCCTTAATCGATTGGGTGAATAGCCAACCTTTAAGTACACCTATCACTTGTTTGGGCGATGGTCATGACGGTGTTTGGAACCTGATTGCGGCAATTGCAACTCCCGAACAACGGCGGGAGATTTTAGACTGGTATCATCTCAACGAAAACTTACAAAAAGTCGGTGGTTCGCTCAAACGCCTGCGTCAAGCAGAAGCCTACTTATGGAAAGGTCAGGTGGATGAGACGATGGCGCTCTTCAAGGATATGAAGCGGAAACAGGCGTACAACTTCTGCACCTATCTCGAAAAGCATCGCCACCGGATTGTCAACTATGCTTACTATCAAGCTGAGGGCATCTGTTCTATTGGTTCTGGAGCCGTTGAGTCGGCGATTAAGCAAATTAACCGTCGGGTGCAAATATCTGGAGCACAGTGGGACGCTGAAAATGTGCCACAAGTCTTAGCCCACCGTACGGCTTACCTTAATGGATTATTCTCCCTAAAAGGATGACATGCTCCCATCCTTGTCTGCGTTGAGACCTAGCCTTGCTCTATAGGAAAGGCTCCAATTTGTGAACTGGATTGGGTTTACTCGAAACCTTGCTACCCTATGCTATGTCCCAGCAGTTTAGATAAATAACCGTGATCCCACGGCTAAAAAATTTGGTATTTATGTAAAAACCATCCGTAAAACCTTGGCTGTGGCGTTTCAGGGATGGTTTGAGCTTGCGGATGGTTTTTAGATGCAGATGCTGGGCTGCAAGGAAGGGCTATGACTCTGTGACCTAGGTGATGGTGATAGTCATAGTCCCGGCCTAGGCCGCCAACACAGGTTCCCTTAGTGTGGGTCTGTTAAACGAGTGGTTATTACGAGTGGCACCCGCAGGCGGTACGGCCACAGCCCGTACCGCCTGCATGACCGCTGGCACAAGCCTCGCTGCAATAGGGTTGGTCGGCTTTCATGATGGCCTCGGTGAGGGACACCACGCATAGGCAGGATTCGCAGGCACATTTCATTTGAGTAACGGTGGTCATGATTAAAGTTCCTTAGGTAAATCGCTGTGTTTAACATAACATATGAACAGATATTCATGTATTAAGTGGGCTGCAAATCAGAGGCGAGCGATCGCGGTCCGGGTCGAGACCTGGATACGCTGGGGTGAGGAGTGTCAAAATCAAAGAGGGTGTTCCCAGATTGATTTTATGGGGACGAAAAAATTAGCGAAGAAGACACGGTTAAATTATGCTTTCGACATCTCTTGAGTCTCCAGCAATCGATGGTTCCCGGGTTCGGGCGGATATTCAAGCGTTGCAGCCGCAGTTAGTGGCATGGCGACGACAGCTTCACCAGCGACCGGAGCTGGGTTTCCGTGAACATCTGACCGCAACTTTGATTGCCCAGCAGTTGGCGCAGTGGGGCATTGAGCATGAAGTTGGCATTGCCCAGACGGGAGTGGTGGCTGTGATTGAGGGCGATCGCCCGGGTCCCGTTTTGGGGGTGCGGGCGGATATGGATGCGCTACCGATTCAGGAAGTGAATGAGGTGTCTTATCGGTCCCAGCATCCTGGTGTGATGCATGCCTGTGGGCATGATGGGCATACGGCGATCGCCCTGGGGACGGCGCAGTATTTGGCGCAGCATCGCGATCGGTTTTCCGGAACCGTCAAAATAATTTTTCAGCCAGCGGAGGAAGGCCCAGGAGGGGCCAAGCCGATGATTGAAGCGGGAGTGCTGAAAAATCCCGATGTGGACGCGATTATTGGCTTGCATTTGTGGAATCAGTTGCCTTTGGGGACGGTGGGCGTACGGGCGGGGGCGCTGATGGCGGCAGTTGAGCTGTTTCAGTGTGTCATTTTGGGTAAGGGGGGCCATGGTGCGATTCCGCAGCAAACGATTGATTCGATTGTGGTGGGCTCGCAAATTGTCAATGCGCTGCAAACGATTGTGGCGCGCAATGTGGATCCGATTGACTCGGCAGTGGTGACAGTAGGCGAATTTCAGGCGGGCACGGCAAAAAACATCATTGCCGATTGTGCTCGATTAACGGGGACGGTGCGCTATTTCAATCCGCAGTATGCTGGATTCTTCAAGCAGCGGATTGAGCAAATTATTGCGGGGGTGTGCCAAGCCCATGGGGCAACGTATGAGCTGGACTATACCAGTTTGTATCCGCCGGTGATTAATGACGGGGCGATCGCGGATTTGGTTCGTTCTGTGGCTGAGGCGGTGATTGAGACGCCAGCGGGAGTGGTGCCGCATTGCCAAACGATGGGAGGGGAGGATATGTCCTTCTTTTTACAGGCAATACCGGGCTGTTACTTTTTCTTGGGGTCGGCCAATTTGTCGCGGGGGTTGAACTTTCCCCATCACCATCCTCGCTTTGACTTTGATGAAGCGGCACTGAGTATGGGGGTGGAGATATTTGTCCGCTGCGTGGAAAAATTCTGTGCTGTTGTCTAGTTTGCGCTCTCTAGAATTTTATGGGGCCGACGTTTTATGAAGCTGACAACCCGTGGGCATTACAGTGTCAAGGCTCTGTTGGATTTGAGTTTGCAGCCCGGTCATGGTCCGGCTTCGGTGAAGGCGATCGCCCAGCGGCAGGATTTGCCCGCTCCCTATCTGGAAAAGCTGCTGATTGAACTGCGAAAGGCGGGTCTGGTGGATTCCGTGCGCGGTTCCCAAGGGGGGTATCAACTGGCGCGATCGCAGGTTCAGATTAGCCTAGGGCACATCTTGGAAGCGGTGGGTGAAAGTGGGGAACCGTTGCGTCGCCATGTTCCGGATGCTTCCCAAGCTGAGGATTGGGTGACCTTGACGTTGTGGAATCGGTTACACCAGAAGCTGAAAGAAGCCCTGTACACGATTTCCCTGGAGGACTTGTACTACGATGCGCGCAGTTGGCAAGCCGCCCAGGGGGAAACCACGAGTTTCGTGGTTTAGGGTTGGCTCGGACTTGCGGGGCTAGAAGGGGCATCCGAGCGGCGGGCGGGGGCGGCGGCGCGATGGCGGTATTGCCGTTGCCGTTGATTACTGGGGCTGGTTTTTCTGCCTCAGTGGTTTTCTGCTCAAAAGAGCATTTGACGGTGATTTTGAGGTTGCTTTGGGCTTTGCCGCCGGCAATGTAGGGGATGCCAGCGTCGGCGCTAATGTTCACGCCAAACTCTAGGGTCACTTCATTGACATTAGCGGTGCTCATGTCTTTGAACGCGCTGAGGCAGTATTGCGTGTAGGTGCGAATGGTACTTTGGACCATCTGCATGGATTGGGCTGGATCGACTCGTAGCCCTTGGGTCAGACTGCCCAGACCCTTGGCACCGCTGCGCCGTTGTTCGCCGGTGTCGGCTAAACTGCCGCTGGGTAATTCGGGCGATTCTGCGCCGGATTGGCCTTCGATGTAAAGGATGGTGCCGTCGTCTAACTGGATGGGAACTACTTTTGCCATGGGTTTACCTGCCTGTAAAGGGAGCGATGTACAGGATGGTGGGACTACGAATCCGGACCATCTATACAATGAAAATCAGCTTTAATGTGCCCAGAGTGGATCAAGGGTGATCAGGGGTAACACCCCTCGGTAGAGGAGTTGGGGTGGTTTTTGGATGAAAATGGCAAAAAAGCAGGTGCTGTGGTGAGGCGGAATTGATGGGTGGGGGGCTAGATTTGGCGATGGTGTGGGCGATCGCCGCTTTCGTGGATTTTTGGATTGGGGATCCCTGGGGATGGATTCATCCAGTGCAGGTGATGGGCTGGGTGATCACGCGGGTTACGGCCTGGGGATTACGATTTCTGAAACAACCGTCCGGGTTGCGGTGGGGGGGAATGGGTCTGTGGGTAGGGTTGGTCTTGGGGAGTGGTTTAGGGGGCTGGGTGGTGGTGGCGATCGCGCGGCAGGTGCATGGTCTGCTGGGGCTGGCGGTGGAAATTATTCTGCTAGCAAGCTGTTTGGCGGGGCGCAGTTTGCGATGGGCTGCGACAGATGTGTTGAGCAGTTTCGCTACGGGGGATCTCGTGGTTACGCGGCAACGGCTCAGTTTTTATGTGGGTCGAGATACGGCTGCGATGACCGAGGCGGAAATTCTGCGGGCAGTGCTAGAAACGGTCACGGAAAATGCAACAGATGGGGTGTTTGCGCCGCTGTTTTACGCGCTACTTGGGGGAATTTTGGGGCTGGGGAGTGTGCCGTTGGCGTTGGCGTATAAGGCGGCGAGTACCCTGGATTCTATGGTGGGTTATCGGGATCCGCCCTATACAGATTGGGGTTGGTTTAGTGCTAAAGCGGAGGATTGCCTGACCTGGCTGCCGTGTCGCTGTGTGGTGGTGACGTTGGCGGTGCTGTCCGGTCAGCCTAGACGGGTTTGGCGAATTTGTCAGCGCGATGCCCCTCAGGATCCTAGCCCTAACTCGGGCTGGAGTGAGTGTGTGTATGCGGCGATTTTGGGGGTGCAGATGGGCGGGAGTAATTGGTATCGCGGTGTGTGCAAGGCCAAACCGCTGTTGGGGGATGCGATGCAGCCGATTACGCCCCAGGTGATTATGCGATCGCTCGCGTTGACGCGGACGGGTGTGCTGTTCTGGTTGGGCGGGGCGATTGGCTTGAATACGCTTTTTCACGCCGTTGAGGCATTTTTGAGGGGAATAGTGCCATGGTTCTAGCGCCGATGGCGTTGGTTGCTTTCAGGCGTTAGCTGCTTCCAGGAGTAAATTGCTTTACGTAGCTTGATGCAAAGGTGACGCAAAAAAGAGGTCTGCAACTTTCCGGAGAGGTTGCAGACCTGTAGGCGCGGCGTCGCCGCCTAACGACTGAGTGAAGTAGCCCTAGGGGTTATTTCTTGATTTGCTTGGCCATATTGCGAAACATGTCCATGCTGCTATCCGCTTTGCGGCGTTGAGTCGCTTCATCGGGTTTTGTTTCAAAGCTACTGGTGCTGCTGCTGGTACCAGTGGGTGCGCCAAAGTTAGAGGGATCGAAGGAGGATGCCGCAAAGGTAATGCCATTAACGTTTTCGTCAGATGCTGCGGGAGTGCCTGATGGGGGGCGCATTTTTGCTTGCTCATCACGGAAAACCGTTGCAGATACCTGAATATCGCGCTCTTGTTCTTCGGGCTGGCTGAGGGTTTTTGGAAAGGTACGCTTTACGCGTTTTGCTTTCCGCATGTAGTCAATATCACCAAAAGTTTTGGCATCATCGGGTTCAAGAAAAAAGTCAGCCATTGCTAGGTTCCGAGGGTTCTGTTGCTTTATGTAACTAATTATTGCAAATTATGTGAACTTCTTTCAACCCTCTGGTGTGCTAATTGTCAGGCTTTGGAGAGAAAGTTGGCCATTGGGGGGGACAAGAGTCTATTTTCAGTACGGTCTGCTGTCTAGATAAGCTATAGCGAACATGCACTACTGACGTTGTTGTAGGGAGAAAAATGCTGTCTCCTGTGGCAAGCGGTCTCCTGTAGCCCTGATGCGGGGGCCATGATCCTATGACCTCTCATCCTTCTAGAGCTTCGGCATTAATTCGGGTAGCAGTGCGGCAGGAATTTGGGAAAGGGCAATGCTTTGACCTTTCATACCGAAGTGGGTGTAGAAGGCGCGAACGGTTTGGATAATGTAGCTGGTGACGGTTTTGCTGTAGTCGGGTTGGTGGGTCCAGCCTTGAAGGGCTTGCAGATGCTGTTGGAGGGCCGTTTCGAGGTGATGGGAACGGGTGGGAGCATCGAGGGGAGGGTGTTTAGCAGTCGCGAGGTGGTAGTGGGCGAGTCCCAGATTGTTGTGGGTGGCGTAGCGATCAAAAGTGAGCAGGGAATCTTGGGATTGCTGGGCGAGTTGCTGGACGGTGGCGAGGGCGTTGGTATAGGCGGTGATTGCCAATGCTAAGGCTTCCTGTTTAACCTCTGATTCGGTATCTGGCAGGGTGGCTAGGTTCCAAAATGCCGTGCCTAGGTTGTTTTGGGTGGCGGCGTAGGCACTGGGTGCACTTTCCAGGGTGCGATAGGTGAGGGCGTCGCGGTAAGCGTTGATAGCATGCAGCAGTAGTTCGCGGGCGGTCATGGAATCGCTGGCTATTTTCTGCGTGGCGGCTTTCTGCGTGGTGGATTTCTGCGTGGTGGATTTTTGGGGGGTGCTGATTTGCTGCGCTAAGTTCCAGTAGGCTGTGCCTAGGTTGTTCTGGATCATGGCGTAGTGTAGGGGTTCTCGTTCGGGGCTGTAGTAGCTGAGAGCTTCTACGTAGGCGGCGATCGCTCTGTTTCAGGCGGGCGATCGGCTGTTCATGCTGGGCGAGGTTCCAGTAGGCGGTGCCCAGATTATTTTGGGTGGCGGCGTAGCGGGCCGGATCGTCCTCCGGATTGCGATAGTGCAGGGATTCGGCGTAGGCTTGGACAGCTTTTTGGAGGGCGGCGGCGGGGTTTTGGTAACGGGCTAAGTCGCCATAGGCTGATCCCAGGTTGTTCTGTAACATGGCATAGCTTTGGGCCTGGGTCTGTGGATCAATATGGGTGAGCGCCAGAGTGTAGGCGGCGATGCCCTGTTCTAGGTAAAGCTGGATTACTTCGGGGCCAGAGACTTGGCGCGACAGCATCCAATACAGATTGCCCATGTCGTTCAGTACGTCTACCCATTGGGGGGAAGTTTCCTCTAGCCATCCCAGGGTTTGTGCGTAGGTGTGCAGGGTAACCAGCAGGTTACCTTCGCTGGTGTTTCCGTGTTCGATCGCATCACGGTAAAGGTTGCCGATGTGACGGTAGGCAGCGGCCAAGTCTGCGGGGCTGACTCCCTGGTGGTGACCCTGTTCAATCCTATTCAGGGTCTGCAAAATCTCTGTCTGGATTTCTGGAGCGAGGGGATGGGCCAGAGCAGTGGCCGAGGTCCGCACCATTTCTACCCAGTCGCGATTGGGGGCGGGGTGGGCTAGTGGACTGGGGGGTAGGCTAGTGACAGCCCTGGAAATATCGATGTCTAGCGCGGCGGCGGGAGTGATTTCGATCGCGGTGATTTCGGCCGTGGCGGTTTCGGTCGTGGCGGTTTCGGTCGCGGCGAGATCGAGAGGGGGAGGCTCGATGGCGATTGAGGGTGTGGCGTTTGTGGCTGGGCGATCGCGTTGGGTCTGAGTGTTGTCAGGAGTGGTCAGGTTGTCGGGGTCTGTCGGGTTGTCTGTGGAGCGGTGGGCGTTGCCGTTGCGAGGCTCCGCTGCGATTTCGTAACTGCTTTCTAGCGGCGGGGTTGTGTAAATGGGGGGCACGAATCCGGTATCGGACATGAGAATCGGCGCTACATCTAGGATGCGATCGCGGGCGTTGTCGAGATGCAGGAGCGGTTCCTCAAATTCCTGGAGGGCGGCAGGCTGAATCGGTTCATCAAATTGTTCTAGATCATCTGCGAGCAATTCCCACAGGGCGCGGCGGGCTGGGCCGGACTGAGCGGGTGGCGCTGCCGGACTGGTGCTGGCCGGTGGCACGATGGGCGCAATGGTGTGAGCCGGGGCGTTATTTTGATATGGACTCTGACGATTTGATTGAGGTGGCTGTCCCGGTTGGGAGAGGCGTGTATGGGTGGCGGGGGCGGCGGGCGCAGGCGTGGGATCGCCTTCAAATTGGAAGAGGGCGGTGTGGGCTTGCCAAAAGGCTGGAGCAGACGATTTCACCATGCGGAACCAGGGCCGAGTCAGCCACAGAATGAGGCTGGAGTCGGGAATCGTGCGGTGGTTGCCGATATGTTGCAGGTGGTCGAGAAAGCGTTTTTGGATACCGGCAGATTGGCGTGTGAGTCCTTCGATGCCGAGGAGTTGGAAACTGGGAAGTGGATCGCTGTTGCGCAGTTGGTTGTTTTTTGTGGCGGACTTGATCCACTGCGTGACTTGGGCGATCGGATTGGGATTGTTAAAATCCAATTCGAGGGAGATTAAGGGAAGTGAGGAGGGTGGATTGGTGCTGGCATGAGACTGCGCCCCGACGACAATGGTGGTCGGTGTCCCGTCTAGGGAAGGGAGTACGGCCAGTGTTGGGATAGCATGGGCTAAATCGGCGTGCAAGCGTGCGGCCAAATCGTTGCGCAGGGCTAGATCGTCGCAGACTGCCAAAAAAACTTGACGACGCAGGCTTAAGTTCAGGGCTAGCTTCAGGCGCAGATAGGCTTCCTGGTTGGGTTCGGACAACGCTGGAAACACCCGATCTGACATGGGAGGCGGCGCTATAGGTGGGCAGTCAATTAATGGCATTGATTCGGTAACGCAGTGCTCTGGAAGCGGGATTGAGAGTATATGCACTACTCTTCAATTGATTGCCTGCACTTTCAGGATTAAAGGCGGACTTTCGGTGAACCCCATGCAGATAGGGCGGGTATCGATTTTCACCAGCGGTCGGAAATCGATGCGAGCAGACACGAGAAGCTTTGACACCAGAAGCTGCGACTAAAAGACTATGAAAAATATAAAACCGGGAACCCATGGTGATAGGCCTCCCGGTTCAAAATGACCAACATGGAGCAATCTAGGAAACGGCAGAGGCGACAAATACCAACAGCGCGACCAAGGCCGCAGATGCCGCGCCCATGATTATGTAGTTTCGCTTCTGGGCTCCGGTCGGTGGTTCTGCTTGATACATCTTCGGCTCTACGGCAAAGTTATTCAACTTGCCGCTTTCATCAACTCTATAGCTCATGAGTTCCCCTCAGCTTTTTGCCTAATCTATCAAAATTTCGTAATAAAAACGCAATTCTTTTTGCAGAAAAATAGATTTCTTAATTTGAATTCACGTTTTGCATTGACGGCTTTATCCGCCTATGATTCCGATCTGAGGAGAACTGGCACTGGCATAGGGTTTTACAGGAATGCGTCCGGCGTGGTAAGCAAGTCGTCCCGCTAGGGTGGCAAGCTGCATGGCACGGGCCATCTCGGCGGGGTTTTGGGCTTGGGCGATCGCGGTATTAATTAACAACGCATCTGCACCCATTTCCATAGCCTGAGCTGCTTCACTGGGCGCGCCAATGCCAGCATCCACCACCACTGGAATCTTGGCATTCTCGATAATGATTTGAATATTGGCGGAATTTTTGATGCCTTGTCCAGAGCCAATTGGAGAACCCAGGGGCATGACCGTTGCACAGCCTGCTTCTTCTAAGCGTTTGGCCAGCAGCGGATCGGCGTTGATGTAGGGCAGCACCGCAAAGCCTTCCTTGACCAATTTTTCGGCGGCTTCCAGGGTGCCAATTGGGTCGGGCAGCAGATACTTGGCATCTGGGATGACTTCCAGCTTGACGAAATTATTGTCTTCCTGGCCCAAAAGTTTTGCCATTTCTCGCCCTAGACGGGCCACACGGATGGCTTCGTCGGCGGTTTGACAGCCCGCAGTGTTCGGCAGCATCCAAATCTTGGACCAGTCTAGGGCTTCGGCCAGTCCTTCGTGGCCGGGAGCATTCGTTTGGACGCGACGAACGGCGACGGTGACGATATTACATCCGCTAGCGATGACACTCTGGCGCATGTCGTCGAAGGTTCGATATTTGCCGGTGCCGGTCATCAACCGCGATGTAAAGGTGCGTCCGGCAATGGTTAGGGTATCGTCCAAAGGGGGGGTAATTAATTTATCTGACTGCATTAAAACATCCTAGATGAGTTCTATTACCTAAGTTCTATTACTAAATGAGTGCCACTGACTGAGTGCCACTGATTGACTGCTAAAAGTGTCCCTGCCATGGGAGTCCATGATTTTGGCGCGATCTTGACCGTGCTCACACGATTAGCGGATAAATCGCGACCAATGGAACGCTGCCAGCAATGGATCGGTAGTCTGATGTGCCACACGATTGGCTACTAGCTTTGCTGTAATTGGGGCTAGCAAAATGCCATTGCGGTAATGTCCTGTGGCGAGGGTTAGATTTCGATAGGGGCTGTCTCCCAAAATTGGACATTCATCCGGAGTGGCGGGACGAAAGCCCCACCAAAGTTCTTCAAT
Source organism: uncultured cyanobacterium (assembly GCA_963766075.1). Taxonomy (GTDB): domain Bacteria; phylum Cyanobacteriota; class Cyanobacteriia; order Leptolyngbyales; family Leptolyngbyaceae; genus CAVYAN01. The sequence goes on along the minus strand of CAVYAN010000100.1, from coordinate 7,424 downwards.
CGGGAACTGTGCCAATGGGGGAAATAGTCGGGTAGCCCGAGTAAATAAGGTTTGAATGCCAAGGGGGGTGTTGTGGGGGGTGAAACCGACATCTTCGCTGGTGGCACCAATGATAATTCGGCCATTTTGGCGGGGGACAATATAGATCTCTGGACCGAACAATACAGTTTGCAGGGGCAGAGCGTTGGGATTGGGCGCGCGCACCGAAGCCATCTGCCCTTTTCGGGGAAATACGGGGATTGGCAGTAGATCCCGGGTCCAGGCTCCTGTCGCCAGAATGTAGTGATCGGCGGTCCAAGTGCCTGCCGTTGTTTGAATGCTGGTCACCGTGTGGTCATGATGGAGAATTTTTTCTACGATCGCGCCTTCGTGGATGGTGACGCCTGCGTCCTGGGCGGCGATGCGCAAAGCTCTGACCAAGGCTCGATTATCCACTTGGGCGTCGTTGGGGTACCAGTGTGCGCCTAGGATTTCAGGGCTGAGTCCAGGATGGCGATCGCGCAAGACTGCGCCATCTAGCCATGTTGCTTCGTTGCGCTGCTCCCTAAGGCTGTAAATCGGAGCCAGGATGCCACAGGCCCAATAGCCTGTATCCACTCCACTCCTCTGCTCCAGTTTCTGAATCCATTCGGGATACAAGTCGCGGCTACGCAGGCACAAATCGAGCAATGGGCTGGGAGGGATTTGTTCGGCTTGGGGCGCTAACATGCCAGCGGCAGCTTGGGCAGCGGCAGCGGCAATGTCGTGGCTGTGGAGGGTGACGGAGAGTCCGGCTTGGCGCAATTCGAGGGCGATCGCCAAACCTATCACGCCCCCACCCATAATCAGAACATCAGCCATGCTCCGCTACCATACACCGGTAACCGGAGTAGACTGCGCAGCAGGAGACGGAGCCACTTCTGGAAAGGGTGACGGACTGGCTGTGGTGGAGGCCGGAATTCCGGTGTTGAGCCCCCCGGCGCGGGTTTTGTCCCCTGGGTCAGGATTTGCGCCGGAAGCCCCACCTGTGGGTGCTTCTGTGTCAAAACCAACGTTGCGTGCCTCTATGGCCGGATTATCTGGTGCAGCAGTTTCTGTTTTGAAGATTTGGTTGGCAAACGGTTGGTTGCCCAAGGCGGAACTCCCTAGCCGCCAAGTCAGTAGTGCAGCAATGAACAGAACCCCAGCACTAATCAATCGAATCATGGCATTTTCCTAATTCCATCCAACATTCACTATTATTCGTCGCTTTTCGGAACTTGCCACATTTTTCCCGATGCAATTCTGTGGCAGCATTGTCCGTAGCAATGATATGGATGTAGACAGAGGCATCAATTTTCCTGGTCAGGAGGGTCGGCAGACCAGGCGATCGCATCCCCTTGCCCCCAAAATTGACCATACTTTGTCACAGCGATATCGCCCAATACCTCCACCTGGCAGGCGAGGCGACGATTTTTTCGTCGCGAATTTGCTATGGAGTGGGGTGGTAATGAGAGGCGAGCCTTTTCTTTCCACGTTAGGGGCGAAATGTGACCCTCGATCGCAACAGCACAGGTGCCGCAGGTGCCTAAACTGTGACAATTAATCACTGTTGCCGCACCGTTGTACAAATCTATTCCATGCTGAAGGAGCACTTGCCGCAGATTTGCTCCCACTTGGCATTCCACCGTTTTTCCTTGAGCGTTGACGAAGGGCATAGGTTCGAATCCAATGGTGGATGTCTAATGGTGGATGGCGCGATTGCTGTGATTTGTCTGCTAATCGAGCTGCCCCTAATCAGACTACCCTTTGACTCCGACAAATTCAAACTCCGACAAATTCAAACTCCGACAAATTCAAATCAGACACAGCCAAGGCGATAGCGCGTTGGACCCACCTTGGGAATTTCAAGTTTTATTCCACGCTGCTTTGCAATTAGGCTTGCTACTGTTAGAGCAACTAGGGCCAGACTCTGACCCCACCCAGGGTCAGTTAGGCCAAGGCTCGCTGAGGAATTTAGGGTTTTCTCACAAAGGGCGCGACTCCTAGGCAAGGGTGGGGAGCCCGACTTTCTGAGTCGTTGCTAGCTGTGGGCACTGTGGGTGTGGTCATTGCGTTCCGTTTAAGAGTTCACAGTTTTTATGAATTTACACAATTCACGTCCGATTTGGATATACGACACTACCCTGCGTGATGGTGCCCAGCGGGAGGGTTTATCCCTTTCCTTGGAAGATAAGATTCGCATTGCGCGTCAACTGGATGCCCTTGGTATTCCTTTTATTGAAGGGGGTTGGCCCGGTGCTAATCCTAAAGACGTTCAGTTTTTCTGGCATTTTCAAGAGCAACCTCTGATCCAAGCGGAACTCGTTGCTTTCTGCTCCACCCGGCGACCGGGAATCATGGCTGCCAATGATCCCATGCTGCAGCCGATTTTGGCCGCTGGTACTCGTTGGGTGACCCTATTTGGTAAATCTTGGGATTTGCATGTTATTGAAGGGTTGCAAACGACCTTGGACGAAAACCTCGCCATGATTCAGGACACCATCACCTATCTCCGTTCTCAAGGGCGGCAGGTTCTCTACGATGCTGAACACTGGTTCGATGGCTACAAACACAATCCTGCCTATGCCCTAGAAACCTTAGAGGTGGCGATTGCCGCTGGAGCTGAATGGCTGGTCCTTTGCGATACTAACGGGGGCACCCTTCCCCACGAAATCAGCCAAATTGTCCATGCCGTCATCAATCACTTCCACCTTGTGGATCCCGCCTCTCTGCCTTCCAGTCTGACTGAGGGCAGAACTGCGCTAAACCCTCTGGATTTGCGTGGTTCTGTGCCGTCTGAAATTGGAAATTTTTCCCCTCGTCTGGGCATTCACACCCACAATGATACCGAAACTGCCGTTGCCAATGCGATCGCCGCTGTGCTCCAAGGTGTGCAAATGGTCCAAGGCACGATCAACGGCTACGGCGAACGGTGCGGTAATGCCAACCTTTGTTCCGTCATTCCCAACCTTCAGACCAAGCTGGGATTTCAATGCATTGCTCCTGAGCAGTTAACCCAATTAACATCCACAAGTCACCTCATTAGCGAAGTCGTCAACCTTGCTCCAGACGACCACGCGCCCTTTGTGGGACGGTCTGCCTTTGCCCACAAGGGCGGCATCCATGTGAGCGCTGTAGAGCGCAACCCCCTCACCTACGAACACATGCCTCCAGAAACTGTGGGCAACTCCCGCCGGATCGTTATCTCCGACCAAGCCGGTCTCAGTAACGTCTTGGCTAAAGCGCGCAGCTTCGGGATTGATTTAGACAAGCACGATCCCGTCTGTCGGCAAATTCTGCAGCGGTTGAAAATGCTGGAGCAGGATGGGTTCCAGTTTGAAGTTGCGGAGGCTAGTTTTGAATTGCTTCTGCGCGAAATCCTGGGCCAGCGATCGCGTCCCTTCACCCTCACTGCCTTCCAGGTTCATTCCGAAACAATTTCTGGTCCCCATGCTCAACTCTGTGCCCACTCCCTGGCCACCATCAAACTGGCGGTCAAAGGCCAGGAAATCCTCGTCGCAGCCGAAGGAAACGGTCCTGTATCTGCCGTAGATGCCGCTCTCCGTAAGGCTCTCATCAATTTTTATCCCGAAATTAGCGGCTTCCAGCTTACGGACTACAAAGTCCGCATTCTCGACGGAGCCGCTGGCACCTCGGCAAAAACTCGCGTACTTGTCCAATCTAGTGCTGGACAGCGCCGCTGGAATACTGTTGGCGTTTCTGGCAACATTCTCGAAGCGTCCTACCAAGCGGTGGTCGAAGGCTTAGAGTATGGACTACTGTCCCACAGCGCCACAGCCGCTGCGCATCGTTCAACTGCTACTGCCTAATTAATTAACCCTCTAATTAATTAACCCTCAATGACCGATAATCTTTGGACCCTGACCGCTCACAACCTCTTCCCTACGGCGCTGTTTGTCTTCAAACTCAAAGAACACACCGCGCTGAATCCTCAACTGCTGGATTTGATTTATCGCCTAAAAACGTTGGATCCTGGTAACACCACCTCGAAATCTAACGTCCTAGGTTGGCATAGCCAGGTCAATTTATTCGATCTAGCAGAAGTTCAGCCGTTTAAGGCACTAGTAGATGCCGCAATTTCTGCAGTCGCCACCCACATGGGTTATCAAAACATACCCATCACTGCCGCCAACTGCTGGGCAAACATCAATCCCCAGTTCGCCAGCAACAAAATCCATGACCACGCGAACTGTCTTTTCAGCGGTGTCTATTACGTTCAAACCCCGCCGGACTGTGGTGCTCTAATGTTCTATGACCCCCGCGAAGCCAAAACCTTTTATAAGCCCAACGTATCCCAATTCACTGCCTACACGGCGGATGCTGTCGCACATAGCGCCGAGGCGGGACTTTTGTTGATTTTTCCTAGTTGGCTCAAGCATGGTGTGGAACCTAATTTGGGCAGCGGCGATTGCATTAGCATCAGCTTTAACTATGTCTTCTCATAGCTTCTTCCGTCTGTGGTAGGAGTCTTTAGTCTTTACTCAGAGTGTCTTCTTGATATATTTCAGATGAATGAGGGGAATTGTTGCGAGAAAGTAGTTGACAGGGATTAAGGCGTGGGTTAAGCTAGTAAAGCGGGTGAGGGAGGGCGAGCGAAAGCGGACCGCCTTACACCGGCGACTGAACCAAGAAAACGAAATAGTTTAGAAGTCATAATAGCACTAAATACCCGGTCAATTAAATTAAAGACCACGTGATTTAGGGAAAGAGCTTAATGGATGCTTAGGTATCTGGGTTAAGTTTGAGTAGATGAATTAGAGTGGCGAACAACCGGAAATAGATATTTTCTGGAGCTAGAGCTCAAGGTTGATGTTTAGTTATTTAGGATTGAGCTGTTGAAGGTTTAATTTCGAGATAACGAGATTCAATGGAGAGTTTGATCCTGGCTCAGGATGAACGCTGGCGGTATGCTTAACACATGCAAGTCGAACGGAAGTCTTCGGACTTTAGTGGCGGACGGGTGAGTAACGCGTGAGAAACTGCCTTCAGGTCTGGGACAACAATTGGAAACGATTGCTAATACCGGATGTGCCTACGGGTGAAAGATTGTATTGCCTGAAGATGTGCTCGCGTCTGATTAGCTAGTTGGTGGAGTAACGGTTCACCAAGGCGACGATCAGTAGCTGGTCTGAGAGGATGATCAGCCACACTGGGACTGAGACACGGCCCAGACTCCTACGGGAGGCAGCAGTGGGGAATTTTCCGCAATGGGCGAAAGCCTGACGGAGCAATACCGCGTGAGGGAGGAAGGCTCTTGGGTCGTAAACCTCTTTTCTCTGGGAAGAAAAACCTGACGGTACCAGAGGAATCAGCATCGGCTAACTCCGTGCCAGCAGCCGCGGTAATACGGGGGATGCAAGCGTTATCCGGAATTATTGGGCGTAAAGCGTCCGCAGGTGGTGAATCAAGTCTGTTGTCAAAGAGTGGAGCTTAACTCCATAGAGGCGATGGAAACTGATTGTACTAGAGTTAGGTAGGGGTAAGAGGAATTCCCAGTGTAGCGGTGAAATGCGTAGATATTGGGAAGAACACCGGCGGCGAAAGCGTCTTACTGGGCCTGAACTGACACTGAGGGACGAAAGCTAGGGGAGCGAAAGGGATTAGATACCCCTGTAGTCCTAGCCGTAAACGATGACAACTAGGTGTTGCCCGTATCGACCCGGGCAGTGCCGTAGCTAACGCGTTAAGTTGTCCGCCTGGGGAGTACGCACGCAAGTGTGAAACTCAAAGGAATTGACGGGGGCCCGCACAAGCGGTGGAGTATGTGGTTTAATTCGATGCAACGCGAAGAACCTTACCAGGGCTTGACATGTGCAGAATCCTTTTGAAAGAGAGGAGTGCCTTCGGGAGCTGCAACACAGGTGGTGCATGGCTGTCGTCAGCTCGTGTCGTGAGATGTTGGGTTAAGTCCCGCAACGAGCGCAACCCACGTTTCTAGTTGCCATCATTAAGTTGGGCACTTTAGAGAGACTGCCGGTGACAAACCGGAGGAAGGTGTGGATGACGTCAAGTCAGCATGCCCCTTACGCCCTGGGCTACACACGTACTACAATGCTACGGACAAAGGGTTGCTAGCCAGCGATGGTATGCTAATCTCGTAAACCGTAGCTCAGTTCAGATTGCAGGCTGCAACTCGCCTGCATGAAGGCGGAATCGCTAGTAATCGCAGGTCAGCATACTGCGGTGAATACGTTCCCGGGCCTTGTACACACCGCCCGTCACACCATGGGAGTTGGCCACGCCCGAAGTCGTTACTCCAACCTTTCGGGGGGGAGGGCGCCTAAGGCGGGACCGATGACTGGGGTGAAGTCGTAACAAGGTAGCCGTACCGGAAGGTGTGGCTGGATCACCTCCTTAAAGGGAGACCTACCCACCGAACATTGAAAGTATTAACAGAGGGAACGACGTTAATGCGAATAGATGAACGGATTGGTCATCTCAAAGGTCGTTCTGGGTGTTTAGTGGACTTCTAGACTATTTGATTGGTTCGGGAAGGGCATGGGCTATTAGCTCAGGTGGTTAGAGCGCACCCCTGATAAGGGTGAGGTCCCTGGTTCGAGTCCAGGATGGCCCACCATTCTTATACTGGGGGGTTTAGCTCAGTTGGTAGAGCGCCTGCTTTGCAAGCAGGATGTCAGCGGTTCGAGTCCGCTAACCTCCACTGCCCAAGAAGAAAGGGAAGACATTTTAGTGTCTAATATTTCAGCACCTAATCTAGTGAACTAAGGTTTAGTTAAGTCAACGATAGTTACTTGAACTAATAACTAATAGAGGCTAGAGAGACTGCTGGATTAGTCCAGTGAGAACCTTGAAAACTGCATAATAACTTGTCAGGTAGTAGAAGCGGTCTATAACTTGAGGCATGAGATTGTTTCTAGAGATAGGAATGATGGAGTGTGATTGGGTGATAGGTCGTGAAAACACAGACACCAAATATTTTAAGCCGATAGAAATTAGTGGTCAAGCTAATAAGGGCTAATGGTGGATACCTAGGCACACAGAGGCGAAGAAGGACGTGATTACCGACGATACGCTTCGGGGAGCTGGAAGTAAGCATTGATCCGAAGATTTCCGAATGGGGCAACCCAATATACGGCCACCTGAATCCATAGGGTGGCACGAGCGAACGCAGCGAATTGAAACATCTTAGTAGCTGTAGGAAGAGAAAGCAAACGCGATTTCCTGAGTAGCGGCGAGCGAAACGGAAGAAGCCTAAACCAGAGTGCATGCATTCTGGGGTTGTGGGACAACGATATTGAATCTAGAGACTAAACGAAGCACTTGAGAGGTGCACCAGAGAAGGTGAGAGTCCTGTAGTTGAAAGTTGACGGATAGTAGTTGAATCCCGAGTAGCATGGAGCACGTGAAATTCCGTGTGAATCATCGAGGACCACCTCGAAAGG
>CAVYAN010000099.1:0-21972 GCA_963766075.1 uncultured cyanobacterium | reverse complement strand
CGATGCGCTACCATTGCGCTAGTCACCCTTGGCGTTTTCTATAGTATCAGATCTTGCCGGAATGAGTGACTAAAATCATTACAAGGATACTGCCGCCCCGGTAGGCTGGCTTCAGCAAAGGGTCCAAAATCGGGCTAAGCTTGGAGCGGAATTTACGCTGGCCTAGCTGAGCACCTGAATCTTGGCGCTGGCTTTCCCCTCTTTCCGAACCTCCTTTGCCCCCGACTCTCCGAGCATTTTTCCCAAAAAATCTGCGTGATGTCGTTCGCTGCCGTGCACCGTTCTGAGTAGAAATCCCCATGTCTAAAGTCCCCGCCCTCACCCCGACTCCCATCCGAATTTTGTTACAGACCACGATTCCCACGACAGCGGATGATTGGAGTATTGCCCGGTTTAGCATGCTGCGTGACTATCTAGCGGAATGCCAAGATGCAGCAGGTCATGCCCAGTTTGAGGTCGTGGCCCGCGATCGCACCCCCGATGCCGATGGCGACGATGCCATTTTGGGGTGTCTGGACCAATCTGATTTTGATCAACTGTGGCTGTTTGCGGTGGATATAGGCGACGGCATTAGCCCCAAGGACTGTGCCGGAATTACCCGCTTTCGGCAGCGCGGGGGGGGGATCCTGGCCACCCGTGACCACATGGATTTGGGTTCGTCGCTTTGTAGCTTGGCTGGTGTAGGAGAGGCGCATTTCTTCCATTCCAAAAATCCCGATCCTGATGTCACGCGCCATTGCATTGATGATCCCTACACCACCTACATTTCTTATCCGAATTACCATTCCGGTGCCAATGGGGATTACCAAAAGATTGAGCGATCGCAACCGGATCATGACTTATTAATTAACGCGAATTCGCCCACAGGCTATATTGAACTCTTTCCGGCCCATCCCCACGAAGGGGCGGTGGGCGTAACCGAGTCAATGATTAATGCTCGGGTCATTGCCACTGGCACTAGTAAGATTACCGGACGAGAGTTTAACCTAGCCGTCGCCTTTGAGCGGATAATGGATGATGGGGGCCATTACTGCGGGCGGGCCGTTGCCGAATCCACCTTTCATCATTTTTGCGATTACAACTGGGATCCACGGGCGGGCTGTCCAAGCTTTGTGGATGAACTGCCGGGAAATTTAATGCAAACCCATCCCCAGGCGATCGCTGATATTCATGCCTATGTCCGGAACCTAGCACTGTGGTTAACCCCTGGCAAGTCACATTATTAAAATTACGCCCTCTATGTCTGATCGCCCTGGGTCTGATCCCCTTGCCATTCAGCGCTATATGCCATTCAGCGCTATAGTCCCCCAAACCATTCATAGCCCTGATCTTCCCAGTAACCTTTCTTCGGCATTAATTGGCTGAGGAACGTGATTTGTGTAACCCATTTACTTTGCTTATAGCCCAGCTTCACGGGTGAGGCTAACCGCAGTGGTGCGCCATTGTCTATGGATAGGGGTTGGCCATTGCGTTGATACACCATCAGCGTTTGAGGATGGAGGACTGAGGCTAAATCCCAACTTTCGTAGTAGCCATCCGCTGAAGTGAAGTAAACGTAACGCGCATCGGGTTTGGGCTGTGCCAGCTTGACCAAATCCTGCAAGCGCACTCCACCCCAGTGGACGATCGCCGCCCAACCTTCCACGCACACATGTCGCATGACCACCGAAGTCAGCGGCAATGTCCGCAAGTCTGTCAGACTCAGGTGCAGAGTATTGTTGACCTCCCCATCCACCGTGAGGCGAAACTTGACTGGGTCCAGGTCTGGCGTTACATCAAAGGTATTGATCAACAGTTTTTCATCGGCATCAATGGCCCGCAGTGGAAACTCCGGCACGGGCTTTTGAGACAGCATGAGGGTTTCAATGCGTTGGTTTAGGGGCTCAAAGGTTTGGCCCACTTGGTCAGCAAAGAGGTCTGACCCACAACCACTTAACAGCAAACTGGCCCCAGAAAAGCCGGACCATTGCAGAAGTTGGCGACGGGATAGAGGGTGAGGGGGAAAGGGCAGGTTCATAGGGGCAGGAGGGGGTGGGAGGGGGGTGGGTTCCTTTGTTGCTGCGATGAAGTGCTAGAAAAACATGGATTTAACGAGGCGGAGGGTGCCAACTTTGAGGGCTAAGAGTGAGTGGACAAAGGTAAATAACAGAACGGTGGGTACGGTAATAAAGTGCACGGTGCGTAGAGTTTGCCAATCGCCAAACAAGCTAGCGAGCCAATGAAGTTGGGCTGGTTTATACATCGCTAAGCCACTGGCGATCGCCAACAGCAAAATTGGAATAATGCCTGTATAGACCAACCGATGCCATGCATAATTCTTGCGCTTTGGATTCTGGCTGACGCGGGCGGCTTTTACGTCACCGCCATTGGCAAAGCGATGCTGCCAACGGCGTGTGATGAATACAAAAAGGCCATACCCCAACAAATTGAGAGAATAGATCCACATGACAGCAAAATGCCAATCACGGCCCCCAGCCAACCCCCCACCCAGCACCACAAATCTTGGGAAATCCCAGCCCGCGCGGCCCCCAAATACAGGATTGGCATTGTAGATTTGTAGCCCACTCACAATCATCAAAATCAGACTGATAATGTTGACCCAGTGAAATACCTTCGCCAGTAGCGCTTGACTGGGCAGCTTGGGTTTTGGTTTGGCAGCCGGAGATGATGTCATAGAAAACTCAGCGGGAATTTAGCAACGGGTAAATCAGAGCTGGTCGGAGGTCCACAATAGGAATATAGGCCGTCTTACATCAGGCGAGGTCTTACGTCAGGTGAAATCAATTTTTGTATAAGTTCTCAAACTGACTCTTGAGCTGTGCCAACTTGGGCAAATCATGGACAACGACATAGGGGTAATTGGGATTGCGGGTGATGAAATTTTGATGGTAGTCTTCAGCCGCATAGAATTTGTCCAAGGGAGCAAGCTCTGTCACGATAGGCTGGCGAAAACTGTGGGCCTGATTGAGCTGATCAATGTAGGCTTGGGCCACTTGCTTTTGCTGGTCATTGGCAAAAAATATGGCGGAGCGGTATTGCGAACCAACATCCGGCCCCTGACGGTTCAACTGCGTTGGATCGTGGGCCACGGCAAAGTAAACTCTCAACAGTTGCCCGTAGGAGATCTGGGCAGGATCATAGGTGATTTGTACAGCCTCGGCATGGCCGGTATGCCCAAAACTGACGGTTTGATAATGGGCGGTTTCGGCACTGCCCCCCGAAAATCCAGAAACGACCTGCGACACCCCTTTGAGATGCTCAAATACGGCCTCCACTCCCCAGAAGCAGCCACCCGCTAGCACCAGCGTCTGTTCCCCTTTGGCGGTTACGGGTGGATCGACGATCGCAGGCGGTAAGCTGGCTGCCGAGGACGTAGCGAGTTCCGGGGTTGAATTTGTTTTGGCGTAGGAAACTGTGAAATAGATTGCACTACTGACCAGCGCGATCGCAATCAAGGAAGCGAGGGATAAACGCCGCACCAGTGAAGACTTGAGAGAACCGTCAGACAGTGACATGGTGAAAAAGATTCCTTACTGAGGGGATGGGCTGGCCGAAGAAGATGGGCTGGCTGAAGAAGATGGGCTGGCTGAAAGGATGAAATAACTCAGGAACGTGAACTCAATGAGAATCAGATTGACCCTGCCCTCAACTTGACCCTGAGGCGAGGGAGTCAGACTATTGAGCAGTTGGCGAGCAGTTGGAGGCATCGACTGGGAGTAACATTGAGGCTAGAGCAGCACTAGAGCGGTAGACGGGGGAACAGAGGAGCCAACCAAAGTTGGATCTGTATATCCCAACCTAACAGAATTGCGATCGCTGTGCTGGCAATTAAGACACCGCCGACCCGCTGTAATCCAGCACTTTTGGAGCGTAGCTTCAGTAATCGGCGGCTAAAAGTCCTTCCACCATAGGCAATCGCCAACAGGGGCATCGCCGCGCCAACGCCGTAACTGATCAACAGGCCAAAGGCACTGGTTACTTGATGGTTGACTGCCGCGAGGACGAGAATTCCCCCCAGCACCGGCCCCGCACAAGGCGTCCATAATAATCCCAGTTGGGTGCCGAGCCAGAATTCGGCCCACAGCCCGACCCGCTCGGGGGTTTTAGCTCCTGGTTTGATGGTCCGCTTGCCAATGGGAATCGCACTAGATAGACGATACCCCCAGGAGGGAAAAATGGCTAGCAGGCCCAGTCCCAGCAGCAAGACGATCGCCCCCTGACGCAGCACCGTCGCCAATCCCGTCAGTCCATTGGCGGTGATGCCCAGTAAACTCCCAGCCACCGCAAATCCCGCGACTAATCCGGTCACCAGCACGACCGGTCCATAGCGGTGAGATTGCAGCGATCGCCCCACGAGAATGGGTAAAATCGGCAAGACACAGGGCGATAGCACCGTCAAAATGCCCCCGAGGAGAGCCAACCCAGTGGATAACGTCGCGGCTGCCGTCATACTCTACCCCAATTGCTAGCCCAAGAGTTGGCGGATGGTTTGCTCGGTGGTTTCATAGGCCCCTTCTCCGATGTGGTCATAGCGCAAGGCCCCCTGGCGATCGGCGAGAAATAGGTGGGGCCAGTACTCGTTACGGTAAGCCTGCCAGGTTTGGAAGCCGCTATCGACGGGCACAGGATAGGTAATGTTGTGCTTTTGCAACGCCTGTTTAATAGTGTTCACATCGCGCTCAAAGGCAAACTCTGGCGTGTGGATACCGATCACCTTGAGTCCCTGGGCCGCATACCGCTGGTGCCATTGCACGATATAGGGCAAGGTGCGCTGACAATTGATGCAGGCAAAGGTCCAGAACTGGATGAGCACCACACTACCGCGCAAATCGGCCACGGTGAGCGGGGCAGAATTAAGCCACTGGCTAATGCCCTGAAACTCGGGGAGGGATTTGCCGACCGGAGGGACAGTGGCAAGTTCTGTAGGGCTAGCAGGGGCAGGAGCGGGGCTAGCAGGGGCGATCGCAGAGCCCGCTGTTTCCTGTTTCAGACGATTTCCCAGTGCGACGGCTGTTCCCGCGCCCGCCACGCCTAATCCCCAGTAAAGGATCTGCCGTCTCCGTAATGAAAGATGAGCCATATGCTTGGTCTCCGCCTGTAGGAAGAGTGAGTAGTCGCAGGAGCAGAGGGCAGGCGGCGAGGCAAGCAGGCTTGACTATCCCGGATTTATGCCTTCGCCCCCTGTCCCTTGTACTCCGGTTTGCTGGACACTACGGTTTACTGGGTGCGTCCTGTTTCATGGCATCGCCCTCTTTTTTCATGGCGTCACCCTTCATGGCGTCACCCTCTTTCTTCATGGCGTCACCCTTCATGGCGTCACCCTTCATGGCGTCACCCTCTTTCTTCATGGCATCGCCTTTCATGGCGTCGCCATCTTTCTTCATGGCATCGCCCTCTTTTTTCATGGCGTCACCCTCTTTCTTCATGGCGTCACCCTTCATGGCATCACCCTCTTTCTTCATGGCATCAGCGGCAGGGGTGGCACTGGGAGCAGCCTGATTTGTGCTGGAAGGTTCGCTAGAGCAGGCGGTGAGGCTAGCGGTCAAAGCTAAGCCAACAATTAAGCCCAGAATTTTGTAGTTCATTGATTTGTGATCCTCTAAATGGGGTGAAATATAGCGTTGAGATGCAGTGCGGAAGGTCAATTACGGAGAGGTCTTAGGTGCCGGTACCGCCCGAGGGGCAGCCTGCACCGTGCAGGACTGCTTGTCACACTGTTGCTCATAGAGCTTTTGGACGTAGGGTTCTTGCCATGCCAGAGGCACTTCCAGGAGGGATTGGGCACCGGTAAAGCCTTGGCCGACAAAGATCAGCAAGGCGATCGCATTCAGGATGATATGAACGTTGCGCCACCGATGGGTCCTGTCCTGGTAAATCTCCCGCAAAATAGCCAGGGAGAAAATCATCAACAAGGCTGCGGTAATGCCGTAATAGTAGTGGGAAAAATACCACTGGTCCGTTTTACGATAGATGCCATCCTGACAACCCAATACCACCAAACTCATGCCTGCAAGGGTGGCAAACACACCCCGCCAGAGCCGCTCCTGAGCCCGATAGAGCAGAGCCAAAGCAGCGATCGCCACCCCAAAGAGCAGCCCAATCAGAATGACCTTGAAGGAATCCTGTTGCCAAATCTTCTGGTCGAGGATGTGGCCAAATATATCGTTAGCCAATGCTAAAAGCACAATTCCCACTACCGATCCGGTGAGCCAACGCCCTAGGTGCACATGTTCTTGACCGACAGCCGCAGGAATCTTGCTTTTCCCCGCCACCGCCGTTTGTAGTCGCCGCTGGCGCGTTTGCAACGCACGATTCACCACAATTCCAATTAACGGAAAGACCACCACTACGGCGATGACCGGATGCAGCAACAAGATGACATCCCTGAATTCCATACGCAACCTCTCCTCAATGGGCTCTCTTTAATGGGCTCTCTTTACGGGACTCTCTTCGATGGGCCAATAGGGGACAAAGGTTCTACTTCACTTCAGCCGCTGGGAACTTAACCACACGGCCCTTCTTGACGGCCACCACGACGTCGTAAGTTGAGCAGTAGGAAAACGTGACATCATTAGTCTTGTTGTACAGGTTCACCACCATGCCGGCACCGCCGGGTTGCACACCCAAGGGTTCCAAATCGCCATAGAAAAAGCGCCGTAACTGATCACCGCTGCCAATCTGACCTTTATTTTTCTTAATCAGCTCGATTTTTTCATTGACACTGGGACCGGCTTGTTTTGCCTCTGCGGCCACCGCCACCCCAGAAGGATGAATTGCCTGAACGGCAACATCGCCTACCGTTACCAAACCAACCAAGGCCATACCTGTTAGCAAAGAAGCGAATTTCATGGGTTACTCCTGACGTAATGATTAAATAGCTGCAATACCGAATTTCTGAGCAATGTCTCTGAGCCAGTTCGTTTGCGGAACAACCCTAAACTTGTCTCACTGGTCATAGCATTCCAGTTCGCCATGAAGCACTTCTGAGGCAAAACTAGTAATTCCCTGAATTTAGACCAACCCGTCTCTTAGGCAAATCTCAGCAATTTCTCAGATTTTCGGCTCGCATCCTCGCGGGTGTACCCAATCGGCTCATGGGTTGCGCTATTGTGAAGGCAACGTCCCCAGTTTAGGTGTGCTAGGGAAGAAGACGCATGAAGGTTAGCGTGATCAAGGCTGACGTGATCAAGGTTGGCGTTAGGGAGAAGGATAATGTGGCACATAAAGGGCAAGCGATCGCAGGACTATCGAGTCGGAGTGCTGGCGATCGCCGGGTGGATCATGCTGACGATCACAGGATGTGGACAAATGGTCTACAGTGAGAATCAGGCGATCAGGCCAGCATCCCCGCCTGCGATTACCGTGCAGGCGCAGAACCCCGTTAATCCTAGATCCGTTAATCCTGGATCCGCCAATCCTAGACCCGTCAATCCTAAACTGCTGGCCGCAAATACGCAGTTTGGGTTCAAGCTGTATGCGGAAATTGTCGGGCAGACGCCGGATCAGAACGTGTTTGTGTCACCGACCAGCGTGGCGATCGCCCTCGCTATGACCTATAACGGAGCCAGTGGTAGCACCCGGCAAGCCATGGCTAAAACCTTAGCTTTATCAGGTCTGAAGCTGGCCGAAGTTAATCAGGCCAACTCCGACTTGAAAGCATTGCTAGAGAATCCTGAATCCCAGGTGAAGCTCACTATTGCTAATTCACTTTGGGGTAAACAGGGCATGGTATTTAAGCCCACATTTATCAACCAAAATCGCCAATTTTACGGAGCGCAGGTCACTGATTTAGACTTTCTTAATCCCGATGCCTCTAATCAGATTAACAATTGGGTCAAAGAGAAAACGCAGGGCAAAATTAGCCAAATTATCGATCGCCTATCGCCGGATGATGTCCTGGTCCTGGTGAATGCGATTTACTTTAACGGCACGTGGACGCACCCTTTTGATCCGAGTCAAACGAGCCCTAAACCCTTCCATCTCCTCAACGGACAGGTCAAAAATCATCCTCTGATGACTCAATCAGGGGACTATAAATATCTTGAAACTTCCACCTTCCAGGCGGTCAGTCTGCCCTATGGCCAACAGCGTCGCCTCAGTCTGGATCTATTTTTGCCCAAGCCCGGATCCAGTCTGGCCGCTTTCCACAAGACGCTCAACCCAGAGAACTGGAAAACTTGGCTGTCCCAGTTCCGCAGCCGTCCCGGCTCGGTGCAAATTCCCCGTTTCAAGCTGGAGTACAGCATGCAACTGAATCAGGCTCTGTCGGCCCTGGGCATGGGGGTAGCATTTGATCAAGCCCAAGCCAATTTTGCGGATCTCAGTCCAGTGTCTACTCATATTGATCGGGTCCAGCACAAAACCTTTGTCGAGGTGAATGAGGTCGGAACTGAAGCGGCAGCAACCACCGCCGTCGGCATTACGGCTACATCGGTGCCGGTGGACCCACCGTTTAATTTCGTTGCCGATCGCCCGTTTTTCTGCGCTATTCGCGATCGGCAAACCGGTACAGTCTTGTTCATGGGGGCGATCGTCGAACCGAAGTAAGTCCCCTAGCCCAGACCATCAAAAGCCTGAAATCCCATAGTGTGACTGCCCTAGCAGGGGACAACGGCCTCATGATACCGATGACGATACCCCTGATTGCACAAATTTGCCCAGAGCCATCTGAATGGCACGGCTGTTTGACCCGTCTCGGCGAGCGCCTGAATCGGGTGGGTGAATCCTCCCACAATTGCTGCATCGCCCAGTAGTGGCCGTGTTGGGCGACATTGCGGCTTCAATCATCTTTTAGGGCTAATGAACGCTGTGATGCCCTATTTCCCACGGTCACCGTGCCAATCCAAAGGCACTCCCCCTAAGCTCTAGATGCGCCCTTCCGGGGATCTTTCATTAACAGCATTTTTAAGCTTTTCATTGTCCCCTATCCTCACCCACTTAAGCCGCATTCAACGGAGAATACCCGCAAAATTACCATCAGTAATTACCGCAATTTACTATCAGTAATTACCGCAATTTACTATCAGTAATTACCGCAATTTACTATCAGTAATTACCCTAATATTACTGATAGTAAAACTTATCAAAATATTCTATTTCTCAATTTATAAAAATAAAAAATAGACTGATTTTTCTGCATTTTGTTGTCCTATTTGTCCGGATTTTTCATTCCCTTGCTGAAAGGTGAAGTATGCAGAACCAATTCGCATGACTCGTGCAGTCTTCCTCGGCATGATGTCTGTAGCATCGGTTGGCTCTAACTCCTCCCAATGTTCCCGGTTGCTATTTGGCTAGACAGACATCGCCTTTCCCAAGGCTCTATAGGCTCAAGGTTCTATAGGAGTCTCACAACTCTTAAAGTCACTCCCCAGAGCCTGGAATTTAAGCCGGAATGACCTAGTCGGACAGGATTTAGGAATCAGAAGCCAGAACTCAGTCCCTAACTGACCGCTGACTTCTGAATTCCAACTTCTGCCCCAGAGGCAATTTCCCGCCTTGTGAAATCCGCCCTCCCCACTCATGGAGCAGAGGGACAGACCCTCACCGCTCATAGCTGTTTTCAGATCGAGGCAGCCCTAGAGATCCGCAATCACAACGTTGAAAGAAAACCGATGGCAAAACGATCACTTAAAGCCTCCGAAACAGGTATTGTCAAGGCAAAGCGGGTGTTTGAACGGCGTGACTGGACCCAGGAATATTTAGCGAGTGCCGTCGGACTACAAACACGGCAGTCCATCTGGAAGTTTTTTTCCGGTCGCCCCATTGAGCGCCATCTGTTCATTGATATTTGCTTTCAGCTCGATTTAGACTGGCAGGAAATTGTCGATCGCCCAATTGGGACGCCCTGGAGGATGAACCCATCGGCCAGCCCCTAACATCCGCAGTGGAGCCAGATTGGCTAGTCTGATTGGCAACGCCTGCGGGAAACACTCCGCGATCGCACAGCCCGCACCTGCCGCACCGTCCAACCCGTGTTTAATGGCGAAACTTCCCTCAGTCTAGATCAGGTGTATACACCGTGCTCATTGGTACCAGAAATCCCACGGTATCGCTGGATTGAAGCCGCAGAACTCCAGCGAATGCATCAAGCGCAGCCCCTCCCACCCCACAGCCCCCCCCAACCCGCCCAGGACATTCTGGCCCAGCACCCCCGTTTACTCATTTACGGACAGCCCGGAACCGGCAAAACCACACTGCTACAATTTTTGGCTGGGCAGCAGTTGACCGAGCAGGACGAGATCGAGCAGGCACCTTTATTCATCGCATTACGGCAGTTGGGCTCAGCATTCAGCCAACTGGCCGAGCACCCTTTAGAAACACTGCTGTGGCAACAGTGCGGCACCGCCGGAATTTCCTTCGCATCCTTTCAACAAATCTTAAGTGCCGGTAAGCTTGTCCTGCTGCTGGATGGACTGGATGAAATTTCCAGTTCGGATCGCCATGCACTCCATGGGGCCGTGCAAACCCTTGCCGAGACCTATCCCAACGTGCGTATCATTATGACTAGCCGCTTTGGTATCCCTGAGATGTGCTATCAGGGATTCACAACAGTGGCGATCGCCGAACTCAGCGATCGCCAAATCGCCACTGTTGTCGAGCGATATTTTACAGCCCTCTATCCCCACTCCGAAGGCACCGACCAACGGATCGCTCAGCACTTTTTAGCCCAAATTTCCCAACCGGATAATCAACGCCTGCAAGACTTAGCCAGAAATCCCCTGCTCCTCCACGTCCTCTGTTGGGTGTTTCGCGATCAGCAAGAGTTCCCGCAACGGCGATCGCGACTCTATCAAAATATTTTGGAATTGCTGTTGGGGCGCTGGGACCAGTTGCGCGGCATCCAGCGAGAGGCACTGCCCGTCTCCCTGGAGTTACCAGACGCCATCACCTTCTTGAGCCAGATAGCCAGCCTCCACTGGGAAGCCGACCAACATTTTTTTGAGAAAGCGGACATTATCACCCTAATTTCTAATTACTTAGAGCAACGAGCTGAGCATCCCCTCACCAGTGAGGCCCTGTGGACTCAAAGTGACGCCATTTTCAAAATGCTGACGCTGCATACGGGGCTATTGGTGGAGCAAGCCCACGAGGTCTATTGCTTTGCCTACTTGGCATTGTCAGAATATCTGACCGCTCGCCACATTGTGGCCCAGACCCGGACGCAAACGACCCTAGCCCGTGGGACCGGGCTGATACAGACAAAACAACCTCCCGCTACCCGGAACTATTGCCCTCGCTGATCCAAAAACTCCAAAGCAGCATTTGGAAAACCCAGCACCCGCTCTATTCACTAGCCACCCATCTTTTTGAGCGGCGCTGGCAACCCGTGATTCTCCTCACGCTTGATTTATTGCCCAATGGTGAATTACTCCTCGATCTCTTGAAGCAGCAACTCGATCGATCTCTAGAGGCAGACGGGGAGTTGCGATCGCTGCTGCAATGGCTCGATCGCAAAGCATCTGAAATCGGCCATTCCCACCATGGCATGAGCGCCCTCCGGGCCTTCTACTGCGGTGCACTCCAAAATTTGGGCCTAGACCTCGCTAGCAAGCTAGATCATCACGTGACCGAGAATCTATCTCCCCTGGTAAAGCTGGAAGCCCAACTGCTGCACTTAACCCAGCAAATTGAGCTGTTCCTCGCCCATCCCACCCCGTTCCAAGCCCGAAAAATCTGGGCAATCCCGCTCGGGACTACTGTGGGGATAGAGGCCGCTGTCCGCACCCTTTGGCATCAGGCCACCACTTCTTTCCGGGCGATCGCCCAGCAGCCAGAGTCCCTGGAAGCCTGGTGCCACAACGAAGGCCTATTCTGGATGCAACAATTACAGCAGCAGCTCATGCAAACCTATGACCTAGGCTACGGATGGCAACTGACCCCAACCCAAACCCAACAGCTCGAAACCTACTACTGGGCCAATGTCTTTTTGGTGGACTGTTTACACCGAGCCCATCATCTCTCAGCGGCATTCCGCACCACCTTTCAAGCTGGCATTTTGATCCCCAGTGAACGACCAATCGGCATAGACCAGGGCCTACGTTCCACCCTTACCCCTGGGGAATCCCACCAACAGAGTCGTATCACCCAAACACCACGAGCTTCGGCAATCCTAGACAGCCCACGCAAACTCGCAGTCCTACCCAAACCCTAAAAGCCTGAATTGAAGCGCCTGGATTACCCCAGTGCTTGTCGCGGGAGCGCTATAAGCGCTATAGCTGTGCAAGACAACTGGGATGCAATACAATACATATGTTCTTATTGCAGGTGGCCAATCATGAAACCCAATCCCATTATTTGGTGTGAAATTTATGTTCAGGATATGGATCGTGCGAAACGTTTTTATGAGTCCGTGTTCCAAGTGACGCTGGAGAAGCTCGAAAGCCCTGGGATGGAAATGTGGGCATTCCCAATGACCATGGACACGGTGGGTGCCTCTGGCGCATTGGTCAAAATGGATGGGGTTGGGTCCGGTGGCAGCGGAACGATCCCCTACTTCCATTGCGACGAGGTTGCCGTAGAGTCGGACCGTGTTGTCAACGCCGGGGGGCAAATCCGCCAGCCCAAAATGTCAATCGGCCAATTCGGGTTCATTGCTTTAGTAATCGATACAGAAGGAAATCTGATCGGCCTGCACATGCCTTCAAATGACATGACGTGAAAGCTCGCCCTACAGTTTCTCCCCACGCCTTCCCAAAGCGCAGCGCCCCCTCTATTGCTAGAGAGGGCGCTCAAAGGCATTGAACTCAGACGATTTCAGTCAACCTCAAACCATCAACTCTTAGTCAGAGACTAACCGTTGATGGAAGGAGCCGAGACCGCCACCGGAGCCGCTTCACCCGCCGCCAAATCTAGGGGGAAGTTGTGCGCATTCCGCTCGTGCATCACTTCCATACCCAGGTTCGCCCGGTTCAAGATGTCCGCCCAGGTGCCCACCACACGACCCTGTGAGTCGATGATGGATCTGGTTGAAGTTGAACCCGTTCAGGTTGAACGCCATCGTGCTGATGCCCAATGCCGTGAACCAAATACCCACCACCGGCCACGCACCCAAGAAGAAGTGCAAGCTCACGACTGTTGTTGAAGGAAGCATATTGGAAGATCAACCGACCGAAGTAGCCGTGGGCGGCGACGATGTTGTAGGTCTCTTCTTCTTGTCCAAACTTGTAACCCGCGTTCGCAGACTCATTCTCGCTGGTTTCACGCACCAGGGAAGAAGTCACCAACGAACCGTGCATCGCACTGAACAAGCTGCCGCCAAACACACCCGCAACTCCCAACATGTGGAAGGGGTGCATCAGGATGTTGTGCTCCGCCTGGAACACGAACATGAAGTTGAAGGTGCCGGAGATACCCAGGGGCATCCCGTCGGAGAAGGAGCCTTGACCAATCGGGTAGATCAAGAACACTGCGGTCGCAGCAGCCACAGGAGCCGAGTAAGCGACGCAGATCCAGGGGCGCATCCCGAGACGGTAGGATAGTTCCCACTCGCGTCCCATGTAAGCGAAGACACCAATCAGGAAGTGGAACACCACCAACTGGTAAGGACCACCGTTGTACAGCCACTCATCCAAGGAAGCGGCTTCCCAGATGGGGTAGAAGTGCAAGCCAATGGCGTTGGACTGGAAGGAACAACAGCACCGGAGATGATGTTGTTGCCGTACATCAAGGAACCAGCCACGGGTTCACGGATGCCGTCGATGTCCACAGGGGGAGCAGCGATGAAGGCGATGATGAAGCAGATGGTCGCAGACAGCAAGGTCGGGACCATCAACACACCGAACCAGCCTACATATAGGCGGTTGTCGGTGCTGGTGACCCAGTTGCAGAACTGCTCCCACACGTTGGCGCTTTCGCGTCTCTGTAATGTGGTTGTCATGGTTTTATAATTCCAAAAAAGTATGTATGTATAGAAGCGTTGCGCTCTATGTCTTCACATTAATCCATTTGTTGAGAAATGTAAAGGAATCCGTACGCTGATGGCCGGAATTCCCATTCCCTCTCCCAGTGAGGTATCCCACCCTATGGAAAATTAATTTTGGAGTGGAATTCAGGAGCCAAGACTCAATTTCTTCCTGAATCCTGGCTCCTGAATCCTGGCTCCTTTGCTTATAGGCTACCTAGAGGCGCATCCCGGCTGAAATGACACCCATCCTCCCGGATTAAGACATTTGACTCATTGCTTCTAAGTTCAAGACCTCGGCGATCGCTTCGGGAGTCATCAATCCTTTTTCCAGAACAATTTCCCGCAAGGACTTGCCCGTAGCCAGAGACTCCTTGGCCACCGCCGCCGCATTGAGATAGCCGATGTGGGTGTTGAGGGCTGTCACCAGGGATAGACTGCCTTCGGCATAGGCAAGGCTGCGATCGCGATTGGCCGTAATACCCTGGAGACAGCGCGTCGTAAGGGCAGAAATCGTATGGCCCAGAATTTCAATACTGTGGATTAGATCGTAGGCAATCAGTGGCATCATCACGTTGAGTTCCAACTGGCCAGCTTGGGCCGCCAGGGCGATCGCCGCATCGTAGCCCATCACCTGAAAACAAACCATGGAAGTCATTTCTGCCATCACCGGATTATATTTCCCCGGCATGATCGAGGATCCAGGCTGGACCGGGGGCAATTGAATTTCCTTGAACCCGGTCTTGGGGCCGGAGTCGAGCAAGCGCAAGTCGTGGGAAATCTTGACACAGTCCTGGGCCAGGTTACGCAACGCGCCGGAAACATTCACAAAGGGTGCCATACTCTGCATCGCCGCCATCAGATGCGGGGCGGTTTGCAACGGTTCCTGGATCAAGTCCGCCAAAATCGCCGCGACCCGGAAGCGGTATTGCGGATGGGTGTTTAAGCCCGTGCCCGCCGCACTGCCGCCCAAGCCCAGCACGGTCAGATCCTGAGCTGCATTTTCTAGGCGGCGTTGATGATCGGTGAGAATCTGAGCCCAGGCCCGAAAGTTTTCGCCCAGACGGACGGGAACAGCATCTTGGAGGTGGGTTCTGCCAGAGCGAATGACATCCTGGAATTCGTCGGCTTTGGCCTGGAGCGTGGCGATCGCCTCGGTCAAGGCAGGATACATCGTCCGCTTCAGTGCGAGCAGTCCCCCAATGCGAATCGCCGTGGGAATCACATCATTGGTGGATTGCCCGTAGTTGACATGATCGTTGGGATTAACACGGGCGTAGTTGCCCTTGCGGTCACCCAACAGTTCCAACGCGCGATTGGCCAACACTTCATTCACATTCATGTGGTGAGATGTCCCAGCACCGGCTTGGTACACATCCACCACAAACTGATCGCGCAGGCTCCCATTCAGAATTTCATCCGCAGCCTGCACGATGGCTTGGCTCAGTTCGGAGGGAATGCAGCCCAGTTCCCCATTGGCGATCGCGGCAGCTTTTTTGATCAGCACACAGGCATCCACATAGGTAGACAAGGGCTTCAGGCCGCTGATTGGAAAGTTTTCAATGGCCCGCAGGGTTTGAATACCGTAGTACTGCGTGTTGGGGATTTGGCGATCGCCCATAGAATCCGTCTCGATCCGAAAGTCCGTGGCCATAGAAGGGGTCATAGGGGTGATTCTCTTAATGCTTGAACGTACTGATTGCTAGAACGTCGCTATGATAAACTGCGGGGGATTTAAGGGGAACGGATGGATTGGGCGATCGCCCAGCCCTTTGACCCATCCCTCTAGACCCGCCATAGCTGAGGAGGAACCCCAAGGGTGGCCAGCTTTCTCGAAACATTTGGATCTGTTCCAGGATGAACCAGCGTGGGCGCAGCATTCCCGTATTCATGGCAATGGCAAAGACTCCTCCGACTTTTGATCGTCGGCGGCGATCAGGGGACCGGAACAGCCGCATTGATTTTGCAATGGGTCCTGGGTACCCCGACGCTGCAAAGCGCAGCGCTAAGCCACATCGGGCCTCGCCAGCCCTGTGAGGTCTATGTTGGACACAGTACAGCCCTGCTGGAACTGCATGAGCGGTTACAGCGATCGCCCATGGTGGCGATCGTCGGCAGGCCCAATCTGCCCGGAATCGGCAAAACCGAACTCGCCATCCAGTACGCCCAGCATTATGCTACCGCCTATCCAGGGGGGATATTTTGGCTAGAAGGCTTGGCCATATTGCAAAGCCACCAGCCACCACCAGACAGTCTGCTCATTTTGGAAGATGTGGCTGATGGAGACTCCCTGCAACCCTATTTGGCGGCAGGCGATAGCCTCCGCGTTGTAGTCACCCTTCGGGCGGGTGGAGATACCGACGCACTATTGGCCATGATGCCAGCGGTGGTGCTCGATCTCTGGAGTCGAGAAGATGCGTTGCAGTTTTTGGCCCAGCGCGTGCGGGATCCCCGCGTACTCGCTCTGGGCAATCAGGAATTTGCGGCGCTGATTGGAGAATGGCTGGGTTACCTGCCCCTGGGCCTAGACCTGGTAGCCCAGTATTTGAAGGAGCAACCGAATTTATCTTTGGCAGATTTTTTGCAGCGGCTCCAGCCCAAATGGCTAAATCAGCCCGTCGTTCAGGGCCATCCCCTCGAGATTAATGCCCAACGGGGATTGCGGGCCGTCTTAGACCTGAGCTATGAACACTTGAGTCGTGAAGCTCAAACCCTTGGGGGAGTGCTGAGCTTGCTGGCAGCAGCACCCATTCCCTGGAGCTTAGTGGAACAAATTCTTCATCCCTTTGCCCAAGCTGCTTGGCTGGAGGTGATGCAAGTGGACTTTTGTCGGGGTAAGTGGACCGGAGCAGAGCAGGACTGGCAGCAGTTTCTGGCCCATATCCAGGCCATGTGGCAGCCCGCACGGAAAGAATTGGCGCGATCGCACCTCGCGATCGAACTTGAGTCTAATCAGGTCCGCTGCCATCCAGTTGTGCGGGAGTTTTTCCAAGAGAAACTGCATTATCAACCCGATGCCGCCCTGTACCCCCAAGCCATCACCCAAACCTTGGTCGCCTTAACCCAGGGCAGCACAGAGCCAGATTGCACAGCCTTACTGCCCCATTGGATTGAAATTAGCCATACGTTAGTGGAGTTTTTAAGCCCCGCCGATCAAATTGGCATTTGGTTGAGGCTAGCGGAATTTTATGAACACGCTGATGCCTGGGAACTGGCAGCCCTCTGGCAGCACAAAGCCCTCGACTTGCTCCAGAAGCGTCTAGGACAGTCGTCCCCGCCCTCGGCACGGACGGCGCAGCTCGCCGAAGGTATTGCCGCCAGTGACCCACTCCCAGGCAGCGAGCTGACCCGTCATAGTGCCCCAGTCGCCAATGCCATGCATCCTGGACCAGGGAGCGAGGGTAGTCTCAGCCCGGGGACTCCGCCCACGTCCCCTCCCTTAACCCCACCTCCGATCTCACCCCGATCGCCAGAGACAGCCACGCCAACGCCCGCACCGGTAACGCCTGAACCGTTACCGGCCAACGCATTACCAGTCAGCACGGGCACTGAGCCCCTGTGGGGCGCGATCGATCCGGAATCCGACCTAGCACTGTCTCCCCCTTCCAGCCTAGACGCACTGACGGAGCGGGCCACACGGTACTTTACCGAAGGCCGGTACTCCGCTGCCGAGCCCCTATATCAACAAGCGATCGACTTAATTCAGCAACAATTGGGACCGGAGCATCCCGCTGTGGCTAGGGCGTGGAGCGATCTGGCCACCGTCTATGCAGCCCAAAAGCGCTATGACGAAGCAGAAGCACTGTACTTAGAGGCATTGGAACTGCGCTACAGCACCTATGGCGAAAACCATCCCGAAGTCGCCGTGAGTTTACACGACTTGGGCTACCTTTACGCCGTACAGTCGCTCTGGGAAGAGGCCGAACCCCTCTATATCAAGGCGCTGGAAATGCAAGAGCGGCTTCTCGAAGATTTTCATCCTGACGTAGTGAAAAGCGTGACGAATTTGGCCCATCTCTATGAAGCTCAACAGCGCTATACCGTCGCGGAGCCCCTGTACCAAAAGGCATTGACTCTATTGAAGCGGCGATCGGGAAGTCAGCATCCAGATGTCGCCACAGGGTTAAACAATTTAGCCTATCTGTACGAGTCGCAATTACTGTATGACAAAGCAGAGGGGTTGTACCAGCAGGCATTGGATTTACGCCAGCGCCTATTGGGGCCAGAGCATCCGGATGTGGCCACGAGTCTGAATAACTTGGCAGCGGTGTCCACAGCCCAGGGCAAATACCGTAGGGCAGAGCAACTTTATACACAAGCCCTAGAGATTAGCGATCGCACCCTCGGCCCAGACCATCCGAACACAGTTATCTTTCGGGAAAATTTACAGATCTTTCGCCGCGAGCAGCGATCGCGGCAGTCGGACCCTGAAGGCATCCTCAGTCGCATTTTTGGCCGCTAAGGGTGACTCGCGTTAGGGTGGAGGAAGCGGTATTTCAGCATTGGGGGCTAATAGTGAAGTTATGGCTGTTTTGGAAGGATTGCTGATGGCGGGGGCGGTAGGACTGATCGTCCTATCACTGCTGAATGTGGCACGGCGAAGCGAACAGGACCGTCGGTTGCGGGATGCGTTCTACGCGTTATTAGAGACGCAGGATAGCTGTGTTTCTCTGATTCAACTGGCCGCCAATTCGCGAGCAGACGCCACCCGCACCAAGGAATTCCTAGACACACAGGCCCAAGTATTTTCGGCAATGCTAGAAATTGATCCCGAGGGCAACACGTTCTACCGCTTTCCCAAAGTGCAGCAGCAGACCAGCCTGCCCGCAGTCTTAAGGGACGATTGGCAAGAGAACCTGTAGAGGATATTTCCCCGATGCAGCCTCAGTATATTCGTATCAGCCTCCCCCCTTCGGCATCTCGGACAGGTGCACCCCGCAGATGAGCTATCGCGTAGTGACTTAATTTGATCGCATTCCCTAACCCACCCCTCTGAAACAGCCCATGACCATTTCCACCTCTGTCACCCAATTGGCCAGTTGGCTAGCGGGCGAATTTGATAATCGGGAGCAGGCGATCGCCGAGCCAGTGTGGTTTGTCCATCTACGACTTTGGCATCGCCCCATGGCCCTCTTCGGCGACGACAGCCTTACCCTGTTTGCAGAACAGGCGAATATTGTGCAATTGGATCGCCCCTATCGCCAGCGGTTGCTGCGGATCCAAACGCTGGCAGACCCACAAAAACTATGCCCACAAAAACTACAGGTGCAGTATTACGCGTTCAAAAACTTCAATGCCGTCAAAGGAGCAGGCCAAAACCCGGCCCTACTCCAGGGCATTACCTTAGACGATATTGAGTTGCTCCCTGGCTGTGTCCTGACGGTAACCCAAGCGGCGGGCGATCGCTACTGCGCCGAACCTCCCCCCGGCGCATGCTGCTACTTTACCTATCTGGAAGTGACCCGCCAAGTTTGCTTGGGCTTTGCAGCCACTCCCACAGAATTTTTGAGCTTTGATAAAGGCGTTGATCCAGAAACGGGGAAAGCGCTTTGGGGTGCTCTAATGGGTCCATACCAATTTGCAAAGCGGCAAGACTATGACTGGCACTGACGCCTATGACTGACACTGGCACACTGGCACTGGCGCACTGGCATTTACACGAAGGATCACCTGACTGAAATGAAGCCCCAGTTGAAATGAGAACATAGAGCAAGCGAAGCGCGACATCAATGCAACAGGCGACAGGCCCCTGACCCGCAAGCCTAAACAAGCCAAGCCCTAACTAACTAGGCTGCGGGGCACCCCTGACAAAGCGGCTGCTTCGGTGGCAAAAATCTCGAATACCGAATCCATCATCGTCACTTCAAAAACCAGCCGTGCTTCGGGGTGAACATCACAAATGCGAAAGCTGCCCTGCACTTTATCGGCATCACGCATTCCTGCTACCAGAGAAGTGAGTCCAGAACTATCAATAAAATTGACCTCAGACAGGTTAACAATAATATGGCGGCTCAGTTTGGAGATGCATTCCTGGAGTTTCAGGCGAAATTGCCATGCGGTAGTAATGTCCAACCGCCCATGTGGAGTCAGGACAATCACCACAGTTCCGTCTTGAACGGTGCGCGTATGCTGCTCCATTTGAATCGATTTCTGCTCCATCTGGATCAATCTCCTCTCCTGACAATATGGATAGTTGAGCGTGCCTCGGTTGGCCATCCTCCTCTTCTATTGTTGACATGTTGAGCGGGATTAGAACACCCTTGCCCCAGATTCCCCAATCTCCGCTGCCCATTCCCCAATCCTCGCTGCTCATTCTCACGGAGGAGCAACAGACGCTTGCAGCATGTCCATGAATTTAATGTTCCATGGCCTGATGGATTTTTCCCTGGGGAGCAGGCCACCTAGTTCTATGTTTTTTACTTTTGAAAAGTATGAGGTTAATTTATGTGTCTGCGATCTCCGAAAAGCTGGCTGTTGCTATACGCAATTTCTGCAGGGAGAATGATGGACCGATGAGTTTGCAGTAATGGGCCGCTTTGCGATAATGGGCCGCAAAGTACTCTAGTAAAAGCGCTATAGTGAGATATAGTTCATAGTCTATCGTACCTATCCGGTTCATCCTGGCGATTCTACAACGCTTGATCAGAAAATTTTTTCAAGACTTCTTTTCGAGATAACAATACCGAAAATAACGGGTCTGCCCTCGCCCTGTCGCTGGTCAAGGCAGAATTAATTAATGCTTGGACAGATGCGGGCACAGCCTAGCGATAGACCGATGTTGTTTTTGGAGTTGCATGTCTTTTTCTACCTTGGGTTTATCCCCTGAAATTGTCCGCGCCGTTACCGCGCGCGGCTATACAGAGCCTACGCCTGTGCAAAAGCAGGCAATCCCGGTCATTTTGGCGGGAAATGACCTGCTGGCAGGAGCCCAAACGGGTACGGGCAAAACCGCAGGCTTTACCTTACCGATTTTGCAACGGCTTTCGGCCCATCCCCATGCCGTAGGCCGTAGATCGCCTGTGCGATCGCTGATCCTCACTCCCACCCGCGAACTGGCCGCCCAAGTGGAGGAAAGCGTCCGCGAATATGGCAAATATCTTGACATTACCTCCATAGCGGTATTTGGTGGGGTGAATATCACACCACAAATTCGCCGATTGAAAAGCGGGGTAGATATTCTGGTTGCAACTCCCGGTCGCCTCTTGGACCACGTCCAGCAGCGCACGGTTGATTTGTCCCAGGTAGAAATCTTGGTGTTAGACGAAGCCGACCGCATGCTAGACATGGGCTTCATTCGCGATATTCGTCGCATTTTGTCCCTGTTGCCCAAGCACCGCCAGAATTTGCTGTTTTCAGCCACCTTTTCCAATGAAATCAAAGCCTTAGCCGAAACGCTCTTGCACGAGCCAGTCCTCGTGGAAGTGGCGCGCCGTAATGCCAGTGCCGAACTGATTGCCCAACAGATCTACCGCGTCGCCCGCACCCAAAAGCCAGCCCTGCTGACACATTTGATTAAGCACCATAACTGGTATCAGGTACTGGTATTTACCCGCACCAAGCATGGGGCCGATCGCCTCTGCAAGCAGCTCACGCAAAACGGCATTTCTGCCCTAGCCATTCACGGCAATAAAAGCCAATCGGTGCGCACCAAAACCCTCGCAAAATTTAAGGAGGGCAGTGTTCAAGTTCTCGTTGCCACAGATATTGCGGCCCGTGGCATTGATATTAACGATCTCCCGCAGGTGGTTAACTTTGACCTGCCGGAAGTGCCGGAGGATTACGTTCATCGCATTGGCCGCACTGGGCGGGCGGGATCAAGTGGCGGCGCACTGTCTCTCGTCTGTGATGATGAGGTTAAGCTATTAACCGCGATTGAGCGCCTGATTCAGCGATCGCTCCCCAAGGAAGTGATCCCCGGCTTTGAACCCGACCCGAACGCCCCAGTGGAACCTCCGCAGCAGAATCATTCTCGCCCAGGTGCTAGACGGCAGCAATCCGGGCGGTCCGCCGAAAAATCATCGCCAAAACCCTCTAAAAAGCCATCGCCCAAGTCATCCATGCGATCATCATAA
>CAVYAN010000098.1:0-11105 GCA_963766075.1 uncultured cyanobacterium | reverse complement strand
ATTTATCGGATTCGACGGGAGATTGGGGAAAGAATTGAGCGTGACAGTTTCAATACTTGGCTTCTTAAAATGCAGACAGAAAAAATCCTACGCTTACAAGGTGGAAGTGTGGAAGACAGCGCCCCTGACAAGATAGAAGACTCCATAACCACTGAGGTTAGTGGGCTCCGATGCTTTGCAAAGCGACTGTAGAAATTTTTTTCACACTTGTATATAGGAGGTTAATTATGTCCGTTACCTCATCTCCCATTGAAGAGATCCAACTTGCCATTCAGTCTGAAAATCCATTTGATCGTCCTCGCTTCTTAAAGCAGGAAGATATTTGGACTTCTACATTTCCTGATGTTCCTACAATTAATCAACATGCTTCAGATGCTATTTTTGCTGCAATTGAAGCAGTAAGACTACACCAACGAGCAACTGTTAGTCTATTTATTAGTGCAGATTCGAGGCTTAGGCAAAAGCCACCTAATTAGCCGAGTCCAGAAGCATCTGCAAAAAGATGGTAGTGCTGTTCTAGTCTATATGGGTGAATGTAGCAACTTAGATAAAGTTGAACAAGAATTTTTGCATAGCTTAGCGTTGAGTCTGCGACGAACCGGTGCTCGTGATGTCATGCAATGGCAGGAAATTGCTGCTGCCGTCATCAGTGAAGTCTATAAAAAGGAATTTAATCCGCAGGCACTCGTCGATTCAATTATTCCAGCCCGCATGGCCAAGACTTTAGCGGAGGGAAAACAACCCCTTGATTTCATTAATAAAATTCGCGGTATTATCAATTCTGCAAAGCCTGAATTAGATGATTCCTATCTAATCCAGGCTTTGCTATGGACACTTTCTAAGCCACATGCAAATTTTGCTATCAATTGGTTAGCGGGACGGGGCTCTCACAGATCCAAGCTGATGCTATGGGATTACCGATGCTTGATGATGATGACGTGATTTCAATTCAATCAGCACAGAGGATTTTGAATTTAATCAGTCAATATAAAACTGTAGTGATTGCCTAGATGAATTAGACAATCTGGGGAGTAAATCAAGAGGGTTTTACACGCGCGATGGTGATGGCTGGACTAGGTAAAGCATTGGCGAATGGTTTACAGCATGGGGTCCTGATCACAACGGCCTATCCTGAAACACTTTCGCGACAAATTCGTGTTATGCCCCAAGGTGATGCGGTTCTGGATTGAATTGCAGAGAAAGTAATTGAACTGGAACCACTCGATGCTGATGGTGTTGTAGCCGTGGTTTCAACTTGGTTGGATAGCTTCTATAGTTCAAAGGGCTTAGTCCTCCCCATCCTGTCTATCCTTTTGAGGAAGCTCAACTACGTCAAAAGGGAGATGAAATGCCTTTTATTCGTAATCTATTAGCCTGGTGTGCAGATAATTTTCATGGTGGTAAGTCGCCAGTTCCAATAAATACAGTTCCCTCTATTGAAAAGGCATTTGCTGCAGAACTCTCATCTCTAGAGTGGTCTATCGGTGACTATCTAGATGATAAAAATACCCTTTCGAGGGCGCTGCGATTCAGCTTTGAATCATTAATCGGTCTTGACGAACTGATTGAGAATGTTGAAATTAATGAGATCGAGGACATCAATGCTAAAGGTGGAGACAAGGGAAGAATCGACTTCCGTATTGTTGGAAGAGAGCTCATTAACGTTAGAAAAATGAGCGTCAGAATTGGTATATCTGTAGCACAGCAGACAAGTAGCTCAAGCTTAACGGCAACACTTGTTAAATTAAATGACTATGAAAAATTTAATTTAACCCGAGGTTGTTTAGTCCGTTCTAAGCCAATTTCTAATAGCGCAATAGCCACGCAGCAGGCGCTCATGGACTTGCTTCAGAATAAAGGCGAATGGGTTCTTCTCATGGAAAAGCATATTCAGCCTCTTCTCGCTGTCTCATTCCTCCAAAGTCGTCTAGAGGATTATGGAATTGAACAGAGTGAGTTCTCAAATTTCCTCAGGGAACAACGAATTATAATAGATAACCCACTAATTCGCGAAATCTTAAGCAAACCCAGTGGAAAGCCACCGAAAATCTCCCAGGATTTAGCTCCTAGCATTCCTATGCTTTCAACTTTATCACTAGATTTATCAGAAATTCCTGATTTGGTATCGTCATGATGCTGCAATTTTCTCAAGTTTCCACTGTCCTCAGAGTATCTACTGATAATTTCTCGGCTCTTACTTCAGGTGCATCTCTTGTTGCAATTTCGCGATCTTTTATTCGCGAAGAACAGAAATTTGTCCTTACACAATCCGATTTTACTGCTGATTTTCAGGAATGTCTGATTTCCTACTGGGCAATTTGTCAGTCCTCTAAAGCGATTGCTGGCCATTACAATAGAGAATATTTGAGCCAGATTACTCATATCCCAAGCGAAGAAGTCCAGAATTTATTGGATGAAAATGCAAATTTTTTATTGTTTTTACGGGTTTATAAAATTCCTATTGAAACTGAGCAATTTCTAAAGTTTAATCGGCAATTTGCGGCACTAGCATCACCAATCGCTGTCGTGAGTGAGGTTCCAGTTCTATCTGAAATATCTTTCAATTTCAGAAAAAATCAGATCGAAAAATGTACGCCCCCCGAGCATCCTGATCTTGAATTACTGCAAAGAACGATTTCCCACTACGCCCAAACATCTCCTGATGCCAAAGCTTTTGATTATGATATCAGAGCTTTCCTCGGTTGGACCGATGTGCAGCCAACAAACAATACTAATCAGGCTTACGATTGGATTCAGACAATTGCTTCATCCGGTAAATCAAGTGACGGTTATCTCTTTGAAAAACGAGTTCGCCAAAGTTTCCTACAGCTCGGTTTCACTAACAGCCTTAACAATATCAAAGCGTCTCTAGATCCGAATGCCACCGGCGGTTCAGGTGGCATTGATATTTACTGTGAAAAGCCTTTCGCCATTGTTGGTGAATGCAAAGCGAGCAAGTACGACAGCGTTTCCAATGGCGTCTGTGCTCAATTAATTAACCTTGGTACCACTCATCTAGGGAAAGATAAATTTGAGAGCTTCGATCAAAATCATCTTTACCAGTGGAAACCTCACCCCCGACCATGCTGAACCAGCCGTCATTCAAAACAAAATGAACGTTATGCGTCCTGAAACTCTGCAACGTCTTGTTGAACGCAAAACCACCCATCCTGGCGCAATCAATTTATTCGAATTAAAGCTCTGTCTTGAATCTGAACCATTTGGTACCGACGCAGATGCTAAGGTGAATCAGTTCATAGATCACACCTGGCAAAAAATCAAAGTGAGATTGAACATTATTAAAGCTGTTAAAGCCCTGAAAGAGGATGGAGATGGTCAAGTTACGGCATCAGATGTTCGTAATCGTTTCAATGCCTTTGCAGATCACCAAGACAAGCTCGCTACTCCTGAAACCGCCCATGATTTTTTAATTCAACTCTCGTCTCCTTTGACTGGTTATCTTGGCAGAATCAAAGGTTCCATATGGAGAAGCGATCGCTTTGCTACTTTTTGCGAGATCTGGTTGTAAAGTAGCCTGGTTTAGCCGATGTGAAGCCAATCCGAGCGCCATACCCATTGCG
This sequence comes from uncultured cyanobacterium, assembly GCA_963766075.1. Taxonomy (GTDB): domain Bacteria; phylum Cyanobacteriota; class Cyanobacteriia; order Leptolyngbyales; family Leptolyngbyaceae; genus CAVYAN01. The sequence goes on along the minus strand of CAVYAN010000098.1, from coordinate 7,524 downwards.
TAGTGGCAAATGATCGGAATCCAGCCGCACTGCATCAACAATCGGTGGAAAACCGATTGCTTCTATTTTTTGCGAGATCTGGTTGTAAAGTAGCCAGGTTTAGCCGATATGAAGCCAATCCGAGCGTCCTACCCATTGCGTAGCGGCAAATGCTCGGCATCCAGCCACGCTGCATCAACAATCGGGCCATACCGCGATCTCATCGTCAGGATAAATGCCCCACACCCCACCAATCGACCCTATTGATCTGGATTGTCCCGCGAATTGATCTGGCTTGTCCCGCGATCGCTTTCTACAATTAAAACAGTCCCGTTATTGGCATCCCCGTGAAAAAGCGCGTTACCCTAACGTTTCCCCGCCGCTCCGTACAAATGCCCGTCACCTATCGCCTCGCCAAAGACTTTAACGTAGCGGCAAATATTATTCGCGCCCAAGTCGCCCCCAACCAAGTCGGCAAACTCGTCGTCGAACTCGCCGGAGACATCGACCAACTCGATGCCGCCCTCGACTGGATGCGATCGCAAGACATCGGCGTATCCGCATCCAGCCGCGAACTCGTCATTGACGAAGACAGTTGCGTCCACTGCGGCCTATGCACCGGCGTCTGCCCCACCGAAGCCCTCAGCCTCAACCCCGAATCCTTTAAACTCGCCTTCACGCGATCGCGCTGCATCGTCTGCGAACAATGCATTCCCACCTGTCCCGTCCAAGCCATTTCCACCAACCTGTAGACCCCCGCCAGGACCAATGCCCACAGAGTGGATCGCCCAGAACCCGGCATTTCTAACAGCACTTCCCGCCCCTAGAACTCACCCCCCAGTTCCCCAATTTCCCGAGGATAGATTAACCAAGCCCGCTCATGGGCCGTCGTCAGGGTTTTCACCAACGCCGACAAATCACTCAATTCCGCCAAACCGTGGGGCGTTTGCACCTTAATGCCCCGTTGATACAGCGTATAGCCCCGACTCAGCGCCACCCGAATCCCCCCATAGGCAGCCGCCTCAAACCCTGCTCCCGTCAGCCAATGGTGGACCTTACCCAGCAGAACCAGGCGATCGCCCTCCGCCAAAGCCGTCACATCCAACGTCTTCAATAAATCGCGATCCAAGAACCGCCGACACAGATCCGCCAATACCGGATCCCGACTTCGCTGCCAGCGCTGCATATGATAGAGAAACACACTGTCATCCGCCGCCAGATATTGCTCCAAGGGAATCCCATTGCAATCCGACAGCAGCCACGCCTGCACAGTATCATCAGCCTCTAAACAGCCATCCAGGATCAGCTGGCGCGCCCGATCCATCGCCTGCTCCAAAATCCAGGTGGCAGCCAGATTCTTCGGATGGTTATACACCTGCGCGTACATAAAGTAGCGCACCACCAGATAATGCTCCACAGCCGCAATGCCCTTCTGGGCGATCGCCAACTGCTGCGTCACCGGATCATAGCGCAGCGCCATCAGGATCCGATCGAGGTCCAGCTTGCCATAGTTGGCCCCCGTAAAATAGCTGTCCCGCATCAGATAATCCAGGCGATCGCAGTCCAACTGGCTCGACACCAACTGCCACACCAGCGGCACCGCAAACGTCTTCTGATACACCTGGACCAACTGATCGACCAACTCCGGATCAAAGGCGTCCAACAACTGGCGCACGGGCAGCGATTCCCGCAAAATCCGCTGCGTCCAGCCTTCATGCTGCGCGCCAAACACCTCCTCCCCCGTGTGGCTAAACGGCCCATGACCCACATCATGCAGCAGCGCGCCACAGAGCACCAGCGGGCGATAGGGCAACAATTGCGGATAGTCGCGGGCCAATCGATCAAAGGCCCGCCGCGCGATCGCCATCACCCCCAAGGAATGGGTAAACCGCGAACTTTCCGCCCCGTGGAACGTCAGGCTGGCAGGACCCAACTGTCGCACCCGCCGCAGGCGTTGAAACGCGGGAGTATCAATCAGGCGCACCAGCAAGTCTTCGGTGGGATCGTGGCGATTCAGGGCGATCGCCCCATGCAGGGGATCGTGGTAGGTCCGTTCAGCAGAGGATTGTTTAGAAGGAGGCAGCACCGGCGGCAACTCGGGAATCCGTCGTTAACAGTTCTAACGCAGCTTGGTACTGATTGTCGGCATCGGTGCCGACCTGAAACGCCCCAATGGGCTGCAGCGGCACCAACACATCTGGCGTGATCCCCAGTTTGTTGATGTCAATATGCGCCGGGGTTTCATACTTGGCCACGGTGACCGCCACCCCAGAACCATCGGACAGATCAAAGAGAGATTGAATTAAACCCTTGCCAAAGGTTTTCTCCCCCACAATCTGCGCTCGATGATTGTCCTTCAGCGCCCCGGCCAAAATTTCACTGGAACTGGCCGTGCCCTGATTCACGAGCACCACCAAGGGATCCTGAGTCAACGCACTGCCCGTGGCATCAAAATTTCCCAACACCCCCTGGCGATTAACGGTGTACACAATGGTGCCGGTATCTAACCAGAGCCGCGCCACCTCGATACCCGATTGCAGCAGCCCGCCGGGATTGTTCCGCAGATCCAAAATATAGGACTCTGCCCCCTGCTGCTCCAGTCGGTTAATGGCCTTGGCCACTTCGGCGGTGGCATTGGCATTGAACTGATTCAGGCGGATGTAGCCAATCTTAGCCTGCTGACCATTGGGCTTTTTCTGGAGGCGGAGATCGGCCAACACGGGGTTCAGCGCAATGCGATCGCGGACCACATCCACATCCGTCTCCACCTCTCCTACCGGCGATTCCCCCGTCTGCGACCCAGGCATCGGGCTAGAACTGGCGGAATTGGCCCGCACAATGGTCAGGAGCACATGGCTGCCCCGGGGACCCCGCATGCGCTCTGCGGCCTCATCGAGGCTCAGCCCAGAGGTTTCCCGGCCATCAATCCGAATAATCGCATCGGCGGGTTGAATGCCCGCTTTCTCGGCGGGTGACCCAGCGATCGGGGAGATGACCCGCAGGCGATTGGTCTCCGCGTCTAAGGCAATTTGCAAGCCCACCCCAGTCAATTCACCGGAGGTATTGGTTTGTAAGCTGCGGTATTGGTCCGGTTTCAGAAAGCGGGTGAAGGGGTCATCCAGCAGGGCCAGCATTTTCTGAATGGCGGCATAGGTCTGTTGGCGATCGCCCAGGGGCTGCTTAATGGCTTTTTCCCGAGCCACCCACCAGTTTTGATGGTTAAAGGTGTCATCGACATAGGCTCGATCCACCACCCGCCAGACTTCAGACAAAAATTTCTGCTCTTCAGTCAGGGCCTGGGCAGGGGCGATCGCCCCGCCCACCGCCAGCACCACCGCCAATATCACCACCAATACGGACCGGACCCAGAAAAATCGTTTGCTCATAGTCATTTATATTAATGTGACCGGGACGACTCTGCCACTCACCCCCCAGTTTTGGCAGCCTCTGCCCCCACCTCAAAACATTGTCTTTTGTTAAGAATTCCTCAGAAACGCCCACTGGGGAACAACTCCTGGCATTTTGGAAAAAGACAATGCAGCCCAGTCTCTTTCAGGGGTACAGGTGAAATCCTGACGGGGTCTGTGTTACATTCTTTATGAACAGCAATACATATTTAGGAATTCTTGCTACATGTTCACCAAGCAGGTAACCGACTCCAAGGCTTACCAGTGGTTCGACGAGCGCCTAGAGATTCAAGCGTTGGCGGACGACATTTCGAGTAAATATGTCCCCCCCCACGTCAACATCTTCTACTGCCTCGGCGGTATTACCCTGGTTTGCTTCGTGATCCAGTTCGCCACTGGATTCGCCATGACTTTTTATTACAAGCCAACCGTCGCCGAAGCATTTACTTCCGTTCAATACATCATGAACGAAGTTAACTTTGGCTGGTTGATCCGCTCCATCCACCGCTGGTCTGCCAGCATGATGGTGCTGATGATGATTCTGCACGTTTTCCGGGTTTATCTGACCGGCGGCTTCAAGAAGCCCCGTGAACTCACCTGGGTGACGGGCGTTGTGCTGGCTGTGACTACCGTGTCCTTCGGGGTGACGGGCTACTCCCTCCCCTGGGATCAAGTGGGCTACTGGGCGGTCAAGATCGTTTCCGGTGTACCCGAAGCCATTCCTGTTGTGGGCACCTTGATTGCTGACCTGCTCCGCGGCGGTGTAAGCGTGGGCCAGTCCACCTTGACCCGCTACTACAGTGCGCACACCTTTGTGCTGCCTTGGGTGATTGCTGTCTTTATGCTGCTGCACTTCCTGATGATTCGTAAGCAGGGCATTTCCGGTCCCCTCTAGGTTTGGTCCGTTCTGGCCTTTGATTGGGCCTGATCACGCTTGTCTGGTGATTCAGTGGAGCTTCCAGCTATAGTTGCTTTATGCAGAAGCCCACGTTCTATCGTTCCGCCTGCCGATTTTCATCCGCTACTGGAGAACTGTTTCCCCTATGTCAACCCTAAAGAAACCGGATCTGGCTGATCCCGAACTGCGTGCCAAGCTTGCCAAAGGCATGGGTCACAACTACTACGGTGAACCCGCTTGGCCCAACGATTTGCTTTATGTCTTCCCCATTGTGATTTTTGGGACGATCGCCCTTTGCACCGGCTTAGCGGTTCTCGACCCGGCGTTGGTCGGTGAACCGGCGAATCCCTTCGCCACCCCCCTGGAAATTTTGCCAGAGTGGTATCTGTATCCCGTGTTTAACATTTTGCGGGTGGTGCCGAACAAATTGCTGGGTGTGGTGCTCATGGCCTCCGTTCCCCTGGGTTTGATTGCGATTCCGTTTATCGAGAATGTTAACAAGTTCCAAAATCCTTTCCGCCGCCCCGTGGCTACCGCTGTCTTCTTGTTTGGCACTGCGGTTACCCTGTGGTTAGGGATTGGTGCAGCCTTCCCTGTGGACAAGGCCCTGACCTTGGGCTTGTTCTAAACCTCTGAGAATTCTTTTCTCTTCTAAAACTTCGAGGCGGGTAAGCCTCAACCTGCGCAGTGGGCAGGATGACACTTTGGTCTCATCCTGCCCACTGCGCTTATTTTTTAGCTGGTATCATTTTCTCTGGCCGACTCACCAATCTTTTTCTGGCTGGCTCGTCAATGCCTGACCTGGGGTTTGAAGGGTATTAGACCTATAGAAAAGGCAATCAGCTTCTGACCTATTAAGGCATCCAACTCGCAAACTGTTTTTCAACGGCTTTTAAGGGATCGGCGATCACAGAAAATACACTTTGAGAAACCGGATCAGGATACACATCCTCAATGCCTGTCTCAACTGCTTGCAGGACTTGCTTAGCCACTGCGATCGGTGCCACCTTATCCATGGGCACGCCTGCGGCCATGGCTGTATCCACCGGGCCGGGATAGACCCCAATCACCTGGGTTCCTTGCGGTGCCAGTTCTGCGCGAATCCCTTGGGTTAAGGAATGGAGGGCAGCTTTGGAAGCGCTGTAGGAACTAAATACGGGCGCATTCGCCACTGATACCACGGACATCATGTTGACAATGGCCCCGCCACCATTGCCCTGCAAAATTGGCACAAAGGCGCGAACCATCGACAGTGTCCCAAAGTAGTTGGTATTCATCTCCCACTGAGCTGTTTCCACGCTATTTGGGGTAAATAGTCCACCAGACCCTAATACACCCGCGTTGTTAATTAATAAGGTGACATCCTGGGCAGTCTGGGCCGCTGCATTCACTTGCGTAATATCGGTTACATCCAAGGCAATAGGAATAATGCGATCGGGGGCGATCGCCACGACGTCGTTGAGCGTGTCAAGGCTGCGAGCCGCGACGTAAATTCGGCGAGCACCAGCTTGCACCAAGGCTTCGACATAGGCTTTGCCAATACCGCGATTAGCACCTGTAACAAAAGCAACTGAGTCTTGAACGTTCATCATCCTCTCCTGGATTCAGGATGGAACCTTTTGGAGGAAAGCCTTGTGCCGTTTAGGATTGGGCGGCTTTGCTTTCCATATCTCTTATCTTGATTCATTTCAATATATTTGAGAAGCCTGGAAAATAGCATAGAATTTATTCCTATTTGGAATAGTGAAAACGATGGATCGCCTCGACTGTATGCAAAGCTTTGTTCGAGTCGTTGAAACGGGGAGTTTTTCTGCCGTCGCCCGTGAACGCAACACCACCCAGCCGACTATCAGTAAGCAAATCGCCGCCCTAGAAGACTACCTAGATGTGCAACTGCTAAGCCGCTCCACCCGGAAGTTGCAGTTGACGCAAGCGGGAGAACGATTTTTTGAGCATTGCCAAGACGTGTTGGATACGGTGGCCGTCGCTGAGGCCAGCGTGGGGCAACGTCAAAACCCTGCGGGCAGACTGCGGGTAAGCTGTCCTGTAGCGTTTGGGCAGCATCAAGTCATGCCCTGTGTCCAGGGGTTTCTGGAGCGTTACCCGGATATCCAGCTTGATCTAACCCTGAGCGATCGCTTTGTTGACTTGGTCGAAGATGGCACGGATCTTGCCATTCGCATTGGGCAGGTGAACGATCCCGCGCTGATCGTCCATCGCATTGGCATCACCCGTCGAGTCACGGTTGCCGCCACAGCTTATTTTCGCGACCGTTCAGAACCTCAAACACCAGAAGCATTAGTCGAGCACAACTGTATTGTGTATACAGGTTTGGCAACGGGCAACGAGTGGCACTTTCAACGTCCGACGGGTGGCACAACTCAGGTCATCGTCAAGGGGAATCTCCAGATTGATAACTCTACAGCCATTCGGGAAGCCGTGCTGTCGGGTATAGGGATTGCCGTTTGCCCTGTTTGGCTGTTTGGCGAACTGCTCACATCGAACGGTCTCAGGGTGATTCTCAAGGATTATCAACCCATCCCGTTGCCCATTCATGCCGTCTATCGGCGGGGACGATTTGTCCCGGCAAAAGTGCGTTGTTTTATCGAATACCTCACGAATGCGTTCAAGCTTAATCCGTGGGTATCAGACGATGGAGTCAAACAGTCAACCTAACGTTCCTGGTCAGCGGCTACAAGGAATCTTTGCATCACCAACCCACTCCAATTAGCCCGCTTCACCAGGATTGTTAGACCTTGCATCACCGACTAACTTTCACTCGCGATCGGTAAGGCTTCAATCGTGACCAGCCCATCTTGAACTGATTGCCTTCTTCGACTTGTTGGCGCACCTCTGACTCACACAGGGTATCACCACGCTGGGCGAAATCTTCTTTGCTATGTCGGGGCTGTCGGACTGCCATAGGGTTGACCTTGTTGTGACTTCAGCAAACCCATTGTAGCGTGAGGTTTCGATTATTGACTTCCGTGCTGGGCAAGTCAGCAATTCCAAATTTAAGCACCCCGTCCAGGGTTGTAGGCAGTGCCCACCTACAATTGACTACTTAGTCAAGTTTGTCATCAATCTGGATTATCTAATGGTATGTGATAGGTGGTACTTGTCTCTTCGGAACAGCATTGGCATGTGTAGGTTTTTACACCATATTGTTGTTCATAACGTCCTCCATCTACGTGATAATCAGTTTCTCTCAATGCAGCTTCTCCACAGTGTTCACAAAGG
>CAVYAN010000097.1:0-17426 GCA_963766075.1 uncultured cyanobacterium | reverse complement strand
GGCATACCCAGCAAAATCATTGCCCAAGTTCCCACCCAGAGCATCAGCCGATGAATAAAGTTGACCGTCTCCGGATGGGACAGACCCACATTGAGCAAGCGATGATGCAGGTGGCGCTTATCGGGATAGAAGGGGGACATTCCAGCCCCGAGGCGACCCAGAATCACCCAAGTCATATCCAGAATGGGCACGGCCAAAACTAAATAGGGCACCGCCGCAACCGTGAAAATAGGGCTTTCCATGCAGGTTAAGGCCGAAATCGCCGCCACGCTAAACCCCAAAAAATATGCACCGCCATCGCCCATAAAGAGTTGGGCCGGGTGCCGATTGTAGTGCAGAAACCCAAGGGTAAAACCCAGAACAGCGATCGCAACAGGTGGGAAGCAGTTGTCCCGATTGCCAGCCGATCACAAACAGTGCCGCCGCGATCGCACAGCCCCCAGCGGCCAAGCCATCCAACCATCCATCCAGTTGATGGCATTCGTTAGTCCAACAATCCACACCACAGTAATCGGTAAACTCAGAATTCCTAAATCTTAGCGTCCCTAGAAAAGGCATCGGTAAGTAATCCACCCGAATATTCAGATGCCAAGCTAGTATGGAGAACAGCATCTGGGCAATCAATCGTGGCAATGGCGGAAATATCAAAAATGCCATCAAAGAATACCAATTACAAAGAATCCACTACTGCCAGCTAAAAATCCCAAAAAGACTTTTGAATTAGAGCTTAAATCAGGAGAAAGTATGCTTAAAACGCATAAAACTAGAATTGTACTCAGACAAATTCCAACGCCACCAATTCGGACCATTGGGCGCTGATGCACCTTGCGTTTATCCGGGCGATCCGTACAGCCAAAATATAGCCCAAACTTCTGCACCAAGGGAGTACAGAGGAACGTTCCACAAGCTGTCACCAAACCAATAATGATGAGAATGCCCATACTTTGCTCGGGTTACTTGGACAGAATGATTGCCTGTGGGCATAAGACCCACAGGCATCAAGAAAATGCAGCCAACTTATTATGAACAGACGAATTTAAAGACTTTCTATGGAGTTTCACGGAATCTAGAACCAGACTATTGCCTACCTTCATCTGCTCTTTGGTATTCGTTCGCATTTCGGCCAACTCCCCGAGTTTATGTCGTTCAGCGGAACATCAATTCAAAACACCTAAGCCCATTGGCCCACGTCTCTGCGTGATTTCTGGGGGATAAAGGGCAATTTTGAGAAAATCTCTACCCAGAATACGGTATTGTACGGAGGGAAATTTCACTGAAGAATCCGTAGAGTCATCCGTGTTACTCCTTATCACTTGAGTTGATATTGCCCCATGCATCTGCTTCGAGATCGCACCGGATTACTCAAGCCTGCCATCACCCACCCTATTTACTGATCGCCCTGGGTACGGACTGATTACCCTGCACCTGTGGCTCTCTTGGCGTTTACTGGGGAGTATGGACCAAATCTCACTAGAGATGATTGGCTGGACAGCCCTGCTCTACTGCCTATGGCGCAAGCGTCATCGCATCGTCATCACCAGCGCATCGGGGTTCTCAGGGTATGGGTTGGTTCTTAATTGCCCTGATTATCGTCAGAAGCCTGAATATCCAAAGCCAAACTCCACCCATTGCAGGCATGACATCCTTAGCAATCGGGCTGGGCATGGCGCTCCTGACCATTGGCATTCAGCAATTTAAACACTACAAACAGGAATTGCCCATCCTGCTGTTGATTGCATTGCCCTTAAGTGAATTTATCGGCCCCCTGGATCATGTACTGCATGTCAGCCTATGGACAGCCAAATATTCCCACGCCTTGATGTGGTACCTGGGCTTTCCCATTGAGCGCCAGGGTTCAGCTAATTTTACCCACAGGCAGTGTTGAGGTATATTCAGCTGTCAGGGCTAGATGCAGCTTTGATTTCATTAGTGGTTGCCGGATTTTTTCTTCTCACATTTCCAACCGATTGGCGCAATAAGTTTCTGGTTCCCCTCCTAGCCGTTAGCTCTGCCTTTGTAGTCAATGGTTTTCGGATCATGCTGCTGGCCCATTTAACCGCAGCCAAAAACACCGCAGCCTTTGAGTACTGGCATAGTGGCGGCGGCTCACAGGTATTTGCCATGACATCGATGTCATTGTTTAGCAGTTATTGTCAATATCTTCTCCAGCAGGAGGAATCCGCTTATCAGCATGAAGAGGCTGAAGATGATCCCGTTCCAGGAGACGGCCTATTCTCCCAAGAGGATGAACTAGAATCCAGACCCACAACCTAGGTTTTCCCCACTTCAGTTACTCCCCACTTCAGTTACTTTAGTCGCGATTATGGTGCCACTGCCTCGATTTCATTCTCATTCCCGACTTTATTGCTCATTTATTACAGGCTGCCCTCTTGGGCGTCGGACTAGCTTTAGCCAGAGCACTATTTGAATCCAACCTTGGGACAAACACAGCCCTTTGCCTTTCCGCCCCAATTGCCCATTGCTACAGCCACTTTGGCATGAATAGTAGTCCGATCATTGCGAAGTCTCATCGAAAGTATGCCGGCAGCAGATCGGGGCCAACACTACAACTATCTGCAACCGAGCAATCGCCGAGTCGGATATTCCATTCAATCTTGAAATGTACTATTTTTCCCAGTCGGACGGCGATGTAATCCGATTATTGAAGAGCTATCTCGTCAACAATGTTGCACTTAAACCCAAGGAATTTGTTCGACGGCGCAGCGATTCAGGCATTTATGCCCTGTTTGAGGCCCACGGCAAAGCCTATCTCAGCACCTGTGTCAATGCACAAGGGCCAACCACCGTCACTCGTGAACAGTTTTTGGCAAACCGTACTACTTATGACCTAAAACCCGATCGCCTACTACCCATCTTGATTGGTCAAGCCAATATCCGCGATTCTCGCTGTTTATGGATCAATCTATCCATGCCCGTACAGGCAGGAGGCGTCAGAGGTCACTTGCCAGAAACTAGCCGCCGTCTGGCAGACCGCGTTGACCGGATGGTACGCTACCTATCCGTCCTTTTAATCCAGGTTCTTTAAACTCCGTACTGCTTGTTTATACATTAAGGTGAATAAGTCAGTAGTGCCACTCGACCCCAATTCCCATGGCAAGGCGATCGCCGCTCTACGCCTAGTCGGCTACGGTCTGCTAAACCCTCTCCCTTCTTTGACATCTTTGACATTCTGTATCCCCTGCAATTGCTCAATTCCTCCTGGGAGATTGAAACCGTGGGCAACTTTGTCGAGCGTGTTGGCTTTCCCCTGATTGGGTTTGGCTTAATCTTTCTAGGCGAGGCGCAGAATCGGACAAAAATAGAACGCATCTTGCTCAAACCATTGTCCTGGATCATTTTGGTAATTGCCTGTGTCTATTGGCTATTTATTCCGATCACCGTCAACGCGGCTTGGCGAACTTACAATCCGATTAATGTCAAAGCGGTAGAACAACTGTCTCAACAGCGGACCCAGTTCCAAGCCGCCAAGGATCGGCTCTCACAACTCTCCGATCAAGACGTGATGGAGTTTGCCAAGCGCTCAACAGTCGGAGCCTTGCCCGACTTCAAACCCCAGGCTTTTCGCGAACAACAACAGACGGGCATGGAGCGTATGGCCCAACAAAACGAGGTGCAAACCCAAGCAGCACTCCAAGTCCAGGCCCGCACCCTGATCAAAAAAGGAACAAAGTGGATTCTGGGCTCCCTCGTGTCAGGAGCGCTGTTCATGTATCTCTGGCACGCCTCTAGCTGGACTCGGGGTAAACGAAAGCGGCGGCCAGCCATGGCTCCGGCTAATTAACGGGGCAATGATCGGCGTCAACGCAGGGGAACCAATACCCAAAAATCCCGTCATTTGATGACAGTAGCGCTAGGATTCAGAAGCGGCAGCATGGCCATACAACAATTCTGCCGCTTCTGAATCTAGTCTGTTTTGCAGGAGAACTCCGTTTTGAGGTTGGTCCTAGTTTTAGTGACGATTGGTGCGGTGACTCAGGCTGTCCTCCAAGCGGCTTCATCGGCGATCGCCCAACTCCCCCCTCCCGAGGCCATACCGACCCAGGCCACACCGGCGATCGCGCCCCCAACCAGCCCCCAGCAGACCGTTCCCGCTGCACCCCCTACCTCCACTCCACCCCTCCTCTCCCCTGAAACACCCGTCCCCGTCGTAACACCCCTAATCCCAGCATCACCCCCCACGACGCCATCGCTACCGCCCATTACCTCCAACGAAGACCTGCACAAACTCCGCCACGGCCTACCTCTGACAGAGACAGACCTCCTCCGGCTAGAGATTCGGCTGAGCCGTCGCCAAGTCACCCTTTATCGGGGCGACACCGCCATCAGCACCTATCCGATCGCCGTGGGCAAACCGGGCTGGGAAACCCCCACGGGCACCTTCAAAATCGCCACCAAAATTAAGGATCCGGTCTGGGTGCATCCGTTACAACCGGGAGTCGTCATTCCGGGTGGCGATCCCGACAATCCTCTAGGAGGGTTCTGGATTGGCTTTTGGACCGATGGCAACAACTGGATTGGGTTTCATGGCACCCCCAACCCCAAATCCGTGGGCACAGCCGCCTCCCATGGATGCATTCGCATGTATCACAAGGACGTAGAAGCCTTATTTAATCAGGTAAACATCGGCACCGAAGTCAAAGTCATGCAGTAGTCTAGAGCGACTCCTCAAAAATTAGCCTAGGTCTGTACACAGTATTGACCTACACTGAGGGCGTGCGTTGCGCTTGGGTAAAAATCATGAGTCATGACCACCTGATTGTTCCTCCCCACACGACGATCAGCCTAAAAGACTACGATCCCCAATACACGGGCGACTATGCCAACAAAGCTGATGCTGTTGGTAAGTTGGAGGAAGATATCGCTCAACTCGCCCGCTATCAGGATACACTCTACGCCCAAAACACCTATGCCCTGCTGATCCTATTCCAAGCGATGGATGCTGCGGGCAAAGATGGCACCATCAAGCATGTGATGTCGGGAGTCAATCCTCAGGGCTGCCAGGTTTTCAGCTTCAAAAGCCCTTCCCCAGAAGAATTGGATCATGACTATTTGTGGCGATCGTTCAAAGCATTGCCCGAACGGGGGCGCATCGGCATTTTCAATCGCTCCTACTACGAAGAAACCCTCATCGTCCGCGTCCATCCCGAAATCCTCCAGCAGCAACAGTTACCCGCAAGACCCCAGGATCTCTGGAAACAACGCTTTACCGAAATCAACCACTTTGAGCAATACCTTGTTAACAACGGTATTTGCGTGTTGAAATTTTTCCTCAACGTTTCCAAAGCTGAACAAAAGCGGCGATTTCTCGACCGGATTGAACGCCCTGACAAAAACTGGAAATTCTCCGCCAACGATGTCAAAGAGCGTGCCTTTTGGCAGGACTATCAGAATGCCTACGAAGCGGTATTCACGCATACCAGCACCCCGTGGGCTCCGTGGTATATTATTCCCGCAGATAACAAATGGTTTACCCGTTTAGCCGTTGCCGACATCATTAACACCCAGCTCAAAAAACTCAATCTGCACTATCCTCGCCTCAGCGAGGCACAGCAACAGCAACTTCAAGCTGCTAAAGCCCTACTCAATTCCGAGGATTAGCTCCCATGAAAGTCGCCATCTTCAGTGCCAAGTCCTATGATCGCGAGTTTCTCACCGTTGCCAACTATGATCATGAGCACAGCCTCGTATTCTTTGAACCCCGCCTAGGCCATGAAACCGCCCTGTTGGCACGAGGTTTTCCAGCGGTCTGCTTATTTGTAAACGACATTGCCGATGATGTCACCTTAGGGCGACTGGCTGATCACGGTACCCGCCTGATTGCCCTGCGCTGCGCTGGATTTAATAACGTGGATTTAGCCGCCGCCGCCCGCTTCGGGATGCAAGTGGTGCGGGTGCCCGCCTATTCACCCTATGCCGTCGCAGAACACGCCGTCGGCCTCATGCTTACCCTGAATCGTAAATTCCACAAAGCCTATAATCGCGTCCGCGAAGGCAATTTTGAACTGGACGGCCTGCTCGGGTTTGATTTCCATGGCCGCACCGTGGGCATCGTGGGCACCGGCAGAATTGGGCAGGGGGTGGCGCAGATCATGCACGGCTTTGGCTGTAAATTGCTCGCCTACGATGTTTACCAAAATCCAGCCTGTATGGCCTTGGGCGCACAGTACGTGTCCCTGCCCACCCTGTTTGCCCAAGCAGATGTGATCACATTGCACTGCCCCCTCACCCCTGATACCTATCATTTAGTCAATACCGATGCGATCGCCCAAATGAAGCGCGGAGTCATGCTGATCAATACCAGTCGGGGAGCCCTGGTTGATACCGAAGCCGTGGTGGCAGGGCTTAAGTCCCAGAAAATCAGCGCTCTCGGACTAGACGTTTACGAACAGGAATCGGAGTTATTTTTTGAAAATCTCTCAAGCAAAATCATCCAAGACGACACCTTTGAGCGGCTCATGACGTTTCCCAACGTAATTGTCACAGGCCATCAAGCCTTCTTTACCCAAGAAGCCCTGCAAAACATTGCCGAAACGACTCTCTCCAATATCACCGACGTGGAGCAAGAGAAGCCTTGCCCCAACATCGTCACCCCGCCTACCCCCGTGGGACGAAAAGCCTGACGGAAACGCTGAGATTTAACGGACTGCCCCAGACGGGCAATTTAGGGCTTAAGATCAGCACACGTTAAATCAGCCATTGGATCCGCAGCCCACCCATGCCACGGAAACCCCCATCCGCCCCATCTCCATTACCGTCGCCCGAACCAGATCAGCAACAGGGCGTAACTGGCGCTGCAGCCTCATCCTCGGGGCTACCCATCTCCCCTGAAACCACACCGCTGTCTCAACCTCTAACGCCCAAGCCTTTGGCACAGCAGCCCACCCAACCCAAGCTCAGCGGCTTTCCCCACATCGAAGCCCGCCCCAAACCCAGCCCCACCTTGTTTGCTCAGCGCAAAACCTCCCCCATGGCATCGGCCTTGCCGATTTGGGAAGCCAGCAGCATTTTGACCCAGCGTCACCACCTGCCCTGGCACAACGATCCAGAAGGGAATCTCTTCTACGCCAAGGATATTGGCAACGGACAAGGCGCAATTCACTTCTGGGTAACGGAAGACTTAGAAGCGGAGCATCCGGCAACACTGGCCGGGGCCGCCGCCTTGGCCGTGATTGATACCTTTGATATTCGGGCCGCCTGCATGCACTTAATTTATGCGGCCCATGCCGCTCAACTCGACAAGCCGTGGGAACAGGAACTCGTAATTGACGATCAGCAAATCGAGTCCTATTTGGGCCTGAAAAAGCGCACTGACAAGAATAAACAGGAAAAGCTAGCCCTAATTGCGGAAATTGCCAAACAGCCCTGCAAAATCACCACCTTTATTTCCTGTCCCAAACAAGGCAAGGTCAAAGGATTTACGGTGGAAGAGGGGCGGCTGTGGCATATGATGGCCACGCGCTATCACTATCAACAGGATTTATTTGGCAATCGGGAGTTGGCGGGCATTACCTTTGTCGTCAAACCGGGCCTGTGGGCCAGACACTTTCTGAATGAAGCAGGCCGTCGGGAAAAAATTGCCTATTGCCAACGGGGAACGCTGCCCCAAAATTTGCTGGAAAGCGTGATGAGTGTCTGGCAACATCGGGAGGGTGCTGCCCGCTTAATGGTATGGCTGCTGTTTCAGACCCAGTACAGTCAGCGATCGCCCCTCAGTGTAGCGGTGCTGATGGAAGTTGCCTACGGGCACACCAAGGTGCAGCAGGCTATCGAACGCAGCGACCTGCGTAAAAAACTGGCCAGCACCTGGGACGAAGACCTCATGACCCTCCACGATCGCGGTTGGCAACTCCAGTTTGATCCGACCACCTACCCCCTAGAAATTCAACCCCTGGGATTTGGGCGCACGAACGCACAGCGCCCTCGGGGATTTTTTGAGCGGTTACTGAGTGCCCAGATGTGGATTAAACCAGCCATTGACCCTGAAGCAGAGGCCGTTATCGAGGCTCACAATGCCCCTGAACATCCAGAGCCGGGGCGGAATGTGGCAGTTGCTCCAGCGATCTCCACTGCCTCGCCGCCACCCCTGACTGGCAGTCTAGTTCGTCAGTTGCGCACGGCTAAGGGCTGGAGTCAACGCAAATTTGCAGCCCTTACCGGCATCAGTCAGGGGCTCATTTCCATGATTGAAACTGAAGAACGGGCCATTAGCCCTGAAAGTGCCGCAATCTTTCAGCATATTTTTGAACTTGATCCTTAGGCATTGTCAGGTAATAACATCAAGATATAGCTCTCTTTGACTCCGCTCAGGGAGCAGGTTTCAGTTCGTTTCGAGCTCAGCTCGAAACGAACTGAAACCTGTGAACCTATTGTTTGACAGGGCCTTAGGAGTGTGACTCCTTCTCAGACACCTGATTACATCCAACCCATGATCACAATTCTTCGATCACAAATTTGTGATCGGGCGTGGACGATTGTCCGTGATTACAGGAATTGATTACACAGTAACAGGAGATTTTGTAATCACGTTAAATCGAGCCTGTGATCAAAATTCAAGCCACGCAGCATGGCGTTGTTTGCGGATTGTGCTGCGAATTTTCTAGGCTTTGCTTGGCATAATTTCTAGACCCCCACCCCCAAAAACGTTAGATTTCTCCTGGCATAGTTCTAGACCCCCGCCCCCAATTGTTCTAGAACCCCTGACCCAAAAATTCTAGACCTCCCCCCCCAATTACTCTAGAACCCAATCCCCTTGCGATCCTAATTAATCCCGCGGGCATCACTGTTTTACCGATATCAAGAGTCCCTGTGTAATCAATTTTGATTACACAGGGACTCTATCTGTGCACTAGAGGCCATTTGACGATCTGCTATAAGTATTCAGCGATTGAGGTCAGGAGACTCACGAACGTTATGAATACCTTCTCGATAAACACCCTGTAATCACAATTTTCTAAAGCTTTGGCGTGTAATGTTCTAGGCCAATTCATTGAAGAATTCAAATCTTCTGGAATTGGTCACAGTTTATTTATGGATTTTTTATTTCTGTATTTTATGTAACTCTAGCGCTTGGGAGTGTAATTGGGGTGGTTGCTCTAAATTTAGATATTGCCGCTTCGCGGTATGTTCCAGAATGGCAAGATACATTTTTAGCGCTGTTTCCCCATCGGTATGATTATATTTGGGCCGAACATACACCACCAGGAACCCCCGTACCCTGGCAAACCGAAAAACGCCATCCCCTAAGCGATCGCCACATTCGCCAAGGTGGTAATCTGTATGGGGTTCGGTTTGGTTCAGAAACGGGCTATGCCCTGTTAGATATTGACGCAGGCAGCGCGTATCACCCGAGTCGAGATGCTTTTGCGATTCCCTCAATTGTGCAGGCATTAGAACTCCTAGGCTTAGCGAGTTATATTGGCATCACATCCAGTTCCAGCGGGGGACTGCACCTTTATTTTCCGTTTGATCAGTCTTACAGCAGTTGGCAAATTGCCATTGCCCTGACGGCCACGTTGGAGGCTGCTGGATTTAAAGTTTATCCAGGACAATTGGAAGTCTTTCCCAATCCCAAGCCCTATAGCCCTGAAGGCAATCCAGCCCTCTTCAACGCCCATCGGTTGCCTTTGCAAACGGGTTCTTATCTACTAAACAGTGCGTTTCAGCCAATTTGGACAACTCAGGAACACTTTATTGAGCAATGGCAATTTTGCGAATCTCGAAATGTCTTAGAAACAGATGCGATTAAACAGATTCTGAAACAATCTAGACGCGCCTATCAACCGGTGACGGGAAAAGCCAATAAGTTTATTCATGACTTAAATACGGAAATCGAGTTGGGATGGACAGGCCCCGGCCAAACCAATCGACTTTTGGGCCGGATTACACTGCGGGAATATATCTTTCGCCATGCCCTATCGGGTGGCGAACCGCGCACCGGAAAGGTATTGGTAGATGCGGTAGTTGATGTGGCGAGATCGCTCCCTGGCTATACCCAATGGTGTCGGCATCAGTCTGAAATTGTCCAACGGGCTGAGGAATGGGCAAGCTGTATTGCCAATAGTCACTATTTTCCCTATGGCAGTGCCCATGGCAAGTTTCAAGCGAAACAGCCCTCGAATTTAGCTTCGGATAATGGTTCTGGCGATGTGAATGCTGATTTAGAGGTGGCAACGCAACATCTACCCACTTGGAATCAACAGCGATCGGAATCTGCCCGCGATCGTATTCGTCACGCCCTAATTGATTTACTGGAAACGGATAGGCTACCGGCCAAGACCACAGCCCGATTTCATGCCCTTTTGCAATATGGCATTGGCGGTGGATCCCTCTATCGCCATCGCGATCTGTGGCATCCGCAGTTTTTGTTGGAATGCCCGCCTTTGGAACACCCACCTCAGGAATTGCCTCAGGAATTGCCTAATTCTTCTTTTAATACGTTTTCCCCTAACCTGACTGGAAATCCTCAAGAAGTATATTTTTCTTCTAAGGATTCTCAGTCAGATTTTCATCATGAGGAGGAGCGGTGTGATTGCGTTGCCGCATCTCACCGCTCTAGTCCTACAAGCTTATTCCTTGGCAAGGTCGGTAATGCCCTTTCCAGTCAGGCTTCTGGCGATTTAGACAGTCAAGATAGCGATCGCCAAGTCGGTAATTTATCCTCCTCTCTATCGCTCGGTCCTGAGATTGCCGGTCCTGACATCGCTGAAGGTCCTTCTGATTTGCCAATCGGTGTCCAAAAGGTTCATAGGGTTTTAGCGCGTCTCCAGACCTGGAAAAATCTTCAGCAGGCTGCGGCCCAGCGCGCCCAGCAGGATCAAGATATTCAGCGCCAGCGGGTTGCCGAAACCAAACGACGGGTCCAAATGCAGCAGTTCCTGGCTTCCGGCGATCCGATTTTGATGGCGGAGGCTCTGGTTTGGGCAGAGGCAAATGGGCTGGCGTTGCCTACTGCCGTCTCCGCAGCCTCCGCCATTAAATCTGAGCCTGCGGCCTAAAATGCACCGATCTGGGTCGGTAGAACTGCATCATGGAATCAGGACTTATCGAATAGGGCTGCATCATGGAATCAGGACTTATCGAATAGGGCGTTTTTCAGGAAAGATGGCATGCGTTTTCTCGACCTTCGATCATTCTTTGGCCATCTCCTTCGGCCAAAGCCCCTGGCCATTTTTGAGGCTGTGCTGGTAGGTTTGGTGGCAGCACTGGCCGCCATTATTCTGAAACAGGGAGTATTTTGGCTGACGGAGTGGCGCGTGGGCGAATCCTTTGACTATCCCGCATGGCTCTTGCTGCCGGGAGTCGGCTTGTTGGGGGGAGTGCTCGCAGGATTGTTAATCGAAAAAACGGCACCGGAGGCGGCGGGGAGTGGGATTCCCCAGGTGAAAGCGGGGCTGGCCCATGGACCGATCGCCCTGAATCTGCGCGTGGCTGTGGTTAAACTCCTGAGTTCGTTGCTGACACTGAGCTCGGGATTTGCTTTGGGGCGGCAAGGCCCGACGGTCCAGATCGGTGCTGCCCTGGCGGCCCAACTGAGCTATTGGGTGCCTGCTTCGCCAGAGCATCAGCGGCAGTTAATTGCGGCGGGGGCTGCAGCGGGATTGGCGGCAGGGTTTGATGCTCCGATCGCTGGCATTATGTTCGTCATTGAGGAGTTGCTTCAAGATGTGTCCAGCTTGACCCTGGGTACAGCCATTTTGGCTTCCTTCACCGGAGGGGTGGTGTCGCGGCAGTTGGGTGGACCCAGCTTTCAATTGGGGATCAATCCGGCATTGCATCCAGCTAGTTTTGGGGTAGCCGAAATTCCCTTCTTTCTGCTGCTAGGAATTTTGGCGGGCGGATGGGCGGCCTTGTTTAATCGGGGCATTTTAGCCACGGTGGCTTGGAGTCGGCGGTATGTTCGCTGGAGCTTGCCCATTAAGATTGGCTTGGCCGGGTTGGTATCTGGGTTGACCGCGGCGCTGTTGCCGATCGCCTTTCGCGGCACCACGACCCTGCAAGTGTTTTTGACCAATGGTCAAGCTCAGTGGCCCATGACCGTGTTAGCCTTTGGCGTGCAGTTTGGCCTGACCCTAGTGGCGTGCAGTGTGGAAACTCCGGGGGGATTGTTTACGCCCAGTTTGATCTTGGGCGCGGCTCTGGGAAATTTGGTGGGGCTGCTGGCGGATAAGGTGTTGGATGTTAGCCCGATTACCTACGCGCTTGTGGGCATGGGTGCCTTTTTTGGGGCGGGGGCAAAGGTGCCGGTAACGGCGATCGTGATTGTGTTTGAACTGACGACCAATTTTAAACTCATCCTGCCCTTGATGATTGCCGGGGTGACGGCCTATTTGGTGGCGGACAAGCTGGCTCCGGGGTCTCTTTATACCCAATTGTTGGAGTTGAAGGGCATCTATCTGGACCAGAATCCCGGTAATGATGGCCTGTGGACCCGACTGACGGCAGCAGATGTCATGCAGAGTCAGGTGGAAACGCTGCCCAGTGATTTGCCCCTGGAACAGGTGATTCAAGCCTTTGCCCGATCGCACCATCGGGGGTTTCCTGTGATGGAGGCGGGCGACTTGGTGGGCATTGTCACCCAAACGGATTTGGATAAACTTCCCCAGCGACCGATCCCGGCGAGTCTCCGCACCATTATGACGCCCCACCCCATTACGGTGAATCCGGGGGATAGCCTCAGCCAAGTGTTGCATTTGCTATCCCATTACAAGGTGTCTCGCTTGCCAGTAACGGAGGGGCGGCGACTGGTGGGCATCATTACCCGCAGCGATATTTTGCGGGTGGAAGTGGAGCAATTGCGTGGCGATGGGGCGGAGTTAGGCCCCCGCCCTGCTCCGGCCTACGGCGTGTATCAAACCCGATCGCCCGCAATCGGCAAAGGGCGCTTACTCTTGCCCCTGAGCAATCCGCAAACGGCCCAGGGGATGGTCAGAATGGCGTTGGCGATCGCCCAAGCGCACCAGTATGAACTCGAATGTTTGCACATCATTCAGATTCCAGCCCATAGCCTGCCTGCCGAAACTGAAGTGAATACCGCCCGCAGTCGTCGTTTGCTCACGCAGGCGGTTCAACAAGCTCAGCGCTGGCACATCCCGATTCATACCCAGGTTTTGGTGGCCCACAGTGTGGATCATGCCATTTTGGAAGTGATTAAAAAACGTCATATTGACCTACTGTTGATGGGTTGGAAAGGCAGTACTCTACCCCCGATCGCATCTTTGGCGATGTGGTGGATGCGATGATTCGGCAAGCTCCCTGCGGTGTGGTGTTGATCAAAATGGCGGCGGACGTTAGGGATCCCGCTGCGTCAGTCGAACCGGATATGCAGGCGCTCTGGCAACTACTGAATATGAATCGCTGGCTGGTGGCAATTTCTGGCGGGCCTAACGCCCAGTATGCGCTGAAGCTGCTGCCGAGTCTTCTGGGAGTATGCCGCGATCCCCAAGTCAGCTTGTGTCAGGTCTTTCATGCCGCCGAGGATCAGGAAAGTCAGTTTCTAGAGGATGCGGCGGTGTCGTTATCCCAAACCGTTCAGGGCGAAGTGTTAACGCTGCCTGTCTGTGCCAAATCTGTGGCGGAGGCGGTGATTGATTTAGCGGCGACGGCACACCATGACGTGGTGGTAGTGGGTGCCAGCCGAGAAGGCTTGTTGCAGCAGGCCATTCAGGGCAATATTCCAGAGGCGATCGCCCGCCATTGTAAATGCACCGTTATTTTGGTGCGCAAGGCATTGGATGAGTCACCCTAAATCACCCGACCCGAGGCCGATCGCGGTTGAAATCTCCCGTCACCGGCTGCGCCTAGCCATTGATCGCCGCTAACAATCAGGTTTCCGCGCAGAAATACCTTTTCGACCTTGCCCGTTACCGACCTTCCTTCATAAAGGGAATAGTCGGCGTTGGAGTGATGGGTGGTGGCGCTGAGGATGTTGGGTTTCAGTGGGTCAAAGAGCACGAGGTCAGCATCACTCCCGACGGCGATCGTCCCCTTTTGGGGAAATAAGCCAAACATTTTGGCCGGAGCCGTAGCAGTCAGTTGGACAAACCGGTTTAAATGAATGCGTCCGGCGTTGACGCCTCCATCAAAGAGCAGGGGAATGCGAAACTCAACGCCCGGTGCACCATTGGGGATTTTCTCAAAGTCATTACGGCCCATTTGTTTCGATTTTTGAAGACCGAAGGGCTGTTCGTTAAAGCAAAAAGGGCAATGATCGGTTGAAACAATTTGTAGATCATCAAACCGCAAGCCGCGCCAAAGCGCGTGCTGGCACTTATGAGTGCGCAGGGGTGGGGTCATGACAAATTTTGCCGATTCAAACCCAGGATGCTCATATTCCTCCTCCGTGAGGAAGAGGTAGTGAGGACAGGTTTCAGCAAAGGCCGGAATGCCCCGATCTCTGGCCTGGACCACGGATTCAAGCGCCTCTTCTGCGGAAAGATGTACGAAGTAGACGGGCATTTCCGCCAGTTCTGCCAGGCGAATGCCGCGATGGGTGGCTTCACCTTCCATCAGACTGGGGCGCGTCAAGGCATGGTATTTGGGCGAGGTATTGCCCTGGGCCAAGGCTTCCTCGATCAACACTTGAATCACGCCGCCATTTTCAGCATGAAGGTTGATCATGCCGCCATGGTCGCCCACTTTGCGCATCGCCCGGAAAATATCGGCATCCTCGACCATCAGCACACCGGGGTAGGCCATAAACATCTTGAAGCTAGAGATGCCCTCGTGATTGATTAGGTCGGGGAGTTCTGCCAGGGTTTCCGGGGTGACGTGGGTGAGAATAATGTGAAAGCTATAGTCTACACAGCATTGGGGTTCGGCCTCAGCTAACCGCTGATCCAGGGATTGTTTGGGGGTTTCACCTTTTTTTTGGAGGACAAAGTCGATGATGGTGGTGGTGCCTCCAAAAGCAGCGGAACGGGTGCCCGTGGCAAAGGTGTCTACGGTTTGGGCTGCGCCCAAGTCGAACTGCATGTGGGTATGGACATCTACCCCTCCTGGAAATACCAGTAACCCGGCGGCATTGTGGATTTCGGCAGTGTCAGCGGGGATATGGCGAGCGATCGCCTCAATTCGTCCATCTTTGACCAAAATATCGGCTACATAATCATCGACGGCGGTGACAATGCGGCCACCCTGAATCAGCACGTCCGCCATCATGAACCCTCCTCCCACTCGGTCATTGATTCGGGTATTGTCCATTACTCCGAACACCGGATAGGTTATGTGAGATACCAATTGGGATCACGGTGTCATGTGCAAAAAGGCGATCGTAGAGTCTCTGCGATCGCCTTTTTGACAGATTTAATCCAATAATCCAAATTTCTCAAGGTTATTTCTGCCAAGCGTTGTCGGCCTGGGCCAAGACATAGGCCGCGACAGCGGCGATTTGATCATCGTTGAGCTTGGTCCCGAAGGCGGGCATGGCGTTTTTGCCATTGCGCACCTGGGTCATAATGGCATCGGCAGAGGCCATGCCAAATTTCTCTAGGGATTCTTTCTTTAGGTTTTTGGGAGCCATCACCACGTTCATGCCGTTGGCGTGACACGCGGCACAGTTGCCATTGAAGATCTTTGCGCCCAGGGCTAGATCGGCGTCGGCCCAAGCGGGCTGGGCCACGGTCAAGCACAATAGGATGGCTGCACACAAAAATGCAAATACTCGCTTCATTCCAATATCTATCCTCTCTCAAAGTTACGGCAAATCCAACACCACATCATCCCCAAGCCCGAGTGCAACGTCAAATGACACCGTGTCAAAGTTTCACAGTTCTTTAGAAATTGTCTTGAGCAATGGAGAAGATTCCGGTTCAGCGCTGCCGGAGCGGTTCTCATGTCTTTTGGGGTTCCGGTTTTTCTAGCGGTAGAGATTCTAATGAGAGATCCAAGGCTGACTTCTCCCCGTATCCCTATGCACAACTCAGATGCGGGGTGGTGGATGCAGGACAATGCCTGCGGCCATTCTGCATGCTGTGAAGTTGATGACAAGATGTCCGATGCTCTCCAGGATTGTGAACCGCATTAATCGTTTATTTATCGCCTATCTAAGGAAACAGAGAACCATGACTATGGACAACTACGGGTTGGCTCGATCTGCCGTGCGACGCAAGGATACTTCCCGTCGCGCATTGCTGGTTACAGCTTCATTTGCGGGACTTGCAGGGGGAATTGCCAGCACCCTGAGCATCCCCCTTTTTGCCAACCGTGCGGATGCTGCGCCGCAGGCCACTCAAAAAAATGACGCGAAGATTCTCAATAATGCGCTCTTCTATGAGCATCAGGCGATTTGGGCCTATGGTTTTGCGGCGGGCAAGCTGACCAATACGGATGTGGGCAAGGCGGTTTTGGCGATCGCCCTGGCCAATCAAGCCGATCACAAAAAACACCGCGATCTTTTGATTTCGGCGGTGCAAAGCTTGGGTGGATCTCCCGTAAAAGCTGAGGCCAGTTACGATGTTTCGGCCTACATTAAGCAGGGCGAAGGCAATGTCGATAGCGATGTGAATATTGCTAAGCTGGCGTTGGCGTTAGAAGTAGATGCTGCGATCGCCTACACCACGGAAATCGCCCTGCTCAAGACTCCTGCTCTGATCACGGCAGGAGCTAGCATTGGCAGTACTGAGTCGGCCCATGCGGCCACGATTCGCGCTGCATTTAATGCGCTTGGAGTCAAGATTCCCGTCGTTCCGGCGGCGTTTGTCAGTGCAGCCAACCGGGAGGCTTGGGTGTTGAAAGTTTAGGCTGTCCTGGCTATGCCAGCCTCCAGACCCAACGGCCTGCTGACCCTATCGCGTTAGTGGCATTCCCGAGGCTGGGAAGTTTAGGGGAGCTGGGGGCTTGGCCTGGAGTCCAAGTGGTATACAACTCTATTGATTGACTATGATGATCGCATGGATGACTTGGGCGATGGCTTTTTAGAGGGTTTTGGCGATGACTTTTCGGCGGACCGTCCGGATGGCTGTCGTCTAGCACCTGGGCGAGAATGATTTTGTTGCGGAGGTTCCACTGGGGCGTTCGGGTCGGGTTCAAAGCCGGGGATCACTTCCTTGGGGAGCGATCGCTGAATCAGGCGCTCAATTGCGGTTAATAGCTTAACCTCATCATCACAGACGAGAGACAGTGCGCCGCCACTTGATCCCGCCCGCCCAGTGCGGCCAATGCGATGAACGTAATCCTCCGGCACTTCCGGTAGGTCAAAGTTAACCACCTGCGGGAGATCGTTAATATCAATGCCACGGGCCGCAATATCTGTGGCAACGAGAACTTGAACACTGCCCTCCTTAAATTTTGCGAGGGTTTTGGTGCGCACCGATTGGCTTTTATTGCCGTGAATGGCTAGGGCAGAAATGCCGTTTTGCGTGAGCTGCTTGCAGAGGCGATCGGCCCCATGCTTGGTGCGGGTAAATACC
>CAVYAN010000096.1:0-68298 GCA_963766075.1 uncultured cyanobacterium | reverse complement strand
AAAGGACGCAAATCGGCCTGAACGCTGAATACATAGCCAATTAGAGTGGCGATCGCCAAGGAAAAACCCACCCGCAGAAACACAATTTCCGGCTGATCCCGAAAAGCCGTCCAAGTGGCCCAGAACACAATGGGATTAATCGTCGGGGCCGCCAGCAAAAAACCAATCGCCACCGGGGAAGGTGCCCCCTGCATCAACAACCGTCGCGCCACCGGCACATTACCACACTCACACACGGGAAAGAGAAACCCCACGCAGCTACCGGCAAATGCCCCCAGCAGCGGATGCTTGGGCAGCCACCGCACCAGTTGCCGTTCATCCACAAAAAAGAGCAGCAACCCCGAAAACAACACCCCCAACAGCAAAAAGGGCACTGCTTCTACCAGCAAGCTCAGAAACAGGGTAAACGCACTGTTCAATTGATTTAGGGTCATGGGGGATCCGATTCCTCAGGCTCAGAACAGCGGCCAATCGCCTAGAACGAATGCTGAACCCGTGAGTTGGCTATCGTTTGCACCTGGCCGAACATCTCAGAGGCTTGGGTATTGCCGCCAAAAGTCACCTCTTCCACCGAACCGGGCTCCCCCAAAGGTTTGGCTTGGCCATTGTTGAGACTGACAATCACCCCCCCCGCATTCCCCGCCCGGACCACGATTTGTTTATCCGCCGTCCACAGCCGCTGGGTACCTTGGGGCAAGACCCCCTCAAAATCCATCTTACCGTCGGTCATCACCCGAATCCAAGATTGATCCGTCAGCTTGACAGCCACCCGGACTGTTTTTTCAGCGGCAGTATTCGGCACAGCCGAAGAGCCATTTGGGCTGGAGGGATTCGCAGGATTATTCCCAGGATTACCACCGCTGGGGTTGGGACCGTTGGTCGGGTTAGGACTCGCAGGCGCGATCGGGGCGATGGGATCCGTTTGCACCGCGCCAATCACAATGGGAGAGGCCGTGCGATTCAAGATATAGGACAAACTGCTGATCGCGATCCCGACGAGCACCATATACAACAGATACAGATGCAGGGGACGCAGTTGCGCCTGCACTGGAAACCGCTTCGTCATGGACTGCCGCTGTTCCGTCAGAGGCGTTTCCGCCGGGAACTCACTGGCCAGAGCCGCCCCATTGACACCCAAAACATCGGCGTAGCGCCGGATAAATCCTTGGATATAGACCGGCTCGGGCAAATGCTCCACCCTGGCCTGTTCAATCGCCGCGAGCATCCGCTTCGAGACCAGCGTACTGGCGGCTACCTGCTCTAAAGAAAGCTCCTTCATCTCCCGCAGGTGCTGCAAGCGTCTGCCCAAGTCCGTGAGCGCCTCGAGCTGCTCTGGACTGATCCGTGAAACTGGATTATTCATGGGCGACACTCCTCAGGCACAGGGATTTCTACAGGGATCTCTTCAGATGGGATAGAACGATGAGCTTTCAAAAAACTAACTTCTGAGTCAGTCAAGGGACGATGGGCCCCGCTAGGAAGTGGCTTTGCCCCAGTGGGGTGCAACCAGACGTTGCCGATCGCCACACGATGCAGTGCCTGTACGGGATGGCCCAACTGCTCTGCCACTCGCCGAATTTGACGATTGCGCCCCTCCTGGAGAATGACTTCTAGCCAGCACTGATCATACGCCTGCTCCAGGATTTTAACGCGAGCGGGCAGCGTTTGACGATTGTCCAGCAGAATCCCCGCGCGCCACTGGCTCAGAACAGCGGCGGTGGGACGGCCTGTAACCCAGACATGGTAGGTCTTGGAGATTTGGTGACGCGGGTGGGTGAGCTGGAACGTTAACTCCCCATCATTGGTCAACAGCAGCGCCCCCGTAGAGTCAAAATCAAGCCGTCCCACAGGATGCAGGCCCAGTCCCTGTTGCCAAGCCAAAGGCAGCAGATCAAGGACGGTAGGGCGGTTCCAGGGATCCCGGCAGGTAGAAACATAGCCAATGGGCTTGTGCAGCAGCAGATAGCGGAGTGGCGGGCGATGGCTGTCACGAATGACGGCTCCATCCACTTCCAGGCGATCGCACCTTGGATCGGCTTTTTGTCCCAAATGGGCAATTTCCCCGTTTAGCCGCACCCGCCCGCCCAGAATCATCTGTTCGGCCTGCCGCCGGGAAGCAATTCCCCACTGGGATAAAATTTTTTGGACCCGTTCCACCATGACCTTGTGGTACCACTACCGAAACATTGCACCCTGAAATATCAGCCTAATCGAGCAACTGAACTGTCACGCTTAACTGGGCACCTGAGCCGTGAGCGTGAACTGGTGATAAGAGCCCAGCCGAGTGACGCGACCACTTACCCCATGTGCTCAAATATTACACTAAGTAAAGTAGGAAAAGAATGGCCAACCCAGGGGAACCCAGCATAACTCACTTTTTCTCGGTCACTGGCGAGACAGCATCGGCAGTCCACGGCAACAGCACCTCTAGATAAGCGCCTCGGGTTTCCGGGTGATTGCTGGCCCGCACCATCCCGTGGTGGGCCTCGACAATTTGCTGAACGATCGCCAGTCCCAAGCCACTGCCACTACTGTTGACAGGAGTGGCCGATCGGGGCGCAGTGACTGTTTTCCCCGGCAGTTCCCCTACCATTGCCGGATAACCGGCCTCGCTTTTGGCAACCGGATTTGGGGAGGGGCGCACCCGCGACGGATCAACCCGATAGAACCGATCAAACACAAAGGGCAGGTCGGCTTCGGGAAACCCTGGACCGGCATCGATCACGCCGAGATGCACGTAGGTTTGGCTGCGTTCGGTTGGGCCACGAGCGGCAGAGTCACTGGGATCGGCAGGGTCACTGGGATCACCACCCATGGGACTGAAGCGAGAGTCGCACTTGAATGGCTTGCTGCTGGGGACTGTACTTAATACTGTTATCTAATAAATTCAACAGCACTTGGTGTATGCGAGATTTGTCCACGTGCATCAGGAGGGTACTGGGACCACGATAGTCCAGCCGCAACCGCTTTTGATGGGTGATCGGTTCGAGGCTAGTCCAGGCGGACAAAATCAATTCCGGCAAATTGACGGTTTGAGGATTCAGAGTGGCCGTGGGGGAGGCTTGTAGACGACTGAGATCCAGCAAATCTTGAACCAAGTCGCTGAGACGGAGGGTTTCACTGAGCAGGCGATCGATCCAAGTGCGCAGGGGGAAATCGAGTCGGGCTTGCAGGGTTTCGGCGACGAGACGAATCGATGTCAGCGGTGTTTTCAGTTCATGGGCTACGTCGGAAATCCAGCGATCGCGCTGTTGGGCCAAGGCCGTTGCTTCCTGGCGATCTTCCAAAAATACGCCTACGGAACCGTCCAGCAGGGGAAAGGCATAGCCCCGCAGGGGTTGGGGCTGCTGTTTGGCCAACTGGGATTGTTCTGTAGAGACTGGATTAAAAATCCAGTCCTGTTTCCAGGGTTTGCCCAGACGACGCGCTTCATCAATGAGTTCATCCAGTTCGTAGGAGCGCACCAACTCCAACAAGAGCCGTGGTTCATCCTGCTGATAGACGTTGATGTGAAGCAGGGCCAATGCGCGCGGGTTGCACCCGGTCAGTTGATTATCTTCATCAACCTGAATAAATCCAAAGGGACAAATCTGAAAAATTTGCTTCCAGGTATCTAGGTCTTGTTCCAGGGTTCTTTGGTTCTGGAGCTGTGCGGCGATCGCCCGAGCCAACTGTGACGTAGAGGAAAGAGACCAGCCCAAGACTTCCGGTTGCAGATCCCGCACGGCCCGTTTGAGCTTGAAGGTGAGGTTGGCATGATACCCCACGAGGACTGCCAAGCCACTCCCTAGCCCGAGCAAAAACCATAATAGAGCCACAGTGTGTCACCTGTAGGGGTTGCTATGGTGGGACAGGAAATTCCCCAAACCAAACCATAGCACCCTTTGAATCTGAGATAATGACGGCCAGACGACAGGGGCAACGACGAATTTGGGGTTGACCAGAACGGGGAGGACAAGGGATGCAGCATCAGATTGGCGTGGGCATTGTGGGCACAGGCTTTGGCCAAAAGGTCCATATTCCTGGCTTTATGGCCCACCACCGGACCCAGATTGTGGCGGTTTATCATCGGGAGTTGAGCAAGGCCCAAGCGATTGCCCGCGCCTATGACATTCCCCACGCCTGCCAGACCGTAGAGGCGTTGGTGGCCTTACCCGAGGTCCAGGCCGTCAGCATTTCGACCCCGCCCTTTTTGCACCACAGCATGGCTCAGACCGTGCTGCGGGCCAACAAGCATTTGTTGCTGGAAAAACCCACAACCTTGACCGCCTCGGATGCATCGGAGCTGCTGCAATTGGCGCAGGATCGGGGCCTAGTGACGATGATGAACTTTGAATTTCGCTGCATTCCCGCGTGGCTGAGGCTAGCCGAACTCCTGGCGGAGGGCTATGTGGGCCAACCCCGATTAATTAAGATTGATTGGCTGGTGTCCAGTCGGGCCGATGCCTCGCGGTCCTGGAATTGGTACGCCCAAAAGGCGTTGGGCGGCGGGGCCTTGGGGGCGATTGGGTCCCATGCCTTTGATTATGTGGCGTGGCTGTTTGGGCCGGTGCAGCGCCTATCGGCCTGTTTGGTGGTGTCGGTCCCAACGCGACCGGATCCCATAACGGGGGAGCCGAAGATCGTGGATGCCGATGATAGTAGTTTCATCCAGTTGGAATTGGCCGATGGGACACCCTGCCAGATCTGCTTAAGTGCGGCTACCTATCAGGGGCGGGGGCATTGGGTGGAGATATATGGCGATCGCGGCACTTTAATTCTGGGCAGTAGTAATCAGAAGGATTATGTCCATGGCTTCCAGCTTTGGGGCAGTCACCAAGGGGCACCGCTGACGGAATTGGTGATCCCGGAACGTCTTGAATTCCCCAAAACCTACGAGGATGGGCGAATTGCGCCCTTCGTTCGGATTGTGGATCGCTGGGTGGAGGGGATCGACGCAGGACGGGCGATCGCGCCTTCGCTGGCCGAAGGACTATACTCCCAACGCCTGATGGACTTGGCCCACCAGTCCCATCGCTCTGGGCAATGGGTCAGCGTCGAGTAGGGCGCTCAGTGGCAGCGCCCGCCCTAGCGATGCACCCAGGAAAAATCGGTGCGATCGGAATGCACCGCAAACGCGACCTGGAGATGCTCCAAACAGCCCAATAACCATTCGACCTCACCACTCGCCACAGACTCGTAGTGCCGAAATAGGCCTGCAAAAAACTGAAGTAATTCCATTAATTTCCGGGTTTTAGGTAATCTAGCAGGCGATCTCCCGAATCGGCGCGGACTAACCCCACTACTACATCGGGTAATGATGCCCGACCCGGATGGGCCAGATAGCGTGGTTCCCATTGAGGGCGGAATTTCTCTTTAAAATGGTGTAGGCCCTGAAAATTGTAGAACTGATTTAAGTGTTGCGCCAAATAGCGCAGCGCCTTCTCGACCTGTCGAGACTCGGGATTTTCTCCCACTCCGGCGAGGGGAGAAAGGCTGAAATTAAAACGCTGCCATCCTTGGTGCTGGAGCTGTTGAAAAACGGAGGCAAATAAACCTTCCATCGTGCCATTGGGTAAATCGTGACGATGGCGCATTAAATCCACCGTCACTTCAGGTTGGTGATAGCCAGACACCATGCTGATAAAGGCGACGATGGATTGATCTGGACTGTACACCGCACCAATGAAACATTCGCGGAGGTAATCCGCATCAAACCAGCCAATGGAAAACTGCTTTTCATTACCTTGTTTGGTTTTAAGCCATTCATCACTGACGGGTTTCAGTTGTGTTAATAACGCTTCCGCAATGGGCGGTGCATGCACTTGAACGCTGTAACCGGTTTTACTGAATTTATTCAGGGCGGTTCTGAGGTTTTGATTGGATTTTCCTTTCAAAGAAAAATTAGTGAGATCGACGATCGCTTCTTCGCCCACCTGGAGGAATTGAAATCCCAGGGCATTATATAAATCAAACTGGGTCGGTGGCACTTCGTAAAAGGCCGGGAACCAATCATTGCGATCGCAGAATTGTTGAAAGCTGAAGATTGTTTCCCGCCGGTCTTCTAGAGGCCCAATGGGATCCCCAAGGGCGATCGCTGCCCGTCCTTTTGCCACATAGGCCACTACACTTTGGCCGGATGGGCTAAAGTAGTAGGCTTTATCTTTCAAAAGAGAGAGGCGGGCGAGGGACGTTTGTCCATATTTGTCAATAATAGTGCGCGCCTGCTGGCGTTCAGCGCCGGTTGCGGGATCGCCGCGCAAAAACACGGGACGTAACAACATAAAGAGAGCCACAGCAAGCGTGACAGCCCCCACCATGTAGATAGAATTTGCAAAAAAAGTCGCAAACCGTCCCCGAGGTTCTAGTCCAGCATTGTCTGCTGTAAAGAACATGGCTAGGGTTTGGAGGATCGACTGGAAAAAGCCAAAGTTAACCGGCTGCCCGCTGATCCGGAAGTGTCCGTCTAGTATGTAGAAACCGGCTGTTCCGTAGGCTAGGGTGAAGATTAAGGCGACGAGTAAAACTTGGATCCCTTGGGCAATGGATGGGCGATCGGAGCGCGCTGTAAAAACATTTCGCATCAGCAGGAGCTGAGTCAACAATACTGCTGAGAGAATCCCCTCTTCGTAGTCCAGTCCCTTAATTAAATGGCTCAAGATAGAAATGATTAGCAAGCCAATGGTAATGAGCCATGCTATTCGCTTCCGGCGCAATAAATAGGCCGCCAGAGTCAACAAAATAAATCCACTGAGGGCGGAAAATAAATGTCCACTGGCTCGGATAGGGAAGGGAAAAATTTCGCGCAACACCTCTATCCGTTCTGGGAGGCTTGGGGTTACAGCGGAGATTAAATTCACGATGCCGACTGTCGCCGTCAATAAAGCGGCGGTCCAAAGTCCAATTCTGGTTCGACGGATCGGCGTCATAGGTGCCCTACTGGAAGTTGGAGCGATGAGTTTGGGGGATTAGGGCGTAAAGCGGGCAGGACAAGATCATGTTTGCCGAGGCAAGGTCTGCTTAAACTGTTGACCCACATAGCCCAGTGAATCTGATAAATGCTTGTGCCAGTAATTCCAACCTGTGTCACCGCCAACAATGCCATGCCCCCCTGGAAATATATTAAATTGATTGACAATGCCTACCTGATTTAACTGTTGGTGAAATTCCTGGGTTGACGATAAAAACTCTTCATCCTGTTGACCCGCATCTAGATATATGCGCAGATTTTGTTGTGCTGATGGGGGCAGGTTCTGGACAAAATTCAGCGGGCTATTATTGGGGCTGTTTTTACTGGTGAAATAGCCACTGTGACTGAACATGATATTGAAGTGATTGAGATGGCGTAAGCCAATATTTAGGGCACCCCAACCGCCCGAGGACAGACCACCGATCGCCCACAACCGTGGATCGTCATAGGTGCGGTAGCGCGACTTGATAATCTGAACCAATTCGGAGCCAATCAAGGTTCCCACATTACCATTAACCCCGTTATAGTACTGGGGATCCCAGAATGGACTGCTCCCTCGTTGGTCATTGCCATCGGGCGTAATCACAATTGCGGGCGGCAGTTTTTCTTGTCGATACAGATCATGCAGCACAGAGGTTAAGAGTGCTTTATCTTGATAGTCGCGTTCAGTGCCATGCCCACCGTGAAGGAGAACAATGACTGGATAGCGCTCCTTTGGGTTCTGATCGTATCCCGGCGGCAAAACCAATCCGTAGTTTCGCACCGATTCCATTGACTGGCTCTGGAAGGTTTTGACTTGAAACGTTAAGCCCGTGTCTTTTGCGGCTTTGGGCGGATCGATCTGGGGTGCTCCGGCGATAAACACATACCAGTATCCGCTAACCCCCAAGGATAGGAGAACGCTAAAACACGCTACTGCCAGTCGAGAAATTTTCACAGTCGCTCCTTGACTGCTGCCAAATGGTGACAGGTGTAATTTGATCAATACCAATTATTCGTCTACTTAGAGGGAATTAAGCTTTTGGGCGACGAGTTGATTAGTCAGCTTGGGATCGGCTTTGCCGCCGGTTTTTTTCAAGACCTGTCCGACAAAGAAACCGAGCATTTTGGTTTTGCCTGCTTTGTACTGGGCAAGTTCGTTAGGACTGGCGGCAATGACTTCATCAATCACGGACCCAATCACGGTGGGATCGGAGATTTGGATTAAGCCTTTTTTCTCGATGAGGGCGTTGGGAGAACTGCCCGATGCGAGCAATTCCGGCAGGATGTCTTTGCCGATTTTGTTGCTGATGGTGCCGCCTTCGATTAGGCCAATGAGTTCGGCGAGTAAAGGGGGTGTCAGTTTGAGATCGGTAATACTTGTGCCGGCATGGTTGTTTAAATAGGCCCCAATATCGCCCATAATCCAGTTGGCGGCGGGCTTGGCGGGGGCTCCGGCGGTGACGGTGGCCTCGAAGTATTCGGCGATCGCCCGGTCGTCGGTCATCACCCGCGCATCGTAGGGCGACAGACCCAGATCGGTTTCGTAGCGATGACGCTTTTGGTGGGGCAGTTCTGGCAGCTCAGCCCGCCACTTGGCCTGCTGGGTGGCGGAGACTTCAATCGGGCCGAGGTCAGGTTCGGGGAAGTAGCGATAGTCGCTGGAGCCTTCCTTCACCCGCATGCTGATGGTGCGCTGGGAACCTTCTTCCCAGAGGCGGGTTTCTTGAACGATGGTTTCGCCTGCGGCGATCGCTGCAATTTGCCGTTCAATTTCATGCTCGATCGCTTTTTGAATGGCACTGAAGGAGTTCATATTTTTGATCTCCACTTTGGTGCCAAATTTTTCCCGACCCACGGGACGCACGGAAATGTTGACGTCGCAGCGGAGGGATCCTTCCTGCATGTTGCCGTCGCTTACCCCCAGATAGCGCATGATGCGGCGCAGCTCCTGGGCGTATTCGGCGGCTTCCTGGCCGGAGCGAATGTCGGGCTCAGAGACGATTTCAATGAGGGGGACTCCGGCTCGGTTGTAATCCACGAGGGAATAGGTGGAGCCAGCGAGGCGATCGCTGCCGCCATGGACCAGTTTCCCGGCATCCTCTTCCATGTGCAGGCGGGTGATGCCGATTTTTTTGCGGGTGGCGTTTCCTTGTTTATCCACCAGTTCAATTTCCAGCCAGCCGTGTTCGGCAATGGGCAGGTCGTTTTGGGTGATTTGGTAATTTTTGGGTAGGTCGGGATAAAAGTATTGCTTGCGATCGAACTTACTGTGGGGCGCAATTTGACAATTCAGGGCCATACCCGCCTTGACGGCGTATTCCAGCACAGTTTCATTTAGGACAGGCAGAACCCCCGGCATACCCATGCAAATGGGATCGATGTGGCTGTTGGGCAGAGCGCCAAAGACCGTGGAGCTATTGGAGAAAATTTTGGTGGCGGTGCTTAATTGACAGTGGGTTTCTAGGCCGATGATGGCTTCGTACTGGGTTTTAGCAGGGGCAACGGCGGTCATAGGCTTTGGCAAAAGACGTTAGAGAGAGGACGCTAGGAGCCATGGCTTTATTCAGAGTTGGCTCAATACAGAATTCTATTGTAGCGGGTTGACTCCTTTGCAGCGGTTGTTCGCTGTGGGGAAAGTTTGCCCTGGGTCTGTTTGGTGATGTGCGGTGCTCTCTGATCCTGGCTGTCTGGCGGATGGCTTGGCTGTCTGGCGGATGGCCTAGTGGTCTGGCGGAGGACAAGTTACCCTAAAAATGGGTTAAACCACGATAGACCAAGAGCTTTGAGGTTCCTGTCTATCGCGGTTTAGGGTGGTGCTGTGCCGTTGGCTTAGCGGGCGGCCACGGTTAAGGAGGAGTTCAGGGTCAGGTTCAAGTCGGTGTTGGGGTTGATGGTGACCACATCGACTTTGTTGCGATTGCCGAGCAACAGTCCGCCGAGGGCTCCGGCACCTGCGCCGATGAGAACTTTGCCCAGGGTGATGCGACGGTTACCGGTGATCCCGGAGATTGCTGCTGCCGCCCCAGCGCCCACTGCCGCTCCGGTTAAAATTGAGCCAGTGTTGGTACCGCGCTTGACTTCTTGATTGGTGGCAATCACTTGGGATTGGGCATCAATGGCCAGCCGGGTGCCATCGGTCAGGATGATTTGATTGGCGACAAATTGGGAACCGCCTTCTGCGGGCTGGAGTCTGCCCCGGACTTCGCTGCCTGCGGGAATCAGTAGAGATCCGGAGGAGGAGCGAATGTTGCGGGAGACAATTAGATTCAGATCGACGGTTTCGGTGGGCAGTACGACGACTTTGTCAGCTTTGGTGTACTGCACGGGCAAACGAGTCCCCGCAGGAATGGATACCCGGCGGAGGGTGGTGGGTGAGGTGGGGAACAGTTGGGCTACGGTTAACGGTGAGGCCACCGGGGCAGCGATCGCCTGAGTGGACAGAGCAAAGGGCGCGATCGCGGTAGAAGACATCCCAAACGCTAACAACAAAGCAGAACCAGACTTGCCAGTCAATTTCAACATGAGTTTACTACCCTAGAAAAAGTGATGAAGTGAATACCTTGGACTGACGCAAGAAATAGTGATAGCTATCGAACTGGGCGCAGTCCTATTCGGAACAGTTCAGTTCACGGAAGGCGGCAATTCGTCACTTCCGATTCACAGTTCTGTGCGTTGTGTCGTCGTGTATCCCTTGACTGGGGCAAGTGGGAAAAGGTTCCGGATGTTCCTACGGCCACGGTGCGTTTTACGGCGCGTTTTACTGCGAGAGCCAACCAAACAATTCCCCAGCGGTTAATTGCAGTTCTTTTGCCCAGGAGGGTGGGGGTAAAAGGTCGTCCGGTTCACTAAAACTGCGCGATCGCGTCTCTGCCGGAAATGCGATCAGTAACTGCTCTGCCGGATCAATCAACCAGCCCATCTGACAGCCGTGATCAAGGCAGTGCAGGATGTTTTGGGTGACCTTGGTTTGATTCTGGCCGGGTGAGAGGATTTCGATTGTCCAATCTGGGGCGATGGAGAAGACATTGGCGATCGCGCCGCTAGCATCACGGGGAATGCGATCCGCAAGAAATACTGCGATATCTGGAACGATTGATCGTCCCCCAAAGGTGCACCGTAACTCTGGGAAGGCTTCCGCAGTGGTGTTTGGGTTGATCCGGGCTTCAATTGCAAAAATCAACCTTTTTTGCAGTCGGCTGTGCTTTCCCTGGGGCATGGGCTTTTGAATAATTTGACCGTCGATAAATTCGCTAGAGGGCTTGGTTTCTGGTAGGGCCAGAAACTCGTCAAGGGTCATGGGTTTAATCGGAGTTTGAACCATAATCACCTCATAATTCCTAATGTTGCGTTGATCTCATCTGCGTGCATCTGTGTTCGTCTGCGCTTTCTTAGGCTTTGGCTTGTTGGTACAGGAGTTTGAATTGGCGCTGCTGGATGCTGTGATCGACGACGGGCTGGGGATAACCGCAGCGATCGCGATCCAACGGTAGAATTTTTCCCGTTACCAAATCCGCCGTGTCTAAGCTGCGAATTTCCGGCAGCCATTCCCGAATATAGGCGGCCTCAGCATCGAACTTTTGGGCTTGGCTGGCCGGGTTAAAAATGCGCAGGGGTTTTGGATCCATGCCGCTGGATGCACTCCACTGCCAGCCACCATTATTCGCGGACAGATCTCCATCAATTAGATTCTGCATAAAGTATTTTTCTCCCCAGCGCCAATCAATGATCAAATCTTTGGTCAGGAAACTGGCCACAATCATGCGGCACCGATTGTGCATCCAGCCCGTTTCGTTGAGCTGGCGCATGGCCGCGTCCACAATCGGGTAGCCGGTTTGGCCCGCACACCAGGCCTCGAACCAGGCGATATTATTTCCCCATGGAAAACTTTGAAAGGGCTGGCGATATGGCCCCTCCGCCAGGGATGGAAATAAGTACATCACATGCTGATAAAACTCTCGCCATGCCAATTCCTGTCGCCAGGTTTTGAGACTGGCAAGGCTTTCGTCGCTGCGGAGTTCTGGCTCTAGTTTGCAAGTCTTGGCCCAGACGGTCCGAATGCCCAGGGTGCCAAATTTGAGAGCGGCGCTGAGTCCAGAAGTGCCGGGGACACTGGGAATATTGCGTTGGTCTTGGTATTCCAGAATCGCGTGGTGAGTGAATGCTTCTAGCTGCTTGTGGGCAGCGGCTTCGCCGGGAGGCAGTACCCAAGGCCCCCGCCAGACATAGCCGAGATCGCGGGCGGTGGGCAGGGCGATCGCCCCCGCTTGCGTGGCTTGCTCCTGCTCTGTGGCAGTCAGTCCCACTGCATGGACAAAGGTCTCCACCGGGGCCGCCTTGGGCTGGCTGACCCAATTTTTCCAGAAGGGCGTGTAGACGGTATAGGGTGTCCCGGCACCGGAACGGATCTCGTCAGGCCCGTGCAGCAGTTGATCCCAATGGGTATGTACTGGGATACCCGCCTGAGTGAGGGCGGCGGTGACCGTGCGATCGCGCACTTGAGCATAGGGTTCCACATCTAAATTCCAGGCTACGGCTGTGGCTTGGAGGGCCGTTGCCACGGAAACAATCCGGACCGCGGGTGTGCCCTGGAGAACAAGTAAGTGGGATCCAGCTTTGGCGTAGTTTTGCCCAAGTTCCTGCAAGCTCTCAATCATATAAGCCACTCGGACCGGAGCCACGTCATCCCGTTCCAAGAGGGCGGGGTCTAGGCAAAAAAGGCCCACGACTTTCTGGCTGCGCTGACGGGCGGCGGCGAGACCCACGTTGTCGGATAGGCGCAGATCGCGGCGATGCCAAAACAAAATCAACCCCTCGGACATTGGCGAAACCCTGTGAATTAGAACCTTATCGAAATTAAGACTTGATCTATGCTAACTTCCCCTCCGGACTATGCTGCGTTTAACAAGTGGTTGGTATTGATGGTGTATTGCCTGGGGTACGCCTTATTTGGATTTTTATTGGCGATGGCAACCCCCACCCTGCCGCCGCTTGCGTTTATGGGTGTAGTCGGGGGGGTAGTGTTCTTGTCCTGGGCCGGGGCTTTGGCCTCGGGCAATCGTCCGCAACTGTCCTTTGTGGTCTCGGCATTGGGGGCGGTGCTATTGACCGGTGCCGTGGCCTGGGCGGCGACGATCGCCGGTCCCAAGGCATTCTCGGGAGCGGTGCTGAGTGTGGTGTTTTGGGGCATGACTTGGGCGATGGCAGAATCTCAGCCGATTGCCGGATCCATCGCCTTGGCTTTTGGCTGGGTAGCTATCGTCAGCTGGGTGGCGAACGCCGCTGTATTTTTGGCGGGAGTTATCTTCATGTTCGTGAGCAGCGGTTGTACGGTGATGGGAGAACGGCTGGGCGACCAGATGGACAGCCGCGAGATTTTTCTGACATTGGCAATGACGGCTGGGCTGGGGTTGGGGTTGGGGTGGCTGGGACGGGTGATGTTTTGAATTCAAAATTCAAAATTTCTACGCTACTGGGGGCGGCAGGCTTTGCGATCGCGATCGCTCCCGGGTTCCTGCCAGGAATAGGCAAAATGGCTCATGGCCCGCAATCCGGGTACCGCCTGTTGGAGATCCTGGATTTGCCGTTCTAGGGGGGGACGGTTGCTGATGGACTGTTGCCAGATGCCCGCGAGTACGGGCTCGACTCGGACGCCGGGGGCGGCAGACCGCAACACGCGAAACACCTGGCTGGTAATGCAGTCGGTTCTGCCGCAGACACCGTAGGCCATGGGATGCCATTCCATGCTGGTGGGAAAGCGATCCCAAAATTGGAGACGGGAGTCATAACCGGGACCCACTACCTGATTCCCATCAGGGAAAAATACCGCTCCTGTGGCAATGCCTGCCCGCCGTACGGGGGCGGAAATATCGGTGAGGTAATCGACGACGCCCTGGCCTGCATGGGCTACGGCGAGTTGCCAAAGCTCAAATTGCAGCAGGGCAAGCTGTTGATCGGAAGGCAACTTGGCGGTGCTGTTGCGTCGTCCTTGCCACAGGGGCTCGGGCTCGTTGGGGTACAACTGCTTGACGGCATTCAAATCGGCGGTGGTGAGGGTGCCTTGGCGCAGGTAGCGCCAGATGAGCTCGCGGCCTTGATTGTTGACGGCGCGGTTGAGCAGGGCTTGCTGGGAGGCATTGCCATAAATCCACAGATCTTCGACGCGACGGGCAACGGAGGCGGGGCCACGACCCCGCTGATAGCGAATGTAGTCGAACAGCACCCCGTCAGGTTTGCGCTGGATGACGGCTTGAATGAGTTTGTTGTAGTCTTGGCGGGCTTGGGAATTGTAGGGATCGATAAAGGCTTCGTCGTGGAGTCCGTTTAAGCCTGCTTCCAAGTTGACGCTGGCGGCTTCTTGGGCGCTAAGGCTGGTTTGTCCGTGGCCGTTGCGGGCGATCGCCTCCAAGTTCCCCCGACGAGAAAAGTACTGTGCTCCGAAATTCATGGAGAATACCCAGGCATAGACCTTAAGGCCGCGATCGCGGCCCTTCTGGATCGCTCGGGCGAGCAGATCAGTGTTTTGGACCGGGGTACCTGCTAGGGCAGAGGCCCAGGCTGTGGGGTTGGCATTGGCAGGCAGTAGGACCTTGCTATTATAGAAAACGTTGACGTAGACCCGGTTGTAGCCCCGATTGACGATGCGATCGAGGACTTGGTCTAGGACGCCATTCTGGGCATCACAGGGATAGAGGCGAATCCACAGGGCGGCATCCTGGGTCCAAGTTTGCTGGCGGCAGGTGCGCAACCGCTCCCCTTGGGTTTTGAGGAGGGCGTTGTACTGCTGTTGGGCTCCCCGATCGCCCCGGACGGTGGCTTGGCGTAGGGCTTCTTTTTGGGCGATCGCCTCCGGGGGTTGTTGGCAATAGGGTGGCATTTGGGCGGTGGCGGGGTCAGTCCTTAGGGAGCCGATCAGTCCCGTGGTGAGTAGTCCGCTAGTCAGAGTGGTCAGCAGTCCAGCGGTCCACCTTTGGGTGGCCGAAAGCGCCGTCGAGGGGCGGTGGTGACCGGAGGACCAGGGGCTAGGGAAGGAAAAAACGGGCATGGACGTTGCTTCTCAAAGGAACAAACCTTAGAGATTATCGGCTCAAGTGGCAATTTTGGCCAAATTTGCTCCAATAAAATCGCCCGAAGAATCGCGGGTGGGATTGCTTGGGGATCAAAATCGGCTCCCTTGAATGAGGGTGAAGATCCCCAGCAGCGCCATGCCTGTGGCCAAAATCGTCGACCAAATTGGGTGGTGACTAGTATGGGTGCGTCCGAGGCGCGATCGCAGGGTTTCGATATCGATCCAAGGAATCACTCCCCGCCGTCCCCACCCCGTGACGACCACATCCTGGTGGAGCAGTGCGGTGGCGGGGGTGGCTTGGGGCAGCAAATTCCCTAGAGGCCCCCACCGGGACAAACTATGCAGACGCACCATGCCTGCTGCGGTTTGGAGCCATAGGTCCTGGCTCAAGGCATTGCTCATGTCGGGGCGGCCCAGGAGTTTGCCTTGGATTTGAATCGGCTGGCTGTGGACGGGGAGACGAGCGCCCAGCAGGGCAACAATTGCGGGAGGAATAGTGTTTTTGTTGGGGACAATATCCGGGAAAAAGGCATTAATCCGCAGAAATGTGCCCAAGCTGAAGCCAATGAGTGGCAGGCTGCGGATCAGGGTGCGATCGCCCATCATCCAGGACAGGGCATCAATGCGCCACCAAAACCCCACAGTGCCTAGGCCCATCAATCCCAGGGCAATCACTCCGCCTGCGGCCAGTCCGACAAAGGGGGCTGCTTGTAGCCATAGGGTTTGCCACTCTGGCCTAGTCAGCCCTGCTTTGCGGCGACGATTGACTGCGGCACTATCATGGCCAAAATCCAGTTCTGAATCGAGTTTCCAGTGGCGGGCATATAGATCCAGCAGATAGAGGCGATCGCCCAAGGGCGGATGGGTTTGGTTCAGGCTTAGCCAGGATCGATAGGGACTGATCCGATCCCATTCCAGGAGCGGTTCTAAGGGCGTATGGGGATAGAGACTGCCGAGGGTGATCCCCTGCTGGGGGCCGATGGGCAGCAGCAGATCGAATCCTTCCAGTAAATAGCTGGTTTTGCCCTGCTGTTGCATGGTTTCTGCCATGCCGATCGCCAGTTTTAATAAAGCCCGCGTGTGACCATTGGGATTCCCCGTCAGTTCTGTGGCGGCGCGATCGCCATAGTACGATCGCGATCGCGCCGCCCACAGGCCACCCCAGCGAATCAGGGCATAGGCTCCGTAGCTCAAGGCCGTTACGCCCGTGGCGGCTAACCGCAGCACCGGTACAGCCTGCCGTCGTCCCCATTCTGCCCCTGTCCAATAGAGCGTATAGGGAATGTGTGCCACCACCATGACTAAGGACAGCAGCGGCACGGTTCCGGTGGCAATGTGACCCACTTCCTGGGCGTATAGGGTGGCGATTTCGTCATCGGCTAACCGATCCAGTAAGCCTTGACTGACAACGGTGCGGGTGACCCAGGGCAGGACACCATAGCTAAAGGTCATCGGTTCGGGCACAGGCAAAATGCCTAAGTCGGGGATGGGTATCTGCCGCTGCTGGCAAAACCGGGGCAGCGATCGCCCTGCCTCGGGACTGATCTGCGCCAACTGTCTCAAAGTCAGCTCGCGCAGGCCATACACGCGCAGGAGTAGCCCGTCTAAGAGCCAGCGCGATCCCCCGGCCAAGAGTACCAATCCAATCAGGACTGCCATCACAGGTGGCTGACTGGCGGCGCGACTGATGTGCAGCAGCGGCAACTTCATCATCACTTGCCAATACCAATTGGGGGGCTGGAACAGCAGTTGTTGCACTAGCCAAAACAGCGCCACGCTGGTGCCGATCTGGACTAAACCCAATCGCCACCAAACGACCTTGCCCAAGGACTTTCCCCGGGTCAGCCGTCCGGCTTGCCGCCATTGGGGCCGATAGGGGGTGGACGGCGCGTTTGAGATTTCTGGTCCGATTTCTGGTTCTTTGACAGGTTCTTTGACGGGTCCTTTGACGGGTGTATCAGGGCCTGCGGCAGTTGGCAAGGGGGGCGGACTCGGCGATCGCCGCTCTTGACGCACGGGGGCGATGGGCGGTGGTGGGGATGGAGAACCGGGGGGTGGCGTTGTCTCTAGGGGCGTAAATCCAGTCCGATCCGGGCCAGCTTCTGCAGGGGGAGCGGGACTGTCTACCCGGGCAGATAATTGGCGCTGGGTTTGCTCGGCCCAATAGCGCACCTGTGGGTCGGCGTGTTCACAGAGGAGACGACAGAGCACAGTGGATTTTTGACCTTGCCCCAGTTTGCCATAGGCCACCACGAGGCCCATTTGGGCTTTAGTGGCTAGGGGATCCTGCGGGTCCAGAATGGGGGACTCGAGGAGGGCGATCGCCCCCCGATAGTCTCCCTGCTTCAGCGCGGCTAACCCCTGCTGTACGACGGCCTGGACAGAGTTCTGGGGCGCAGAGTTCTGGGGCGCAGGTTCTGGAGTTGATGGTGTAGAACCGGACATAACGCCTCTCCTGTTGAAGGACCAAAATCCAAACTCGGGCTGGTTTAGCCGTCGATCGCTGCGGCCATACTGGTGGGCTCGACGAACTGCGGGGGGAGGTCTGCGGCAGCAGCAGCTAATAGGGCTGCGGGTTGGGGCAGACTGGCTGCTTGGCGTCGCGGGTTGGCCAGAGCTGC
Source organism: uncultured cyanobacterium (assembly GCA_963766075.1). Classification (GTDB taxonomy): domain Bacteria; phylum Cyanobacteriota; class Cyanobacteriia; order Leptolyngbyales; family Leptolyngbyaceae; genus CAVYAN01. The sequence goes on along the minus strand of CAVYAN010000096.1, from coordinate 50,681 downwards.
TTGTACTAGGCCCATGAATAGGGGATGGGGACTGCTGGGGCGCGATTGGAATTCCGGATGGAACTGGCTCGCGATGAAAAACGGATGGCTAGGGAACTCAATAATTTCCACCAAGCGGCCATCGGGAGAACTCCCGCTGACTCGATAACCTGCTTCCAAAAATAGGTTGCGGTAAGCGTTATTGAATTCGTAGCGGTGGCGATGGCGCTCGTAAATAACTTCTTTTTGATAGAGCTTTGCGGCGAGGGTGTCCGGGGCGATGCGGCAGGGGTAAAGGCCGAGGCGCATGGTTCCGCCCAGATCAACCACGTCTTGCTGCTCTGGCAGGAGGTTAATCACGGGATTTGGCGTCTGGGTGTCAAACTCGGCACTGTTCGCGTTGTCTAAGTGGGCGATGTTGCGAGCCCAGTCGATGACGGAGCATTGCATACCCAGGCATAATCCCAGGAAGGGAAGGTTGTGGCTGCGGGCATGGGCGATCGCCCAAATTTTGCCATCAATGCCGCGAATGCCAAAGCCCCCCGGCACCACCACCCCATCGACATCAGAAAGATAGGCGTCGGCCCCGTTGGTTTCAATGTCTTCCGAGTTGACCCAGCGAATTTTGAGGTCACAGCCTGCGGCGATCGCGGCATGGCGGAGGGCTTCGCAGACTGAGAGATAGGCGTCATTGAGCCGCACGTACTTGCCGACGAGGGCGATTTCGATTTCCTGGGTAGGCCGATAGAGGCGATCCACCAGCGTGGCCCATTGGGTGAGTTCGGGGGTGCGCTGCTCCATTTGCAATAGGTCGAGCACCTGGTAGGCCAAGCCTTCGCGCTCTAGCATTAGGGGCACTTCATAGATGCTGCGGGCATCCTGGGAGGCAATCACACAGGCGGCGGGCACATCGCAGAATTCTGACATTTTGGCTTTGAGGCCGGTGGGCAGGGGGCGATCGCTGCGGCACACCAAAATATCCGGCTGAATGCCAATCGAACGCAGCTCTTTCACCGAGTGCTGGGTGGGCTTGGTTTTCATTTCCCCGGCGGCGGGAATCCATGGCACTAGGGTGACATGCATATAGAGCACGTTTTGGCGACCCACATCCTTGCGAAACTGACGAATCGCTTCTAGGAAGGGCAAGGATTCGATGTCGCCCACCGTGCCCCCAATTTCCGTAATCACAACATCGGGATTGGTATTTTGGGCAACGCGCTTAATCCGGTCCTTGATTTCATTGGTAATGTGGGGAATGACCTGGACGGTGCCGCCCTGATAGTCGCCCCGCCGTTCTTTATTCAGCACGGCTTGATAAATTGATCCGGTGGTCACGCTGTTGAGCCGGGACATGGAGGTGTCGGTGAAGCGTTCGTAGTGTCCCAGGTCCAAGTCGGTTTCAGCGCCATCTTCCGTGACGAATACTTCGCCATGTTGGAAGGGACTCATGGTGCCGGGATCAACGTTGATATAGGGGTCGAGTTTGAGAATCGATACCGAATAATCGCGGGACTTGAGTAAACGCCCCAGGCTGGCGGCGACGATGCCTTTGCCGATGCTGGAGACCACACCGCCGGTAACGAAGACGAATTTAGACATAGGAATTTTTGAGCGAGGAGAGTTTTTGCGCGAGGGTTTCCGAGATGGCTGTGTGCGAGAGGGATGGGGACACGGTTTACATCCCGTTTATTCTGCCACATTGGGGCGAGGGCGAAGGGATGTGGGGACTGGCGGGTAGGCTTGTGGTTTATGATTGTCTTCCTGCAATGAACGCTGCGTGGCCCAGGGGAGCGCATTATCCATGATTCACCGCTTATTCCCTTATCCCTTTGTTTTGGGTGCTCCGCTTTTGTTGGGGGCGATCGCTCCCATTTTTCTGGCGAATCTGCCCGCTCCGGCCAATCCGGTTCCAGTCAATCCGGCTCCGGCCAATCCTACCCAGGGTGATGGCCAGTTGTTTGTGGCCTATCCCCCCGCCAACCATGAGACCACGGCCTCGCGTATTTTTTTAATTGGAACTGCGCCGCCGACGGGAACGGTGTTGGTCAATGGGCGGGTGATTCAGCGCAGTCGAGCGGGGCATTTTGCCCCGAGTGTGCCGTTGCAGATCGGCATGAATCAGGTGCGGTTGCAGTATCAGGATCAGACAGTACTGATTCAGGTAAAGCGGTTGCCATTGGGGATGACTATGCCGACAGGGCTGGAGTTTGGGCCGAACTCCTTGACGCCAGCGGTGGCGGTGGCGCGCCCGGTGGGGGAAGCGGTCTGTTTTGGGGCGATCGCGTCTCCCCAGGCCACGGTCACGGTCACCTTAGCCGGCCAAACTATTCCGCTGTATTTGGATCCATCCCAGGCGGACTTGCCGGAAAACGCGGCGGTTTTGACTCGGGAAAATGCACCCATAGCCCAGGCTAGCGGTCAGTTTCGGGGATGTAGCGCATCCTTGCGCCCCGGAGAATGGGGCACCCCGACTTTTCAACTGACCCTGGGAGGAAAATCTCTCACCCAGGCGGGCCCCGCCCCGGTGACGGTGTTGCCGGTTGATCCGGTGACGCTGGCGGTGGTGACGGCGAAATCGGGAGCGGCACGCACAGGACCGAGTACTGATTATTCGCGCTTGACGCCGTTGCCCCAGGGCACGCGATCGCAGGTGACCGCTATGGAAGGCGACTGGGTGCGGTTGGACTATGGCGCGTGGATTAAAAAAAGTGAGGTGCAACTCCTGCCCACGGGCGCGCCGCCGCGATCGCGCATTCGCAGCGTGATTGCCCAAGCCGTTGGCGAGTGGACCGAGGTTCGTTTTCCCTTGGAAGTACCGGTGCCAATGAGTGTGCAGCAGCAGGACCAGACCTTGACCCTGACGCTGTTTAACACCACGGCCCAAACCGATACGACTCGGTTGGCAGACGACTCCGTCGTCCGCCGTTTGGACTGGCAGCAAATTGCGCCCGGTCAGGTGCAATATCTTTTTCATATGAAGGGGCCACAGCAGTGGGGCTACAAACTCCGTTACGAAGGCACAACCCTGGTCCTTTCTCTGAAGCATCCGCCCCGAGTGGCTAGGGGTATGCCCTCGACGCGATCGCTGGCTGGCGTGACCATCCTCCTGGATCCGGGGCATGGTGGCCCAGAGGATTTGGGGGCGCGGGGGCCAACTGGCTATCCGGAAAAAGCAGTGGCCTTAATCATCTCCCAGTTGGTGCGGCAAGAGCTACTGCGGCGCGGTGCCAAGGTGGTGATGACGCGGGACAGCGATGTGGATGTGTCCCTGGCCGATCGCGTTGCCCTGATTAATCAAGTGGAACCCACGCTGGCCCTCAGCCTGCATTACAATGCCCTGCCCGATAGTGGTAATGCCGAAAAAACGGCAGGTGTGGGCTTGTTTTGGTACCATCCCCAGGCCCACGGTTTAGCGATGTTTTTGCAAACCGCGTTGACCCAAACGCTACCCCGTCCATCCTATGGTGTGTTTTGGAATAATTTGGCCTTAACCCGTCCCACGGTGGCTCCAGCAGTGCTGTTGGAATTGGGCTTTATGATTAATCCCGATGAGTTTGAATGGATCACAAATCCCCAGGACCAGCAACGACTGGCTGGAGCGATCGCCGATGGGATTACGGGATGGCTGCACCAGCAAACGGCCCCCATCCATCCATAGTCTGCTCACGCATCTGCCCATGCAATAGTCCGCCCAAGGGCCAATGCTTAGGTATAGCCATATTTCACGGACCAAGGCTTAGGTGTAGCCATATTTCTTGATGAACCAAATTTTCACAAATTGAGTCAAGACGCAATAGCAAGTTAGGATTGCAGCCAACCAAAGAAAATAAACGGCGGGCAAAGGAACAAACCCTAAACCAGCGGCGATCGGCGAAAAGGGCAGATACATTCCGACTCCCATCACAGTGAGCGGTGATCAGCAGCATGGGTAAAGAAGCCCGACTCTGGAAAAAAGGCATCTTTGCCGTGCGAATGACATGGACAATCAGTGTTTGAGTCATCAGACTTTCCACAAACCAACCCGTTTGGAACAAAGCTTGATGATCTACAGAGGTCGCCCCAAAGACAAACCACATCAGGGCATAGGTGCAATAGTCGAAAATCGAGCTAATCGGACCGATGAAGATCATAAATCGCCGGATATTATCAATTTTCCATTTCGGTGGCTTAACCAAGTCTTCTCGATCCACATCATCGAAGGGGATACCCGTTTGCGAAAAGTCGTAGAGGAGATTATTGATTAATATCTGCACTGGCTGCATCGGTAAAAACGGCAGAATCGCACTTGCACCCAAGACACTAAACATATTGCCAAAGTTAGAGCTAGTGCCCATTCTGATATATTTGATGATGTTGGCAAATGTCTTGCGACCTTCGATTACCCCAGATTCCAGGATTAATAAGTTTTTTTCTAACAAAATGATGTCTGCGGATTCCTTCGCAATATCGACTGCCGTATCAACTGAGATGCCCACATCTGCCTCCCGCAGAGCAGCAGCATCATTGATGCCATCGCCCATATAGCCGACAATATTGCCTTCTTTTCGCAGCACCTGAATAACTTTGGCTTTTTGGGTGGGAGAGAATTTGGCGAAAATGGTGGTTTCAGCGGCCGCCTTGGCCAATTCATCATCCGATAGAGAGTCAATATCGCTACCTAATAAGACATGTTGAACCGGCAAACCCACATCCTTGCAGATTTTGCGCGTGATGATCTCATTGTCTCCTGTGAGGATTTTTACGACCACGCCATTGCGCTTAAGGGCTTGAATGGCTTGGGCGGCGGAATCTTTGGGCGGATCGAGAAAGGCAATATTACCCAGCAGTACTAAATCACGCTCATCAGTAATGGCGTAATGGGCTTGATCCGGTGGCATGACTTTGTAGGCCACGGCGATGACCCTGAGCCCGTCAGCGTTTAGTTTTTGCTGTAAAGCAGCAACCTGATGATGGGCCGACTCCTCCATGGGCAAGACCTGACCCCCGACGTTGAGGTGGGTGCAGACCTTGAGGACTTCTTCAACGGCCCCCTTGCAAATCAGCACATGCTGCTTTCCCCTCTCTTCGACGACGACAGACATGCGACGACGCCCAAAGTCAAAGGGAATTTCATCAAATTTTTGGTAGTTTTTTTCAATGTCTAAAGCTTCTAGTTCTTGACTGTGGTCGAGAACGGCGACGTCGAGTAGATCTTTTAAACCCGTCTGGTAAAAGCTATTGAGATAGGCATATTTAAGGACATCCGTACTGTCTTGGCCGTAGGGATCCAAGTGCCTCTGCAAGACGATTTTGTCCTGGGTCAGGGTGCCTGTTTTATCAGTACAGAGAATATTCATGGAGCCAAAATCTTGAATCGCGTCAATATTTTTGACAATCACTTTTTTGGCGGACATGGCGATCGCCCCCTTGGCTAAGTTTGCCGTGACAATTACGGGCAGCATTTCGGGAGCCAGTCCCACAGCCACGGACAAAGCGAAGGTGAAAGCCTCGACCCAATTGCCTTTCGCTACCCCATTAATCAGAAAAACCAGAGGGGCCATGATCAGCATAAAGCGCAACAGCAATACGGTCACGCCATTCACGCCCTGGTCAAAGCTGGTTCGGACTCTGCGTCCGCTTACGGTTTTAGCCAAGGATGCTAAATACGTTTGATTTCCGGTTTCGGCGACAATGGCAGTGCCAGAACCACTGACAACTGAGGTTCCCATAAAACAGAGATTGACGAGTTCCAGGGGATTCTTTTCCTTGTCATCGGGAAGCTCTGGATGCTTTTCCGCGGGTAAAGACTCCCCGGTGAGGGTTGACTGACTGAGGAACAAATCCTTCGTCGCAATCAGCCTGACATCGGCTGGAATCATGTCCCCGGCGGCCAGAAAGATGACATCGCCAGGAACCAGCAGTTTCACTGCAATTTCTTTTCCGGCGGTTAGTCCCTTCTTCGGTGCAACGGCTTGACGGCCATCTCGGCGATGCACCGTTGCCGTGGCGCTGACCATTGCCCGCAGCTTTTCGGCGGCTTTGTTCGACTGGAACTCTTGGGAAAAGCGCAGCAAGCCCCCGAAAATCACCATCATAAAAATGATCAAGGCGGCGGTTGGACTGCCTGTTAATAGGGAAATCGTCCCCAGAACGATCAGTAAAAGCGAGAGGGGATTTGTCACCGTCTTCAGCAGTTGGACATACCACGGGATCGGTTTTTCGCGGGCGATTTCATTCAGCCCGGACTTTACGAGTCGCCGCTGGGCTTCTATTTCTGTCAGCCCCTCTAGAGACGTGTCAAAAAGGTGCAAAACGCCGTCCACATCGCGTTGGGCGATATCAAGGAGCGCTTTGGATGCATCTTCGGATGGGTGCGATCGCGGTGGAGGCTGTTTAGAGGCATGGATAAACTGGCTGAACTTCTTCATAAAGGAATTTCATGGGAAGGGTGACAGTGACGTGATTTTGATGGATTGATGTGGAGATAAGAAACTGAGACCTGGCTTTGGTCAGAGTGCGTAGGGTAGCACTCACTGCTCAGGGCGGCCTAATGCGGCTGGATAAAGTGCTGCCGAATCTTTGCCGAAATTTGGCGATCGCTCATCTGGTCAACGGTTTCAATGCCGACGATGTGTCCATGCATGGGAGTGCCTTCAAGCCGCTGTTTCAGCTCCTGCTTGGCCTGCCCTGGACCAAATATCAGAATGGATTCTGCATCACGAATATACGCAATGACCGCATCATAGTAAATATTAATTTGTCCCGTAAAGTTTCTCTGGCGGCTATCATCTGCGGGAACCTGAAGTGATTCATAGGTACCCTTGAGGGGTGAATCACCAGACCGCCGAGGCTGTTTTTCTACCTCCGATAGGATCTCTTTTGTCTTCTCTCCTGTTTCCGTCACTGTGATGACAATAGCCTTTTTATGGTCAATCCATAGCCCTACTTTGGTTGTCATTGGCATCTCCGAATCTCCGAATACAAAACATGCGCTCAAATTCACGACGTGGGCAAAATGTCTACCACCCCTAGCTTGATCGTGAATTCTGCTTTACCGACTACGCTGAGCTGCGATCGCATGATTTACTGGATGAATTGTTTGATTAGGAGATAACTTGTAATCAATCACAATCAAAAGACGGGTAAGCGTCATAAACCAGTCATCGCTTTAATTCTTGCCGTGTCAAGGTTTGAATCTCAATGCGCAGGGCGCTAATTTCTGCCTGGAGGGCTTGAACCGATGCCGCGCTGGCGAGGTTTGCTGCATCGTTCTCGGTATCCTGGCTTATAAAAAACGTGGCTAGCGTTGCCGTCACATAGCCACAGACTGCCACCGCATACACCGCCAGCAAAAAGCACAGCACCCGCCCTTCCGCTGTTTTTGGAAAATAGTCAGACCCCATTGTGGTCATCACCATAGCCGTCCACCACAGCGCTGTTCCATAGTCGGTGATGCCGGTGCTATGAGCGGCCACGGACACCGAAAGATCATGCTCAAACGCATACATTCCCGCTGCTCCAATTAGGATCACGATCGCTGTTGCACCCACCACATAGCCAAACCCGCGACGTCCAATACTAACCGCGAGGACTCGCATGCCTCTATTGATGCGGGTCATCACGCGCAGCAACTGTAATCCTCGCACCGCTCGCACGGATTGCAACGCCTGAATGACGAACACAATCCGAACGATTCGTAGCGCTGGAATCAGCAGTGAAAACGCAATCAACCCGTTATGTCGCAGGTAGGACTTTTTGTGAGGAGCCAGGAGAAATTTGATGGCAAAATCGATGATAAAAACAATCCAGATGGTAGTGCCGATCGCTTCTAACAGAGGAGTCAGACCCCAAACCAGTTCAATGATAAATAGTCCCAACCAGACGAAGCTCAACACCAGCATCGGCGTCTCTAGACAATCTTCCCACTGTTGGAGTATTTCACTACGTTCCTGATCTAGTGTGGGTTCCAATGGAGGTGTTTCTAGGGGGCTTAAAGGCTTCATCAGCGATTCAAAACTCAGAGGACTGATACGCTTTGAGTTGTGCCCGTAATTGGGCCATTTCTTGGGCCATATCGAGGACTATGGCCGCGCCAGCTAAATTGAGTCCCAAGTCCTGACGCAACCGTTGAATCTGGGCAATGCGGGCAATTTCGCGGGAATGCAGCATGGAGCCGCTCGGGGTGATGATCCCTAACTCCACATACGCCATCACCAGCGTAATCGACGTTTCTGTGATTAAGGCGACATACTCAAAGGTGTAGAGTGGCTCGCCTTCTAGGGAAACCACGGCGGTTGAGAGACTAAAAGTCATAGCTGAATCTCCTCTAAGGAGGCGCGTGGATTAAAGCTTGTATTGGCCTGGATTTTTTCGTAGCAGTCTTGCTCGATCGCACTCAGATCCTGCGGTGTTGTCAATTGCAATTTGACCAATAAGTCACCGCGTCCCCCTTTTTGCAAAGTCCACCCCTTGCCGCGCAGTCTAAGAGATTGTCCCGATCTCACACCCTTAGGAACGGTCATCGTCACGTTGCCGTCGGGCGTTGGCACCTGAATTTGGGCCCCTAAAACCGCCTCATCGGGGCGAATGGGCAGGTCGCACCCCAGGTCATTGCCCTCAAATCGAAAGAAGGGATGGGGTAATAGCTGAATGGTGAGATACAAATCGCCCCGCTGGGGCGTGAATGGACTCGGACGACCTTTTCCCTTGAGCCGAATGCGACTGCCCGGTTTTGCCCCGGCAGGAATGCGGACGTTGATGGTTTCAGCGTCGAGTTGCAACCGCTTCTGAACCCCGTGAAAGGCTTCCGAGAAGGTGAGGGCGATCGCAGCCTCTGTATCCGGTGCCGGTGCTTGCGATCGAAACCCGCTGGCAAAATTCTCAGCGCCGCCGGGTGTAGTGGTGTAGGTGTTGCGGGGCGATCGCCCTCTCCTGCCCCCCAGCAAGTCGTTAATAAACGAATCAAAGTCCGCATACTGATCAAAATCGTCAGTAGAAACCGTAGGACCCCTTCCCGATGGGGGGGATTCGCCCTGCTCCGCTTGATTCCAGTGCTGACCAAACTGATCGTACTTCTGCCGCTTCTCCGGATCAGACAAGACCTCATTTGCTTCATTCAGGTCTTTGAATTTTGTCTCTGCGCCTTTATCTCCAGGATTGAGATCAGGATGATATTTGCGGGCCAGCTTGCGGTAGGTTCGTTTGATTTCTTCAGGGGGTGCAGTTTTGCTCACGCCCAGGACGGCGTAATAGTCCTTAAAATCGGTTGCAGTTGGCATTCCGGCCTCATTCCCTAGGGTTTAGTACCGTCCTTCTCAACTCAGTTCATACCGGCTTAGAATGAATGACGCTCTTTGCTTGGCATTTCGACCAAGACAGAAATCACGAGCGAGCTGAGCCCCATGATCTTGATAAACGCATTGACTGCATGGCCATACTCCCACTGATCACGATAGCGCGTCCAATCTAATGGGACAGGATGGGTTAGCCATTGAGAGAATTCAGCATTCATGGGTGCAATAAATACGATCCAGCTCACAAAGGCCAGGATCAGCAATAGGGCACCACTCAAAGTCCAGTAGAAGGTTTGACCCCGTTTGCGTACCCAAAATACTAGTACAATCGCCGTTAAAATCGCTGTGATTTCAAACGCTGCTCCAACGGTTCCAAATAACCGGTAAAGATTTTCAAAAACGGTCACTTTTACCCAGAATTGTGAGTCGAATTGCATTCTTTGCGGTAGCTCTAACAGATGCGTCATTGACAGACTAAGGCTAAACGAAACTAGCATCAGGGTTAGGAACCGCCAAGCCCTCAGAAATTTCATCTTGCTGCCTCCTGTATAGCGTAACCGTCAACCGCGTGGGCGCGACGCACACTCCGATTCCTAGCGCTAGAGATTTGATCTGCGCTCAAGGTTCACCTCCTACAAAGCGCTAATCTTTTTGGCTAGTTCAATATCTAGAGCGCTGATCCCACCAACTTCATGAGTCGTTAGATCAATGACCACACGATTGTAGACATTAAATATTTCGGGGTGATGATTCATTTTCTCAGATGCGATCGCAACCTTGGTCATAAAAGCGAATGCATCGACAAAATCATTGAACTTGAATGCTCTATTCAACTTATTATCGACAACTTTCCACTCTGGAAGTTGAGCGATCGCATCCATGATTTCTGAATCAAAAACCTTTTCTTTTTGTATAGAAGTCATAAGATTCCAGGGGGGCTAAATTTTCTGGACAGATTTAATTTGCAAATCGGGGCTGTGATCGTTACGATGACAGGTGCATGTTTGATATCCTGGATGAATTGATTGATCAAGATACAAAATGCAACCGAACTGGAACGGGCCACACGACTTATAGCGCGAACTCATAGCTAATCTCTGTGATCTGTCCTTTGAAATAGAGTCGAATGCCTTCTGGATGCTCCCATCCCACTTCGCCTTCTAAAGGAATCAGCATCCCATTGCGAACTGCATATTCCCAGAATCGACCGCCCCAAGGCATCGCAGTCAGTTTATGTCATCCATCGATAACGGGTCGCCGCCCGAAAGTCGCGATCGTCCCTTCGTCATTAAACCGAAATACAGGGAAACAGTTGTTGCACCATCTGTCAGAGTAGCGCGAGCGGATCTGTCATCAATCGCCTCCCAGCGCACACCCTGGCTGGGTAACAGAGCCGTGGGATACCACGCATCCTCAGCAAAAAACCGCAATAATTCACCTTGGTTTTATTCAGGCGTACCGCTGCATTTCTGCAACGGTGAAAAAACCCAGTAATGAAGCCTGTAAGTTGCCTTCTCCTAACAGATAGGTATCATGGACAAAGGCCTTCAGCCCGGAGCCATCTGAATCCGGGCATCCCAATCAAAACCAAAGCGCTGCGTGATCACACGCTGTGTGGCGGTAAACTGACGCCACTGGTCCTCAGTTCATTCATATTGAACTGTCCCTGCTGAGAGAGGTTGACCGCAGCTACGATCGCTTGCCCCTCCTGGAGCACTGTCTGAAAGAATCGCTGGACGGGGGCAGGCAAGCCTTCGATTTCTTTGGGATTATAGACTGTGGGCTGAATGGTCTGCCGTCCATCTGTTAATTTAGTGCGTAATTTATCCGTCTGCTCTGCCACCGATATCGACCGTAAATAGCAGTAGCTCCCGTAGCAGCAATGACTAAAACCCCAATCATTGCCATCCATTGAATCCACATCATACTTGTCTACTCACTCAGTCGCTATTTCAGAGGTGTCTTTGCCAAACTGCCACAGCAAGATGGCACCCAAACCGAACACATTAACTAAGAAAACGACTAACCCCCCCAGCACTGGAATCAGTGACAGAGCGGTCAGGATTGCTAAGCCCACCAAAAACTGTTGTGGTAGCGACCAATGGTCATTGCGGATTAGACATTGGCCGACAAAAAGCACTATGCCTAATGATCCAACTAAAGCTGTGATCACTGTCGTTAGACTGAGGAGAGGAATCAGAGGAATACCGATGAGGGTAATCGCTAGAAAGACAGTGGCAAAGATGAAAGCGAAGATGGCCCCGATGCCCCAGAGCGCAGTCAATCCAGAATGGTGCCGTAATGTTGACGCTAAATGTGGCAAGAATTCTGGGCGGGTCCGCAAGAGAATCAATCCCAGAATGGCGGCTACTATGGCGGCATAAACTCTAAAAATTGCATTGAAGAAATAGCGGGTAAAAAAACTGCTCCCGCTTCTCCCTGAGCCATACATCATGCCATGGCGATCGCTAAATGTGGCTTTCTCGCCCCGAATGACGGCATCCGGTTCCTGTACAACTTGGCCACCAAAAGAATAAGCATCGCCCTCTACCTGTGCGCCGCTTTTCAGGAGCACACTGCCGCCAAAGGCGATCGCGGTATCCACTACTTTGGCATTCGGGGAGACCGTCACACTCCCACCAAACGCAATGGCATTTTCGACCGTTTGATTTTCTGGTACAGTGATGCTGCCACCAAAGCGAATGAGGTTGGTATTGTTGAGATTAATATCGGTTTGCGCTAGAGCATTACCCGCAAATATGAAGCAAATCGTGGCTATCAAAGCCAGAATTGATTTCTGCCATTTCATAAATTATATCCTTGCATATAAAAATGTTGCTACTCTTTCACGATATTGAAAAAAGATGAGGAAGCTGTGAGCAAGATCTGAATGCAATATCACCTAGCCCGTTCCCATTATTTCCGGATCAACCAATTCACGGGTCGGCGCAGGGAAACGGGGGGTGGATACTGTTTCACATACCCTGTTCGCAAGATAAATTGAATATTGGCGCTAATTCCAGTGGATTGATTTAGATTCTGCAGTGTTGAGGGTTCTTCCAATATCTGGGTCATTGGATGAATCGCTATATTCTTTTCTCGCACTTTTAAGAAAAGCCGTTGCATTCGTTTGCCTGTTTCCAGCAATGTCGCCACTGAATTGTCCTGGCTAGTCATTAAAATCCAGCCTGCCGATTCCGATAGCTTGCTGTTTAACTTTATTTAGCCCCGCTTCGCGGAAGTCCCTTTTCATTACACTGGCTTTGTTATAGAAGTTCCGCACTATCCAGCCCGCAAAACCGTCTATTTCCATACTGGCTGTTGTCAAACCATCACGATAGTTCTCGGCATCTCGACTAGAAAATCTGATCCAGTTGGCCAATTCTTGCTGCGCCGGATCGCGATAGGCTTGCAGGCGGTTAGCTTCAATAGTTTGCGCGTTAATCAATTGACTGACGTTGCTGGTGATCGGCAAATACTGAATCCATTCCGACTCAGAATTGACGAGATACTTCACATCTTCTGGTTTAAGCTCATCACTTAAAAAATTGGAACGAACAGTACGACGGTTTTTAATCTTTTCAGTATCAAAATTATTTCTTGATACTGCTTTTTTCAGGGTTAAGCCCATCACGCGTTTGTCTTGATTGGTTGTTGCGAGTAAAGTCCAATCACAGTCATAGCCAAAGGCCGCCGCCGCATATTCTAGATTTTGGATAAAAGCGCCGATTGATAAAATCGTTTCTCTCTGGGTTGGGTCAACGGCGGGTAACCATTTGGTGCGATCGTTGCCGATGATCCAGTGATAGGGTTCGAGATACTGGACAAACCAGGGCTGCGTGTTGTGACCGCTCGGCGCTAGGGAATCGAGAAACAAAATTTCTTTTTCATCGGGCTTAAGCGGTATCGCGCGATCGCGTTGCGTTGGCCCTGTTGAATCAAGGGTGCGCTGGATATCTACCCTAGAAAAATTGCTGCGATCGCTTAATAAATAGGAGGTTGTTCCAACTCCAATTATTGTTCCCCCTGCAATGCTGATGAATTGTCCTCTGTTCATCATGAGCCTCCTTGCATCGGTTTCGTCATGATTTTCTTATTCAATTCTAGTTCACGTGCTTTAGCTGTAAGGGTTTAGCCGTAAGGGTTTGGTAGCTACCGCTGCTTGACTGTCCCTAAGCCCCGCCCCGATTTTTGAACCTGGGGAGAGCCGATATTGGCATCGGATGCTCGGCTGCAATGAGGGCATCGATAATTTCCCCATGGGGCTGACCAGTATCGTCGCCACGTTACTAGGAAAGCCGTTTGGCAATGAGGACAGACCAACTGTCCCTGAGCGGTTAGTTCTTTCATTTCAATGGCCGATCGCCCATGGGGTTCGATACTTCAAAGAAGAGGCTATGCCAATGCCGACTCTGTGGGAAAGGCCAGCCATAGCCAAACGTAGAGGAAAATAAATCCCGGTAGGACGATCGCCAATACGACCGTGACAATCCGGACACCCTGAAGGGGCAGGTGCCAGCGTTGGGCGACGGCTGCGCAGATGCCTGCAATGACTTTGTGGCGACGACTGCGATAAAAAGCGACCGGGGGTACAGCGAAAATATTTCCGGTTCGGGATGTGCCAGAGGAAGGGTTTCGCCGACGCCTGACCGTGAGCAGCAAAGACATTAGCAGTCCGATCGCACCCAAAACTGCCGATGGCAGGGTAAAGATCGCTAGCCAGTGGGCAAAGGTCATCCCTGTCACCAGGCTTTCATGCCAGAGCGGGGCAGGACATTGAAAGCGCGCCGCTTCTGCGTGACAACCAAAGTGGTCAGCTAAACGCAGTCCGCCCCAAGTGAGAAGGAGTGGAAAAATGCCGTAGAAAATGCAAAGGCTCAACAACGCCAAATGCCAACGTATGGAAAGGGATCGCAGAATCGCGATCCCTGCGATCGCGGGGCCCACCAAAAAGAGGGTCACCATCACAGGCAGATAAATCATTTCCTCACCCCCAATCAAAATGCAGCGCGCGCTTTTCCGGCGTTTCTAGCCGCTTAGCGATCGCGAGTAAGCTGAGGCTAATAATTGTAATTAAGGCGTTAATTGCGGTGATAAAAGATGAATCTGATTAACGAAACAATAAGATAACTCAAGAGCGCATAGGCGGCGATCGCAATTAAAATATTGACATCAAATATGTTTGCCCCAGCCGCTGATGTTGGACTAATGAATAGGGTAGAAAAGGGTGCAATAAACGGTGCAGATAGAGTGTTGATCATCTGCGCAAACTCATTCTGACGGTTAGCCCCAAACAACCGCAGAACAAATCTCAGGACAAGCAGTACTTCCAGCATCCCCGTCAAGCCGTAAATACTATTCACGATCCACATAAAAGCAGTGCTGCGCCTCGCCGTTCCCAAACGCTGCTCTTCTTGATGCAACCGGAAAGCCTCTTCATCCTGACGCAGGTCTTTTCGCCGCTCAACATTCGTTTCATCATGCCGATTGTGATTCATGCTGAGACCTTAGGGAGGTATTTTTTTGATTTGTTTTGATTTATTTGGTTTAAATGAACTCACGCTTTGCTGTATTGACGGCCTCGGCCAGTGGTTGCCCAGCCAGAGAGTTTTTTGCCCAGCCCAGCCCCACCAGCCCAGCCACGATCGGGATTAGACAATACGTCGCCCTATCAGTAAATTGTAGACAATTCCAATTAGGGCCAAAACTAACAGTATGTGAATTAAGCTGCCGCCAACGTGAATTGAGAATCCCAATAACCAGAGGATAACAAGTACGACAACGGCAGTCCAAATGAGATTTAACATATTTCCTCTTCCAATGAATGATTCAACTAGTGCCCTAAGATCGAAATAACTGTCCAGTTAAAAAGCTGCAAAAGCCATGCAGGTTCAGCATTTTTAACTTTACATTTTTAATTTTCAATTCAGCCTTGCTGCACTAGTCAATCGCTTTCTTGACTTCATCTTTCACGTCTTCGACAGTGTGCCGAACTTTTGCCTCGGCTTGCTTGGCCTTGCCTTCGGCTTGATCTTTAGGATCACCCGTTAGATCGCCGACGGCCTCTTGAACTTTACCTTCGATATTTTTGGCGGTTGCCTTAGCTCTATCTTGCAAACTCATAATCTTCTCTCCAGGTTGAATGTGAGAGTTGCTCATCTGTGTCGTCGGTAAGAACGTGGGGTTAACAACTCTGCTGCTAGTAGTAGCCTAATCAGAGGGAGTTTTATTTATTGAATGAGTTGTTTAATTACGATACAAAACGTAAGGAGAAAGCCTGTTTCCCTATCTTCAGACTGAGTCTAGAGTGGCCTCAAAAATGCTTCGATTCTGATTTATCTAATGAGCTGTTTACTCACATTTTTCTCATAATCGGGGTCTTGAGTGCCCAGCAGTTTATCCCAAAAGGTGAAATACAGCCCATAATGCACGGTGTAGTTGCGATGATGAATGGAATGATGGGCTGGACCAATGCACCACCGTCCTAGCCAATGGTGCGGAAATGAGGCGGGCAACCGATCAATCCCGAGATGATTGAGCACCGCCCACACGGTCATCGTGGTGAGCACCGCAATTAGCGTGATGAAATGCAGGGGGATAACAAAGACGATGCCGATCAAAAAGAGGGACTGCACGATCGCCTCTAGGGGATCAAAGGCAAACGACGTCCACGGGGTGGGGTAACGCGATCGATGATGCCCCTGGTGTAGCCAGCGAAAGAGGGCGGGATGGTGGAATAAGCGATGGGTAAAATAGAAATAGGTATCCTGGAGCACCAGCACCGTGCCGTAGCTCACGCCGAGGTACCCTAGTCCATAGGGTTGGGAATGGCTGTATAAGCTGGTCTTGCCCAGATGATAGGCTGACAGAATGAATGCTGCCGCCAGCGCAAAGACGCCCGCCGAGAGTACCGAAAGCTGAATATCGTGCTGGATCGATCGCCAAGAGGGCAGTGGATGCTGTGGATTGTACGCGATTCTCGATGGATTACGGAGCGCGTAGAAAACCCAATAGGTGCCCCCGGCCACTAGAAAGTACCGCAGCAGAATGATGCCAAAAAAAGCGAGGCTGTAAAACCTAAATGAGTGAGCGATCAATTGCATCTCCTTGCCGTTCCCGATGGTTCAGTGCCCTGGATTGATCGCAGGACGAGGTGCGATTAATACGCCTTGATCAAGGCAACAATGTCTCTTACGTTCTGATGGCACAACGCTTCCACATGGGCCCCTCTAGAAATCTTTGCCTTTTCTCGACTATTGAATGGGCCAAGGTTATAGGTGAATGGGCCAAGGTTATGGGGCTGTGGGCCGTTAGACGTGTAAACTTCTACCCACCAAGATAGTGGTTTTTGATCAGGTGAAAGTGAGTTCATCAGGGATACCTGTAATGTATTATCTTTGATTTAAAGCGATCGCCCGTAAAAACCTGTTACAAAACTGTTGCTAATCGAGAAAATGCAAACTGGAACTTATATAACGGGCATATCATCACGGCAGTGGCTGCAATGCCAGTAAAGACCGCCCGAACGAACATGGCGGAGTAAAATATTGCCGCAGCAGAGGCATAGCTGGCTGTTACTCCGTATGCGATCATTGACAGAATTGGATTGCCAGCTTTGCCGGGGCGATAAGTGTTTGAGCAACGTGGCTGAATTAGTCAGTGGATCATTCATTTCCCAAAACCTGACTTTAGAAATTTTCATCTCTACATAGTAAGAATGGACTGTTTGATTGGCTGAGTGAATTGATTGATTAAGATACAAATTTCAAACAAATGAAACAAATGTATTTGAAATGTTATAGAAATTGACTTGGCGCGTCGGTTCTCCTTCACTCTCCTTCCCATTCCCGATCTTCCAGCTCCTTTTGAGGAAGGAGTAAGGTATCCTCAATGTCTTGTCGGATGGCCGCCGTCACTTCACAATTACTGTTCAAGCAATCGATTAGAAGTTGATTTGCATCATAGTAGCGTTGAAGCACCTGCTGTTGCTCAGTCGTGAATTCCCAGGAATGATGGATATTGCGGTAACGGGCGATCTCGACGCGCAATTTTTTTACCCAGTTAGAATAGTTCTGCTGCCACCAGTTTTGCAGCCGATCCTGATTTTCATTGGGCGCGGGCAATTGGTCTTTTAATTGTTCCAAGGACTTGTACAATCCAATGTCCAGAACCATGACCAAGATATTGTTGAGGGCCGAGCTACAGGCATTGACATAGGCAGAATCCTGACTGTGGTCGGTGGAAAACTCTAGCAGCAAGTTTTCTAGGGCGGCGTCTAAGAACATGCCCTGATCCAGCGTACTGGCTAAGGCAAAGTGCCCTGCCGAGTTTGGGTTTTTGGCAAGGGCAAGGTAAAACGCGCGCTTGGTCGCCATTTTGGTATCTTCTGGAATCTGCTGAGTTTTTTGGCTGGCCCACATCAAAAACTCTTGCAAATAGGGATCTTGTGCCACTAATGCATCAATCTGTTGCTTCATCAACTGCACCAGCGAATCGGCACTGCGTAGCATAGCCGCTGTCAACAAGAACACTTCGTGCCAGTGTGGATCCGTGATATGGCTGACTAATCCGCCCAGGGTTTGCTCTAATGCCTGGAGATTGTGGCTGGCCACAATTTTTCGAGCTGTGAAATATTCTTGAAATGCCAGATAGGAAAACGAGAAAATGCCGCGGGCTCGTTCGACCAAGAGGCCATGCTGGGCCTCGATCGCATTCAGCATGGCCTCGCTTTCAAGTTGCAATTCTTCGGGTTCGAGGGGCGCACCGGGCAAATTCTGTAGATAGTCACTAATATAGTGCTCGATTGTGCGTTGCTCAAAAAAATACTGCCCCTGTTCAAAGGTCACCGCGGCCAACTGGCTGAGCAACCGGAGCTTTTGGGGCAACAAAAACCCACGGTAAACTTCATCCCGCTCCACCCCTTTCGCTTCATCCCATTGTCCCAGGAGCAAATCCAGTCCTTGTTTATAAAACTCACTGCGCTTGGTGGGAAATTTCTCGTGTCCCTGAAACACCCAGCAGGCGAGATGCAGAAACAGCGGGGTCACCACCAGTTGACGAAACTGCCAGTTTTCCGGCAGGTCCAATTTCTGCATAAATTGGGCAGACTGATGCTGTCCCAATTTATGCGGGGCTTTGCTAAATGCCATGAACCACTTTTGGGTGAAGGTGGTGATTTGGGCCTGGGTAAAGGGAGCAATTTCTACATCGGTAAAGCCTCGCAGCCGCAGCTTGTGGGCGGCGGTGCGACAGGATGCCACAAAGCGATTGTGATGATACTTGTCTGAGAATTTGCGAATTTCTTTGAGAACGGCGGGGGTATCCTGATGGAGCACTTCATCCATGCCATCCAACAGCAGCAGAATTCGACCGGCTTTCAGTAAGGTTTCTAGCACCGACGGGGCGGCAATTCCAGAGGTGAGCAACACCTGCTGGATCGTTTTGAACAGGCTAAACTCGCCCATGCGCCGTGACTCTTCCGCAAACTCCCTCAAGATGATAAAAATTGGCACTTGATGGGCGGCAAACTGATCGCGATTACACTGAATCGCCAGATGCTGCAAAAAGGTCGTTTTACCCACTCCTGGTCTGCCTAATACTCTTAGCTTTGAGTAGGTTTCAACGGCTTGCATTCCCGGTAGCTGTTTTTGCTCAACGGCTCCCAATCCAGCGCTCGCAAATTCAGTCGGTTCTAGGGTTTGCAGGTCAGCAATTTCTAACTGCTGTTGGCTGGAAATTTCTTCCAAAATATTGACATCGACATAGATGTCATCAATGCTGACGGGATGACTAATGTCTAAGAGCTGTAGGATGCCGCATTGGTTTTGAATGGTGTCCCGGTGGTGCGATCGCACCTGTTGCACCAGGGTCATCAATATCGTCCAGGGGCGGTGTTGCCAGGGTCTGGCCCGGTTCAGGAAATTCTGCGGGCGGATCCAGCGCCGTCTCTCGCCAATCTAAATCGAGAATCGAACAAATTTCCATGAAAATCTGACGATCAACGGCTTTTCCCGTGAAAAATCGCCAGATTGGCTGACGGGTTTTTAAGTTCACCTCGCCTGCGAGGTTTTCTTGAGTCCACCCTTTTAGAGCAAAGGCGCGCTTAGCCCGCTGAATGCCGGTCGGGGATGCCCGCAGCGATCGCTTGACCATATTAAAACGCTCATATTAAGACTCGAAACTCAAAATTTTGTAAAAAATCAAGAAATTTTGTAAAAATCAAACATTTTGCTCACTTTTCTATGGTACAGCTTTTCACGTCGGTGAAATCATACAAAATCTAAAGAATTGGCCGGAATGGCGCACGGGCTGAAATTAAAGCTGAAATTAAATCAAACAAAAAATCAAACAGAATTGCCAAATCAAACAGAAGTGCCGCAAAAAGCAGATTCTACGGATAGGGGGTAAGGGACTTCCAAGAAATAAATAGTGCCCATAGGGGCCGACCCACCCCTGACCCCTCCCAGGAGCGGAATTGGTCCGAAAATCCCCTCCCAGGAGGGGTGCCCGTAGGGCGGGGTGGGTCAAACTCTGCCCTCTCAGCCCACCTAGCGCGATCGCTGAGTCGTGACGTGGGATGTTTATTTCCTTGGAAGTCCCTAATCTGACGCGGGCTGAGCGAAGTCGAAGCCCGCGTGACTCTTCTCAGTTCGCATGATCTTGCTCAATCTGCGTAATTTCACTCAATCTGCGTGATTCCGCTCAGCCCGCGTATGCCAGCAATTCAGATCTAGAAAGAGTTTTTCCCAAACAATCCTCCCGCTGGCTTCGGCTCCCGCTGGCTGAGCTGAGCCGAAGCCAGCAGGGGGTTTGTTTGGAGTCGCAGCCAGTATGCGCCCTTCGACTCCGCTCAGGGCGCTTTAGACGTCATTGAGCATTGTTAGATGTTATCGAAGTGGTTTCAGGCTCAACAGCATTAACCAGGGACAAGAGCACCCCGGTTTGCTCCTGTCCGCCCGTAGCCAAGTCGCTGTGGCATAAATAGACACGTTCCCCCGTGCGGCCCAGCAGATCGATCAAAATTCGGCGTAGACGGTGCTCGTTGGCATCCAGAGTGTCGGCAGCGGTCCAGGTGCGTCCCGACCAGCTTTGGAGAAACAGCGGTGCAGCAAACAGCGCGTCTACCCCCATCAGCCACCGGGCAGAGCCTGCATCTAGCCAAAACTGCCAGCGGTGAAATCGCCGACTGGAACGGTACTGGAACACCGTGGCCAAGGTGACCGCATTTCCCGCAGGGCCAATGGGGCGGACAGGATAGGGGTTGGCCGTGACGGTGCCATTGCGCAGCAGACGAATCAAACGCCCCACGGTGACAAAGGCGGGGATTTCTCCCTGGGGGCCATACTTGGGACCGCGTTCTAGGCGACTGTGGACTTCCCAATAGTGCTGGGCGGTTTCCATCAGTTGCCGCAGGGCGGCCAGTTGGTCAAAGGGCAAGGTGCTGCCGCCGCCCAGAAAATGCTGAATCGATCGATCCAGGAGGGCGATCGCGTTGGGAATCAACCGCTGCTCCAGTTGGGTCTGCTGGAGGGCAATCCATTGCAGCAGATCTTCGTAGGCCCCGGCGGTTTGGTAACCCAGGCGATCCCAGCGGGGAAAGGTAGTCACCGGCAGTAGGCGTGGGCGATCGGGGTGGGGGACGAAGCAGTGGTCTGCCAGGAGTCCGGCGCGCACGGGGTCGATCGTGAACTGGGGCGCTCCGGGGGATGACCCACCCGAAGGCCCCGACAGCAGCACCAGCATTTCAGCCACGGCATCGCGATCGCACAGCCGTCCCAAGCCGGGATAGACCAAGGTCAGTAAGGTCAATAGGGCGCGGATAATCGGGATGCTGTTGAGGGGACGCTGGTCGTTGAGGGATTCCACCGGGATGTTCTGCTTGGTCAGGATTTCAATCAGGCTGTAGCGGGCGATCGCATCCAGCCCCGGACCAATAATCGCGATATCACGCGGGGCAATCTCACCGGCTTGGACCGCTGCGATCAGCACATCGGTGGTCTGGCGCAGCAATTGCGATCGGGATGTAGTTTGGATCACCCGAAAGGCCGCGGGCACCTGGGGCAAGGTCAGCGGATCGAGGATGAACTGGACCAGCGATGCGGGCGAAGTGTTGCCCAGAAAGGGACTCACGGGATCGGGCAAGTGCTCGCTTTGGCAGCGATCGACCAAGGCAATCATCGCTTCAGGATCCGCCCCCAGGCCCAGACGCACGGCCCCATCAGGGTTATAGGTAAAAATGGCCGCAGTGCCTGCGTCCAGCAGCAGATCAAACAGGCGTCGGGCGATCGCCGGATACTCATCCACATCATCTGCCACCAGCACCCGATATCGCCGCATTAACTGCTCCTGATACAGCGGATGGGGCAATAAGTGCTGCCAATACAGCCCTGCAATCAGGCTATAGGTTAGCAGGCCCCGCTCCAGGCACCAGGCTTGCCAGCCCGCCAGCATTTCTCCCACGCGTTCAAACGGCAGGGGCAACTCCGCCGATGGCCCCGCCAAGCCCTGGGCCAAAATCGTCGGAATGTCCCCCATCGGGACCCCAGCCAGCATGGCCAATTGCAACACGTCTAAAACCCGCCGCACTAGGCGCGATTCCACCACGCCGGGTTGTTCGGCCATCACTCGGTCTAGATCCTCCCGCCACACTTGGGTCGCCAATTCCTGTTCGGTTTCTGGGGCCAGTCGCAGCGGAAACTGGGCCTTCAGATCCAATTCCTGAATCAGCAGTGACCAGAACAGCAGCACCTCATCGTGAAAGAAGCCCAAGGGCGTGGTGACATCAAAGGGATAGTGGCCCTGCGTGGCCTGGGCGAGGCGATCGCTCAACTCAATGCGACCATCTCCAATGGCCGCCAACACCAGCGCTCCTCCCTGGGGTAGGGATGGATTGGCTCGATTTGCCGCCTCCGCGAGTGTCCAAGCGCTAAACCACTCCACGGCCCGCGCTGTCTTGCCACTGCGCGTACTTCCCTGAACCCAGATCGGTGATGAATTTAGCACGGATGCGTAATGAATTTATTAAGATTGCTTAGCATTCAAAATCGGCTGTTCTAAAATAACTTTACTTTGCGGGAGGTTGGGCGGAAAACTGCTCAGCGCCATCGGGTCTTCCCCTACGTCTTCATCAGTTTGTGTCATGGCAATTTCCTTTATGGCAAACTTTGGTCGCGCCCTGCGCAAATTCGATCTCTGGCTAAACAACACCCCTGAGCGCGCCCTAGATCAAGCCTACAATGCCGCCTTGAAGATCAAGGCCCTCGAAAATCAGCATTTCGACGGCAATCCGATTACTAACTCGGCAGGGAAATACAGCCAAACCGCCTTTGCCTTGATTCAGACGGATCTGAATAACTACCTGCAAGCCCTAGATGTTCGCCTCAAAGAATTCAAAGCCAGTCGCTCCATCGTTAATTCTACAAATTCGGCCAAACGTAGCCTCAAGATTGCCACTCAAGCCGCCGAAGATTTCGATCAAAATGCCGTTGTCCTGGAGAAATTAAACTTCATCGACGAAATTCTAGCCCGCTACAAACCGGGGGCGGCCAATTCCCTGGCTTTGGTCCCGGTGCCTGCCAATGGCTCCACTGCCCAGGCCATCGCGAGAACTACGGATGGTGGTGGTAAAGCCCCGGACTGGTATGCCGAAGATTTCAATGATCAAAACGACGGATTTCTCGATCGCACGGGGGTCCTGCCGCGATCGATCACCACCAGCCTCAATCGGATCAAGCAAGAACTGGATCCGACCTCTGAGCAGAAGGTTGTCCAAAGCTTTCGCAGTACCCAAACCAAAACTCGGGTTGCCATCCGATTTTTGCTCCTCATGATCGCCCTGCCACTACTGGCGCAACAGGTTTCTAAACCTCTGCTGGTTGGTCCTATTGTCGATCACTTTCGCCATCCCGATCGCGCCCAGATTTTTCTGAATGCGGAACTACGGGAAGAAGCCCTGCGAGAACTCAGCTTATTTGAGGAGCAACTCCGATTTGAAAACTTAATTGGCCGCTTGGAGGTTCCTGTCCTCAATGCTCCGGCCCGCAACGCGCCCAAACCAGAATCGGCTCCCACCGCCAAGGCCGAGTCCAGCACTGCCCCTGAGGGGCGTTCCGAAGGCCGTCCTGAAAGCCGTTCAGGCGCTAAGGAAGCTGGGGAAGGATCTGCTGAGAAAGCTGCGGAAGGCGCACCCCTATCCCTAGAAGAACGCCTCAAAGAAAAAGCCCAAGAGTTAGCTGAAGAGTACAGTCACCGCAGCTCCGATGCCGTTAAAAATATCTTTTCCGACCTATTCGGATTCCTCACGTTTGGGGGATTCATCGTATCGCGTCGGCAAGACTTTAATGTTCTCAAATCTTTTATCGATGAGCGCGTCTACGGGCTTAGCGACAGCGCCAAAGCCTTCATTATTATCCTATTCACCGACATATTTGTAGGATTCCACTCGCCCCACGGCTGGGAAGTCCTTCTAGAAAGCATCTGCGGCCATTTGGGTATTCCGTCAAACCACAACTTTAATGGCATCTTTATTGCCACCTTTCCGGTGATTCTAGACACCATTTTCAAATACTGGATTTTCCGTTACCTCAACCGCATTTCTCCTTCAGCCGTCGCTACCTACAAAAATATGAACGAGTGAAGTCCGGCTTAGAGTTTGGATTTTAGATGAAATCTAAAATCCAAACTCTAAAATTCAATCATTCCTAGGGCATAGGACTAGCCGCCGGACTGCCCTCTGCCGGATTAGGAATGAAGGTTTCATGCAGTTCCTTGGGATAGTAGCCCGCATCAATACAGGTATCCATGGCCTTCATGGCGGGCAACTTGGCGGCGGTATTTACACCCACCACACAGCTTGCATACTGGTTGGGCAAGAGGCTGCGCTGGCAGTTGCCGAGGACATCTTTGGCCACCGTGCCGCTAACTTTGCCGCGAATGTCCGTGACACAGTTGCCCAAGTCCACCGGACGGCGTACCTGATTGCAAGATGATAGGGCCTCGGCGATCGCCACCCCCTGTCCTGCTACAGTCCCTACACAGGTGGCAATCTCTTTCGGATGTAATGCCTTGGCACAGGCACTGGCCGCCTCTTCTGAGGTCACTTTTAAACCGACCAGATCCGCAGCGCAGCGCTCGTAATCATTGGCGGCGATCGCTCCCCCCATCGGCACTCCCGCCATGACCAACGCCGCCACTACGCTCAGTCCTCCCAAACCGGAACTCAGGGAACGGCTCCACCCCCGCGTCCTTTGTCCAGAAACTCCAGAAATCTTAGTAATCATCATTGTTTCCTATCTCCCATCATGATCATTCATGGACCTCTGCACTAACCAGGATATAAGCATCCCGCCCAAAGCACACAGCGAATTCCCCGCCCCCCCTTTCCGCTAATGTGCCTGCCTTGCCATCCAGACGGGCGGTCTCTCAGAAAATATGAAATCCTTATTACATTTCGCAAAAAATTTGCATGATACTTTACCGAAATACGCGACCTGGAATCCACTAGAGTGGAAAGGTATAGCAGACTATTAATTCATACGATTTACGAGGATTCCTGGTATGCACCTGAGTGAAATCACACACCCAAACCAGTTGCACGGATTGTCTATCTACCAACTGCAACAAATCGCCCGCCAAATTCGTGAGAAACATTTACAAACTGTTGCAACCAGTGGTGGTCATCTAGGACCCGGTTTAGGTGTTGTGGAACTGACCCTAGCGCTCTACCAGACCCTAAATCTCGATCGCGACAAAGTCACTTGGGATGTCGGGCACCAAGCTTATCCCCACAAACTGCTCACCGGGCGATACCACAGCTTCCACACCCTGCGCCAAAAAGACGGCATTGCCGGTTACCTCAAACGCTGTGAAAGCAAATTTGACCACTTTGGGGCAGGCCACGCCTCTACCAGTATCTCCGCTGCCCTCGGCATGGCCATGGCCCGCGACATCCAAGGCGACAACTACAAGGTCGTCGCTGTTATTGGTGATGGGGCGCTGACGGGCGGCATGGCCCTCGAGGCCATCAATCATGCGGGACACCTGCCCAAAACCAACCTCATGGTTGTCCTGAACGACAACGAAATGTCCATCTCCCCTAACGTTGGAGCCATTCCTCGCTACCTCAATAAATTGCGGCTCAGTCCCCCGGTCCAATTCCTTTCCGGCAACCTCGAAGAGCAAATCAAAAATCTGCCCCTCGGCCCCGAACTTGGTCGGGTCAAGGAAGGCATGAAGCGCCTCGCCGTCCCCAAGGTAGGGGCTGTCTTTGAAGAACTTGGCTTCACCTACATTGGCCCGATCGACGGGCACAACCTGGAAGAACTGGTGGCCACCTTCAAAGCCGCCCACCAGCACACTGGGCCTGTCCTCGTCCACGTTGCCACTACCAAAGGCAAAGGCTACGAAGTCGCCGAAAAGGATCAGGTCGGCTACCATGCCCAAACCCCATTCAACCTGGCCACGGGCAAGGCCGTCCCGTCCAATAAACCCAAGCCCCCCGGTTATTCCAAAGTCTTTGGTGAAACCCTGACCACTTTGGCTGAAAATAATCCCAACATCATCGGCATTACCGCCGCTATGGCTACGGGCACCGGACTGGATATTCTCCAAAAGCGATTGCCTAATCAATATATGGATGTCGGCATTGCTGAGCAGCACGCCGTTACCCTAGCCGCTGGGTTAGCCTGCGAAGGCATCCGTCCGGTCGTGACGATTTATTCCACCTTCCTGCAACGGGCCTTTGACCAAATCGTCCATGACGTGTGCATTCAAAAACTACCCGTCTTCTTCTGTATGGATCGGGCGGGCATTGTGGGATCGGACGGTCCCACTCACCAAGGCATGTATGACATCGCCTACCTGCGCTGCATTCCCAACATGGTGATGATGGCTCCCAAGGACGAAGCCGAACTCCAACGGATGATTGTCACGGGGATTAACCACCTAGACGGCCCCATCGCCCTCCGCTACCCCCGTGGCAACGGCTACGGCGTGCCTCTGATGGAAGAAGGCTGGGAACCCCTGCCCATTGGCAAAGGCGAAATCCTGCGCCATGGCGACGATATTCTGCTGCTTGCCTATGGCTCTATGGTCTATCCCGCCATGCAAACTGCGGAGATCCTCAGCGAGCATGGCATTGATGCCACCGTTGTCAATGCTCGCTTTGCCAAGCCCCTAGACACCGAGTTGATTCTGCCCCTAGCGCAAACCATTGGTCGGGTGGTTACCCTAGAGGAGGGCTGTCTGCCTGGTGGCTTTGGTTCCGCTGTGCTGGAGGCATTTATGGATGCCGAGATCACCGTGCCCGTTACCCGCATTGGCGTCCCCGATATTTTGGTTGATCACGCCACGGCTGAGGAGTCCAAAGCCGATCTGGGCTTAACGCCTCCCCAAATGGCCGATCGCATCCTGAAACTGTTCAGCAATCGTCCGGTTTCGATTACGGCCTAAGTTCTGACCGGCGAGTCCGTGGCTTGAGGTCCGGATTATTTCCCATAGCCCAACGGGACGGACACCAAATAGCACGATAGATCAAGGGGTGGGCATTGCTCACCCCTTGATGTTCATTTTCCCCCGAATCTGTAAGGCTTTGTAAAGTCAGGAAATCTTGACAATTTATCTCCGGCGGAATCGGAGAGTCGGTCCATCCCATTCTGCGATCCCCAAGGTGTTTTAGTTTGGACTTTGAGGTCTGTGCCTGTCCTTGATATCCTTTATCTGACCTTTATCGGGAAACATCCGCTTCCCCCACAGGGAGTTTCCAATCGCCGTGGGAATACTGAAGCTGAGAGGTGAGTGACCCCGGAACTAACCGTAGAAACGGGTACATACTTTTTCCGGATTCCAGTGTCAGAATCATGAAGATAGGCGTGCCCCGCCCCCGGATTGTTTCGCTACTATGTCGATTGCATCGCCTCTGTTCGCACCCTTTAGCCGTACCATCATGGAAGCCGCAAAACCGCCGATGGCCGCCGTCCTTTCTTCAGACGTAATGCCCCCCGAAGTGTTAGAAGTAGACGCGATCGCCGTGGCTGCTCCCCTGGCCTTGGCGAGTCCTGCGGGTCCGACAGATTTGGTTGCTACCCCCATGCGGCATAGTTCCAATGGCACCCTGGTGCAGCGCAAAGGTAGCTTCGGCGAATTTCTGGCTCCCCTGACCCAGGAGACCTTTAAACAAGTCGTCCAGGATGTTGAAAACCGCCTACACGTGGTGCATCAGACCCTTTCCATGCTGGATAACCTGCTGGATGCCCAAGGATTTGACGCGATCCTGGACGAAATGCTGCGCTCCATCACCCTCAAAACTGGGGAACTGCTCAACGCCGATCGCTCCACCATCTTCCTTTTAGACGAAGAAAAGAATGAGCTTTGGTCCATTGTCGCCAAGGACGAACGCGGCAATAATTTAGAAATGCGCTTTCCGGCCAACGTGGGGATTGCCGGGGAAGTGGCCACCCACAAGCGTGTGGTCAACATTGCCTACGATTTCTATGATGATCCCCGCTCGGATGCTGCCAAGCGCTTCGACGAGCGCAATCACTACCGTACCTACACCATGCTGGCGATGCCGCTGCTCAATGAAGATGGCAAGCTCGTCGCTGTAGTGCAATTGATTAATAAGCTCAAACCTAACCACGATCGCACTGCTCCCCTGGATGCCCAGATTGACTTCGGCGGCTTTACCCCCCAGGACGAGCAGGTGTTTGAGGACTTTGCCCCGTCTATTCGCCTAATTATTGAGTCCTCGCGCTCCTTTTATAAAGCGACCCAGCAGCAGCGCGCGGCCTCCGCCTTGATGAAGGCGACCCAATCCCTCAGCCAAAGCAGCCTGAACTTAGAAGACACCCTCAAGCGGGTGATGGATGAAGCCAAGGAATTGATGAGTGCCGATCGCTCCACCCTCTGGCTGATCGATCGCGACAAAGACCAACTCTGGACCAAAATTCCCATTGGCGGCGAGTTGCAGGAAATCCGCATTCCTCTGGGTGCAGGCTTTGCAGGGCAGGTCGCCACGACCGGGGAACCCCTATTGATTCCCTTTGATCTGTATGACGATCCCAATGCTGGAACGGCCATGGAAACCGATCGCAAAACCGGCTATCGCACCTGTAGCATGCTCTGTATGCCCGTCTTCAACGCCGATCAAGATTTAATTGGCGTGACTCAATTGGTCAATAAGCGGCGGCAGGGTGACTATCCTGACTATGATCCCACCTACTATCCCCAGGCCCCGGACTGCTGGAAAGCCAGCTTTAATCGCAACGATCAGGAATTCATGCAAGCCTTCAACATTCAGGCAGGGGTGGCCTTGCAGAACGCCAAACTGTTTGAGACGGTGAAGCAGCAGGAGCAGATGCAGCGGGATATTTTGCGATCGCTCAGCAATGGGGTGATTTCCACCGACAAATCCGGTCACATCATCGCTGCCAACGAAAGTGCCAAAAAGCTCCTGGGCCTGGACGAAAGTGCCCCCCTGGAAGGACAGCCCGTCGCCAACCTCGTCAAAATTGAAACGGGCGAATTTGCCCGCTGGTTTGGGGCGGCGCTGCGGGGGCGTGACATGCAGTACTATCCCGACCAAACCCTTCAACCCGCACGCGGCGAAGAGCACCATAGCATTAACCTCTCGATCAACAGCATTTCCGATGCCAATGACAGCACGCGGGTGTCGGGGGCTTTGGTGGTGATGGAAGATATCAGCGATGAAAAGCGGTTAAAAAGCACGATGTACCGCTACATGACCCAGGAGCTAGCGGAACAGTTGTTGGAAAATCCCGACGCCGCCAAAATGGGGGGCGATCGCAAAGAAGTCTCCGTGCTATTTTCTGACATTCGCAGCTATACCAGCCTCACCGAAACCCTGGCGGCGGAAGAAGTGGTGGAGATGCTGAACCAGTACTTTGAGACCATGGTCGATGCGGTATTCACCCACAAAGGCACGCTGGATAAGTATATTGGCGATGCGATTATGGCCGTATTCGGCTCGCCTTTGCCCTTGGATGATCATGAATGGATGGCCCTGCAAACCGCCGTGGAAATGCGCCACCGCCTTGCCGCCTTCAACGCCAACCGCGAGGCCAATGGCAAACTCCCCATTGCCATTGGCATTGGCATTAACTCCGACACGGTGATCAGTGGCAATATTGGCTCCAGCAAGCGCATGGAGTTTACCGCCATTGGCGACGGGGTCAACCTGGGCTCTCGCCTCGAAAGCGCCAGCAAGATTTATGGCACTGATATCGTCATTAGTGAGACGACATTCCAACCCTGTCGCGATCGCATTTGGGCGCGCGAACTGGACTATATCAAAGTCAAAGGCAAAAACCGACCCGTCGCCATCTATGAACTGGTTGGCCTCCAGTCAGAAGTGCTATCGGACGCCTGGAGACGCAAAATCGAGTTTTACCAGCAAGGACGCGAACTCTACCTGACTCGGCAATTCCGCAAAGCTATGAACGAGTTCGCCCTCATCGTCGAAGAAGTGGACAACAAGGATAAGGCGGCGCTGCTCCACCTCGATCGCTGCCAATACTGGCTGCAAAATCCTCCCGTTGAGGATTGGGATGGCTCTTGGACCTTGACGGAAAAGTAGGCTGCTCTCCGATCCCCTATGGCCCTATCCGATTTGGGATCGCCCATCGATAAGCGGAACCAATGAGCAAATTTGCTTAATGAAATTTCATAATGGCTCTCAGTCAGTCAATAATAGGAGTAAGGCAAATTTCTTTGAGCTGAAAGGAGACCGTTATGGTGGCACTGGCAGAACGGGTAAAGGCGCGGCTGACGGTACAGACCCTAGAGATTGGGGCGGACTCAACAACCATTCGCTGCTTGGACTGGGATCGCGAACGCTTCGACATTGAATTCGCCCTGGACAACGGCACCACCTATAATTCTTTTATCATTAAGGGCGAAAAAACTGCCCTCGTGGACACTTCCCACGCCAAATTTCGCCAGCTCTACCTCGATACCCTGGCCGGATTGATTGATCCCACCACGATTGACTACATCATTATTAGTCATACTGAACCAGACCACAGCGCCCTAGTGCCCGAGGTGCTGAAGCTGGCCCCCCAAGCCGTCGTCGTCGGGGCTAAGGTAGCGATTCAATTCCTGGAAGACATGGTGCATCAGCCCTTTGAGCGCAAGCTGGTCAAGAGTGGCGATCGCCTCGACCTCGGCAATGGCCACGAACTGGAATTCCTGTCGGCTCCTAACCTGCACTGGCCCGATACGATTTTTACCTATGACCATGGCACCCAGATCCTCTACACCTGTGATGCTTTTGGCATGCACTTTTGTGACGATCACACCTTTGACGAAGAATTAGATCTGATTGAGCACGACTATCAGTACTACTACGACTGTCTGATGGGTCCGAATGCGCGATCGGTGCTATCGGCCCTGAAGCGGATGGATGAGCTGCCCGCCATCACCACCATTGGGACTGGCCATGGTCCCCTGCTGAAGTTTAATTTGCCTGAGTTGGTGCAGCGCTATCGCGACTGGAGTCAAGCCCAGGCCAAGGCCGCTAAGACCGTGGCGGTTTACTATGTATCGGATTATGGGTTTAGCGATCGCCTAGCCCACGCCTTGGCCCAGGGTATTTCTAAAACTGGAGTCGCGGTTGAGCTGATTGATCTTCGCAGCGCTGAACCTCCGGAAGTGCGCGTCCTGACGGAAATTGCCGCTGGAATTGTGATTGGCATGCCGCCCCAGTCGGGTCCCTATGCTGCTGCGACCCGCACCTTGCTGAATACCATCCTGGCTTCGGCCCACAGCAAGCAAACGGTGGGGTTGTTTGAAGTCGGTGGCGGCGATGACGAATCGGTGTATCCCCTCCGCAACAAATTCCAGGAATTGGGCCTCGCCGAAGCCTTTGCGCCGATCTTGATTAAGGAAACCCCGACTGCTGCCACCTATCAGCTCTGCGACGAAGCGGGCACTGATCTGGGGCAGCGGCTGACGCGCGATCGCAGCATTAAGCAAATGAAAGCCTTAGACAATGATCTGGACAAGGCCCTAGGGCGGATCAGCGGGGGGCTGTATATTATTACGGCTCAGCGTGGTAACTCTTCCAGTGCCATGTTGGCCTCCTGGGTTTCCCAAGCTAGCCTCAAGCCATTGGGGGTGACCATTGCCGTGGCCAAGGACCGGGCGATTGAGTCCTTGATGCATGTGGGCGATCGCTTCGTGCTCAACGTGCTTGAAGAAGACAATTATCAGCCCCTGATGAAGCATTTCCTAAAGCGGTTTCCCCCCGGTGCGGATCGGTTTGCGGGCATCAAAACCTACCCTGCTGCTAATGGTTCGCCCATCCTTGCCGATGCCTTGGCTTACCTGGAATGCGAAGTGATGAGCCGCATGGAAACTCCGGACCATTGGCTGGTGTATAGCGCTGTGGATATAGGCCGTGTCTCCAATCTCGATGCTCTCACTGCGGTGCATCATCGCAAAGTCGGCAACCACTATTAGGGGTTTGGATTTTGGATTCTGGTCCCCAGTGCTTTTCTGGGGCGAGCGCGGGCAGGCTTGGAATGGAGTAGTGGCAGCCTTTTAGATATAAAAGGCCAGCGGTTTGGGCCATCCAAAATCTAGAATCCAAAATCTAAAATTCCCAGAGTGACGCAACCCAACACCCAACACCCTCTAGCGTAGCGGCGCGAAGCGCAATCCAAAATCCCATGACTCTTGACTCTTTGACGGCTGATCTCACCTCGGGAACGAACCTCGCTGGGCCGCGCCTGCGGGATGTTCAGGTGGCGGAAATTGGGGAAGAAACGCTGGTGTTGCGATCGCGCACCTGGGATCGCCTCAAATTTGAAATGGAGTATGCGCGCCAAAAGGGCACGACCTCTAATGCATATTTAATTCAGGCGTATCAAACGGCCTTGTTCGACCCGCCGGGGGAATCCTTTACGGATATTTTTCTGGACGAACTGTATCAGCATCACGCCTTTCACCGGATTAATTACATAATCTTGAGTCACGTCAATCCCAATCGGATGACGACGCTGAAGCGGTTGATTGATATGACGCCCCATGCCACGATTGTTTGTTCTAAACCGGCGGCAAACACGTTGCGATCGGTGTTTCCGGATAATGACGTGCGGATTGATGTGGTGCGGGATGGGCAAACCCTCGACTTGGGCGAAGGGCATGTGCTGCAATTTTACTTTGTGCCGACGCCGCGATTGCCCGATGCGATTTGCACCTACGATACTAAAACCCAAATTCTCTATACCGATAAGCTATTTGGGGCGCATCTGTGTGACGATGCGGTGTTGGATAAAAACTGGAAGTCCCTGGATGAGGATCGGCGCTATTATTTCGAGTGTTTGCATGCGGCTCAAGCCCCACAGGTGGAAACAGTGCTGAAGCAGTTGGCTCCCCTCAATGCGAAAATGTATGCGCCGGCCCATGGTCCCCTTGTGCGGTACAGTGTCAGTCGGCTGACCTTTGACTATCGCGAGTGGAGCGACCAGCAGCGGATCCAGGATTTTAATGTGGCCATTTTGTACACCTCAGCCTACGGCAATACGGGAGCGATCGCCCGGGCGATCGCGGCGGGTATCCAGCAGGCCGGATCGGACGTTGCTCTGATTGATTGCGAATCCACGGACCCGGCTGCCATTACCGCTGCCGTGGACACCTGTGATGGCTTCATCATGGGTTCTCCCACCTTGGGGGGCCACGCACCGACCCAGATTCAAACGGCCCTGGGGATTGTCCTGTCTAATGCCGCTAAAACCAAGGTGGCTGGGGTTTTTGGCTCCTATGGCTGGAGTGGGGAAGCTGTGGATCAATTGGAAGATAAGTTGCAGGATGCGGGGTATCAGTTTGGCTTTGACACGATTCGGGTCAAGTTTACGCCGACCGATGCGGTGCTGCAGCAGTGTGAGGCCGCAGGGCTAGAGTTTGTCCAGACGTTGAAAAAGACTAAGAAAGTGCGGGTTCCCCGGCAGGTGGTGGCGGAGAGCGATCGCACCAGCCAAGCCGTGGGGCGGGTTACCAATGCCCTCTGTGTCCTCACTGCCAAAACTGCCGAGGGCGCCAATCTGGGTATGCTAACCTCCTGGGTTTCCCAGGCCAGCTTTACCCCGCCCGGTCTGACGATTGCCCTCGAGAAAAATCAGCCCCTAGAGACCCTAACTCAGACGGGAGCCCAGTTTGTGCTGAATATTCTGAAGGAAGGCCGCAACCTGCGTCGCCATTTTCAGCGCACTCAGATGGCGGGTGAGGATGTATTTGCGATCGTGGCTACTGAACGGGCTGCGAATGGCAATCTGATTCTGACGGAGGCCCTGGCCTATCTGGAATGCACCGTCGAAAATCGCATGGACTGCGGGGACCACTGGTTGCTCTATGCGGTGATTAATAATGGCAAAGTTTTGGATGTCACCGGAGTCACCGCCGTAAACCACCGCAAATCCGGTACCCAGTACTAAATTCCAGCAAGTCTGTCAAACCCTGCGTTAGACTTCTTCGCCTTACCGTGTAGCTTGTTGAAACGTTACCTTCGCGGTTATTGATCAAGATTAATGCTTGAATCTAGAGTCAAGTGATACTTTTAGCGAAGTATATCGTTGAGGGTTTTGCTATGACTGCATTTCGCACGGTGTTGATCACCCTGTTGACTATTCTTGTGGGCTATACCAGTGTGGTGATCGCGAATCATGGCTTAGGGCTGTTCAACATTTTTTTTGGAGACATGGCGGTGGTGGGTTGGGCGGGTCAGTTCAACCTCGATTTTATGTTTATGCTGATACTCTCTGCGTTTTGGGTCGTATGGCGGCATCAATTCTCAGGGATTGGAATATTCCTCTCGGTATTGGCGCTTTTTGGAGGGAGTCTATTTTTGACAACCTACCTCTTAATTTTGAGTTGGCAGTTCAACGGCAACATGAAGCCAGTTCTTCTTGGAAAAGCGCGGGCGCAAGAAGATTTTAATGAAGCCTAAAAATTGGGGGCAGCGGATTGATCGAAGCCGCTTAATTTGGATGCAAACACTCTGGTAACCGCTGACCCGAAGCGATCGCCGCGCCCCCAAGCGCTAGCTAAAATCCTCACTCCGGTTTAAAGTCTCGCAGCATTTTCTTCAGCTCCATGCCGTGCAGTTCCTCTTGGCCAATCATGCCCCGGATGAACTCCTCTAGGTAAATGCTGGCATCAGTAACCACATCAAGCAGTTGCTTGTATAGGTCTAGCGTAGCCGTCTCATGGTGCAGACTTTCTAGCAAAATGTCGTAAATCGAGTGCTGAAAAGTCTCCTCAATCGAAGCAATTTTTTGCGAGGGATGGCCATCTAGGCCGGTAAGAATTTCACCGACTTGTTGGGCATGCAGCAGAGATTCGGTGGCTTGTCCCTTGAGAAATTGCACAATAGGAATGCGATTGGGGCCAGTGACCATCAGAGAATAGTGGGTATAACGGACCACCCCCGCCAGCTCAGCCTCCATAATTTCGTTGAGCAAGCGGTTAGTCAGTTCAGTATCAAGGGGTTTCATGGGCGAGGTTAAGGAGAGATAATAATCAGCTTAAGCTTGCCATTTTATAATACTTGTTCGGTTCTCTAATCCAAAGTCATCTCCTAGGTAAGCGCTTTAGACGTTTTGTCTGACAGGCTGTCTGGTAAAAAGACGGCTGCCAGACGCGAGCTACTATACTCCACTTTGAGAGCTTTTACAGGTGTCTATTTGGGAAAAAAGCCCGATCGCATCCTTTGGAAAGTGGTCTCACGATTCACGTAGGATTGCTGTATCACCGTTGCTAGTCAAGTCATTACAGATCGCTGAGATTACTGGCCATGCTTTAAGCTCGGCCTGTTCATGAATTTTTAGAGGCCATGGCCAAGGAGCTAGTGTTCTTGAAATTCCTCCGCAAATTCATGTATCACTGCCGAAGACTTCCACCTCCGCGAAAACAGCCGGGGGGGAGCCGTGGCCAACCCAGATAGCTTGGTTAGGTTCTCCCTTGCCACAAAAGAAGGTGCCATACATTTCCCAGGATTGGCGATCGCCCACCTTCACTAAGTTTTTCCAGAACTCCGGCGTCGTGCTGCGATAGTTGGGATTGCGGAGCGTCTTCGTGAATTTTCCATTTTCAATTAACTTGGCATATTCACACCCAAACTGGAACTTATAGCGCTGATCATCAATTGACCAGGAGCGATTTGATTCCATATAGACTCCATGGTCAATGTCTTTAATTAAATCTGGAAATGCCGTCGAACCGGGCTCCAGATTCAGGTTGGCCATCCGGTCAATCGGCGGACGATTCCACGAGCATGCCCGAGCACAGGCCACCCCCGCAATGCCGGCTCGCGTCTGACTGTCTACACTGCCTAATCCCCGCTGGAGAATCCCTTCTTTGATCACATATTCGCGCGTAGCAGGAGCGCCAATATCGTCAAAGGCGTAGCTGGCATTTTGACCCGACACCGTTGGATCAAAGGTGATGTTCATCAGCGGAGAACCGTAAACCCGCGTGCCGAAGTCAGTCGGCTGAATAAAGCTGCCCCCGGCATAGTTACGCTCATCCCCGAGGATGCGATCGATTTCCAGCGGATGCCCAATACTTTCATGGATTTGCAAGAGCATCTGGTCTGGTGCTAGCACTAAATTTGTCGTCAAATTTGGACAATCTTCAGCACTTAATAATTCCATCACCTGTGCCCCAATCCGTTCCACCCGTTCCCACAAATCCGGCTCTACAAAGTGCTCCAATCCCCCCTGAAAACAGCGGGCCAGCCAACCGTTATTGCTGCGGCGTTGAATGACGGAACCGTCTTGGGCCGTCACGGCATAATCGGTGCCAATGTTGAGAAAGCG
Source organism: uncultured cyanobacterium (assembly GCA_963766075.1). Classification (GTDB taxonomy): domain Bacteria; phylum Cyanobacteriota; class Cyanobacteriia; order Leptolyngbyales; family Leptolyngbyaceae; genus CAVYAN01. The sequence goes on along the minus strand of CAVYAN010000096.1, from coordinate 14,602 downwards.
CTGATAGACCTCAGAGCCGTTACTGCTGACAAACCACATGTCCCGCTCGGTGGTGGTGGCCATGGCGTGAGTCTGCACGACTTTATCCGAAACTTTGAGTTTGCGGCAAATCTGGATCAGGATGGCATTAATTTCGCTGGGACTGAGGGCATCGAAGGGCTGTTGCGCGGGCGAAGCATACTGGCCTGCAACGGGGGGACGAACAGCGGCAGTTAAAGGATAAATCGACCACTGACTGGCCGCGATCGCCTGCTGATAGGCGATCGCGGCGGCCTGTCGAATACTCTCCGGAGCCATGGAATTAGTGGCCGCATAGCCCATCTGCCCCTGGGCCAGCACCTCGACCATCACCCCTTGGTTGAGGGATTTGCTATTGGTTTCCGGGACTGTTTCATCCCGCACTGATCGCCCCGTGGACTGTTCCCGTACCGCTCGCAGGCCCACCCAATCCGCGGGCAAGTCTAGTCCATCCAGCACCGTCGCAAGTTCAGCAATCATGGGTCAATCACACAATTAATGCAAAGCAAAATTTTATTATGAGCCAGTTTGGAGGGGATAGGGAGAGTCTTCGTCTATTATGTAAATGAGAAACGTAAAGATATGTAACGCGACTGCCTGAGTCACGCAGTCTGAGTCACGCAGTCTGAGTTATGGAGTTGTCTGACGCGATTTCACGGCGATCGCCCACCCACCTGGAGAATACTATGCCAACGGCAGGAACACCTTCCCCTCTCGCCCCACCCCTTGCCTCTGCCACTCCACAGCCCCAAGCCGCAGGTGGAACCGATCCAGAGCGGTTTGATGTCACGGAGGTTTGGTATCCCGTTTACTTCCTGGATGACCTCGATCGGACCCGGCCCCAGGCCTTTACTCTGCTAGATATTCATTTAGTGATTTGGTGGGACGGCCAAGCTCAGGTGTGGCGGGCTTTTGAGGATCAATGCCCCCATCGCCTTGCGCCTCTGTCCGAGGGCCGCATCACCGTCGATGGCCTGTTGGAATGCCCCTACCATGGCTGGGCCTTTGCGGGGACTGGAGCCTGCCAGCATATTCCCCAAGAGCCTATCGGTGGTACAGCCCACACTGCCAAACGTGCCTGTGTCCGCGCCTTTGCGACGGCGGTCCGCCAAGGGTTACTCTTCGTATACGCGGGCCAGCCAAAACATGCTGCGCAGGTACCTATCCCGATTATTGCGCCTCTAGAGGAGACGCCTGCGGATTGGGTAATCATGAACATCTTTCGTGACTTGCCCTATGATGCCGCCACCCTGATGGAAAATGTGCTGGATTCCAGTCACTTGCCTTTTACCCACCACCGTTCCGTTGGCAACCGCGTTAATGCGGCCCCCATGGATTTGGACATTGTGCAGTCGGGGAAGCAGGGCTTCCAAGGATATTGGGCAGAGGGGCCGCGTCGGGGCAAATTGGGATCCCAGGACACCCATTTCATCGCGCCGGGATTGATGTATCACGACTTGACCTCACAGCAATTTGGCCGGACCCTGACGGTGGTCTACGCCACACCCATGCAGAAAGGAAAATGCCGTTTGTTTGCCCGCTTCCCGTTCAAATTTCCGTCCAAAATCCCCGCGACGGTGATTCGGCTGACGCCGCGTTGGTACTCTCATCTGCAGCAAAATGCCATTCTGGAAGATGATCAAATTTTCCTGCATTGGCAAGAGCGTCATTTAGTGGCGCAGGGCGGGGCTCCGAACTTTAAGCAAGCCTTTTATCTGGCGACGCCTGCCGATCGCTTCGTGGCAGAATATCGCCAATGGACGCAGCAGTTTCAGGCAGACCCGTTTCCAGGGCAATCCCTGCCTCCTGCCTTGGACCGAACGCAACTTCTCGATCGCTACCACTCCCACACGGAAAACTGTGCGAGCTGCCGGACCGCTCTGCTAAATATTCAGCGCCTTCGCCGTCTGTGCGTTTTTTTTGCAGCGACAGCCTGGACATTTTTTCCGATTTGGCTGGTGGCCTTTGGGCAAACCGCTTTAGTCAGCGTGCTATTGGCTGCGACGGTTCCCTTGGCGTTCGTGGCGGCATGGTGGAACTTAGACCGCCTCGAACGGCAGTTTTATCAGGGAAGGGCGATTCCCCCCCGCAACTTGCCCGAAAAAGCGGGCCGATAGATGCTTCCGTGGCGTTTGTATAGGCGATTGCCAGAAAAAGTTATACCAACCAAAATTGCTCCCTTCGACTTCGCTCAGGGAGCAATTTTGGTTGGCGGAGCGGAGCCAGCCAGCCTATTATTTGTCGGATATTTTTTGGAAATCACCTTTGATTTAAGCAACCGTAAGCAGTCCGGATAATCATTACCCGGACTAATGGTAAATCAGCCCGCTGCTTGACTGGCTGATTTACCAGAGGGCGGGTACAGGCGCATTGTCTGCGCTAGGTCCTGGTGTTGGCGTGGGCGCAATGGGCATACGTGGCAGGGGGGTGGAAGGCAAAGGCCCCACGTTCACATAGGCGGGTAAGTTGCGCAGGGACAGATTGAAGGGATTGGGCAGATCGACTGTGCGCAGGCGCGGGGCCGAAGCCGTCTGGGAGGCGATTACGGTGTTGTAGACCGCAAAGATTTCTTTGGCATCCCGGAGAATTTCGTTCTCGGGGAAGGAATTGGATACTAAGATGCCGGGGCCAAATAAATAGCTGATTTGGCGGTGAATCTTCCGGTTTTCAAAGAAGTCTGGATCATGTTCAAAATAGGCCCGCTCAACTTCTTCAGGAATGGTTTTACCGCTGAAATTGGCGGCTTCGATCGCGGGACTAATCTGCAACTCTTGGGCCATGACGGTGGAGGTGCCGAAACTTGCGATCGCCCCAGAACTACGCTGGCGATCGCCCCTTTAGAACTGATCCACGAACTGGTACGCATACAATCCACTCCCCAGGTTTTTTTGCTTAGTGAAGGTGTGTTTTTAGGACTAAGATTAGGGTTGGAATGAACCGGTTAGTGAGGGTTTTGTGGGCCACAATGGACGACTAGACTGGATTCTAACTGTCGCTAATGGGACCCCATTCAAAAAATCACTGGATCGCACTGGCCCAACGGCTAATCTAAAACCGCCTAATTCCTACGGATAGGAATTAGAGTTTTTTCAATTGTACTCAGTCTGCCCCAAATTATGACCAAAATTCCTCAAGTTTCGGCTGAGCTGCCCTCGGAAGTTGCCACGGTTGACTTAGTGATCCTGCGTGACCAACTGCTGGACTTGTTTTGCCAAGTGGCCTACAAAGAAGGCGATTTTCTGCTAAGTTCCGGTCAACAATCGACCTATTACATTAACGGTAAGCAGGTGACCCTCCATGCCCAAGGGGCGCTGATGGTGGGTCGGGTGCTCCTCTCTTTGATTCCTTTAGAAACCCAAGCTGTGGCGGGGTTGACCCTTGGTGCAGACCCCCTGGTGACGGCGGTGAGCGTGGTGGGGGCCTATGAGGGGCGATCACTCACTGCCCTGATCATCCGCAAAGAGGCTAAGGGACACGGCACCCAAGCCTATATTGAAGGACCAACATTGCCTCCCGACAGCGCCATTACAGTATTGGAAGATGTTGTCACGACGGGAGGCTCGGCAATGAAAGCGGTGGAGCGCCTCCAGCAAGCGGGCTATCGGGTGAATGGGATTCTCTCCCTGGTAGATCGACAACAAGGAGGGACAGAACTGTATGCCGCCGCGGGCATTCCCTATCAGGCGGTGTTTTCCATTGCCGATCTGCAACACCGGTGGGCGGAGTTGCAGGCTGTGGGATAGTAGGAGGATGAGGACTGACGAGGGCTGATTAGGATTGCCGCTGGATGATGCCACCGCCCAAGAGCACGTCGCCGTCGTACCACACGGCGGCCTGTCCGGGGGTAATGCTGGACTGGGGATCGTCGAACACAATGTGCAGGCGGGCCTCATCCAGTGGCACCAGGGTCGCTGGGACGGCGGTGGCGCGGTATCGGATCTGGACTTCCGCTCGGATGGGCGTGGTCGGTGCTGGAATAGAAACCCAGTTGATTTGCTGAACTGTGCAGTCCGCAGCCAGGGTGGCTTCGCGATCGCCTACGATCACCCGGTTTTTAGTGGCATCAAGCCCAACGACATAGAGGGGCTCGCTGTGGGCAATGCCTAATCCCTTGCGCTGCCCGATGGTGTAGTGATGCACACCGTCGTGTTGACCGAGGACATTGCCCCCCCGATCCACAATTTCTCCCCGTTGGAGGGGGATGTACTTGTCCAAAAACGCTTGCATGGTGCCGTTGGCTTCCACTAAACAGAGATCCTGGCTTTCGGGCTTGTCGGCAGTGTGCAACCCAAATTTTGCCGCAATCTGCCGGGTTTCCGATTTTTGATAGTCGCCTAGGGGAAAGAGGACATGGGCTAGGACGGTTTGATCCAGATCGTAGAGAAAATAGGACTGGTCTTTGTTGCGATCAACGGCGCGCAGGAGTTGGTGGCGATCGCCATCGTACCGAGTGCGGGCATAGTGTCCCGTGGCAATCTGTTCCACACCCAGCTCGGTCCGGGCAAATTGCAGCATGGGGCTAAACTTGACGGCTTTATTGCATTGGGAGCAGGGCAAGGGGGTAATGCCGTCCCCATATCCCGTGACCAGAAAATCAATGATATTGGCCTGAAAGCTGTCTCGGCTATCGACAATATGGTGGGGAATGCCCAAGTTCTCGCAGAGTTTAGCGGCATCGACCATGCCTTCAGAGCAGCATTGCCCTTTGCCCTTCATCAGCCACAAGGTCAACCCCACGACATCGTAGCCTTGGTCGTGGAGAATTGCTGCTGCTGCTGAACTATCGACTCCGCCAGAGAGCCCGACTACCACTTTCTTCATGGACACCGCTGTGCACCGGATTGCAAAGGAATTTCTTTTCTAGGCTAACACCGCCGCTGCGGGTTGGGATGGGAAATTCGCGGAGTCATGCAGGCGATCGCCCTCCGGAGCGACAGTGGGGTGACGTGGAGCGACATTGGCGCGCGGTCACACCTTTTGGATCAAAGCGCGCCCTAGCAACCCCTGGGGGCGGACTAGCAGCATGATGAACAGAATGCCGAAGGCGGCGGCATCTTTATAGGCCGAATAGTCCCCGGGCACGAATGCCTCAATTAGACCAATGACCAACCCCCCGAGCACTGCGCCGGGAATGCTGCCCAACCCCCCCAGCACAATCACCGCCAGCCCCTTCAGACCAAAGCCAATGCCAAAATAGGGGCCGGCAATGCTGACACTGGACCCCACTAGAGTCCCGGCTAATGCGCCCAGGAAACTGCTGACAAAAAAGGTGAGCACAATAAAGCGATCGCTATCAATCCCGAGCAAACTCGCCGTTGTGGCATCCTCAGCCACCGCCTGCATCGCCTTGCCGTATTTTGTGCCATTGATTAAATAGGTCAGCAATACCACAATCAGCCCTGATACTCCGAAGATCACAATTTGCACTGTGCGGATCGGAATGGGATTGGCGGCACTGCCAAAGTTGATTGCCGGGGGCAAGGTGCCATAGGTGTTGGCGGGAAAGGTGTAGCTTTCCGCCCCGACAAAATACTGAATCAAATTGACGATAATAAACGCGACGCCCAAACTGGACACCACGGTTAACAGCGGATCGGCACCGCGCTGCCGCAGGGGCCGAAAAGCCAAGCGTTCAATGGCAATTCCGACCAGTCCGGCACAGGTGCCACTGAGGATGAGGGCGATCGCAAAGGGCAAACTGAGCGGCAAGCTCAGATTGGCCAGTAGCCCATTAAACCCAAACGCACCGCCCATCAGCACATAGGTAAAGTAGGCCCCTAGGGTAAATACCGCACCGTGGGCAAAATTGATAATTCCCAGAATCGAAAAAACCAGCGTGTAGCCCAAGGCAAAAATAGCGTACACGCTCCCAATCGATAACCCATTCAACACATTTTGCAGCAGCAGGGACAGAGACATAAACCGCCATCTGGTTTCTAGAAAACAGGATCAAGGCAAGTGGTGGATGCCAGCACTCCAATCAAGAACCCAAATTTACCATTATTCCCCGACGCAGCCCGTGGATCGCCCCTCCTCCTCAGCATCAATGCCGTGAAGCGTTAGCCTTAGGAAATTATCTAGGAGGAAATTGTCTGAGACGGCACAATTGTCTAGGGGGCTAGGACGGCACATAGGTCGCTAAATAGCGATGAACATCCGCCAAAATTCGCTTGCCTCCACCAAAGCTCAAAAGTGCAGTGGCCGATTCAAAAGTGGCCCAGGAGTAGGCTTTGATTTCCTCTTTCTGATAGGTCACCGTTGTGGAATGGACAAAGGCCGGGTAGTAAACCACGGTTTTTTCAAATTTTTTCCCGTGGCGGCTAAAGCTGTAACGTTCCAAAAACGACATCCCATCCAAAATGCGATAGTCAGAGATGCCCGTTTCTTCAGCCAACTCGCGACACGCAGCTTCCAGCGGCGATTCGCCCGGATCAGCATGCCCCTTGGGAAATCCCCAGTGTCCGGCATGGTGCTGGATCAATAGAAATAAATAACCCGCATCATTGTGCAGGATAGGAATAATGCCAAAGGCTTCATCTTTAGTGACTTTTGCATCAACCATATCGCCCCGCCGCCCATCGCCCGATGATTGTCAACGTCATTTGTTAACTTACGATTCCCTGTCTGCACCCATATCCCGTAATTGCTATTCTTTGGGGCAACTACCATCCCCTGGGAATGCGTTTTGTCTAGGCGCTGCTGGAAATTCCTCTGGAGACTTCATGATACTCGCAGGATTCTCAGTCAGCGCTACCCCGAACAAAATATTTGGGCAACTCATCATATTTGTTGGACAACGCATTGTTTTTGTTTAGGATGGGCTACTCTGGTAAATTGTTTTAGGCTGTCTTGGGCATAAATGGTAGCGCATTCTCCTCAAGCAGAGTGTCAGAGAAGAGCGTTCTGGGGAAATTTTGCCTGTAACCCATCCCCTGGGGACTTTATGCCTAGGCCGTCTCATCCGGCTCTGTCTGGAGCGATCGCAGGTGTCTACTGTATTCATCGCCTGTGTGTTCCCCGTTCCGGACGAAAACCCCTTAAGATATAGACTGAAATTTAGGTGTAAACAAATTAAAACCAGCTCTTTTTAGATCAGCCACCTTAAAGATCGGCTCTATTCAGGATTCGGTCGATCGGCTCTATTTTAAGGATCGGCTGTTTAAACCTATTGATAGATCTACTCCTTACTTTATTGATTTAATTTTTCGGTGTTCTTTTCGACTTTTGCGATCGCTCCATGACATTTTCCTCGCGTCCTACTCTTGCTATCCAGTATCCCGCCGCCACCCTGAATCGCGCCGATCGCGCCATGCGTTGTGCGCCTTTTCAGCTCCATTTATTCAGCAGTATGGCTGTGGCCAGTGTCTCCCTGCAAAGCATTGCGGGGGCCTCCGGCGTGCAGCATCAGTACACCCGCCGCCCCCTGTCTGAGCTGAGTGCTGAAGCGGAACTGCTCTGGCTCATTCAGGTCGGTCTCCTGCGTCGTGAAGTGGATGGGCAAGGGCTGACCGATAGTTTTCGCGTTACCCCCCTGGGTCGGCAATTGGTGCAGCAATGGTCGAGTGGCTCGAATTTGGACCGAGTCTATGCACCCAGCCTGGGCGATCGCCTTTATAATGCATTGAATCGCTGGATAAAGTTGCCAACTTAGTTCAATGCCCCGGACGCATTGTCGAGGATTACCCTGCCGGAGTTCGGATTCCTTCTCCCCTTAGAAGAGCGCCAGAGCGTATCGATTCGGCAGCTCATTTAGAACGCGATGGATCTAAATTGCTTATCCAAATAAAATCATTCGTCGCCCGTTTTCATAGACCTTCATCCAGAACTGGGTACCTTGCATGAAAGCCATCATGGTGGTGGGAACGACCTCCCACGCAGGCAAATCGTTAATGACCACTGCCATCTGCCGTATTTTGAGTCGCCGGGGCTGGCGGGTGGCTCCCTTCAAAGCGCAGAACATGGCGAACAATTCCTACGTCACGGCCAACGGTGGTGAAATTGGCCACGCCCAAGCCGTTCAAGCCTGGGCCGCTGGGATCGCTCCCTGGGTAGAAATGAATCCGATTCTGCTTAAACCCCAGGGCGATATGACGTCCCAAGTGGTCATGAAGGGCAGAGTCGTCGGCAAGGTAGGGGCCGCCGAGTACTATGAACAGTATTTTGAGCCCGGTTGGCAAGCGGTTGAGGAATCTCTCCGTCGCCTCGGTGAAGAATTCGATCTCCTGGTTTGTGAAGGGGCGGGCAGTCCCGCCGAAATCAACCTCAAGCATCGGGACTTGGCCAACATGCGGGTGGCCAAGCATCTTAACGCTCCCACGATCCTCGTCGCCGACATTGATCGGGGTGGTGTCTTTGCCCATATCATCGGGACATTGGAGCTCTTAGAGCCTGAAGAACGCGCTTTGATCAAAGGCTTCGTGATTAATAAGTTTCGGGGGCAGCGATCGCTGCTCCAGTCGGGGATTGACTGGTTGGAAGCCCGCACCGGCATTCCGGTGATTGGCGTCATTCCCTGGATGGACCACGTCTTCCCCGCCGAAGATTCCCTCAGTCTGTTTGAGCAGCGCAGCAGCCAGTCAAACGGCGATCTCAACATTTCTGTCATCCGGCTGCCTCGAATTTCTAACTTCACGGACTTTGATCCGCTGGAAGCCGAGTCGTCCGTTAGCGTTAAATACATCAGCCCCAAGCAATCCCTAGGTCATCCCGATGCGTTGATCATTCCAGGGTCGAAAACCACCATTGCTGACCTGATCATTTTGCATAAAACGGGCATGGCCGAAGAAATCCAAAACTACGTTGCCGCTGGCGGTACGGTGCTCGGTATTTGTGGCGGCTATCAAATGCTAGGCAAAATTTTGGCAGATCCCGAAGGCATCGAAGGGCAAGAAGGCCGTTACAAAGGTCTGGGATTGCTCCCCCTGAAAACTGTGATTGCAGGGCAAAAAGTGGCTCGCCAGCGCCAAGTGACCTCCAACTTTCCCCAGGAAGGGTTACCCGTTACAGGGTATGAAATTCACCAGGGGCGAACGCGACTGATGGAAGAGGCGAGTGGTACGCACCCCTTGTTTGATGATCCCAACTTGGGCATTGTGGATGATACCCAATCGACCTGGGGAACCTACCTGCATGGCATTTTTGATAATGGCCCCTGGCGGCGGGCATGGCTTAATCGGTTACGCCAGCAGCGCGGTCTAAAATCTTTGCCTACGGGAGTGTCTAACTACCGAGAACAACGCGAACTTTTACTGGACACCCTGGCAAACGCCATTGAGCCTCACCTTAACTTAGGGCCAGTGTTGCCGCCGCAGTCCTAAACATTCCGCCGCAACATTCTGCCGCAGCCCTAAACCCGAGGGGTGATCCTACGTTCAAGATCGCAAGAGTAATGCGGATCGGTGGCTTAGTTCGTTCTTTAGAACCAGTTGCAAAAATATAACAAATAAAAATAAGCGCAACCTTTTCAAGTTTGGTGCGCTTATTATCCCTAACCCTTTCGGTGCAACGTACCCGTTTGTCCTTAGCCCTTACAGTAAGGGTAAATTCTGGGAAACCCAGGTTCATTTAGATATTCTTTAGGATCCAAACTATGGATATTTCTGTTCGATTTCTGCCGGACAATATTGTGGTCGAGGCGATCGCCGGAGAACCGCTCCTTGCCGTTGCTGATCGTGCAGGGATCACAATCCCTACCGGGTGTTTAATGGGTTCCTGCCATGCCTGCGAAGTCGAGCTAGACGATGGCGAGGCCATCTGTAGCTGCATTAGTACCGTCCCTGCGGGGCGATCGCAGATCACCATCACCCTCTATAGTGACCCCACTTGGTAGTGACCCCACCGAGTAGCCAGCTTCCTACTCGACCACCATTCCCGGAGATTCAAATTTATAGCCCACACCCCGCACTGTTTGAATCAGTGCGGGCTGGCTCGTATCAATCTCGATCTTTTTGCGGATTTGCCCAATGTGGACATCCACTACCCGCTGATCCCCGACATATTCGTAGTCCCAAACCTCTTGAATCAGTTCCGCCCGTCGCCACACTCGGCCAGGGTGGCTAGCCAAGAAATGCAGAAGGTCGAACTCCAACGCCGTCAAGGGCACGATATCTTCATTTAACTTTACTTCCCGGCGAACCGGATCAATCACCAGTTTGTCAAATGTCAAACATTGCTGTTCTGCCGTTGTGACAATCCGCTGGCGTTTTAAGATTGCCCCGACCCGGACCCCCAACTCTCCCAGGCTGAACGGCTTTGTAATGTAATCATCCGCCCCTTTACTGAATCCTGTGATTTTGTCGGCTTCATCCGTGCGACTGGTCAGCATGAGCACAAACACGCCCGTTCGGCTTTGCATATCCTGACAAAGGTTATAGCCGTTGGCGTCGGGTAAATTGACGTCCAGAATCACTAAGTCCGGATTGAACTGCTCAAAGACTGCCATGGCACTCTTGCCGTCTTCCGCCGATTCCATTTGATAATTGTGCTTCGTCAAAAAACGATGGATCAGATTCCGGATTGCCGGGTCATCATCAACCACAAGAATTTTGGCAGGGGACATAGCCATAACCTTGGATCTCGTCGAAATTAAGGATGGGGTTTAACTGTAGAACTTTGAATACAGAGCAACTTCAGCAAAAGCGTATCTAAAAAGACTAAAAACTGCTTTACTTCTACCAGTTCTTTCATATCTTAGACAATAGTTGTCAAGTTGCCGCCCTGAAAAACAGATCGGAGGCAAATAAATCGATCAGCTTGAGCCAAATCGCTGAATTTAGCCGTTCACCTTTGTTATTACAAGACTAAGGTTGCCCCATCAGCATAGTATGCCCTAGGTTTGTCAAGATGGACTTATTCTGATATCTCAGGTTCTCTAAAAAAATCACTTGTTCACAAGTGCCGGACTAAGTTAGCTTTGAAGGGAGGTCTTGGAACAGGCTATGAACACTCAAAATCCCTACGACCAACTTGGTGTCTCAGAAGATGCCAGCTTTGATGATATCCAAGCTGCGCGTAATCGGCTATTGGAGCAGCATCAAGGTGATCCAAAGCAGTTGGAGCAAATTGATGTGGCGTATGACGCCGTACTGATGGAACGGTTAAAGCTTCGGCAGGAAGGACGGATTAAAGTTCCAGACCGGATTCGATTCCCCGAGAAGGCTGTCGTGCCTCCATCGCCAGCGCTTTCTAACGCCACAATGCGGACTCCTAGCTGGATTCAGAATCTGCGGGATACGCCAGAAGCCAAGGATGTTTGGCTGTCGGCGGGCATTTATGCCGCGCTCAGTACGGTGGTAGCGCTGTCTCCCCAGTTTAATCTGCCCTTGGCAGCCTCTGCTAAGCTGCTCCAGATGACGTTGGTTTTGGGCGTGGGTGCGGGATTTTATTTCCTGTATAAAAAAGAAAATAAATTGGGTCGCGCGATTTTGCTGGGGGTTACGGGCTTGGTCTTGGGGTACATCCTCGGTGGCCTGTTAGAAGCGTTGTTTCGCCCCCAATTGGCGCTGATTGGCTTTTCTTCTCCCCTGCCCTTATTCGCGACGGTGATTACTTTTCTGGTGCTTTGGCTGATGAGTGCCTTTTTGAAGTGAAGATGGCGGGCTTTATCGCGGCAGAATAAATATCGGTAGGGTTGCAAACGGCTGAGCAGCCTGGAAAGCACTGAGTGACAATCGGCCTAAGCAGAAATCATGGCGAAATTCTGGATGTGGTACATTCAGAGACTGTGCCACGTTTACGAATGTCAAGAAGCCTGCTTTACTGTCTACAAGATCTTCGTCACGTATCAGGACACCAGGAAAGGCTATGAAGGGACTCGATCCAGCTCAGGTTGAGCAAATTAGAAAAATGGGGGAGTATCTGCGTCGAGAGCGTGAGCAGCGATCGATTCCCCTAGAAGAAATTGCAGTCAAAACCTACATTCCTCAGCGATTGTTGAAGGCGCTGGAGCTGGGTGAGGCTGAAAAGCTGCCCCAGCCCATTTTTGTTCAGGGGTTTGTGCGGCGCTATGCGGATGTGATTGGTCTGGATGGACTGGCATTGTCCAAGACATTTGTGGTCGAGCCGAGTATTGTCCCATTAGCGTCTGCGCCTCAGCCTGTCAGGCCATTGCCTCCTCTTGCGTCGCCGCCTAAGCCTGGACCTTCACCTTCTGGCCAAAACGCTGCGCGGCCAGCCGCGATCATGGCGGAATCAACGATTGATAATTCGGTGCTCAGTTCATTGCTCCCCGAACCCGCTGAGGTGCTGAGCTTTTCTAAGATGCCAATCACCGAGGCCCCAATCTCCCATGCTGCCACTGCCCTCGATGAAATGGCTGCGCCCAGTGCACCCGTTCCATCTGCGCCCGTTCCATCTGCGCCGGACCAAGCGCTAGAGGCTGCTACTAGTCCTCCTAGTCAGCTCTGGGTGGAGCCAATGGGTGAACCTGTTGTTCCCTCTGAAGAACCCATTGCTACGGTCACTGAGCCTCTTGACCGGGTGATAGAACCCCTGACAGCGGCAGACCCAGCGATGCAGCCGTCAGTAGTGGCTGTGCCACCGCCGGATGTGCCGATTGATGTGCTGCCTGATGTGCCGCCTGATGTGTCCACAAGTCCATTGCCTAGCTTGTCGTTTCCGGCCAATCTGACCGTCGATTCACCGGCTGAGCTGCCCCCGACCGAGCCGCCTGAGCCGCCCATGCCTACTGTATCCAGGCTGCCTATGCCTGCGGTCAAATATCCGGAAAATCGGTCCAGGGCCTCTTACTTACCGTTTATTATGCTGGCGGCGGGGGCGGCGATATTTTTGCTGGCGATCGCCAGCTTTATGGTCTTCAAGCCTAAAGAGGTTCCAGTCACTGAAAATAGCCCATCGTCGCCTGCGGCTCCGGCCTCGACCAATGCCCCGTCTCCTGCCCCCAATCCTCCACTGGCTAGTTCTAGTCCCATACAGGTTGCCATGACGCTCACGGAGGATGCCTGGATGGAAGTCACTGTGGATGGTACCGTAGTGTTTGAAGGCATCCAGCCGAAGAATTTTCAGAAAGTTTGGTCGGCGCAAAAATCCTTAACCATTAGGTCAGGGAATGCTGGTGCAGTCATGCTGACCTACAATCAAGAATCCGCTAAGCCCATGGGCCAGTTGGGCGAGGTGAAGGAAATTAGCTTCCCAGTGGTTGCTCCAGCTACGCCCGCCCAATAAACCGCGCTTGATTGTAAGCCACCCTGCTCTTGGCTACGAAAGCTTCTGGCGGAGACGAGGCTGAATGGCGAGTAAGGCCACCCCATCAAACGCCAAGAGTAGCAGCAATGCCAAGCCCAGGGTTACTGAGCCAAAGGGGGCTTGCATGACAACGCTGCCCCAATTCCAATCGGGATGTAAATAGAGGTAGCGAATGGGTTCAATCGCATAGCTCAGTGGATTTAACGTTGCTACCACCTGTAACCATGGTGGCATAAACGATAGGGGGACCAATGCCGTGCTCGCAAACAGCAGTGGCAAGTTCGTCACAAAAATCACGGCAATCAGCTCAATATGTCCCGGCAGGGTAAATGTCAGTCCCAGGCTTAGGGCTGTCACCCCAATCACCAGCATCAAGACAATCAACATGACTAGGCCCAAGCCCAAGGGACCGGGCAGATGGGCACCCAGGAGCGGCGCTCATGGCGACGATCGCGGCGGTTTGTACGAGGCTCAGTACCGTAATGAAAATAGCAGATGCCGCCACAATGGAATAGCGGGAGGCCAGGGGAGCCACCAGCAGCCGATTCAAGAAGCCAAATTCACGGTCAAACATGACGGGCAGTCCCGCATTCAGCGCCCCTCCAAAGGCCGTAAACACAATGACCCCCGCGCCCAGAAATTGACCGTAGCTGACATTATTGCCAAACAACCCTTGAGGTGCGTTTTGAAACAGTGCGCCAAACAGAACTAGCCACATCACTGGTTGCACAATTCCGGCCAAGAGGGTTGAAGGACGGCGTTGGAGTTGAATAAATAGGCGCTTCGTCAGGGCTGTGGTTTCCTGGATAAAATCACCGAAGGTGGACTGAGGAGTTTGCCGTTCTGCGGTGGGCAGTGGGGTTAGGGGGGTTAGGGTTTGGCTCATGGCAACAGTCCTTACAGTAGACGTATTCTTGGAAGGCTTCTCTTTAAAGGCTAACGCATTGTTGGGGCAATTTGTTGGGGCCATGGGTGGCTGGAAGTCGGTTGGCCCCAGCCAGATGCATCTTCTAACGATTCTCAAACTGTTGTTGGAGTTCTGTGGTACGTGCCCGAGTCACCCGCTCCAAGCAGTTGCTGAGAAAGCCGCCATAGCCGGTGCCCCCGCGTGATTGATAGACTTCGGCATTGCAGTTGGCGTCCCGAAACCGAATCCAGGCGAGCTGGGCTGTGGTCAGTACTTTTCTTTCGTCATTGGCCATTTTTCCTGTGATCCGTCGGTAAACCTGGTTGAGTTCGCGATCGCTGGCTTCATAGGCCAACCGTGCACAATATTTGTATTCCACATTGGAGGCGGGGTTTTGACAGTTGATGGCCGGTGTCGGTTCGGCGATCGCTCCTGCTGTTGCAATGATTCCTCCAGCACCGCAGGCCAGGCTTC
>CAVYAN010000095.1:0-40713 GCA_963766075.1 uncultured cyanobacterium | reverse complement strand
CCCCTACCGACCACTACCGCGACTGATGCCGAGTTTGACCATTTCCACCGGAATGGCTTATTGTTATTGCTTGCTGATCGAATTGCGCCGTCGGCTTAGATCAGGTCGTCGCCCAATTTCGCCACGAATACACATCAGACCGGGATGAGTCAACCGAGGTCGGAGCCTGACAACGGTAGCAAATCTCACCATTCATGTGGACACCCTGTTATCCGTGGGCACTCTATTAACAGTATCCTCCGCTGTGCAGCCACCTCCTGATATGGGGCCTTCTATGACCGTCTTCAATCCGACCAAAATTGCTCATCTGGAAACCCTCAGTGTTGACACCCTGTTTGACCAGGGCCTCGAATTGTTGCAGCAGCAGGAATATGCCGCCGCGATCGCCCAGTTTCAGCAGGCTACCCAGATTCAACCCGATCACGCCGCCGCCTGGAGTGAGTGGGGTAACGCTTTGGTCAATTTAGGACAACTTGCCGAAGCCCTCACCTGCTTTGCACAGGCCCTCAACATTTGTGCCACCGATGCCTTCATCCAATACAGTGCTGGCTGGGCCACCTACCTGTCCGCAGACTACGAACAGGCCATCACCTATTTTGAAACCGCCCTGCAACTCCAGCCCGACTTTCCCAACGGCCACTATAGTTTGGCGCTCAGTTGTTATGGCGCAGGACAGTACAACCGTGCTCGCGATCGCTTTCAGCACATTCTGGCTACCCAATCCGATGATGCCGCGGCCTGGTGTGGGCAAGGGCTAACGCTACTCGCCTTAAGCGAATACGACGCAGCCATTCAGCATTTTGAGCGATTCGATTGCCCTAGACCCGGAGCAAATCACCGCCTACCGCAACTGCGGTGATGCCCTCGTGGCTCTGGGAAACTATGAAGGGGCGATCGAACGCTACGATCAGGTATTAATGCGGGATAGCACCGATGTCGAAACACTCTACCAGCGGGCCACCTGCCTCAAACAAGTCGCCCGCTATGCCGACGCGATCGCAGACTATGACCCCGTGGTAGCAGCCCAGCCCAGTAATTTGGGGGCCTGGTATGGCCGCAGCGCCTGCTTCATGAAATTGGCCGACTATGCTGGCGCGATCGCCAGTTACGACCACACCCTCGAACTCAAACCCGACTATTACGAAGCCTGGTTTAATCGCGGCGTTGCCCTCAAAAACCTTGGCCATCTGGCGGAAGCCGTGATCAGCTACGACGAAGCCTTGAAATTGCGCCCCCAAGACTACCGGGCCTGGAATAATCGGGGCAGCGTTCTGGTCAGCCTGGGGCGTTTTGCCGAAGCCGTCGCTAGCTATGACCAGGTCTTGGCCCTAAATCCCAGCGATGCCCGCGCCCAACAAAACCGGGCCTTGGCCCTGCAACGGCTGGAACGTTAGCGGTTTTGGCTTTTGGATTCAGGAATCTTTATTTAGATGCAGAAATCTTTAGACTGAGTAGTCACTCCAGGTAGAGTTTTGGTATTCAGGAGCAGCAGATAGCCTTAGGAGCATCTCAACCTTACAACAAGCAATTATACTTAGGGATTTAGCCACTCAGTTCTAGGGCTTTAAGCCAAAGTTGACACCATAAACAGGCTTGAAAATTCCAGCAGAGTCCCAGATCATAAGGCTGAAATACCTGGCTTTACGCCTGAGCATTTATACTTATTGCTAAGGTGATATGCTCCCGATAGCCTTTGCATCACTACCCAGATATTCTGCACCATCCCCTGAAATAGGGTTATTAGCCTGTTACTCACGGTGGAGATTTTTTACGCTGATTCCTACAACAAATTTAGAGTTTCCTACAACAAATTTAGAGTTGTGATAACTCTTTTCACAAAAATTACTGTCAACAACCTGGCTGACTGACAAAAGTCCTGAAAAGCCCACTGTGTAAAGGTTTCGGCTTTAGGTTGATTTTGGTCGATTTCAGGTTGCTTGGTATATCCCCAAAGTCTTTTCCAGCAGTAGCTTTCAGGACATGGTCGCCGGAAAGACTGAAGCCCTTCATGGGCGGGGTGTTCAAGAGATTTGTCAGTCAATCAGGTCAACAACGGTAGCTCTCACAAGTTGCACAGTTCTCAATTTGATTACGAAATGTATCCATCATGTTTATCACTTGTGAGTGTAATTCAAGATAGTCTTCCTTATCTAAGATTAAATATTCACCATGTGCAATGTTATTTCTCCTAGCCAAAAGCTTTTCATCAATTAGCACTTGTTTTGTTTCGTAGAATGAATAATCTAAGCCAAGAATACAAGTTATTTCTCGAAAAATCGAAGAGGAGAGGTTTGAGCCAGTTTGCACAACGTCCTTGTACGGAACAGAGCTACGTTCCTCAAGTTGCGAGCGAATGAAATCTATTGCCTCTGTGAAAATAGTTGCTTTATTAGTTTCATTTACTTGGCTTAATTTAGCTTTAAGTGAAAGTGCTACAAAGTTACTAGATAACTCATTATATCGAAGCCGTTTCATTGCGATATATTCCAAGTAGTAAGCTGCAGCGGCTTTTACAAAGCCTTCCCAATGAGCATATAGAATGGTGATTCCACTACGGAGAAGCGCTTTTTCTTTACTCGATGCAATCTTGGAAGTTTCTATAAGTGATTTCAAGTCAGCCAGTTCCTTTTTACGCCATACCAAATCTGCTGCAAGATTATCACTAAGTTGTTCTAAAGTACGTATAGTCGTCATACTTGAAACAACTCACGCCCAACGGGGAGAATATTCTGAATTCTTCTTCTGGTATTAATGCTACCACCAGGCGAACCACCCAAGGATGAGATGAATCTAGTGTCTTCCCAAAGCATTTTAACTTTATCTAAGATATTAATTTGGGTATTGTCTAATTTTACATATTGTTCGTAGTGATAACCTAATCCTAAAGCGACGGCTTCAAATGCAGAAACCAGGAAACCACCCATAAACTTACTCTTTTGATGGTTATACTTTCGGAAGCAATTTTCTCCTAAACGATTGGATAAAATTCCGAATGTTACTTTGAATGCAGACTCCTCTTCCTCATAATTCATTTCTGAACTGTCAGAAAAGTCAATCGTCCAACGAGTTATAAAGTCACTTATCTCTTTATAAGGGATTTTTCCAAGAATTTCTTCACTCATATTACGAAAAATCAGAAATCTAAGGAGAAGTTCTAAGTCATACTGCTCTTGTCGTGCCTTATCAGATAAAGATATGCATGATTGAAATGCATCGTTCTGACTTAAATTTCTTAGCCAGTGATATACATCTCTATTCGACATGATTAATAGACAATTCCTAATTTCTTGATCAGTAGCTATTGAGCCTCCAGTATTCAGTCTTTGGAAAAGCTCATACTTAGCCATTGGATCGCTTTCCTGCTTAAGGATAGCCACATCAATCTTCGCCCTCTTAATCAGAAGGCGTTGAGTCTGATTCAATGAATTCTCAAAATCAGATGAATCATCCCATTTCTTACCCAGCAAAGAAGGTAATGAATCTACCAATTCAAGTATTAAAGGAGGCTTAACTTTCTCATTTTCACCACGTAATACGCCAGCAAATTCATAAATGGTTGAGAGCCGTTGTAGTCCATCTACAACATCCCAAACCCCATCTTCACGTTGTGATACAAAAACTTGTGGAATTGGCAAACCGATCAAAAGAGATTCAATAAACCTTGTTTTTTGCGTTGGAGACCATCGAAAAAAACGCTGAAATTCAGGGTGAATCTCAATTTCTCGGTTCTCATATAAGTTTATTAGCTCGCCAACTGACATCGAATAGGAGTCAGTTCTAATCTCTTTTCTCTTATTGTCAAGCTCTTCTTGAAGTCCCATATCTCATCCTACAGAGGATAGCCTAATGACATTTTAGCTTGTAGTAAAGGTTATAGAACTATTGCTGACAAGCTACAGCCAAAATTTACTACTTTCTCCAGCCCAAAACCATAGACACCTTGGAACGCTCCCCTGGTTGACTGACAAAAGTCCTGAAAAGTCCACTGTGTAAAGGTTTCGGCTTTAGGTTGATTTTGGTCGATTTCAGGTTACTTGGTAGATCCCCAAAGTCTATTCCAGCAGTAGCTTTCAGGGCATGGCCGTCGGAAAGACTAAAGCCCTTTGTGGGCGGGGTGTTCAAGAGATTTGTCAGTCAATCAGAACGATCCCTCTAATTGATTGACACATTCTCCGAAAACGCTACCGCAGTGGCAAGAACATTATCTATCCGCTACAAGTAGCGTAGCTAAGAACTTGTGCCAGTTAATTGACAATGGGGGCATGTCACCCTTTTGGGCAGAAAAATCTAGCTCCGGAAATGTGTTCCCCTGCTAGCACGGGTTTCTGGACTTCTAAATTTATCTGAAAAAGGCAAAAACTCCCATTGTCAATTGCCTCACGGATCAGAGTCTGGGTGTTTTCGAGTTTGCAGATAGCCTCAAAAACCACGTGCAAGGATTTTGAGGGCTGAGCTGCTAATAACAAGCTTAGCCTCAGAGTAGAGTGGGCAAAGGGCGTTTTCTGTTTTAGAAATTACCCTAACCTTCGCTGAGATAGGCCCGATAGCCCACGGCGGCGAGTTTCTCCTGCTTTTTCATCACCTGATCACGCAAATTCTGGCGATACTGCTGCACCCGTGCCAACAGGTGGGGATCCTGGGTGGCCAGAATTTGCACGGCCAGCAACCCCGCGTTGTGGGCATTCCCGATCGCCACCGTTGCTACAGGAATCCCCGCTGGCATTTGCACAATCGAATACAGGGAATCCACGCCCTGCAAATGCCGACTCGCCACGGGCACGCCAATCACCGGCAGCGGTGTGAGAGCCGCCACCATGCCCGGTAAATGAGCAGCGCCCCCAGCCCCGGCAATAATTACTTTTAAGCCCCGGACATGCGCCTGCTGGGCATAGTCCACCATCCGTTCCGGGGTGCGATGGGCCGAGACAATGCCCACGTCACAGGGCACCCCAAATTCTTCACACACGGCGATCGCCGCCTGCATCGTGGGCAGATCCGAATCGCTGCCCATAATAATGCCCACTTGTGCCTCAGTCATAGGAAAATCCACACTACACGCCCATTCTGCCTCCCGCCATGCTAAACGATTTATTGATCCACAACGCGCAAGTCCCCGGTTTCCCTGGCCAGCAGCAGATTGATATCCAGCAGGGTCAGATCGCGGCGATCGTACCTATGCCATCACCTCCCGCAGCAGCGAGCAGAAATCAGAGCGATCGCCCCAGTCTGGATGTCGGCGGCGACTGGATTTCTCTGGGCGGAATTGATTTGCAAATTAACGGCGCATTGGGGTTGCCTTTCCCGGAATTGCACCCAGACCACGGCGACCAAATGCTGAGAATTGGCCAATACCTTTGGGAACAAGGCATTGATGGCTTCTTACCGACGATTGTCACCACTTCGATGGAAAATATTCAGCGATCGCTGGCAGCGATTGCCCAGTTTCAAGAGATGAGCCTGCCCTCGGACACCGCTACCATTTTGGGCGTACACCTGGAAGGCCCCTTTCTCAATTCCCAAAAACGCGGTGCCCATCCCCAGGACTACCTGCTGCCCCTGACGATGGACCGAGTGAAGCAAGTGCTAGGAGACCATACCCGCTTGGTCAAAGTCATGACTCTTGCACCCGAGATGGATCCCACCGGCACAGTCATTCCCTATTTGCGATCTCAGGGCATTACCGTCAGTCTGGGGCATTCCCTAGCCACCGCCGCCCAAGCCCAAACCGCCTTTGCCCAGGGGGCCACGATGATTACCCACGCCTTTAACGCCATGCCCCCCTTACACCACCGCGAACCCGGCCTGCTCGGGGCCGCCATCACTCAGCCTCAGGTCCACTGCGGCCTCATCGCCGATGGCCAGCATGTCGCCCCGATGATGATTGATATCCTGCTGCGGGCCACCCAGGATCCCAGCAGCTCGGGTGATCCCAGTCAGCCTCAGTCCAGGGTTTTTCTGGTCAGCGATGCCCTCGCCCCCCTAGGGCTCCCCGATGGCGACTATCCCTGGGACAGTCGCCAAATTGAGGTGAAACGGGGAACAGCCCGCCTGCCTGATGGCACCCTATCCGGCACCACGCTGCCCCTCCTCGTTGGCGTTCAAAATTTAGTCAAATGGGGAATTTGCTCGATCCCCACGGCGATCGCCCTGGCCACCCAAGCCCCCCGCACGGCGATCGGGCTATCTCCCGATTACATCCACCAGCCTGCCCACCTACTCCGCTGGCATCAGACTGGTACCGGAGCACTCCAGTGGCAACGGCTCTAACGCTCACCACCTTTTCCCCGTGCCCGCCTGCGGCTCATCCGCCCCTCTACAGCACTACCCATTTTTTCGTCTTTCTTCTTTAGTCGTTCTCTATTTCCCTGGCACTTCCGGCAGCACCCGGAAGCGGCGGCACCGGATCAAACCCACCCGGATGCCAAGGGTGGCAGCGACAAATCCGACGGGTGGCTAGCCAACTGCCTTGCAGCGGCCCAAAGCGGGCGATCGCCTCCAAAGCATACTGGGAACAAGTCGGCTGAAACCGACAGGCCGGAGGTAACAGCGGCGAAATGAAAACTTGATAACTCCGAATCAGCCCCAACAGCACCACCTTCATCGCTCTAGCCCCACCGCATCACTCTGCCGCATCGCCCCACTCTACCGTACAGTCTCAGCCCCAAGGGACCACCCGAATCCTCTCCCCCGCCAAAATCCAAAATTTCCTTTGCCTTGTCTGCCTTTAAATCGTATACTCTGAGATCGGCTGTCTACTTTATTTTTCGATCAATCAAGAGGAAGTTCAATGTCGCGATATCGTGGTCCGCGTCTTCGGATTGTCCGCCGTTTAGGCGATTTGCCCGGTCTGACTCGTAAATCGGCGCGTCGGGCTTATCCCCCAGGTCAACATGGTCAAGAACGCAAAAAGCGTTCTGAATACGCCATCCGTTTAGAAGAAAAGCAAAAGCTGCGCTTTAACTATGGCGTTACCGAGCGTCAAATGTTGCGTTATGTTCGTAAAGCTCGTCGGGCGGCTGGTTCTACTGGACAGGTCATTCTGCAACTGCTAGAAATGCGGTTGGACAATACCGTGTTTCGGATGGGCATGGCTCCCACCATTCCCGCTGCTCGGCAATTGGTCAACCACGGCCACGTGACGGTGAATGGTCGCGTGGTGGATGTCGCCAGCTTCCAGTGCCGTCCGGGTGAAGTCATTGGAGTACGCGATCGCGACCAGTCCCGCAAGCTCGTACAAGCCAATCTCCAGTACCCTGGCTTGGCCAACCTGCCTAGCCACCTTGAGTTTGACAAAAACAAACTGGAAGGCAAGGTCAATGGCGTAGTTGAGCGCGAGTGGGTCGCTCTGCAAATCAACGAACTACTCGTGGTTGAGTACTACTCCAGACAAGCGTAATTCTCGGTTCACCCACCCTGTAACTTTTTTATTCAAGGATTCCGCGGCATTAACTAATCTTGAATTTAGCCTCCTAACCCGTCAGTTAGGAGGCTTTTTGCATGGCGGCTTTGGTTCAGGAGAGTAGCTTGGTTTATGAGAGCACCTTGGTTTATGAGAGGGTTATGAGAGCGCCTTGGGTGATGAGCGGCCCAAGGTTCCAGAAACACCTGGCACAACTGGGACAGAGCCCCGGAGCAGGCTTTATCAAAATCTTGGTACAGTAAAAAGGCAATTTTAGGAGCCTAGAAACCATGCAAAAAAGTAAGTCCAGATCCAAAGAGATGGTTTCTGCTGGAGGTGATCCGCTCGTTGGCAATCTCGCCACCCCCGTGAATGCCTCGGGCCTCACGCTATGGTATCTGAGCAACCTACCAGCCTATCGCCCCGGCCTAACGGCTTGGCGACGCGGTTTAGAGATTGGCATGGCTCATGGCTACTGGCTCTTGGGACCGTTCTTGCTCTTAGGGCCGTTTCGGGGTACCGCGATCGCCGGGGTCGCCGGATTACTCTCAACGATCGCCATGGTTGCGATCGCCACCCTCTGCCTCTCCTTCTACGCCGCTGCCGATCCAGTCCCGCCCGTGGCGACCGTGCCTGCGGCCCCTGACGCCTTCACCAGTGCCCTCGGTTGGAACAGCTTCGCCAATGGCTTTTTAGTCGGGGGAATGGGGGGTGCGGCCTTTGCCTTTGGCCTGCTGTTTATTTTCAGCTTATTGGGATTCCTGTAGCAGGCAGGGGCTAGGCAACGCGACAGCCATCAAAAATAGTCGGGGGCAGCAGGGTGCAACCCCTGTGGCAACGCAAAGTCGCAACGCGGACTGCCAAACGGCTAGCCCCCACGACCGCCCCCTGCGCCTAGCAAGCCGCGGTCGCACACAGCGCGGCTTCGATGCGGTTGAGCGCTTTGTCCAGATCATCATTCACGATTTGAACATCAAATTCATCCGCTGCATTCACCTCTTCCTGGGCCCGTTGCAGGCGACGTTCGATCGCGGCCTCACTGTCTTGGCCGCGACTGCGAATCCGATATTCCAGCTCCAGCATTGACGGCGGCAGTAGGAAAATCTGGATAGCCTCTGGGAAGCTGCGCCGGACTTGGCGGGCCCCTTCTAGCTCAATTTCCAGAATCACGGAATGGCCTTGGCGAATCTGCGCTTCCAGCGGAGCACGGGGTGTACCGTAGCAGTTCCCCGCAAACTCTGCCCACTCCAGCAGTTCTCCCTTGGCCACCATCCGCTCAAACTGCGGGCGATCGACAAAGTAGTAGTGCAATCCGTCAATTTCCCCAGGGCGCGGCGATCGCGTTGTCATCGAAATCGACAGAAAAAATTCCGGGTGCCGTTGCAGCAGCGATCGCAGCAAGGTGCCTTTGCCAACACCACTGGGACCCGTTAAGACAATAAGTTCACCTTTTGCCATTACACCCTTCCTGCTTTCAATAGTGAATCAGTGGATACTCGATTGTCATGCCGATTGGTACGATATGGCAAGAGCTATCTTGCCGATTCCACCGACTGCCTAGGGAAATCGCTGAAAACTCAGTATAAACCCTTACGCAGAATGCGGTGAACCCGGATGCGGCTAAGCATTCTCGCCGCCATGACCATCCTTGGCCGTCATAAACCGATTGGCCACCGTTTCTGGCTGGATCGCCGATAAAATCACATGCCCTGAGTCGGTGATGATCACCGCACGGGTACGGCGGCCATAGGTAGCATCGATTAACTGCTTACCATCGCGTGCATCGCTGATGATACGCTTGATGGGTGCAGACTCCGGACTCACGATCGCCACAACACGACCAGCGGAAACGATATTCCCGAATCCGATGTTGATCAGCTTAATTTCCATAGGGGGCAAACTCGATCTGGGGGTAGAGGGATATGGAGCCAACAGCATCAACACAACGGAATCCGATCATAAGCAGCAGCGGTAGGATTTCAGCGGTAGGGCATCCAGCGTCAGGGCATCCAGATCTCTGGAGCAAAGCCACACTTTTTTTCGCAGCTCAGTAAAATTATCGCAATTTTTTCACCTTGCAACCTATAGATTTAACAACGCTGACGGCAATCTGCGCGGAGATCCGTCGTGAATGGCTGCCAGCCCGATTAGAGCAGGCATTTCAGCGCGATCGCCACACCCTGTTTTTAGGATTAAGAACCTTAAACCAACGTGGCTGGTTAACCCTTTCATGGCACCCCCAAGCCGCCCATCTTTGCATGGGCGATCCTCCTCCGAAAACCGCCGACACCTTCACCTTTAGCGACCAAATTCGACATCAGTTACGCAATTTAGCGCTAGTCAGCATCACACCCATTGCCCCCTGGGAGCGGGTCATTGACCTGCAATTTAGCCAGCGCCCCGGAGATCCAGTGCTATGGCACCTCTATGTCGAGATCATGGGCAAGTACAGCAACGTCATTCTGGCCAACCAAGACCACGTGATTGTCACCGCGGCCCACCAAGTCAGTGCGCAGCAGTCCAGCGTGCGTCCCATTCAGACAGGCAATACCTACGAAATTCCACCGATTCTAACCAATCCCACCCCCAGCCTGGAGGAAACCTTAGCCCGCTGGCAGGAGCGGGTGGGGTTAATTCCGGATCACCTGAAGCGCAATTTGACCAAAACCTATCGCGGCCTGAGTTCGGCCTTAGCGATCGCCATGGTCCAAAGCGCCGGACTGGATCCCGATCAGTCCACGGATAGCCTGGGCCAACCTGATTGGGAGCGGCTATTTCAGCGATGGCAGGAATGGCTGCACGCCCTCCAAACCGAATCCTTTCAGCCGGGATGGACGGCTCAGGGGTACACAGTGCTGGGCTGGGGCCACACCCAATCCGTCACGAATCTCCAGGCTTTAATCCAGGAGTACTATCGAGATCAATTAAATCAGCAGAATTTTATCCAACTGCGCAACCAACTGACTCAGCGGCTGCTGAACCTGTTAACCAAGCTGCGGCTGAAGGGCAACACCTTCCGCGATCGCCTCGCCCAGTCCGCCGACGCCGATCGCTACCGGGAGCAGGCAGACCTGTTGATGGCCAACCTACACCAGTGGCAACCCGGCCTCACCAGCCTTGTGCTGCCCGACTTTCATTCCGGCGCACCCACCCAAATTCGCTTAGAGCCGGAGAAAAATGCCGTCCAAAATGCCCAAAAACTCTACAAAACCCACCAGAAGCTAAAGCGGGCCAAGTTGGCGGTAGTCCCCCTGTTGGCCGAGGTGGATGCGGAAATTCAGTATTTGGAGCAGGTGGAAGCCGCAATCGCAGAACTCACTTATCTACCAGACCCCCGATGACCTGGATGCCCTCGCCGAAATTCGTGACGAACTGATTCAGCAGCAGTATCTGGATGCCCCCGACTATCGTCCCCCGAGCAAAGAGGATGCCACCAGCCATCCCTACCGCTACCAAACACCCGGCGGCTTTGAAGTGCTAGTGGGCCGCAACAACCGCCAGAATGACACCCTCACGTTTCGGACAGCCAGCGACTACGACCTCTGGTTCCACAGCCAGGAAATACCCGGTAGCCATGTACTCCTGCGCCTGCCTGCCGGATCCGTGGCCGATCCCACCGACCTGCAATTTGTGGCGAATCTAGCGGCCCACCACAGTCGGGCGCGTCACAGCGAACAGGTCCCCGTAATTTATACCAAACCCAAGCATGTCTACAAACCTAAAGGGGCCAAACCCGGCATGGTGATCTACAAGCAGGAACAAGTCATTTGGGGCCAGCCTCAGTCCGTCCCGGCTCTGTCCCCGCCATCGGCATCCCGTCCCGCATCCAAGCACTAACAACCCCTGATGCGTTACCGCTAAGCATGAGTACCCGCTAGGCGCTCGATGCCCCGCCTGCCTTTCCCCAGTCACCGACTCATCCGATTCAACAGCCACAATGCCGCCACGATCCCGGCAAACTGAGCCAAAATTACATTCGTGCTCGCTTGGACCACCAGCACATCCAAAGGTTGAATAAACTTGCTGGCGTCGGTATTGACAAAACCCCCGACCCCCTGGCTAAACGCCTTGGCCGCCAATAGGCCGACCGTGGCCTGGGCCCCCACTAGCGACAGCAGAATACCGGCCAAGCTGGCGATCAACCCTGTGCGAATCGCTTGAATGGTGTCTGACTTTTTGGGCCGAGTGGCCGGGTTGCCGCCCAGCTTTTTGCCGATCGCCACATAGCGAAACAACGCCCAATACATGTTGAACCCTAATACACCAATGCCCATCAAGGTCACCGCGACCCCAATGCCGGTGCTTGGCGTACTGGTGCCCCGATTTTGACTACTCAGGGCGATCGCAAACAGCAAAATAATGCTGGAAACAACCGCCAGCACCAACTGCACCCAAAAACTGATCCAGCCAGTCTGCCGGAAGGTTTTGGCAATTTGCTGCACATTAGTAGAAGGCGACGTGAGGTCCGAACGATTAGCCATAATCCTGAGGAATTGAACGAATGCAGAGGGCAAGGTCTTGGATCATCTTAGACTTGGATCATCTTAGATTTAGAGCGCCTTAGTCCTAGAGCGTCCTAACGACTAGGCTCTAGACCGTCCAACGACTAGGCTGCAAAAATCCGATGGGTACCGCACCAGATCCATTTAGTACAGCAGATTCATCATACTCGGTTCCCCTCCTCCCGAGCCTTTCCGTCGTGCCGCCATTTTCTATAAATGGGTGATTTCCTAAAAAGGTTTCCTAGAAAATGGCGGGTCTTAGTGGACATGCCTTAAGATTCGTTCCCTTTCTCTACCGCCCGTGATTTACTCAGAGTGCAGCGTGTTCTCCCGAAACGCGTTCTCCCAAAACTCGTTCTCTCAAACCTACGCTCTATGACGGATCAAATTCTTTCTCCAGCAGCGACACCGGAGACTCCCCGCCTCAGGGTTTTGATTGTTGAAGATGACCCGATGATGCAACTGGGCCTAGAACAGTCCCTCAGCGATCATTCCGGCCTCACCGTTGTGGGACAAGCCACAGATGGCTATCTGGGGGTAGAAGCAGCCCTGCGATTACAGCCCGATGTCGTCGTGATGGACATTGGCTTACCGCGATTGGATGGCATTGCCGCCACCCAGCAGATCAAGACCGCCCTACCCACTACCCGCATTGTGATGCTTACCTCCCACACCACGGAAACCGAGGTGATTGCCGCACTCGCCAGTGGAGCCGACGCCTACTGCATTAAAGGCACAAATGTGGAACGGTTACTGGTGGCGATCGCCGCCGCCCAAGACGGGGCCACCTACCTCGATCCCCAAATTGCGCGGCGCATTATCGAACACCTCAAACCTCCTGCTCCCACCCCCCATCTCGCCCCACTATCCGGACGCGAAATGGAGGTATTGAAGTTGATGGTAGACGGGTTGAGTAACCCCGAGATCGCCACCGCCCTGTATCTCAGCCCCAATACAGTCAAAACTCACATTCGCGGCATTATGAACAAGCTGGCCGTGGATGATCGCGTACAGGCCGCAGTGGTCGCGCTGCGATCGGGCTTGGTTGCTTAAGCGGGTTCTGTGTCGGAGCGTAAATTTTCGTCCGCCAGATGTTCACTTTTTGAATCTGTGCTTAGAATTAAGTCAAGGCGATGAATTAAGTCAGGCGATCGCCTGCAACAGAGTGACATGCTGATCGTTACAGCTTGCCTGATCACAACGCGATCGTGGCAGACCTCCAAGCCTGCGGTTCAGTCATCATTGAGTTGAACTTAAAGTTGAGCTTAGTTTCAGGAGTTGAGCTTATTTTGGCAGATGCCCATCTTAGAAGGCAGCACACGTGCCAGTCCCAAAGCCTAGCGTGATTTCAGGCCATCCCAATCAACCCTAATCCTAATCAAATTAGCATTTCACCTGCCACTCATTTTAGCCCCAGCAATCGGGCCTATGTCGCGGACAAACGCGGAGAAAGGCTTTCTTTTATATATTTTTCTTAACCAAATCGTTTTTAGGTCTTAACTGTCTGTCATGGTCCAGCTTATCAGTCGGCAGGACAGTTTTAGTCGAGATCAAGCCTGTAAAAGAGGCTTTCATGCTGAGATATTACTCACCTCCTCCCCGATGTTGATTCGTCGCCCAATCCCCGGAACCATGCCCACAAAATTTCCCACAACAAAATCTACACAAATCGACGAAAGTACGTTATAAAGTGGGGCTTACGGGCAGTTGTTTCATATCTGTGCTGACGCGACTGTTTAACGCTATGCAATTCTGCGATCGACACCGATCACGAGATTGCACTCAGTTAGAAAGTACGCTCCAAGTTAGAAAGTCTGAGAGAATCCTTATTCGTGTTGATCCCATGGCAAAGATGAAGTTTGAGGATATTTATCAATTTTTCAGTGCGCCGCCGCCGTTCTACCTGAATAAGGAGTTGGCGGTATGCTATGTTCTGGCGGTGTTGTCGCGAGGCGATTCCTACGGAACAGAGCTGATTCAGCTCCTAGAACGCGAGCACCCTGCGTATCGGCTCTCTGATACGGTGCTTTATAGCGCACTCCGGTTTTTGGAAGAAGAGGACATGATTACCGGCTACTGGAAAAAAGTAGAAGGACGGGGTCGTCCTCGTCGGATGTATCAAATCAAAGCAGAAACCTCCGCCAAAGCCCGCGACTTGACACAACTCTGGACTGACTATGTTGGCAGTCGTCATCATTTGCCCCAGGCTAATGGGATAGCCAGTAATTCCTAAGGCAGACCGGCAACCCTCGATACATCGAGGATCCGCCTATAGGGGGCACATGTTGATGTGTCCCCTATCTGTTAGGCTACTCGTCCAGTGTTTTGTTAGGCCAGTTTTTCTTTTTTGTTAGTCCAGCTTTCTAGTATCTGTCTAGCCTATTGGTCTATCCACGATGCCCACTACACCGTAGACTGGCAGAAGATACCCACGGGCTAGCAATGGATAATACTGTTCTAAACTCTACTTTTTTGCTAACGCTGCTGCTGCTCGTTGGCCTGTTTTTTTTCATACGGGCATCAATTAAAGATCGGATTGAGCAGGTCCAGTTCCTCTCCAGTTCCTCTCAGGAATCTGACCTAGAGCAATTGCAACAATATTTCGCCCAGCGGGCGTATCGTGTGGCGGCGGTGGATGCAGCCCAGCAGACGGTACGATGGGAGGGAATTGTGCGCCCCAGTTGGTTTTTAGCGATTTTTCTGAGTGGATTGGCAGCGGCGGGTGGCCTATGCTTGGCACTGGTCTTGGGAATGCTCTTCCCGGATGGGACACCGTTGGTTTGGGGATTGGTGGCGATTGGCCCCCTAGCAGGGCTGTTTTATTGGCGAGGAGCAGGGCGATCAGAAAGTGTCTTGTTGCGGGTAAAGCCCTGGCTAGGGGCATCGGGAACTGGAGAACCCACGCTTGAGCAAAGCGTACTGGTGATCACGGGGCATCGGGATGAATTGGCGGCCTTGCAGCGATCGCTCTCCTTGGCGGTGATTGAGCCGGACTCCGCATCTTGAAAAACATCTAAGCAGTCCTATGAAAAATGAAACCCCAGGGGGAGGTGGCGATCGCCACCTCCCCCTGGGGTTAAACTTGAACCCACGCAACACAAACCCGTTAAACCAACAGGCAATGCTGTCGTCCCTAGTCTTCCCCTAAAACAAGGCAGAATAGGGTCTGGTTTCAAGTCCTGTGAACTTCAAAACCCTTATCGACTTGAACGTTAATGCCCTATCAGGTCAGCCCTAAATCAATGGCTCCGACCGGCTAAAGCAAAATCCTCCGCTTCTTCATCTTCGGATGGTCTCAAACTGGGGAACAGAAAATGATTCTCTTCAACGTACTGAGCACCAAACAAACCCTTTTCAGCCCAGAAGTACCGATCCGTGGTATGCTCATTCCGCTTCACCAAGAGCAAGGCGGGTGGCAAAATACCTTCTGACTGGATAAATTTCCGAGCCGCAGTGACGGGCTTATCTTCCCCACACTCGATACTGTATTGAGGTACATTCTCGAGAATTCTGCGACCTTCTTGCCGGCGGCGGCTCTTGCGCTTACGTCTCCTAGCCAATCCCTTTACCCCCTTCTTTTAAGACACAGAAGTTGTAGTCGTAGTTACAAAACCGTGGCCAAGTATATCGGCTCTGGTTATAAATTTCAACTCGTGTTAACCGATTGATACAAAACCTTAAGCTGACCTAAAGAAGTCTCAGGTTCCGCCCAACACTCACTTTACAGTCTTTTAAGAGTTTCGTGTGACGGGTGCTTCATCTAACTTTACACAAAATTAAGAATTGCCTTCATGCTGCTTCCTGTTGGCCCCGAATTTGTGGCCCTCTGTCGTGCCCAAGTCGCACTCCTCACCCAAGGTGTGGGGGCATCCCTGAGTGTCGTATATTTGACCCAGCAGATGGCAGAAGGAGCCGACTCAGAATTAGTGTCCGTAGTCGCACATCCTGAATCTGCCGCCGATTGGGTGGGCCAAAATGGGGTGCCCATCCGATTGATGGATCAGGGCCTGCCGCAGTCCACACGCCGCTTGTTGGGCGCGGGGCCACCGACCCTCCGGGAGTCCACACCCACCATCAATCGGACCTTACAAGGCCAGGATTGGGATTATCTCTCAGAAGGGGTTGATCCCCCAATTGATGCGGCGGCCTATCGAGACGCCACGGCTCCAGGCGGATCCGCCCAGTATCAGTTGGTTTTACCACTGATGCACGAACAAGTAGTGTTGGGACTGCTGGTGACCGGACGCGACGATCGCGACTGGATTCCCTGGGAGCAATCCCAAATTGAACAGATTGCCAACACCATTGCCATTGCCTGTGTGCTCGACCAACGCTACCAATGGCTGGAGCAAACCCAGCAGCAGCAGCGCCTCCTGCGCGCCCAGCAGCACAATGCCACCGATAATTTGCTCCACCAGTTCCGCAATTCAATTACGGCGCTGCAAACCTTTGGCAAACTGGTGCTAAAGCGACTGTTGCCCGGAGACGCCAACCAAAACATTGCCGCCAGTATCGTCCGTGAAACCGAGCGCCTCCAAGAGTTGGCTCAGGAATTAGCCACCCTTAGCCAGGTGGATGTTGCCGGGGCAGAACCCTTGGCCTTACCGCCTGGTGTTTCGCCCCCGGACACCCTGGGAGCGCTGACATCACAGCCCCAGGAAGTGATTACAGTCTCGGCTTTTCCCGTAGCGGGCTTGCAGACTCCGGTACCCCTGAGGGCTGTCCAAGTCACCTCAGTACTGGGTCCCCTGCTGGCATCGGCCCAGGCGATCGCCCAAGACCGCAACCTCACCCTCCACGCCGAGATTGCCGATCCGCTAGCCACCGTCTGGGCCAATCCCCAGGCACTGCGGGAAGTGCTCAACAACCTCATTGAAAACGCACTGAAGTACACGCCCGCAGGCGGACAAGTGTGGGTTCAAGGGCGACAGTTGCCTGTCCTTGCCGTGGACGAAGAAGATGCCTGGGTCGAAATTGCCATTAGCGACACTGGGCCGGGAATTCCGCCCGAAGATTTGGCCCACCTGTTTGAACGGCACTATCGGGGGGTGCAGGCCCAAACCGATATTCCCGGAACTGGCCTGGGACTGGCGATCGCAAAAGCGCTTATCGACCAAATGCATGGCGAAATCGATGTCATCAGTCCC
Organism: uncultured cyanobacterium; assembly: GCA_963766075.1. Lineage (GTDB taxonomy): Bacteria > Cyanobacteriota > Cyanobacteriia > Leptolyngbyales > Leptolyngbyaceae > CAVYAN01. Next base: position 23,665 of record CAVYAN010000095.1, on the reverse strand, counting down.
GGCAGGGCCGGGAGAGGCACAACCTTTGTGGTGCGGTTAGAAGTGTGGCAAGCATAGGCTAGAGAACTGCCCTATGCTTGCCACACGACCCATTCCCAATTGCCCCATTTCATCAACGCCACTGAAACACACTACTGAAACACTAAGTCCGAGCCCAGAGTGAGGTTGAGGTCCGTATTGGGGTTGATCACGATCAACTCGACGCTATCGCGCCCCAGCAGGACACTGGCCAAAGCCCCCACTGCCGCACCGCCCAGTACTTCTTCGGCCTTGATGGTGCGATCGCCCGTCACGCCCGCAATCGCCGCCGCCGCGCCCGCCCCAACCACCGTTCCAGCAATAATTTTGCCGGTGGTAGCTCCTTTGCGGATCGTTTCCGTAGTGCTAACCAGATTAGAGGTGGCATTCACCGGAAAGCTTTGGCCATTCGGCAAGGTAATGGTATTAGCAACAAATTGCGCACCGCCTGCCACCGTTTGCAATTCTCCCGCCACCTGGCTGCCAGCGGGAATCAGCACACGCCCTTGGGCTGTCACGATGTTTTGGGAAACCACCAGGGTCAAGGGCGCGGGCTTAGGCTCATTGGGTGACAGCAGAATTTTCTGCGCCTGCTCGTAGCGGAGGGGAATAGCCGTCCCCGCAGGAATTTTCACGGCCTGTGGCACGGGTGTCGCTTGGCCGACGATATAAGCAGACTGAATGGCTGCAGCTTGGCCGGAACTCACCAACGCTTGGTAGATAAACGCAGCCACATCAGCGCGAGTAGCAGTTTGGTTGGGGGCAAGTTGGCTCACAGTGGGATAGTTAACGACGATTTGGCGTTGGGTAGCCGCCGCAATTTTGCTTTGGGCATAGGCTGGAATTTCCCCTGCATCAGCAAAAGCGGACAGGGCGGTGGTACTGGTGCTGTCATACTCCAACCCACTGGCCAGAGAAACCAGCACTTGGCCCCGGGGAATGTTTTGCTCTGGACGGAAGATGTTACCGGGGTAGCCCGATAGAAACCCCGTCGTGTATGCCTGCTGAATCGCAGAAGCAGCCCAATAACTGCTGGAAACATCCTCGAATTGGACACCGCTGCGGATGGCAGACTTGTTAAAGGCTTTTCGCACCATGGCTGCGAATTGGGCACGGGTAACGGGTTCATCGGGGCGGAAACTGCCATCGGGGAAGCCCGCAATGACACCCCGCGCCACTAAGGCTTGAATAAAGTCATGGGCCCAGTAGCCCGGTTGGACATCGCTAAAGGTCGCTTGGGCCAGGGCCGGAGCAGACATCACCCAGGGGGCAACGGTGCCTGTCATTAAGCCGCAGATCATTAAGGCGGCAGTACCAGCTTTGAACGGGGAATGGGACATAAGAAATTGCTCCAGAGAGATCGCGACAAAAAATTGTGCAACGCCAAGATTGCGTAGCGCAATTTGCGCCTCAATCAGAGCGTTACCCATACCAGCCACTGAAATGATTTCAAATCAATTTGTGACTCATCGTTAAAATGATTGACCCCGACAACGTGAAAAGGTTCCAGGAGGGGATTTTCCAGATCATGCGGTTTACCGAACAACAGAATGGGGTCTCGCGCGGTGGGGACGATTGAGCGCCTTTAATAGTTCAAACCAAAGCAAACTAATCGCCCCACCCCCTAAACAAATGGCCAGGTCGATCGCATGCAAAAAGGAAAAGCTAAACAACTGCCGCAAGAAGGGAACATAAAGCACGATCGCCAGAAAAAACAGGCCCCCGCCAATCACCCAGCGCAGCGCAACATTGGGAGAGCGCACTATTTTCAAACTGAGGCGTGCGGTGGAACTTTCGCTCAAAATGAGTCCTAAATTGGCCAAAATCAACGTTGTAAACGTTAACGCTCGGGCATCCAATTCACCCTGACCGCGATATAGACTAGCCATAAAAATCACCAAAACAACCGCGAGGATACCGCTCCCTTGCAGCACGGCCAAGCCCACCGTTTTGCGTCCAAATAAAGGCTCCTGGGGATGGCGCGGCGGACGCTGCATCACCATCGGTTCCGCAGGCTCTGCCTCTAGCACAATTGAGCAGGCGGGATCAATGATCAAATGCAAAAAGGCCACATGCACAGGCAGTAGGACCAACGGCAACTTAAACAACACCGGAATTAAAGACATCCCCGTAATTGGAATATGAATCGCCAACAGATAGGCCATGGCTTTGCGAAGATTATCAAAAATTCGCCGTCCAATTTTGACCGCTTGAACAATCGACGAAAAATCATCATCCAAGAGCACCAACGCCGCCGACTCGCGGGCCACATCCGTGCCGTGCTGCCCCATGGCAATCCCAATTTGGGCAGCCTTGAGCGCCGGGGCATCATTCACACCATCGCCTGTCATAGCAACAACTTCGCCTTTGGCCTTGAGGGCATTCACAATGCGGAGCTTTTGTTCAGGAACAGCACGGGCAAAGATGGTGGTATTTTGAATATGCTGCTGAAGTTCCGCATCACTCATGTGATCCAGTTCCGCCCCGGTCAACATCGCCCCGGTTTGCGGTAAGCCAATCTGCCGCGCAATGGTTTGGGCAGTTCCTGGATAATCCCCCGTAATCATCACGACTCGAATCCCAGCGGTGTCACATTCCTGAATGGCGGCGGCAACGGTGGGCCGCACGGGATCGGAAAGTCCCACCAATCCCAAAAATTGAAACGGAAAATCGTGCTGTTGTTCGGGCAGATGGTCTGGCACCAGGGAGGGGTGGGGGGGCAGAAATGGCAGCGGCGCATCTAGCAGCGAGGCTTTGGCCACGCCCAGCACCCGTAATCCTTGATCGGCCATGGCACTGACCTGATCGGCCAGAGTTTTTTGCTGGAGGGGTGTGAAATGGCAGAGATCGGCGATCGCCTCCGGTGCACCTTTGGCCGCAATTTCATACTGCTTGCCGTCGGCAGACTGCCAAACGTGAGACATGGCCAAGAGCTGCGGAGAAAGCGGATATTCCCGCAACAGTTGCCAATCGTTATGCAAATGCTCGGTGTTGGCTAAATCGCGATCGCCCAATTGCTTAAACGCTTTCTCCATGGGGTCAAACGGATCTTTCTGGCTGGCCAGGATACAAAATTCCACCAATTCATGAACAACTTCGGGCAAGGGTTCGCGGGCGTGTCGTTCCAAGCTATAGGGATGAGCCATTTCTAGGACCGCTGCTGAAGCCACCGCTGAAGCCTTTTCAACGTTTGACGGGGCATAAGCCAAGAGCTGTTGCACAGCCATTTGATTCAGGGTTAGCGTTCCGGTTTTATCCACACACAGCACCGTTGCTGAACCCAAGGTTTCCACTGCGGAAGCCCGCCGTGCTAAGACATGGTTTTGAGAAATCCGCCACGCACCCAAGGCTAAGAAAATCGTCACAACAACTGGAAATTCATTTGGCAAAATTGCCATAGCCAGGGTAATGCCAGCCAGTACACCTTTCAGCCAATCGCTGGTGGTATATCCATAAATCACCACAATCGCCACGCACAGCGCTAGCGCAATCCCAAACAAGCGGCTCACCAATCGATTCATTTCTCGCTGCAGGGGAGTCATTTCTGACTTCACGTTTTGCAAGGCGCTGCCAATTTTTCCCATCTCGGTTTGAGCGCCGATCGCTTGAACCTGAGCGATACCCTGGCCCTGAACTACCAGCGTCCCGGAATACACAAACGGCAAATCATCTCCCCCTGGACGGGCCATGGCAACGCCATTTTTAGAATCATCCGAGTCATTCGTAGAGGCATCGGTAGAGTCATTAGTAGATTTGTTGCCAGAATTACTGGAAAAGCCACTGATAGCGTGTACTAGAAACGCCACTAGCTACAGCCACTTTGCGAACCGGGAGCGATTCTCCGGTTAATAAAGACTCATCGGTAGAAAGATTGGAGCAGGACAGCACCAGAGCATCCGCAGGAACGCGATCGCCCTCGGCCAGCACCAGGATCTCACCGCGCACGACTTCTCGCCCTGCAATCCGTTTGCGCTGACCTCTCTCGAATCACCAAGGCGCGTGGGCTAGACAGATCGCGCAGGGCTTCTAGGGCGTGTTCAGTCTTGCCTTCTTGGTAGAGGCCAATCCCCATGATGAAAAAGACAAAACCCAGTAAAATCAGAGCTTCCTGGAGATCGCCTAATACCCAATAAATCACCCCCCCGCCTACCAGCAGGAGAAAGATCGGATCCTGAACGATGTCCCAGGCGATCGCCAATAGTCCCCGCGATCGCGCGGAGGACAGCTCATTGTAGCCATCTTGCTGTAGCCGTGCGATCGCCTCTGCCTCAGATAGGCCAGTCACAGCATCAACCTTATTCGGAGACCCCATAATCCTGCTTGTTTCGGTGAAACATAAAAAACAGAGCAATTCAACATTGCCTGCTATGTTAAGAGCCAAACTTGAGGAAGTTGTGAGGCTGCCTCATCGGTTAGCCTGATTCACCGCCACCCGTGGATTACAGGTGACACGCCGCTATTCGGAGTGACTGAAAGATGACTGGCAAAAGATGACTGGCAAAAGATGACTGGCTGTCAAGAGATGACTGGCAAAAGATGGCTTACAGCCGTTCCAGCAGGCGATCGCCCACCCGCAGCGCATTCGCCATAATCGTCAAGGCAGGGCTAACGCTGGCATTCGAGGGAAAGAAACTGCCATCGACTACGTACAGATTATCCAGATCATGGGCGCGGCAGTTGGGGTCTAGGACAGATATGACCGGATCTTTGCCAAAGCGACAGGTGCCACACTGGTTGGCCATCACCTGAATGGGAATTTCCCCGCGCGGATGCATGAATCCCCGTTGAAAGCCGTCCAATCTTTTTTCCACTGTTTTCAGCACTTCGATCCAGCGGTATACGAGGCGATCGTGGGCCTCGCTGTTGTTGGGCGTATAGGTGATAGATAGCTTGTTGCCGTCCACGCTCACGCGGTTGTTGGGATCTGGCAAATCCTCCGTCTGGGCCCACCAGCCAATCGAATGGGTGGCTAACTGTTTTAGCCCAAAACCGGGCATAAATTTTGCCAGAACGGAAAACATGGGCGGCGCTTCGGCAAAAATCACATCCGTCAGCAATCCACCCGAATTTTGAATATGGCCCATGGGGTAGGGAAAATCGGCATCGCCCCAGTAAAAATCATTGATACCCACCGTCTTTTGAAAAGCCCCGGAATTAGGTTTGGTACTCAGTTGCACCACTACAGTCATCAAGCTTTTCATCAAATTGCGCCCAACCAACCCTGAACTATTGGCGAGGCCGTGGGGATGGCGATCGCTCACCGAGCGCAGTAGCAATGCGGCTGAGTTCACGGCCCCGCAGGCCAACACCACAATGTCGGCCAGAAATAGATAGGATTGTCCAGCGATCTCAGCTTCCACCCCTTTAACCGCCCGCCCGGAGGGATTGGTGTGCAGACAAACCACCCTTGCACCGGTTTTCACAGTCACATTGGTGTGGGTTAACGCAGGCACAATGCCGCTGACTTCGGAATCATTGGTGGGGTCATCGTCTTGGCGGGTTAATCCAAGGGGTAACGGTGCAGGATGGAGACCTTGCTGGGCGATCGCCCCACAAATATTGGCGATTTGGGTCTCCTGATCTATTGCTGGGAAGGGATAATCGCCACTCCGAGGAGGTTCCGTTGGATCCGCCGTAGCTTCACCATGAACGTTATAGAGAGTTTCCGCTGCCGTGTAATAGGGTTCAAAGTCGGCGTATTTGACGCACCACTCCGGCGAGATCCCCGCCTGATGTTTGACCGTTTCAAAATCCCGTTCTCGAAAGCGCAGCAAGGCCGCACCATAGATTTTGGTATTGCCGCCGATCGCGTAATTCATTTGGGGCGCAAAGGGTTCTCCAGCACTGTCATACCACTGTTCCGGGGCATGGTAGCGATCGCGCTTAAAGACATCAACATTACTGCGATTCTGCTCCTCCAGGGGCATAAAGCCGCCCCGCTCCAAAATCAAAATCTTTTTCCCCGAGGGAGCCAGTTTCTGAGCCAGGGTACCGCCCCCAGCACCTGTACCGACAATGATCAAATCGTAGGATTGGTCGTCGATAATCATGACATCACCTCACTGCCACACATAGATCAGCACAAATAAAATAATCCAGATGACATCGACAAAATGCCAGAACAGAGAGGTCGCAGCCACACCAAACTCGCCCTTGTCATAGTTGCCCGGAAGGAGCGATCGCCCCAGCATGATTGCCTGCAACAGCACCCCTGTCAGCACATGCAGCCCGTGAAAGCCCGTGAGCAAATAGAACGTCCCCCCAAATAAGCCATCGGTGAAGCCGAAGGAGAGGCTGCGCCATTCCACTGCTTGTCCGTACAAGAAGTAACTGCCCATTGCCATCGTCAGCAGCCAGAAGGCCCGGAAGCCCCAGAGATTTTTGGCATGGAGAAAGCGCTCAGCAATGTAGATCACAAAACTGCTGGATACGAGCACCACCGTATTAATGGCGGGATCGCGAATTTCCAACCCGGTAACGCCAGCAGGTAGCCAGTCCAATGCTGTGGTTTTGTAAACAATGTAGCCCGTAAAAAAGCTGAAGAAAATCACACTTTCCGACAGCAGAAACACAATAAAGCCAAACATGCGATTGCCTGCTTCATCGTGGCCATGCTCCGATATAGGGGTCTCTCCGTTATGGCTAGAAATCACGGTTGAGTTGAGGGTGGGATCGATTTCAGTGGGATTCATGGGCAACCTCCAGCGCATCAGGGTTAGCAACAAGGGGTTCTGACTGACCGTAACCGTAGGGACCTGCAATGACGATGGGTAATTCCTCAAAGTTCTCGGCAGTCGGCGGCGAGGAGAGCAGCCATTCCAGCCCGATCGCCCGCCAGGGATTCTTCGGAGCCTTTTCACCCTGGACCCAAGAACCAATCATATTCAGTAAAAAGGGTAGAGTCGAGATGCCCAAAAGAAAGGCCCCCAGACTAGCAATCACATTCCAAAACGCAAATTCAGGATCATAGGAGGCGACCCGCCTGGGCATGCCCTGCAAGCCCAAGGGATGCATCGGAAAGAAGTTGACATTGGTACCGATAAACGTCAGCACAAAATGCAGCTTACCCAGCCCTTCGGAATACATCCGGCCCGTCATTTTGGGGAACCAGTGATACAGCGCCGCATACATGCCCATGACCACGGCCCCGTAGATCACATAGTGAAAGTGCCCCACGACAAAGTAGGTGTTGTTGACATGAATATCGATCGGTACCGCCGCTAGCATAATCCCCGTAATCCCGGCAAACACAAACATCACCAGGCCACCCAATGCAAACAGCATGGGCGTACTCAGGCGCAACTTGCCGCCCCAGATCGTGGCGACCCAGGCAAACACCTTGATCCCGGTGGGCACAGAAATCAACATGGTGGTGGCCATAAATAGCATCCGCATCCAGCCGGGAGTGCCGCTGGCGAACATGTGATGCACCCAGACAATGCCGCTTAAGCCCGTAATCACCAGCGAGGAAATCGCCACCACTTTGTAGCCAAACAGCGGTTTGCGAGCATAGACCGGAAAAATTTCCGAGAAAATGCCAAAGATCGGCAAAATAATCACATATACTGCTGGGTGGGAGTAGAACCAGAAAAAATGCTGGAACAGAACCGGATCGCCCCCCTTGGCCGGGTCAAAAAAGCTGGTGCCAACGGTCAGATCGAGCAACAACATGACCGCCCCCGCCGTCAGAGCGGGCAAGCCGAACAGTTGAATGGTTTGAGCCGCCAACACCGTCCAGACAAACACCGGCATCCGAAACCAAGTCATGCCGGGAGCCCGCATTTTGGCGATCGTCGTGACAAAGTTCACCGCTCCCATAATTGACGATACGCCGGAGATGGCGACGGCCACCAACCATAAAAACTGTCCGTTGATCAGGTTGCCAGTGGGATTCTGGAGGCTCACCGGAGGATAGGCCCACCAACCGGATTGCGAAGGGCCTCCGGGCACAAAGAAGCTGGCCATCAGAATTACCCCAAACACGGGCACCATCCAAAACGCCACGGCATTCAAGCGGGGAAAGGCCATGTCCTTGGCCCCAATCATCAAGGGCACCAGATAATTGGACAGCCCCACCAGAGACGGAAATGTCCACAAAAACAGCATGACGGTGCCATGCATCGTGAACATGGCGTTATAGACTGCACGATCGAGCAAATCGGCTTCGGGGGTAATCAGCTCCCCACGAATAATCATGGCCAGAATGCCCCCAATCAAAAAGAAAAAGAAGGAGGTCACCAAATATTGAATGCCGATTACCTTATGGTCGGTGCTGAAGCTGAAGAATCGCTTCCAGTTATCGGGCGCACCGGGCTGGGGCTGTGCGATTGGGGGTATCGCTTCAACAGAAAGATTCGTCATAGGTTCCTCGCTTGACCACTGTGGAGAGATTTGCCGCACGGCTGGCCGTAGGAGACGCGGGCGCATTGACCCGAGGCGGCGCAGCGGGTTCGACCGTTTTCCACCCGGGACTACCGGAGTTTTGGGCCCGTTGATATTCATCAAAGGCGCGGTTATAGGCCAGCACAGGGGCATGGGCCGCCGCGTCCGTGAGCCAGTGCTGATAAGCCTCCGGAGATTCGACCACCACATCGGTTTGCATCGCAGCAAAGTAGGTGCCACTGTACTCAGAATCCCGCAACCGATAGCGGCCCTCCAGAATCGGTGTGAACTCAAAATCAATCACTCGCCCCGGAATAATATCTTGCTTGATCCGAAAGGCGGGCACGTAGAAGCCATGCAGGACATCCTCCGATCGCAACACCAACTTCACCCGCTGATGATTCGGTAAATGCAGTTCCGTACTCGTCACCTTTTGCTCCGGATAGTAAAACTCCCACACCCACTGACGGGCATGCACCTCAATCGGCGGGAGGGCGCTGGTAGCAGATTCTGCCATCGGCTCGGCCTCCGTCATCACCTGCATGTGAACATGCTCCATCGGCCCCAAAATCGACATCCGGTCATAAATCTGGTAGCTGTAAAAGGCAATCCCGATCACCAAGGCAAAGGGAATCGCCGTCCAGACTGCCTCTAGCGTCACATTACCTTCGATGTGGGGACCGTCGCTAGTGTCATACTTGCCCGCCCGTTGAAACACCACCGAATAAGTCAAGGTGCCTACCACGCCCAGAAAAATGAAGGTGCCCAGCGCCACCAAAACACTAAACAACTGATCCACCAGTTGCGACTCGGCGGAGGCTTGGGGCGGAAACCAGCCATAGGCTTGGTGGCCCATCCAGAGGCTGAGCAGGGCAATGGCGATCGCGATCGTTCCTAGCGTGATAATTGTACGAATTGGCATAGTACGAATTGGCGTAGTTTTGATCGAGGTAGCTTTGATCGAGGTCGAGGGTCGGAGAGATGCGTTACTTCAACAGCACGTTCGGATTCTCGCCCAGGCGCAGCAGGCGATCAGCGCTGATATGCACACCAAATTCCGCTGCGAGCTGTGCCCCCAAGGTCCCGTGTACAAACATCAAGGCAAAAACCCCCAGTCCGGCCAGAGATAGCCCCATTGCACCTGTCTGGCCATATCCTTGCGCCAGAGAAATCGTTGAAATCCTCGCCAGACCGTCATGACAACGATGAACAGCAGCAAAATAACGCCACCAACGCCGTGCCAGAGCATGGTTTCCATCGCCTGCAAGCCCCAGGCACTTTTGACATCGGCGGGGGGGGCCGCCAACATGATTTCATAGAAGCCCGCAGCAACGGTGAAGAAGGTGATTACGGCGGCAGCCAGCATGTTGTACCAGCCCACATCGAAGAAATTCGATCGCGTTGCGGGAATTGCCAGAAATTTGAAGATGGGCTTTTCCAAAGGAAAGAGGACGCCGACTATATCGAAGGCGATCGCCACAATGAACAGTCCCAGGGTCAAATGCACCAGGTTGGGATGAATTGGCAGCGCGTAGGGCAACCCATTCGCACCCAGTTGTCCCTTGAGTTGATCAATTAAATCAGAATTCATTACAATACGCCCTCCCTCACGGCTTCCACAACGGGCACCGTATGTAGACCATACACCCAGACCAGCAGATCTCCCAAATACACCTGGAAAAATACCAACCCAGTGAGCAACACACCAACCCCCAAAAATGGCAGTGGCAAGGTTTTGGGATCACGGGAACGCAGAACATAGCGCCATGCGGTCGCGGCTGTGATAATGCCGGACATTGACCATCCTAGGAGCGTATGCAGATTTAAAGTTGACTCCGCCGCTGCATAGGGCTCGGCCAATCCCGCTTCAACCTGCCCAAAGATAATGGCAATAAAAATAGAAATCGTGGCAAAAAACAGATTCCACCAGCTCACTTCATACAGCCGAGCATTGCGGGTAAAGTAGCCAATACCATCGCACAATACGGCAAACAGAACCATCGCGATCACAAAGTGGACCACAATTGGATGCATTGTGTCGGGATAGGGCAAGTTGTGATCATTAAGTGGGGGAAGATATTCCAACATAAAATATCACCAAAAATATAGCCAAATAATGATTCAAATCGGATTAACTGAAATAAATCCGCATCAGACAACGAGTCCACAATAAATCAATACGCTCAAAAATCTTATAAATAACACAAATCTACGGATCTTTAAGGTGGCTCTTTAAGTATTGTCAAGCTATGGTCAAGGTTACTGAATCACACCAACGGATGAGAACAAAAGCCTTGTAATAGACCTTGTATATAGACAAAACTAGAAATCAAAAATGTGTTTTCTAAAAATTTTCAAAGGATGTACAAAGCCACACCGAAAATGTCTAACACAAACCTAAAAACTAACACGTTGAATTCCATTGAAATGAAATCTTTCAGATAGGATAGGCCCATGAATTCATCAGCTAATTAATTAAACTGAAGCATTCAGAATGTCCCTAGGTCGAGCTGAGAAACACTTACACTATGGAGAATGCCTCGACCTTCCAGACTGCCTACCAAACCGCCGACCAACTGGCCTGCTAGCTGATTTCACTGAAGATCACTACCTATAGATTAATAGATAACTGTCTATCGTAGGCAAAGATAAGGACTTTCAGGATATAACCCTTGATTACAACTGACTGCCTCCTAACAGGAAAATAAATCGTCATGGCATAAACCATGGCTAGATTATCCAGCAAATCCTCAACAGGCTTGAGTCTGTCAGGAATTTTTAAGATTTGTATGTCGTTTAGATCGATGGCTCAAGAGAGATTCAGCTTCTTTGCCATCTTTGACAGACGGTCTGTTGACAACCATAGAAATCTTAGATACATTCCAGGCCAACATTCTGCATCAGCCGGACGGCATCAGTCGCAAGGTGATTCCTGGCTAACCCGCAGTTCAGACGGTCTGTGCAGGGGTTGATTCCGACTTTTTACTGAGCCAAACGACCAAATCACTGACGTGGAATGGAATTTCACTACCAAACGTTTGCACGAACAGCACACTGTCGCTGATAAAGAGGTTACGAATGGGGTACCAGGTATCACGGGTCCGAATGAAAAGCTCTGTCGGGACACCCGCCTGCAGGATGCGCTTTCGATGTTTCCACCAAAATCGCCACAATATGACAGACTCCGCACAGTGGGACTGATATCCCTTCGGCATTTTGTAATATTGAAACGTATAAAAGCGTTGTGGATTTGGATTCCCGGTCATTAGGAATCCTGATTCGGCCAGTGCGCCAACCATCGTATGCCAGTGATGGGAACTCGATTTGACAGAAAATTGTAGCGAGGTTGACATTTGACGCGTTGTAAGAACCACGCCCTCCCCTTTTGCGATCAGTTGATTGGCCCCACAAACACTTTCTGCCCTCAGTTCTGGATTGGCTAAGAGCACTTCTCGATTATTACAAGAGTGTTGCACGAACGCTTGAATCAACTCGGAGTTAGATAGCATGATCTCATGGACGGCTTCAGGGGCCTAGGACGACTTCTTATTAACGTATTCTTCCCTAGAAGCCTCCGGGACTCCCATTTGACCTAGGATCAGTAGATATACGAAATTCTCGTGGTCCCGATGCCCACATCCGAGGGGTGCAAAAATCCTGCGGACCCCTGAGCCAGTCGCGCACTGCCACCCATCATTATTTATCGTGGGTTTCAATGATGTGAATATCGGTTTGGTCGATCGCCCGCAGCAAATGATCAATAAATGAGCCTTTCAGCAAAAGCTGGAAGCGGGACTGACGCGACTTGCCTAGGACGATTTGGGTGATGCGATGGGTCTTAGCGATGGAGGCGATCGCCTGCACCACATTGGCATGGGACACCCGCAGAAATTCTCCGGAAAATTCCTGACAGATGCGTCCACAGGTTTCGACATGCAGCGCCTCTGCCTTACTCAGGAAGCGATCGGGATGACTAACAAACAGCGCATACAGCGGCGCATTCATATAGTGGGCAAGACGAGCGCCGCGCCGGAGCAACTGCATGGAATTGGGATGGGTAGAGAGACAGACCAGGACCCGCTCGTGAATGTGGCAAAATTGTCCAGCAGGAGCAATATCTTTGCCGTCGGCTTCCACAGCATTGGCCAGTTCCCGCAGAGCCAGTTCTCGCAGAGCAATCAAATTTCCCTTTTGGAAAAAATTTTGCAGGGATTGTTCAATTTTGGCAGGGGCGTAGATTTTGCCGTCGCGCAGGCGCTCTTGCAGCGTTTCGGGCGTCACATCTACAACCACGACTTCATCAGCATCTTCAATGACGCGATCGGGAATACGTTCGCGCACCACCACGCTGGTGATCCGCGCGACGATATCATTAAGGCTTTCTTGATGCTGAATATTGACCGTGGAATAGACATTAATGCCCGCAGCCAAAATAACTTCCACATCCTGATAGCGCTTTTCACGCGCGGCACCGGGGACATTTGTATGGGCCAATTCATCCACTAGGACAAGCTGGGGCGATCGCTGCAAAATTGCTTCTGAATCCATTTCTTCCAGCACGACCCCGGCTTGATCAAACCGCTGGCGGGGAATGGTTTCTAAGCCCAGAGCTTTTTCAGCGGTTTCTTTGCGCCCGTGGGTTTCCAAAATGCCGATCACCACATCAATGCCCTGTTGCTTCAGACGATGCGCCTCTTCCAACATTTTGAAGGTTTTGCCCACGCCGGGAGCCATACCAATAAAGATTTTGTGCTTGCCCCTACGGGTCGTCGTGATCCGATTCATGGCCTCGGACTGCGGAGAATCAAACGAAGAGTCAGCAGCAGGGTACATCGAGATAGCGTAGGGTAGAGGGCAGAAGAGAATGGGGAATCAACCGGGCTGGAGGGCATCCAAGGCCAGATTTAATCGCAGCACATTTACCCCCGGTTCACCAAAGAGGCCCAGAAAGCGGCGATCGGTGTTTTGGGCGATTAATGCCTCTAATCGGTTGGATTGCAGTCCTCGGACTTTAGCAACGCGATCCAATTGGGCGATCGCCGCAGCGGGCGTAATGTGGGGATCTAAACTGGAACCGGAGGTATACAGCAGGTCTGCGGTGGGCTGGATGCCTGCGGCCTGCCATTTGGGGAAGTCCCCGGCGATCGCTTGGCTGGGATCAGGATCGGTTTTGCCATGGATTCGATCCAGTAGGGCGGGATTGGTGGGAGCGAGGTTACTGGCTCCAGACACGCCGGTTTTGAGAATCCCCGCCGAGTCGGTTTGGGGATTAGCGCTGCTGTAATTGCTGGTACTGGGACGACTGTTGAAGTATTTATCCGAGGTAAACGGTTGGCCAATTAAGGCCGAGCCAACCACCGTGCCTTGGGTATTTTTCAGCAAGCTGCCGTTGGCCTGAAACGGAAATACAATCTGCCCCAGAGCAATCATAACGAAGGGATAGATGATGGCGGTCAACAGCCAAAGGACAGCGGTAGCACGGAGGGCGCGGGTCGTATCGCGAAGAATAGTCATGGGAAAAGGGAGGGGAGGGGGTGGGCTGTATTGCTGATCTAAGGGATGAACGGTCCTAATACTGCGGCATCAAAATACTGCAGCATCAAAATTGCGGCATCAAAAGCGTTCGGGTTGGAACATGACGACGAATAGATAGCCAGAGAGGCTGACTACGGTGAGACCCAGGAGGGCGATCGCCCAAGCTTGCAATTTAGAGACGCCTCCGTCGGTGGCGGCGAAAACTGCCGGGGCACAGAGGGCATTAAAACAGAGGGCGAGAAAGAGGATTGAGGGCAATTTCTGATGCCGGAAGGCGGTGTAGAAGTCGGCCACACCTTCGACAAAGGCTGCGACAGAAATTGCGCCAGAACCCGGGGTAGCGCAGGGCGTCGGGGTGGGGGAAATGAGGTGAGGTTGCATGGGAAGAAGGTGAGAGAGGTTTACATCAGCCAGGAAAACATCAGCCAGGAAAAGGATTCAGAACCTGTAGGCATCTACGACATAGGCAAGGCCATGTCGATCAATTTAATAGCAATAAAGGGGGCGACGACGCCACCGAGGCCATAAATTACAATGTTGCGCTGTAGCAGTTGATCGGCCGTTAAAGGACGAAACTGGACGCCTTTGAGGGCGAGGGGAATCAAGGCCAAAATAATCAAAGCGTTGTAGATTAGGGCCGCCACGATCGCTGACTCTGGACTCTTTAAACCCATAATGTTTAAGGAGCCAATGCCAGCCGCCGCAAAGATGGTGGGAATAATTGCGAAATATTTGGCGATATTGTTGGCGACGGAGAAGGTTGTGAGGGCACCGCGCGTGATTAGAAGCTGTTTGCCAATGGTGACTAAATCAATCAGTTTGGTGGGATCGGAATCAAGGTCTACCATATTGGCAGCTTCCTTGGCGGCTTGGGTGCCAGAGTTCATAGCGACACCAACATTCGCTTGAGCCAAGGCCGGAGCATCGTTGGTCCCATCACCCGTCATGGCAACGAGCTTCCCTTGGGCCTGTTCCCGACGAATGACATCAATTTTGTCCTCGGGCGTGGCCTCGGCAATGAAGTCATCCACGCCAGCCTCCTCGGCAATGACGGAAGCAGTAATCCGGTTGTCGCCCGTCAGCATGATAGTGCGAACTCCCATGCGCCGCAGTTGATCGAATCGCTCTCTCAGACCGGGCTTCACGATATCCTTGAGGTAAATCACGCCGTATAAAATATCATCCTGGCAGACAGCCAGGGGCGTACCTCCGAGGCGAGAAACTTGCTCGTAGGCGCGATCGAGTTCGGCAGAAAGGTCGCCACCCCGCGATCGCACGAAGCCTTTAATCGCATCCACCGCCCCCTTTCGCACTTCACTGCCATCGGGTAGGTCCGTGCCACTCATGCGGGTACGAGCCGAAAACTCGACCCCTTTGACCGTTGCCGGATCAACGGTAACCTGTGCGCCCAATTGTTCCGCAAGGTGGACAATGGAGCGGCCTTCGGGGGTGTCATCGAACAGGCTGGCGGTGAGGGCAATCTGGGCAACTGCCTCCTCGGTATGACCGTTGATGGGCAGGAACTGGTTCGCCATGCGGTTGCCCAGGGTAATGGTGCCGGTTTTGTCGAGGACGAGGGTGTTGATATCGCCACAGGCTTCCACAGCTCGTCCCGAGGTTGCAATGACGTTAAATTGGGCGACGCGATCCATCCCGGCGATGCCAATGGCACTCAGTAAGCCCCCAATGGTCGTAGGAATAAGCGCCACGAGCAAGGAAATCAAAATGGCGATCGTTGTAGGTGATTTCACAAAATTTGCTAATGAGGGTGTCGTAGCGACAACAATCAAAAAGACTTGAGTCAGCACAACTAACAACACCGTCAAGGCAATTTCATTCGGGGTTTTGCTGCGCTCTGCTCCTTCCACTAGGGCAATCATGCGATCGATGAAGCCTTTGCCGGGATCAGCCGTAATCCGAATCATCAGTTCGTCGGAGAGCAGCCGAGTGCCCCCGGTGACAGAACTGGCAATGTCGGTTCCGGGCTGTTTCAATACAGGGGCCGATTCGCCCGTAATCGCGGATTCATCCACCGAGCCAATGCCCGCCGTGACCTCACCGTCAGCAGGAATCATATCGCCTGCCGTCACTTTAACCAAATCGCCCCGCCGCAGGGCCGTGGAACTGACGGTTTGGTAACTGCCATCGGGCAGCACGCGCTGGGCTACAGTATCGGAACGCGTCGATCTGCAGGGAGTCGGCCTGAGCTTTGCCTCGGCCTTCAGCAACGGCCTCAGCAAAGTTAGCAAACACCAAGGTAAAAAACAGAATCGCGGTGATTAATCCATTCAGCGATCGCTGCTGCGCCACCTCTGACTGAACGTTGCCAAACAAATTCGGATCCAGCGTCACCAAAAAAGTGACAATCGTGCCCACCCAGACAATAAACATGACCGGATTTTTCACCGTAATTCGAGGATCCAGCTTGATAAAGGCGGACTGAATCGCTCGCTGGTAGAGTCCGGTTAAATCAGCCTTGGGTGTATGTTTACGCGAGTCACGCGTTCCACCGGGAGCGCGGGGAGGAAGAGAAGCAGGAGAAATCATAGAGAATTTTAGATAGCGCTTCGCGCCAATCAACGAGGAGATTTTGGATAGTGTTTCGCGCCAATCAACGAGGGGATTTTAGATGGGGCCATACTGATTCCCCGTTCTGGGATGGTCTGAATCACCCACCTCTAGCGATTTGAAAGGCTTCGGCGATCGGGCCGAGGGCCAGAACCGGGAAAAACGTGAGGGCACCCAAAATCAGAATGACGCCTGCGGTGACTCCGGTGAACAGGAAGGTATCTGTCCGCAGCGTACCGACTGTAACCGGCACGGGTTGCTTGCGGGAAAGACTTTCGGCCAGCAGTAATAAGCAAACAATCGGGATGTAGCGTCCGCCCAGCAGACTAACAGAAGTGCTGAGATTCCACCAGAGTCCAGTGGCCGCAGGCTGAGAGTCGGCCAGCCCTTCAAACCCGGAGCCATTGTTGGCTGCGGCGGAAGCGTACTCGTAAATCACCTGAGACAGGCCATGGAACCCAGGATTGCTGATACCCGCCAACTGATCGGGAAACGCCAGAGTAATCGCACCGGGAATCAAAATAAAAATGGGATGAACCATCAGGATCAGAAAACTGGCCAGGATCACCTCCTGTTTTTCGATTTTGCGGCCCAGGAATTCTGGCGTGCGACCTACCATCAGGCCCGTCACGAAGACGGCCAAAATCAGGTAAGCAAACAGGTAAGCAGTGCCAGTCCCCTGTCCGCCCCAAATGATTTGCAGGAACATGCCCGCCAGCGTCACGAAGCCGCCTAAAGGCATGAAGGAGTCATGCAAGGCGTTTACGGCACCGCACATGGTGCCGGTGGTAGTAACGGCAAACAGGGCAGACTGCGCCCAGCCAAAGCGAACTTCCTTGCCCTCCAGGTTGGGTTGAGTACTGCCGAGCAGCGCATTGACAGCGGGGTTGCCTTGGAATTCTCCGATCGCTGCCAGCCCAACAAACACAAGATAGATTACCAAGACCATGCCGTAGATTAGCCACGCCTGCTTGCGGTTGTTCGCAAATACACCATAGGTATAGATCAGAGACGAAGGAATGACCACCATGCCCACAATTTCTAGCAGATTGGTGAGGCCATTGGGATTTTCAAACGGGTGGGCGGAGTTAATGGCAAAAAAGCCGCCGCCGTTCTCGCCCAGTTCCTTGATGATTTCAAAGTGGGCGACGGGGCCAAGGGCGATCGCTTGGCTCACCGCCGGATCTTCCAACGTGGGGACAACGACGGGACCATTCAGGGTTTCCGGCATTCCCAGGGCCATAAATACCACAGCTCCAACAATCGAAATGGGCAAGAGAATGCGCGTAATAGATTGAGTCAAATCGACGTAGAAATTGCCCAGGGGCCTACCCGTCAACCCACGAATAAAAGCAATACCCACTGCTAGCCCCGTAGCGGCAGAGGTAAAAAACATAAAGCCTAACCCAGCAAACTGAGTGAAATAACTGTAGGTCGTTTCCCCAGAATAGTGCTGCTGGTTGGTGTTGGTTATAAAGGAAATCGTCGTATGCACCACCGTATCCCAGGTCGGGGCGCTCAGCCCGGTGGGGTTAAAGGGCAGCCAGCTCTGGTTGAACTGAATGAACATGAGCAACAGAGCCATCGCCGCGTTGCTGTAGAAAATCGCGCGGGCATATTGCCAAGCCGTCATGTCCTCTTGGGCCTGCACACCGATGAGTCGAAAAATACCGCGCTCTAAGGGACTGAGCACCGAATCGAGGGCCGTGGTTTTACCCAGATACACCCGGGCCATATACCCGCCCAACAGCGGGGTAAGCACCACGAACAACGCAATGGTTAACCCAATTTGTAGCCATCCTTGCAACATGAATCTAACCGACTCCTAGTAAATGAAGGATAGTGACGAATCATTTTCACATCTGGCTTTCATCATCGGGTAGTTTGAGGCGATCGCCAAGATATAACTTAGCGTTTAGAGCCATTAGAACTAGATAGATCAGGGTTTTCAGAATCGATGGCAAATGACGTTTAGCCTGATCTATATCTTGATGTATAGACGCGGTCTAAACGCCGCTAAACAGTGCAGCGGTGAGGCGTATGTGCCTAGCCATAAAACCACCGTCATCGCTTCTGAAGTGAGTATTCCATGCTGGCTCGCACATCTACCTCTCACGGATGAGGTAGTAGTTTTTAATCCAATAGCCAAACCGTTGGATAGGAATGGTGATCGGGGCTGAAAGATCATTAAACTGGGCGAGAAATTTTGGATCGAAGGGATGCCAATCATCGGCCAATAGGATAACCGTTTTATTCTTTAATCCATAACTCGGATAGTGCCCATCGGCCATCCGAATATCAAATTGATCGCGGCGATCGCTGATAGCCAGCACATGGTTTTGATTGAGCTGATAGGCCAGGGCTGAGGCCGAACGGTAGTCGGTGGTGATAATCAGCGGGCGAGTAGGCAAAGAGTCGGTTTGGGCGATGACGGCGGCGGCGACTTGCTCCCACCCCCATAGCATCCGCGAATCGGGATCGGCATCGCGACTGACTAAGGCGGAGAGGGGAAACACGCTGTAGTGGATCACCAGCAGCACGGCAAATAACAATCCGTAGGCTTGTCCGGCGGCAAAAAGTTTGGTGAGTTTAGGCGGCTCCATGCGATCGCTGAATAGGGGCGGAATCAACGGAAATAGCAACAGGTAAGCGGTGATATTCCAGTAGTAGAGTCCGGCGGAAAGGAAGGCGATGATCGTCAAGCCCAGACTGGAGAGAATACAGGTCCAGCATGCTACGGTCGGATAGATTGATCGCGTTTCTCCGCGTGAATTTGCAATTAACGGATTGGCTTTAAAATACGCCTGAAAATAGCGACCAAAGGCGTAAACATTCACAGGAGAAACCATCAAGCCGGAAAAGAGGAGGAAGTTTAGCCCCGGAGAAAGCTTGATGCTGAAACTGCCTGTGTTCACACTGCGGTCAACATAGTATTGAAAGGATTGAAATTGATGGGAAATATTCCAGAATACGATCGGAGTCGTGAACAGTAGGGCGATCGCTCCGGCAATATACAGGCGGCGATCGCGCCAGAGCGGATGGAGGCGGCGATCGGCAATCAGCGTGGCAGCGAATCCCACAGCCATGAACACCGCATTATATTTACATAATCCGGCAACTCCAAGGACACCAGCGGCACTGTAGAGTCGCCAGGTCTTTCCCGATCGATTGTCGGTGGACTGATCGGCAAGATAGCCATCGGCAAAGGTAATAAATAAATAGGCCGCAATCAATGAAAAGGCAATCAACCAGTGATCAGGCCAAGCCAAGCTCAAAAATAAGAAATACAGCGGTGACGCCAGCATCAGTAACACCATTTGCCCAAAGTAGCGCCGCGCATTGGCCCCATGCAAGTATCCGCAAATGCGGTAGTAGGTATAAAACAGTAGGGCATTACTCAGCAGGTTGGGCAGGCGCAGGCTGAAGGGCGATCGTCCCAAGATCCTCGAGACGAGTCCTTGAACCCAGGCGGAAAACGGGGGATGATCATAATAGGACCAGTCGAGATGCTGCCCCCACAGCCAGTAATAGGCTTCATCGGGGTTGGGGAAGGTGTGCCACCAGAATACTAAACGGAGGATGATGAAACAGATTAAGCAGGAAAGCATGCGGGGACAGGGCGAAGTCGCCGAGCAAAGGACTTTTTCAGCCATTCTCTACGATATGGATGGCACCTTGGCAAATACTGACCCGTTTCATTTCCAGGTGTGGCAGGCGGTATTGCAGGAATTTGGCTGGGATATTGATGAAGCCTTCTACAAAACCCGGATTAGTGGCCGATTGAATCCGGCGATTGTGGCGGATTTGCTGCCCCACTTGTCGGGGGCAGCGGCCCAGGTATTCATCGCCCAAAAAGAGGCCGCGTTTCGTGACTTGGCTCCCCGTTTGAATCGGTTAGCGGGGCTGACAGAGGTGTTGGATTGGGCGCAGGGCCGCGCATTACGGCAAGCCGTGGTGACCAATGCGCCACCTGAAAATGTCCATCACATGCTGGAAGCCCTCCAGTTGCAGAACCTCTTTGATGCGGTGGTGATTGCCGATGAACTGGGGATTGGCAAGCCAGATCCGGCTCCCTACCGTCAGGCGCTGGCCCAGTTGGGCATGGCTCCAGAGGATGCGATCGCCTTTGAAGATTCTCCTTCGGGGGTGCGGTCTGCAGTGGGGGCGGGCATTTTTACCGTTGGCATTGCCACGACGCAAGCGCCTGTGGCTCTCTACGCGGTGGGTGCAAGTTTGGTGGTGCCGGACTTTACCGCTGCGGAATTGTGGGAAATTCTAGAGTCCTCTGTTCTCAGCCAGTCGGTACAATTAATCTAAACGTGTGGTCGAAGATCCCCAGCATTTTTAGAAATGCCGGGGATCTAGGGCTGCATACAGTTAATTAGCGACTCTGAAATGTGCTCCACTGGATTGGACTGTCTATGCGATCGCTCATCCAAACTTTGCACCGCTGCCTCGTAATTCTGCACCAGGTTCTGGTAAAGCAGTACCTCTTAAAGCAGTGCCTCGTAATTTGCCTATTGGTCATCAGTAGCGGTGTTCTGGCTGGGTGTGCAGCAACACCCACGGCTCCTAACGTGACGCATCTGACCCTCTGGCATGGGGTGAATCCCGCCCCAAACCGGGATGTATTGCAAAATCTGGTGAATCAGTTCAATCGCACCCATCCCACCATTCAGGTGGAACCGCAGTATATTGGGCAGGCCGATCAGCAGTTGCCCAAGCTGTTGGCCGCCATTGTGGGCAATGCCGCCCCAGACATGCTGTGGTACGCAGCCATGCTAACCGGACGTCTAGTTGACTTAGATGCGATTCGCCCCCTAGACGACTGGTTGCCGACAATTCCCGAAGCCCAGGAACTGGATCCAGCCTTGGTCGAAACCATGCAACTGGAGGGAAAAACCTGGTCGATTCCCTTTGCTACGAATAATGTGGGCATCTTCTATCGGCCCAGCTTATTCAAAGCGGCGGGAATTGCAACCCTGCCCAAAACCTGGGAGGAACTGCGCCAGGTCGCGCGGCAGTTGACCCGCGATCCGAATGGCGATGGCCGCCCCGATCAATATGGGATGGTGCTGCCCCTGGGGAAGGGAGAATGGAGTGTGTTTACCTGGCTGCCTTTTCTGTGGGGCGGCGGGGGAGAATTGGTCGAGACCCCACAGGCCCAGTCCAGGGTCAAAGGCACGGTGGTGCCTAGGAATACGGTCAACGATCGCCCTCAGGCAGTAGGAAAGATTCAACTGACAAATCCTGGAGCGATCGCCGCCCTGCAATTCTGGCAAGATCTGCTCACCGACGGTTCCGCGACGCTATCGGCTCCCGAACGGGGCTACGAAATGGATGGCTTTTTGGCGGGTCAGGTGGCGATGCAGATTTCCGGCCCCTGGACCCTGCGGGATTTACAACAGTCGGGAAAGGATTTTGCGGCGTTTCCCATTCCCCAAGGCACCCGACCCGCGACGACGATCGGCGGCGAGAATTTGTTCGTGTTTAAGTCAACGCCCCAGCGGGAACAGGCGGCTTTGCAGTTTGCCCAGTTTGTCCTGAGCGAGGCATTTCAAACCGCCTGGGCGACCCAAACGGGATACTTGCCGGTGAATTTGAAATCGCGAGAAAGTGCGGAATATAAAGCCTTTCGAGCCAGTCATCCGGTGGTGGACGTGTTTTTACAACAGGCAAAATATGGCCGATCGCGCCCCATTTTTCCCGGTTATAACCGCATTTCCGAAAACCTCGGGCGGGCGATCGAGGGCACCCTGCTGCGCCAAGGCTCCCCGCAACAGATGCTCACCGAGGCCCAAAAACGTTTGGATTTAATTTTTAATTTTTAATCGCCCGTGACCGATAGATCGTTTGAGCAGTGGAGAGAATTTCGTGCCGACGAATCCAATTGGCGCTGCGCTCGATCGCCCGTTTACTAATTAGATCAACCGGTCTGCCGAGCAGGGCTTCCAGTTCTTGCTGCATTTGGGCGTGGTCCCACAGCCCCCAGTTGGCTGTTGGGGCAAAGGCCACCAACATATCGATGTCACTGTCGGCATGAAAATCGTCCCGCAGCACCGAACCGAAGACGGAGAGTTCAGTAATTTGCCAGTGTTGACAGAAGTTTGTGATGGGGACCATCGGCAAAGCAATCGCGGTTTTCATGTCACCTCCTGCCTGATTTCACAGATTCTGAGCGGCTTTCGATGCGTCACCTACAGGTTTCCTTATGCAGCTCCCTTCAGTTTACGCTTGCCCTTGGGCTTTTTCACCTCATCAACACCGGGAGCGATCGGGACTGTGAAATGAAACTGCGTGCCCTGATCTTTGCCCGCAGATTCGGCCCAAATTTCGCCGCCCAAACCCGTGATAATTTGGCGACAAATGGCCAGTCCCAGACCCGTGCCACCCGCCGATCGCCGCAGTGCCCCTTCTTCCTGATAAAACCGATCAAACACCACCTCCAAGCGATCGGGTTCAATCCCCCGCCCCGTATCCGCCACAGTAACTTCCAGCCGATTGCGCCCGTTAACCTGGGCCTGAATCATCACGCGCCCCTCGGGTTCCGTGAATTTACAGGCATTGTCCAGCAGTTTAGAAATCACCTCCACGACCCATTCGCCATCGGTTTGCACCAGGGGCAAATCCAGCGCCACATCGGCAACGATTTCCGGCACATCGGGCCGATGGTAGGTGCGCAAACTGCTGAGGGCTAAATCCACGCATTCCCGAATCGGCAAAATGTCCAAGTGCCACTTGACCCGACCACTTTCCAAATCAGACAGAGTGAGAAAATCCTGGATTAGCTTGCGCATGCGCTCGGCATCCGCCAGGGCGGTGCTGAGCATAATCTGGCTCAACTCCGGGGGCATATCGGGTTCCGTCGCCAGACTTTCGAGACAGACTTGAATCGTAGACAATGGCGTGCGCAGCTCATGCCCAGTGATGGCGATCAGATTGCTGCGGGTGCGGTCGAGGGCCTCCAACTGGCGGTTGAGGACTTCCAGGTTGGTATAGGCTTCCGCTTCGATCAGGGCGATGCCGATTTGGGTGGCGATCGCGTCCACCAAATCCAGTTCCGCTTCGTGCAGGTCCAGTCGCTGGCTGCCGCAACCGTGGAGTTCCACCATGCCCAGCAAGCGATTGTTGTGAATCACCGGCACCATGAGCCAGGAGCGGA
>CAVYAN010000094.1:0-34474 GCA_963766075.1 uncultured cyanobacterium | reverse complement strand
TCTGGATCGGGATTCCCTCGGCTCCTCGGGGTGTGCCTCAAATCGAAGTCACCTTTGACATTGACGCCAACGGTATCCTAACGGTTTACGCCAAGGATAAAGGCACGGGCAAGGAACAGTCCATCAGCATTACTGGGGCGTCCACCCTGCCCAAGGATGATGTGGAGCGGATGGTTCGCGAGGCTGAAATGAATGCGTCTACCGACAAGGAACGGCGTGAGAAAATTGACCTGAAGAACCAAGCCGATTCTTTGGCCTACCAAGCTGAGAAGCAAATGGCGGACTTGGGCGATAAGGTGCCTGCTGCTGAAAAGACCAAGGTGGAAGGACTGGTGAAGGATCTAAAGGATGCGATCGCTCAAGAAAACTTTGATAGCATCAAATCCCTCACCACAGATCTGCAACAGGCACTGTATGCCATTAGCAGCAATCTGTATCAGCAGTCTGGCGGTGAGGCTCCTCCTACGGGTGATGAGCCGGGTCCAGGGCCTTCGGCTTCCACGGGGGGCGGCGATGATGTGATCGACGCTGACTTTACCGAAACGAAGTAGACGTTCACAAACCGTAGACTTTTACAAAAAGGTCGCGTGTCGCAGATCTAAAAAGCAGCCAATATCTTTAAGATATCGGCTGCTTTTTAGCGTCTAGGGTTTGGCGTCTAAGGTTTGGCGTAGTAGGGGTGAATTGCGCCAGCAATAGCGAGGCTGCTGCCTTGCAGGACGGGGAGTTGGCGTGGACCTGCCGATCTATTGGGCATGAAAGATCTATTGGGCGCGAAAGGGGGTGAACTGTCCCCCCAGTCCTTCGACGATCGCGCGGGTATTGGCGACGAGCATGTGTTCGTAGGTATCTCCTGGTGAACCCGGTGAACCCAAGCCATCGGCATAGAGTTCTTGCTCCGAGAGTTTGACCTTAGCCTCCTGGGCGACGGCTGTAATGAGTTTGGGATTGGCGCTGATTTCTGCAAAGACGGTTGGGACTTGGGTGGCCTTAATTTCATCCACCAGGGCTTTTACTCGGGTGGCGGTTGGTTTTTCTTCGGTGCTGAGTCCCTGCAAAGCGCCTTCGATGGGGATGCCATAGGCGGCGGCGTAGTAACCCAGAGCATCGTGGGTGGTGATTAATTTGCGTTTTTCGTTGGGAATGGTGGCGATTTGGGCCTTAATCCAGCGATCGAGTTGGGTGAGGCGATCGCCCAGCACTTTGGCATTTTGGGCGTAGAGGGTGGCATGGGCGGGCGCGACTTTCTCTAACTGCATTTTGATCACGTTGACCATTTGCACCCCGTTTTGGGCATTGTGCCAGACGTGCGGATCTGGGGCTTTTTCCGGGGCGGCGGCGGCTGTGGTGCGATCGGGGCCGTGGTCGTGCTCTGCTTCGCCTATGAGGGGTTGGGGCACCGCGATTTCATTCACGGCGATTTTGGGGGCGGCATTGGGGCTAGCCTTGACCAGTTTCACGAGGGCGGGTTCAAAGTCGTAGCCTGCATACAAGACCAGGGCCGCGTCATCAATGGCTTTGCGGTCTTCGGGTGTGGGGGTGTAGACGTGGGGATCTTCCCCCGCTTTGACTAAACAGGTCAAATTCACTGTAGTTTGAGCAATTTCTTGGACCAGATTGCACAGGACGCTCGTGGTGGCGACGACTTTGGGGCCTGCTGTGTCGGTGGGGTTGCTAGGCGTTGGACGGGTCGCGGATCCCATTGGTAGAGGGCTATTGGCCATGGGGACGGTGCAGGCTCCCATGAGGCTGATGGCCAAGGCGAATGCTGCGCCTTGGCGGGCTTGGCTCGGGTAGGGACGATATCGTGGGGGCTGAGAGCGGTTGAGTATACGCTGTGGAGACTTCATGAGTTTTTACACGATTGAATTTTTACGCAATTTGGACGAGATGCCGTGACTAAATCGTATGAAGGGGTTAAAATGAAAATCGTTCTCATTTCCAAGTGCTCATGTTAGACGTTCAACATTTGTCTGTCAATTACCGTGGAACCTGCGGATTGGAAGGGGTGAGTTTTCGGATTGATCCGGGGCAATTGGTGGGTGTGATTGGTCCGAATGGTGCGGGCAAAAGCACCATGATTAAAGCGATGTTGGGTCTGATTCCGGCGGTGGGCGAGGTGCAGTACTGTACGTGCCCGCTGCATCAGCAGTTGCAAAAGGTGGCCTATGTGCCCCAGCGATCGCAAATTGACTGGGACTACCCGATTACGGTGTGGCAGGTGGTGCTGATGGCGCGTACCCGGCATCTGGGTTGGCTGCGGGGGCCGGGACGGGGGGCAAAGGCAATGGTGCAGGCAGCGTTGGAGCGGGTGCAGATGTGGGAATTGCGCGATCGCCGCATCAGTGACCTGTCGGGGGGACAGCAGCAGCGGGTGTTTTTGGCGCGGGCTTTGGCGCAGGATGCTGAGGTTTTTCTGTTTGATGAGCCGTTTACGGGGGTGGATAAGACCACGGAAGCGATTTTATTTGAAGTGTTTAATGAGCTGCGATCGCAGGGAAAAATCCTCTTGGTCAGTAGTCATGAATGGGGGAATACGCTGCATCAGTTGGATCGGCTGTTGCTGTTGAATCAGCGCCTGATTGCCGATGGTGTACCGGGTCAAGTGATGACGGCGGAGAATCTGCATAAAGCCTATGGCGGTGGATTCAATCGTCCGTTGCCGCCGGATCCCAATGCGCTGCTTTTCTGCTGAATTGGGTGGGCCTGACTCGTGGGCTGTTATCTTGTTTGATCCTCAATCTAAACTTTGATTCTGGGTATAAACGGTCGATCCGTAAGTGTCTGATTAATCAGTAGGTTTCTTATTAGTTGCAATCCCGATGATCACTTGGCTGACGGACCCGTGGCGGTATGAATTTATGCGAAATGCGATCGCCATTGGGGCGATCGTTGGAGTCCTGTGCCCGGTGGTGGGCAGTTACCTGATTGTGCAACGGATGGCACTGTTGGGCGATGTGATTGCCCATTCGGTATTGCCGGGGTTGGTGATTTCCTTTGCCCTGGGCGTTGATATTTTATTTGGTTCCTTTGTCTCAGGAATTTTGGGATCATTATTTATCACGTGGATTCGCGCGCAGTCACGGGTTAAAGTGGATGCGGCGATGGCGTTGACGTTTTCGAGTTTCTTTGCGATTGGCGTGATGTTGATTACGACTTTGCAGGTAACGCGCAAATTTGATTTGGAAAGTTTCTTGTTTGGGGATATTTTGGGGGTGACAGGGCACGATATTCAGCGCAGTCTGAGTATTGCGATCGCGATTTTGCTGATCATTAAACTCTTTTATAAAGAACTCTTATTTTATACCTTTGATAAGGTTGGTGCTCAGGCGATTGGATTGCCGATTCAAGTGATTAATGTGGGCTTCATGGCAGGGATTACGCTGACGATTATTGCCAGCATGCAGGCAGTGGGCGTAATTTTGGTCATTGCGCTTTTGGTAGGCCCAGCGCTGGCTGCGTATTTACTGGTTAAGGAATTGCACCAGATGATGTTCGTGGGGGCGGGCTTGGGGGTGTTGGCCAGTACTGTGGGTGTGTATATCAGCTTTTATCGGAATGTGCCCTCGGGGCCAGCCATTGTTCTGGTCTCTTCGGGGATGTTTTTGCTGGCGCTCTTGTTGAGTCCGTCGCAGGGAATTTTGACGCGACGGCGGGGTGCCCATGGAGTGGGTGGGCGGTAGTGGGTGATGAGGGTTGGGTGTGCTGATGGGAGCGTGCAATCACCGCATATCGGAATGACGGGAATTATCCTTTGCCAAAATGCGCGAGGGCTTGGCGCAGATGGTGCAGAGTAACGGGGGCGGTGGGGGCAGAAATGGCCGCGTAAAGGGTCGCTTCGTGGGCGATCGCAGCGATTTCTCCACCGGTAAGCTTGATCTGAGCCAGGGTGTGCCAATCGATGTCGGGAGCCAGAGCCACATCGGGATTAAAGGCTTGGGCCCAGAGGTGTTGCCGCTGGTCGCGAGTCGGTTTTGGAAAGTCCAAGATCGGATGAAGGTGCTGCCACCACTTGGCCTTGAGGGATTGCCGAGAGGTGACGGTAAGCAGGGTGATGCCTCGATCGCGGCGGCGGCAATGCAAGAACTGCTGCAATGCGGTTTCGGAAATTAGGGCCGTGCGGTTGAGCAAGACTTGGGTAGACTTTAAGAGCACCAGGTAGGGTTGGCGATCGCAAATTTCCTGGAGCAGCGCTTCATGGTGGAGCGGATCAATTAATTCTAGATCGGCAAAGAAGAGCGGCAGTTGGAGGGTTTGGGCGATCGCGCGGGCTGCGGTGGTTTTGCCGGTACCGACCGGGCCAATCCATAGACTGACGGTGCCGTGGATTGCCCCGTCAAGAGTGCTGGGCTGTCCAGGAACGGTGGGCAGAATCTGAAAGCGATCGCAAAGATGCTGCACCTGTTGGATTAACTGCAGGGGTAACACCAAGGACGAGTCGGCAACGGTTGGATGGGCCAAGGCCGATACGGGTGGCATCCATACCTTGAGCTGCTGGTTGGCCTCTGTCTGTGGGATGGTCCTAGCGTTGGGCAATCGTCGGGTTGGGGCGTGAACTATGGAGGGGAATGGGGCGATCGTCGCTCCTTCACTCCCGGTTAAAATCTGCTCTAGGCTTTCGGTGGAGGGGATTTCTGCCAGTAAATAGTTCACCACCGCATCGGCTAATTTTACGGTGCGGGTGAGCAGTGACTCTGGCTGGGTGCGGGGCATGTCCAAAATTGGGAACTGCATCAGCGGGGCAGCGGGAGTGAGCGATCGCCGTGCTGTTCGCCATTCGCCATCGTTCCGGCAGAGGATGCGCAGAATTAAATCGACCGTGGGCAATCCGGTGGCACCGGGTTGGTTAGTGTCTTGCAAATAGTTATACAGGCGACCGTAGCGGCGATTGACTTCCGGGGCTAGGGCCATGACCAATAGATTTTTTTCAAAACTGTTGAGGTGGAGGCGATCGCATAGGGTGGGCAATCCCAGGATCAGGCCATGCTGCTGACTGGCTTGGATTTTGGCATTGAGCTGCTGGTGAAAACTGGGTTTGGCCGTGGTTTCGACACTGCGGCGGGGCATGTTGGCCGGGGAATCATAGTAGGTATTGCTGTCCAGGTTGATCAAGCCCTGCCACCAATGACTGGTGGCGCGATTGCCCGAAGTGCGGGCCACGCGATCGATGGCTTTGCTATCCTGGCGCTGTTTGGCCACAGCCATGCTGAGCAGGCGATCGAGCCATGCCAGTTCGGCGCGCAGATAGGTCCAGTTGTCTGTAAAGGGTTCAGGCTGATCGAGCATGGGGAAGGGCGAGTCGCACAGACAGTAGAGAGGCTCTGTTTAGAGTTCCCTCTACCGTATACCGTACATGCTTTCCAACGGTTGTGGGTGCGGATGTTTAGGGTAATCCCAAGGGGTTTCTTTGGATGGAAGGGGTTTCTCTGAATGATAGTAGGCCATGCCCCACCCAGAGAGACCCCTCAATAACGGGTCGGGTAAATGTTTCCTCAGGCGGATCCCACGGGAATGGGTAGGTTCGGGTTGCTTGTGAGGATC
The DNA here is from genome assembly GCA_963766075.1 of uncultured cyanobacterium. Lineage (GTDB taxonomy): Bacteria > Cyanobacteriota > Cyanobacteriia > Leptolyngbyales > Leptolyngbyaceae > CAVYAN01. The sequence goes on along the minus strand of CAVYAN010000094.1, from coordinate 28,933 downwards.
GGGCTGGTGGGGAGTCCGACTCCGCTGGGGAGTCCGGGCCCGGTGCTGGGTAACAGGTTGGCCAACACGCTGTTCAGGGTGGACTGGAAGCCACTGCTGTTTAAGACCTGGGTGACCAAGCCGAGACTGGTGTTGAGGACATTGCTGGGGGTGGGCGTAGACAGCGATCGCGCAAATGTCTCTGCAATCAGGCTCTGGACGGTGGTGGTGGGATGGAAGTCGTCCCAGAAGAAAAAGCCCTGGGGGTTGACCGGGGTAGTTTGGCGGATCAGAGGATCGGTAATGTTGGTCAGGCCGAATTCGCTGGGTCGCTGGGCGATCGCCTGACTCACCGAAAAGGTATCAATTTGCACCACATCGACCCCTAGCGTATTTTCTAACTGGGCCAGTGTATACTCCAACACCCCATTGAAGGCAATGCTAAAGGCTGTGGCTTCTAGGACTAAGCCCTGCTGATTGACGAGGGGGGTGAGTCCCAGATTCGGCACGTTGCCGACGGCGATGGTTTCCGCCCCGGCCCGGGCCAAATCAGTGACAGCAGTGGCGACATTTTTGACTCCATCCAGGATGGCATCTAGGGCCGCTTCTGGGGTTTTGGGCAATGTCAAGAAGTCATTAGCACCGGCCCAGACAACGTACAAGGCATTGGGGTTGGCACCACCACAGCCCAGGGTAGAGGTGAAGCGATCGACTTCATCCAAAAGGCCGGGAAGTTGAATTGGCAGGTTTAAGCCAGCGGTGGTGAGGGCGATGTTGGTGCGTCCGGTTCCGGCTCCGGCAAAGGCAAAGTTCAGCACCTGTGCGGGCTGAAAGCCCAATTCCGGGGCGAGGGTATCGATCCATAACGGTCCATTGGAGAGTCGCCCTTGAAAATAGGGGGGCGGCGGAAACAGGCCACCCAACGCGGCGGATAGGTTGCCGGGGTCGGATAAACTATCACCGAAGACAATAATTTGATCGTAGGAGCGGTGGGAGAGGGTGTTTTCTGGGGAAATCGCTAGGTTGTCGTAATCAAAGCGCTGGGCAAAGGTGGGGAGTGCCGGAGCGAGATCTTCTACTAAATCACGGATGAGATTGCCAGTGAGGCTCCCCGAGAGAACCGCATTCACGAAATCTCCCAAATCATTGAATAGGCCAGTCACGGAGCCGGTTGAGGGCAGGCTAGGGGGAAGGGTTAGGGGCAAATTTAAATCGAAGCCTGAGATGGAAAACGCGGGAGAGAAGGCACTACCTAGAGGGGAAAGGTCAAGGTGGGGAAGACTTGGGCTATGGGTGACTTCCGGCAGTACTAGCGCATCAAAAATCGAGTAGTTGAAATCATCAGAGGGGGGCATAGTGTTTTCCTCGACGTTAAGGTGACGTTAGAAAATATACAAACGTACCCCTTTGGTTATAGGACGTTGCGGCAGGTTTTGCCATGATTTGTAATGTACAGCAACGCGTCTGACAGACTAGGTTTCTGGTGCGGGGATCAGGTTCTTTTGACGGGCGGCGATCACCGCTTGGGTGCGATCGCTGACCTCTAGCTTATGCAGAATGGCGTGGACATGCACCCGCACAGTGCCCGGTGCAATGTAGAGAATAGTGGCGATTTGTTGATTGGTTTTGCCTGTGGCCATCCAGGCCAGGATTTCGGTTTCGCGTTGGGTTAAGAGGGGGTGGGGGGCGGTGGCGATCCCGGCGTCTTGGGGCGATCGCTGTTCAAAATTCGAGCGAATTTCCTGGGTGGCGGTGGAATCCCACCAAGAAGCGCCTGCCGCCACCGATCGCAGCGCTAGGATCAAAGTTTCGGCACCAATGCCCTTTTGGCAATACCCCTGGGCTCCCGCTTCGATCAGGCGCGTAATCAAGGCCGTTTGGAAATGGGAGGTGAGGACTAAAATCGGCAGATCGGGCTGGTGCTGTTTGATTTGGCGACAGGCTTCAAGGCCGCCGATGCCGGGAAGGCCAATGTCTAGCAGGACCACATCCAGGGCGTGCTGCTGCACGCAATCCAGGGCAGTTTCGCCATCCTCCGCTTCGGCGACGATGTCTAGGGTGGGTTCCTGTTGGAGTTTGACCCGCAGTCCTAGGCGGAATAGTTCATCGTCTTCAACCAGCAGAACGCGTAAGGGAGGCACCATGGGAAGTTAGGCGGTCAGGCCGTTGGAAAGGAGGGATATGCGGGCAGTTTGAACCCAAAGAGTGCGCCTGTAGACAAAGGCGCGGCCGAAGGGTGGGTGGGGCGGTTCTCTGCCCAGATTGTACCGCCGTGGGCAGCGATAATTTGGCGGGATAGATAGAGGCCCAGACCAGAACCGCTAACTTGGCGATCGCTGTGCCCCTGGTAAAACCGTTCAAAGAGATGGGGGAGTTCGGCGGCGGTCATGCCTGCCCCATTGTCCAAAATTTTCACGATGTGCTCCGTCCCTTGAGTGGTGAGAATAATCTCCACCCGCCCATCCCGCCGGGAATGCTGAATTGCATTCATCAGCAAGTTGCTCAGGACGCGCCGCAGTTGGAAGGCATCACCGTGTACCCAGAGCGCTTGCCGAAAGTCGGATTCACCATAATTCAGGGTGATATAAACGCGCCGTGCGGTGGCTACCGCCATCAGGGTCTTGGCGACTTCTTCGGCTAGGGATGCCAGATCTAAGGGGGCGAGTTGGAGTTGTAACCCTTGGGCATCGTTGCGGTAAATGTCCAGTAGGGTTTCCACTAGGTGCAGGCTGGTTTGATGGCTGTGAACAAGGGCGGTGAGCACGGGCGCTTGGGTGGGGGCGATCGCGCCAAAGTTACCCTCCTGGAATGCCTTTAGGGCGGCGATTGCTCCTAGCAGAGGTGTTTTCAGATCATGGGTCAGGGTGGAGACAAAGTCCTCGCGAATACTGGCGAGTTTTTCCTGGGCTTGGAGTTTGGCTTGTTGTTGGGAAAGGGCCTGTTCGTAGAATCGGTTGCGATCGCCCAGCAGGGCGGTGACGATCATGGCCAATCCGGCAATCAGGCGGCTGGCGACGACGGCTTGATTGGCGAGGTGGTATGCGGGAAACCAGGCGTTCAGGAGGGTCAGCCCAGTTGCTAGCAGCGTGACGTTAAGCGCGAATACACGACTCAGTCGCGCGGTTGCTAGCAAGATGGGGCCAATGTAGAGATAGCCAAACACATAGTCCGGTGGCGTTGTCAATTCTATAATTGCCACCAGAATCATCAGCCCTGCGATGCCGATGTGGGTCATCGAAGGGGAGTTTCTGTGAACCCAAATCGAATTGAGCATGGGTGCCTCCGCCTAGCGTGCTCCAGTTTCACAACTCCAGTTTTGCAGCTACTTCGCACAGGTACTTCGCACAGAACTATCATCGCGATCGGGCAATGCCGTTTTCCCGGGGTGCGTAATTTTATATTCGCATATTTTAATTTTCTGTATCATTAGGGTCCATCGGCTCTGGAGCAGAAGCCGGGGCTGAAGCCGCCAAAGGATGACTTGCCGCCATTTGTTGGGCATACAGTTGGGGATAAAGCCCCAGGAAAAAGCCCATCCAGGTCAAAACGGGAATGGCTACCAGCAGTGTCACCCACAGACGATGCAGGAGCAACCAACTGCCGCCGATCAGCACAATGCCCGTCAGTAAAATTGACCAAGGTTGGCACCACCATGGTTTGAGTTGCCAAACGGAAACCGATTGAGGCGAAGTGGGAGGATTCATGGGCGGTAATGAGACGGGGCAGAGCGATCGCAGGACTACGATCTCGGGACTCAATATGCCCCATCATATAGCGCCTTCCCCGATGGCGGGCACGATCCGCTCACTGAAGCAGGGGTTTACCGATGCAGGGCCAAAAGCGCTTGGGCGATCGCCCGATCCGGCACAATATACGCCGGGAATCGGTCACTGGGTCGGCTAGTGATGAAGGAAAAGGCACTACGATCCGCAGTCCCCATAAAGACATCAATGTGATTGCCCTGAATTGCACTGCCCACGTCCGCCGCTAAAAAATAGCCATCATGGACAACGCGATCGCCCGAAGGCAACGTCACCGTCACTCCGCGCGCGGCGGGAATAAACACCACCGAACCCACTGGAATGCGGCTGCGATCGACCGCGATCGTCCGATAGGGAACCAGATTTAGCCCCTCGGTGCCATAGCCATAGGGCGCAGTCGCCGCCACAAACCGCACCCGTCCGACCTTTTGCAGGGTAGTGGTGGACAGACTGGGAAAAAAGGGCGCACAATTCACCTGGGCGACCTCACCCCGTCCCGAAAAGTTATAGGTTGTAGCATGGCCCGCCTCGGTGATTTGGACAGTGCCTTGCAGGGCTGCTTTGCACCAATCCCGTTGGGAGAGGCGGGGTCCTAGGCGGTTGCCGTATGGATCGAGGAGGGGATACCCCTGGGCAAGGCTCGCCGCGCTATAGACATGATAAAACGTGGCCCACAAACTCACCGGCGTCATGGGCGGCTGGGGGGGATTAAAGGTTGGCCAGGTGGGGTGCGATCGCCGCGCCAGCGGGGCTGGAGTTGGCGCTCCGTTGGCCGATGCTAGCAGTACATTTGGCAGTGCCCCTGTTCCCAGTGCTCCTGTTCCCAGGCAAAACATCAGCAGAGTCAGTCGAGTGGACAGGCGCATCGGAACCCCCCATCGGTAAAAAACGGCAGCGGCGAGCAATGGTTCTGTTTACAGATGTGCTTGGCTAGAATCCGGGCAGTTCCCACAAGCGACGGCGGTCAGGGACTATCGGATGGATTATCGGATGGACTATCGGATGGACTCTGGGCTGACCGAACCAAAAAGGCCACGCATTCCACATGGGCTGTTTGCGGAAAAAAGTCGGCGGGCTGGACGCGGGAAAGGTAATAATCTCCCGTCGCGCAGAGGATTTTCAGATCGCGGGCGAGGGTGGCTGGATTGCAACTGACATAGACAATGCGCTGGGGTTGGATGGTCAGCAGGGTTTCCAAAACGGTGCGATCGCATCCCTTCCGGGGCGGATCAATCACCACAATGTCTGGGCTTGCGGCTTCTGGGCTTGCGGCTTCTGGGCTTGCTAGCTTCTGGACCTTCGGACAAAGTTGGTAAGATCTTTTCGACCTCGCCCGTATAGAAAATCACATTGCTTAAGCCATTCAACTCAGCATTTAGCTGCGCCTGGGCCACGGCGGTCGGCTGTACTTCTAACGCTATTACCTGCTTCACCCGTTTTGCCAACGGCAACGTCAGAGTGCCAATTCCACAGTAAGCATCCAAAATGACTTCTGTACCCTGTAGATTCAATTCCTCCAGGATGACGTACAGGACCGCCTCTGCCTGGGCCGTATTGACCTGAAAAAACGTCTCCGGACGAATCTGAAACGTCAGCCCCGCAAAGATTTCTGACAGATAGGCTTGTCCAGCGACACAGCGGGTTTCGGCACCCCAAATCGCATTGGTCTTGGCAGGATTCAGATTCAGCGCCACCCCTACTAAACCGGGATACCGATCCAGCCATTCCTGGGCTTGCTCGGCCAACTCCGTAATGCCATCCTCCGTGGACACCAACGTCAGTAGCATTTCCCCTGTTCGTTCTCCAATGCGCAGGGATAGATGGCGCAGCTTACCGCGATGCAGCTCCTCATTGTAAATACTCCAGCCCCGCTTCTGAATATCCTGCTTCACCTCGGCTAACAAAGGATTCAGCCGCACATCCTGAATCGGACACTGATTCAGATTGACTAAACTGTGGCTGCCCTTTTGGTAGTAGCCCGCCTGCACCTGTCCGATTTGGGCCTTGGCTTCGCCGGTAGCGTTGGACCGAGCCAGGGGATAGGTGGATTTGTTGCGGTAGCCGAGGGGAGAAGTTCCCGGGTTGGCAGGGGCAAGGGTGGGTTCGGCGCAGGCATGGGTGTCGGCTAAGATCGAATCAACGGGTGGATTTGTGAAACTTCCAATCCGCTCTAGGGCCTGGGTGACGACGTTTTGTTTCGCAATGAGTTGATAGTCGTAGCTGACATGTTGCCATTGGCAGCCGCCGCACTTGTCGGCCACGATGCAACTGGGGCGAATGCGATGGGGAGAAGGTTCCAGCATGCGGTTGAGTTTGCCGATCGCGTACTGGGGTTTAACCCGCACCAAGCGCACCCAGATGCGATCGCCGGTCACCGTATCCGGAACAAACACAACCCGTGCCCCAAACCGCCCCACGCCATCGCCACTATCACTTAAATCTGTAATCGTTACCTCTAAAATACAACCCTGTTGCCACCGCTCGGCGGTGGGATCCGGCTCGGGTGCCTGTCCAGAATCCCCCTCAGAAATGGCGGTGACCGAGGCTGCCTCATCAGACTCCAGTGGGGCCGATTGCGAGGCGGCCCGTGGGATGGGCCGCGCGGTGGCCCGTGGGATGGGAAGCGCAGCGGACGGGGTGATGGATGCAGCGGAGGGATCAGGCACTGAAGAAATAGTCACAGAGATTCGGAGTTCCAGGGGAAATAAGGGTGCGACGACCATGGGGCCAGCGCGAACGTTCATTGTAGAGGGTGCGTACCCGGTCTGAAGGGGAAGTTGTGTTGCAATTTATTGAGGGAACCTGAGTCCAGTGGGGCGCTGTGAGGAGAGAGGCGCGATCGCCGCCGCCCAGAATGATTAACTTTCCTAAAGCAAATGAGAACAAAAGCACGCTTCCTCTTCCGCTACGTCCCCTAGAGTCGGTAAAATACAGGACAATATCCGCAAGACAGCCATAATTATGAGTGTAATTAGCCAAGCCATTCTGCAAGCCGACGACGAATTGCGTTATCCCACGTCCGGTGAACTCCGGAACATGCAAGACTTCTTTAAAACAGGCGAAATTCGGACTAGCATTGCTGCCAAACTCTCAGAAAACGAAAAGAAAATTGTCCAAGAAGCCAGTAAGGAGCTGTGGAAAAAGCGTCCTGACTATATCTCTCCCGGTGGTAATGCCTATGGAGATAAACAGCGGTCCCAATGCCTGCGGGACTACGGTTGGTATCTGCGGTTGGTCACCTACGGAGTGTTAGCCGGCAGCAAAGAGCCGATTGAAACCATTGGTATCGTGGGTGCCCGTGAAATGTACAATGCTCTGGGCGTCCCGATGCCCGGGATGGCAGAAGCCATGCGGTGCCTCAAGGCAGCTTCTTTAGCCTTGTTGAATGCCGACGAATCGGCAGAAACCTCGCCCTACTTCGACTACATCATCCAAGCAATGTCCTGATTGATTAGGCTGTCCTGATTGATCATCCTGAGGACCTTCGGGATAGCCAGGTTGGATAAAATTCGATTTTCTAGAATCGTAGAGGTATGTGAAAACACAGCTCTACGATTTTTGCTTTGCACGCAGAATGCCGAAGATCCCTGACATTTCTAAAAATGCCGGGGATCTGGTACGCAGGCTTAATGATGCCTGTTACAGAAGGTTTACTTGAGGCGATGGAAGGGTGTTCATAGTGCCGCCCTGACAGGTTAAGAAATCTCCACCAAGGATGGACCCACCCGTTGCCCATCCGGCATCTGACCGACTAAATCCTCACTCAGCTTTTTGCGGCCCGATGGCTCGCTAGACAGTTCTTGGGTGTGGAGCTCCCGGCCCATCGGGGTGGCGAGGTCGGCATATCCCGCTTGGATCAGGGCGCGATCGCGAATTCGGCAGGAATCACACCGCCCACAGGGAACCGCATCCCCCTGATAACAAGACCAAGTCGCAGCCACCGGCACACCCAACGCCATCGCCCGCCGCACAATTTCCGTTTTGGTGTCTAGGAGCAGCGGGGCCACGAGCTTTGGTGCGTTGCCCTCAATGCCAACTTTGCAGGACAGGGTGGCCAGTTGCTGAAAGACGGCCAGATAATTGGGGCGACAATCCGGGTAGCCAGAATAATCTATGGCATTAATGCCCAGGTAGACTGCTTCGGCATGCTGGGCTTCGGCCAGGGATAGGGCGATCGCCAAAAAAACCGTGTTTCGGCCTGGGACATAGGTTGAGGGAATCATTTCCAGACTGGTTCCATCCAGGGGTACAGATAGGCTGGCATCTGTTAGCGAAGAACCGCCCCACTGGCCCAAGTTCACCTCCACCACGCGATGGTCACGAATGCCCAGCGCCTGGACTACCTGACGTGCGGCTAAAAGCTCCTGCTCGTGCCGTTGTCCGTAGTGCACAGACAGCGCAATCACTTCATAGCCATCGGCGATCGCCTGGGCTGTCGCCGTTGCCGAATCCAAGCCCCCCGAAAGCAGCGACACTGCCTTAGCGCCCATCCCATGCCTCCTTATATGCAAAATATGCCAATTTCCAGAATGCCAATTTCCAGATTTGGGCCTGAGCATAGCAGACTGGCACGTCCAGCAAAAGAAAGGAGGGCTTAAGCTCTCAGCAGCATCGCCCACACCGATCAAACTAGGCCAGCATTTCCTGTAAAGCCTGCCATCGTTTCCGGTGCATTTCTTGATGGGTCAAGCTCCGCGCCGTCTTCAGTGAATTCATGCCCATCGCTTCCAGACGGTTTAGATTGCCCCAGGCCCATTTACAGGTGTTCGCCAAGGCCACCGGGTCATTCATGGCGTAATGCACCCCTGTTTCACCCCCTCGCACGCATTCCAGAAGCCCATTGGTATTGCTTACGAGGGCGGGTAATCCCTGGGAATAGCCATCGTAGACAATTCTGACCACTTCATCGGAAAGATTAGGCGCAACTACCGCGTGATAGTTTCTCAGCAGTGTGAACAGTTCCGGGCCGTAGGGAACGGTGCCCAGGATGCCGATCTCGACCGAGCCGCGAATGCGCTGACTGGCGGCGACACATTCTTCATACAAGGAACCACTCCCCAGAATATCCAAATGCACGGGGACATTTTCCCGATTCAAAATCTCCATGGCCTGCAAGAGAACCCGTATTCCCTTAAAGACTTCTAATCTCCCTGCCAGAACGAGCCGCAGTTGATTGACCTCAGGGGCAATTTTCTGTTGCCACAGCGTTTGCGCTGCCGCATCGGATAATATGACGGGCTCATCAATCCACGAACAGTGAATAATCATGCTCCGCGTCTTGGTGTTCTCTAACAGACTGTCACGCCATTCGGGCTGAGAAAAAATGGCCAGATCTGTTTTATTCATGCACCAACGGTTCAGCCCCTCGGTGATCAAGGATCTGACGCGATCTTTGAGCGCATGGGTTGCTTCTGGGCCTAACCGCCAAAATGCCGATTCCACTACGATTAAATAAAATCGCTTGCGCAACAACAGCAGGGGTGTGATCAACCAGGCTGGAGGAATGGGCCAACCCGCTACCCCACTGTGGACAACCGTTGCCCGACCAATTTCTGGCCATAACTGGGCGATCGTGGCCGGAATTTGGCGCAATCCGTCCCCAAAACTTTCGGGAGCGGGTAGATCGACGAAACGAACTTCTGCAAAGGCGGCATCTTCTTCTAGACAAATTGTGCCTTCCGGCGGATTAGCCCGTTTGCAAGGCGCTGCCAGGGTAAAGTTCTTCAGATACTGCACATGTTCGATCAGATCTTTGTACCAGAGGCGATCGACATAGTGAAATCCCCGCGAGTCTTGATAAGAAGTAATACATAGAACCAGTAAATAGGGATCCGAAATCGGGGATAGCGGTAAAGAAAGAGTTGACTGCGGCTGAATCGGTTCAATTGTTTCTAACCCCACTTTTTGACCGACCATTTCTTAAATACTCCTTAACAATAACCAGTTACATCCCCCTAATGATTCATCAAGAGCCTAATTTAAAGTTGCAGGGATGGAGTTAATAATTACCCTTTTGGAGTATACAGAACCCAATTAGAGTACGTAAAGTATTTTCAAATACTTTGAGAATACAACCGTAATTACGCGTAAGTTATCTCATTATTTACATGAGGGCATCTTGCAAAAGCTTTTGTGTACAGCCGTGATTTTACGGAGTCATTGCTGAGGGGGCCGAGGCAATGTATTGCCCATAACAATCGCACCCATCCGATTCACAATCCCATACAACTCTATAAAAAAGATCGTGCAGCAGTGAGTTGCAAAAAATACTCACTGCTGCACGATCTTTAAGTTGAAATACTAAGGCGCTTTCTGTTAAACAAAATACCCGCTGGCTACCCTGCGGGAAGCAAACTACGACTCCGCTCAGCCAGCTTGCACCCTAAGCGAAGTCGAAGGGTAGAATCTTTACCGGAAATCTCCTCAGTTGAAATACGAGTCTGTTGAAATGCGAGGTAGCAATGCTTAACTCGGTCTACCCGAACCATCGTCCATTCAGTACAGTCGTTCTTGCTGTACCAGGCTCCATGCGCACGCGCCCGGTATCAATGCAACCCCACATGTGATTAAACAGGGGACTGGGATTGTCATTGTGCCCCGCAAAGTAGCCATGCCCAACTGGGGGATCAAAATCATTGTTGAAATCGTCACAATCTAGAGCATAGACATTATTGGCGACTTTATTGAATATCAGCCGGTCCGGTATGTCCTAGGCGGCGCGTGGCAATTTGGCCCGCTTGCCGTTGGCGACGGGATTCTTCCGCATTGGCGTTGGCGACCTTGCTGGCCCGCATGGCAAAGTCATCCGCTGCATGGTATACGACCACATTACGGGCAGCCGGGGGAATCAGTTCTCCCTCCTGTCCTGGTTCTAGGGAGGCATTGCCAATATCCGCTGCCGCCATGAAGATATTGCGGAAAACTAGGGGCATGCCCTGGGGTAGAAAATACTGCACGGTGCGAGAGATTGAGGCTCGTAACACCCGGTTCCCCATGGAATGGGAGAGTACATGCAGGCGCTTAGTACAGGGATTTTCCAGCGTGCTGTTGATTTCTCTCCAGTTCAGAAACTTCTGGAACAAGCGGGCAAAGGCGACGCCACTTTGATCCGCTGCCATTTGATCATCATAGTAGTCCTTGATCTTGCCTAGGTCGTTGTCGCAGGGCCAAATCAGAGGGACTACCTGAATATGTCCGGGCGATTTTTGGTCAAACAGGCGCTGGAGTTCCTCGGCACGGGGAAAGACTGCCCCCTCTGGGAGGTTGTTGTAGCCGTGGATATAGAATAAGATCTCGCGGTAGTCGGAGGTTTTGAGTTCTGTTAGGAAGGTCGTAGACCCGATTTCTTGATAACTGTTAGCCGTAGTGCGACGGCAGAAATAAACGGACTGTTCCGCCTGATTGTTGGTCAAGTCAAAGTTGACGGTGCGGGGGAGCGCCGTTGTGGAATTGGCGATCGGAGTGAGACCTTCTTGAAGCACGCGATTGGTGATGAATAGCATAGAAATACCTGGGTCAAGGGTGAATTTATACATAAGCCTAGGCAACCCGTGGAGAGGGTCCAGGGGGTGTGGGCTGAGGATGGGCGTTGCTGAGGTGCATCCTGTTGCCTAGATGCGCCATCGTCAATGGTCTAAAGAGCTTCATATGGACGGGGGCAATTTCCGGAAGGGGTGTTATCTGCCGCTTGAACCCATCTGGGCGATCGCAGCCCCGGCGCTGTCTAGTCTACTTTGGACATTTGCCAACAAGATTTAATTTTTCAAAAGTTACAGGCCCTAGGATGGAGAGGAACCGACACTAATTGACCGTAGGCGGCTACAGTAGGCAGCAGGCTTGGGCATTGTTCTGGGACACCTCGAGGTATTTTGTATGGGCACGACTTTTATGGGCACGGCGTCGGTAGCCACAATTCTGGATCGCGCGCTCCATGGGCAAGATATCACTGCTGCTGAAGGCATCGTGCTGTTGCAGCAGCGGGAGCCTGCGGCGATCGCCGCCATCCGCGATGCTGCCAATTGCCTGCGTCAGCAGCAAGTCGGTGATACGGTGACCTACGTTATTAATCGCAATATTAACTTCACTAATATTTGTGAACAGCATTGCAGCTTCTGCGCCTTCCGGCGGGATGAGGACGAATCCGGAGCCTACTGGCTTACTTTGGAGCAAATGCTTGCCAAGGCCCAGGATGCTGTTGCACGGCAGGCAACCGAACTTTGCATGCAGGGCGGCTTAAATCTGAAGGCCAAATCACAGGGCAGTTCCCTAGCTTACTACCGCAACATCATCACGGCCCTCAAAACGCAATTTCCCCATCTGCATCTCCATGCCTTTTCGCCCCAGGAAGTTCAATTCATTGCCCGCGAAGATGGCCTGACCTATGCCGATGTGCTTGCCGAACTGCGGGATGCGGGCGTAAATTCCCTCCCGGGTACTGCCGCCGAAGTTTTGGATGATGCCGTCCGGCGGGTGCTCTGTCCGGAAAAGTTGGATACGGCTACCTGGTTGGACATTGTGGGCACAGCCCACCGGTTGGGCTTGCCCACGACCAGCACGATGTTGTCGGGTCATATTGAAACGCCAGAGCAGCAGGTGCGCCATTTGCAAGCGCTGCGATCGCTCCAGCAGGCTGCCTGCGATCGCGGCGATCGCGGCATCACGGAATTTATCCTGCTGCCCTTTGTGGGCCAAGAGGCTCCTAAACCCCTACGCCGCCGGGTCGGGCATGACCAACCCATTTTGGCCGATGCGCTCCATCTCACCGCTGTTGCCCGCATCTATTTGGGGCAGTGGATTGTCAACCATCAGCCCAGTTGGGTGAAATTGGGATTAGCGGGTGCAACGGAGGCGCTCACCTGGGGATGCAATGACCTGGGTGGCACGCTTATGGAGGAACACATCACCACCATGGCCGGTGCCCAGGGCGGTACCTGTTTGGAAGTGGCCGATTTGCAGGGGGCGATCGCGGCCCTGGGCAGACCCTATCGCCAACGGGATACGCTGTACGGAATGATTTCCGAGCCTGAAGCCATTTCCGACTGAGGCCCGCGGGCCTCGGTCGCGAGCAGGGTGGGCGGCTGTGTTGGCGGCATTCCTTTACAATAGGACTCATCTCGATCGACGGTACGCAACCCATGACGATCGCTAAACCCCATCCCCCGCTGGCCCTACCGGACCACACGCAGCTTCCCGAATCCGACGGCACCTTTGTGAAAAATTTTCAGGAACACCCACAAAGTTTGCTGTTGACCAGTTCCATTCGACCCGTTTTAGACACGCTCCATCCCGATGGCCAGTACTGTATTGGTCAAGACAGCGGTATTTATTGGCGGTTGACGGAACCCCCGGAACGGGGTGCCGAAGCCCCGGCCTGGTTTTATGTGCCCAATGTGCCACCGATGCTCAATGGGGTGGGGCGACGTTCCTATGTCATGTGGAAGGAGATTATTGTCCCATTAATTGCGATTGAATTTGTTTCAGGAGATGGCTCTGCAGAGCGGGATAGGACCTCCCCTTTTATGGGAAATGAGGCGGGGCAGACGGCAGGGCAGGCCACCAGAGCCGGTAAGTTTTGGGTGTATGAACAGGCGATTCGGATCCCGTTTTATGCGATTTACGAAGTCGAGAAAGCATCGGTGGAGGTGTATGAGCTGATCGCCAACCGATACTCTAAATGTGCTCCCAATGCCCGCAATCACTATCCCATTCCACCCATGGGTGTCGAACTTGGTATTTGGTCGGGGCGCGAGGGCAATCAAACCTTGCCTTGGCTGCGCTGGTGGGATGAACAGGGTAATTTACTCCTGACCGGCGATGAGCGGGCCGAACAGGAAAAACAGCGGGCTGATCGTTTGGCCGCTAAGTTGCGGGAGCTAGGCATTGACGCTGATGAGTGCTGAAGGGGCGATCGCGAAAGTGTCATGGCGCTCCCAAGCAAACATGGGGATTACAATGTGATCCCCTGTTTCTCTATCGATGATAAATACTCAGCCTGTGCCATCCGTTGCGCCCACCCCTCCCAGGAGGGGAATGCTCGAAAATATCCCTGCCTGGGAGGGGTGCCCGCAGGGCGGGGTGGGTCAAACTCGGCAACCACAGAGAGGCGATCGCGATCGCTGAGTAGTTACGATCGATAAATTATTGAGAGCGGATGATTGATTCATCCGTGATTGAGAGCGGATGATTGATTCATCCGTGAGCCGCTGCGCTCCCTGTGTTACCGAACGCTCTTGAGCGCAGAGGCCGTAAAGGTAGCCATCAGCTTTTGTAACTCAGACCAGATATCATCACGACGATACACCCCCTCCAGGCGGTAAACCACCTTGCCGCTCTTAAAACATAAAATGGTGGGCAGTGTCGTAATCCGGTACTCACTCGACAGCTTCAGATTCTCGTCGGCATTGATCCCGATTAATTTAAATTGTTTTCCCCATTCCAATTGAAATCGGTTTAGCAGAGGCTCAATCATGCGGCAAGGACCACACCAAGGTGCGCCAAAATGAACGAGAACAGGTGTAGATGATTCCAAAACTTCCGTGGAAAAGTGCTGCTCACCCATTGAGTATCGTCTTATCCTTTTATTCTAGATATGTAAAGTTAAAATCCTAATGGGATCAAGTCTACCAGCCTAGGCGCGAAGTTGCATCGATCAATATCGGGTGCAGCCACCAGAACAGCACCACAAAGGCTCCAACGCCCACATAGGCCGGTTTCAGGAACTCCCTAACATTCAAAGTTTGCCGCCCCTGCAGGATCGCCAAAAACGGGATCACGGAGGTACGTGCCTGTACTGCCACGAACGCCGGCCCATAGCGCGCCAGCAAGCGACGATCGCCATGCCATACTCCGAACAGGTGGTGCAAGATCAGCCCGATGGACGTCACCACCATAAAAGAACTGCCAATCCATAGCCCATGGGCTACGCACCAGATAATTTGCCCCACCATCTGGGGGTGTCGCGTAATCCGAATAATCCCGCTTTCGTATAAATGCACTTCCGGCTTCTGGATGGCGGCCACTTCGAGCAAATTGAACGTGGCTGGATACAGAAACAAAAACGAAAGTGCTGATGCAATCCACACGCCGGTTTGCACACCAGGAATTCCCTGCACGCTCCACAGTTGCAATCCGTCATAGCGGTGATTAAAAAAATAAATAATCAGCACCGTGGCCAAGGGCAAACTCACCAGGGCAAAAATTACCCGGTACAGACGCGCCCCGATGAGCTGTTCTCCCTGTGGGCGCAGCGCTGCCAGTCCACTGTGGGCGATCGCAAACGTCAACAGCAAACCCAAAATTACAAAATGGCTCGGCAATAACCAATCAGGCATAGGAAAAAGGATAAGGAACACGCAGCACTTGCGGCTGAGGCGATCGGCCCCACCCACCAGTCCATAACATAATTTAACATCTCAGCATCCAGCGCCCCATCCAAAATCCTCCAGCAATGCGTCGCGTCGGGGGAGCCAACCTCTATCCCCTATCCAAACCTCTAGAACACCATATCCAAATCGAGCTGCCGCAAATCAACAATATGCAAATTACCGGCCCCGTTTTGCCAGGTGGCGATCGCCAGCCCATATAGCGCGATTGGCGCGATTGCCGTTGGTGACGCTGGCCCTGCACTGCAACCCATGATCTGGCCCTGCTGATTCAAAACCACAATCTGGCCATTCTCGGCCATCACAATGTAGCCCCACGGGGTGGCTGTGAGGAGTTTGGGTGTGATCCCCACCCCAATACGTTGCATCCGGAACGGCTTCAGATCGAGCAGGAGCACCGAATTGGTATGGTCCGGTTCCAGCGCTAGGAGACGATAGGGCCTGGGCGTGGAGATCATTCCCTGAAGTTTGACGGGGAGGCTTTGATGGGCGACGCAAATCCCGCGCCGATTGATCACTTGTAGCAGCGGCGGGTCGGGCGCATTTGGCCCCGAACCAACGGCAACCAGATAGCGGGAATCTAGGGCAATTAATTGCTGAGGTGCTCTGACAGCGCTTGCAGTGGCCTGTAGCCGGATGGTCCTGTCCCGGATCCACCCCATCTGGAGGGGGGTCGTTTGGCCTTGGGTGGCGGTGGCCAGCCACCGCCCTTGCGGATCCGTGGCCATGACAACTTCCTGGGAAAATTGGGCGATCGCCTCGGGACAGAGATCCCTGCCGCCATTGTCTGCCCAATCTCCAGAACATGCCCAATTTCCAGAACAGGGCACAAACTGATCGGACTGCACATGATAGAGCCTCCGATTGGCGATCACCACTGCTCCCTTCATCGTGAGGCTGATGGCTTGAATCGGAGCCGGGAACAGGACCTGGGTCCGGTGCCAGTCCTCAATGCTCTTTGAGGCCCGCCCGCTCTGCCGATACTGCGATAGCTGATCGGGGAGCAGAGCCGATTGTGGAGAGTGCCACCGTTGGATGTGGCGGTCAAAAACCAGGTAAAGCGGAGCCTGTGGACGCGATCGAGGTAGACCTGAAGACACAGCATCTGGGGCGGTTGCCACGATCACCTGGCGGATCGGACTGGGCAATGGCTGCACCGATACAGCCTGAAACCCACCCGGGATCAACGGCTCTGTGGGATACAGCAATGCCCTCGGAGTCCTTTGAGACAGATTGTTTCTGGATAAATCCCCTAAATTAGCGGCGGCAGCTTGCACGGCCTCCCGCATGACCGCCGCAGAACGAAACCGCTGAGCGGGCAGCTTTTGCAGCGATCGCTGAATTAACAATTGCAGATCCGTTGGCATGTCTTTCGGCAGCGTGACTGCTTGGTTCATATGCGCCAACCTCAAGTCCGCTGGCCTGCCTGCAAACGGGCGATACCCTGTGAGCAATTCAAACAGCACAATGCCAACGGCATACAAATCAGAGGCATAGGAATACTCCCCCTGGAAGCGTTCTGGGGCCATGTAAGCCGGGGAGCCCAACTGCATATCCTGAGTCTTGATTTCTTGACCAAGACGAGCAATGCCAAAGTCAGAAATCTTGGCAGTCCAGCCCTCTGGAGTCAGTCTGAGCAAGATATTTTCGGGTTTGATATCACAGTGGATCACGCCTCGACTATGGGCATGCTCTAACCCAGACAGGATATCCGCGACCACCCGCAGTGCCTGGGCCGCATGGAGACGCATATCCTCTTGAATCAGACTGCGTAGAGTCCCTCCTTCGCAGTAATCCATCACCATGTATCGCCCTGTTTGCGTCTGTTCTAGGGCATAGAGAGAAACAATATTGGCATGCGCCAAACTCAGCAAAAACTGCATTTCCCGCAGAAATTCATGGGTGGGGAAGCGTCGTTTATCCAATTCTTTAAGCGCGACAATATTCCCCGTTTGGCGATGGCTTGCACAGTAAACCCGCCCAAATTGTCCCTGTCCCACTAGGCCCAACACCCAATACTGCGAACGGCTTAGTTCTTGCGTAATTTCTTGTGTAATTGGCTCTTGTTCTAGATGTGACACACGGGGACGTTTTCTACGTGGGGCGGGGCGCAGCTCAAGACTAAAACAGCATCTTAGGCCGGATGTACTAAGCGTGCGATCGCCCACCATTAATATCCACTAATATAGTGGACAGACGGTGCGTCAACCCTGGGCGGAATATTTTGGGCTGGGTTTTAAATTAAATTGCGATCCCGGATACAGTCTCTAGCGTACCTTTCCGGGAAGATGAAGATGTCCTAGAGTCATCTATTTCGGTCTATGAAGTCTTCCGGTTGGGGGACTTCTATTTTTTTGCAGGTCTATTTTTTGCAGATATTTTGTCAAGGTGATTGTTTTGCAAAACTATCCACTCCGTAGTTCTACTGTTAGAATGTCCTAGCTCACCCTAAATCCGGTCCATAGCCTGGACTCAGGGAGATCCGGTGAAATCTTTAACAGTTCAGCGATTGGCTAGTTTTTTAGTTGCATTAGGTTTAGTTATTTCTATGCCTCCAAGTTCTGCTCAACTGTTCAATGGGCCTGTTGATCAGCTTTCGCCCGTTGAGCGGGCTGAACTGCGCAGCGGCAAGGTGCTGGTAACTGGCGAAAAGGGTAACTATGTTGGGCGTGTTTTGGTGACGGCCTCGGTCGCCCAGGTTTGGGCGGTGCTGACTGACTATCCGGGGTTTTCTAGATTTTTGCCCCATGTCACTTCGAGTCGGGTCGTGAAAGTCAACGGTGACCAAAAGACGATTGAACAAATTGATGAACGGCGTGTCTTGGTGCTGAATGTGCGATCGCGGGTCTTGTCCACGGTGACCGAAACCAATCAACACCGCATCACCTTTCGCCGGATTGAAGGCGATGTGCCCAAATTGGAAGGATACTGGAGCGTGGAGCCTGTTGCGCCTTACGCGGGTGCGCCCCCGGACCAAGTGCTCATTACTCAGGTGGTGACGGTGGAACCCGTGGAAAATGTTCCAACGGGCATGTTCTACAACTTTTTCAAGAATTCTTTGCGCGATAACTTTGTGGCGATCCACAAGGAAATTGATCGCCGCGAGCAGCAAAAATAAACGCCCATCCGTAGGGGCTCGTCAGTACGTATTAGCACTATCGATGATCATGAGTTAACGACTATGGCTATCCAGGGGCAGCGGCAGGTCAAAATTCCCATGCACCTGCACGCTAGGCAGGGGCAGATTAGGAAAGAGCTGCTGTGGCAAAGGCGGGTGAGGAATGGGGGAGGGCTGAGGGCGATCGCGTTGGCCTTGGTTGCATTGCTGCCCTATGGGGTTCTGTGGCAGCCCGATCCCGCTGCCAGCCAGTCTTTGGAGGCCCCCTTGGCGGGCGAAACCCCGAAGGGCGTTTTTGAAAAAAGTGCGGTACCTGAAGACCAGTCGGCTGGAATCTTGACTCCCAATGCCAACTGCGCCCTCGGAGCATCTAGCGGGCGATCGGATGGAGACTTGACCCAGTTTGTTAGTCAGTCGGCGGCGTGGGTCGATCAGCCCAGCTTGGGCATGGGCAAATTGGTGAGTAATTTAGCGCCACAGTTCTTGGCGTATTTGAATCCAAGTCCGTTTCCCGAAATTAATGCCAAGGCGCGGCAGGCGCGGGTGCCCGTGATGATGTATCACGACATCCTAGAACCGAAGCAGGTGTTTTTTGATGTCACGCCGGCTGAATTTGAGCAGCATTTGCAACTGATTCAAGCAAAGGGTCTGACTCCCATCAGTATGGACCAGTTGGTGGCCCACCTGCAAACCGGTGTACCCTTGCCCGCCAAGCCGATTCTGCTGACCTTTGATGATGGGTACGTGGGCCATTACACCTACGTCTATCCCTTATTAAAGAAATACAACTACCCGGCGGTATTTGCCATCTATACGGCCAAGGTGGGCAAACAATTGGGGCGGTCTAGCTTGACCTGGGAGCAATTAAAGGAAATGGCAGCAAACCCGCTGATAACGATTTCCTCCCACAGTGTCACCCACCGCGTGATGACGGGCCTTTCGGATGCCGAGATTCAGTTTGAACTGCAAGAGTCCAAGCGTATTTTGGAAAGCCAGTTGGGTGTGCCGATCCGCTATTTCACCTATCCTGAGGGCAAATACGATGCCAAGGTGGTGGCGGCCTTGCCGGGGGCGGGTTATGTGGCCGCGCTAACCATGAATGATGCCGATGAACGGTTGGCGGGGCAGTCGAACAGTTTGCTGGAGATCGGGCGAATTGGGCAGTCTCGGATTCAGGAAATGGTGGATGTAGCCTGGGGGGGAGCGGCGTTGCCGTCCATGACCTTGGGCTTTGACTTTGGGTCACCCATTCAACCGCTCACGGCAACGATTGATAATACGCCGTTTACGTTTATTACGGGCGGTAAGCCGGTGACGATCCACGCGAAAACGCGGGCCCAGGTGCCAGAAATTATTGCGGGGACAACGGCGATCGCCGCTGTGGATGGCGGCTTTTTCTCATTAGAATCCCTTGATTCCAATGAAATGCTGGGACCGATTCTCAGCAGCAGTCACGGACAATTTATTCCGGGTAAGCGGGGTCAA
Source organism: uncultured cyanobacterium (assembly GCA_963766075.1). Classification (GTDB taxonomy): domain Bacteria; phylum Cyanobacteriota; class Cyanobacteriia; order Leptolyngbyales; family Leptolyngbyaceae; genus CAVYAN01. The sequence goes on along the minus strand of CAVYAN010000094.1, from coordinate 9,209 downwards.
ATCCCCTTTTAAAGGATCGCCCGCTGGTATTGATCAGTGACGGCGCTGTGCAGTTTGTGCCCTTTGACCCGAATCGGCATAATACCCTCGCGGCGCTGCAGGCGGAAATGCCCAATGTGACCGATGCTTTTGTTGCGGCTGGCTGGCTGGTGGACAATGGGCAACCCCAGCCCTTGGAGCGTTTCGGTTCTTTGTATAGTGTGAACGAGGCGCGTCATCGGGCTTTTTGGGGGATTAACCAAACGGGACAGCCGGTGATTGGCGTCTCGAATGAGCCGATTGGGTCCGTCGATTTGGGCAAAGCCCTAGCCAAGGCGGGTATGCGGAATGCCGTTATGCTGGACTCTGGGCTTAGCACTTCCCTGGCCTACAAGGGGCGATCGATGGTGGGGTATGAGCCCGACCCGTGCCCCATGTGGTGGGATTGGTTCCGACCGTGGCGGAGACGAGTACCGCGTGTGCCGTGGTGTCGGCGCGATGAGGGCGATCGCCGATATTTTTGCGGCGGCGGTACGCCAGCAGCAGGCGGGGAATTTGTCCGAGGCGGTGGCGTTGGTGCAGCAGATCCTGCAGGAGCACCCCCAGCATGCCCCGGCGCTAAACCTGCTGGGGGTGTTGTACTGCCAGATGCAACAGTTGGACGCCGGGATTGCAGCCTATCGGCAAGCCGTGCAGGTTCATCCCGGCTTGGCGAGCGGACACCAAAACTTGGCTTTGGCGTTGCATTTGGTGGGCCGCACGGAAGCGGCGATCGCCCATATGAAGCAAGCCTTGCAGATTGAGCCGAAATCTGCCGAGGGCCAAGCCTTTTTGGGTAAGTTGCTGTTGGCTCAAAATAACTGGGATGAGGCGGTGCTGCGGCTGCAACAGGCCGTGTGGCTGCGGCCCACCGCTGAGTGGCACTATATTTTGGGCCGTGCCCTGGAGGAACAGGGACAAACGGAAAAGGCGATCGCCCAGTACCAATTGACGTTGCAACTCCAGCCCGACCATGCCGAAGCCTTCTGGAAAAGCCATCTGATTCTCCCTCTTCTGTATGACGTTCCAGCGCACATCGGGCCGCATCGCCAGCGGTTTTGTCGGCAGCTCAATCATCTCATCCACCAGACGGATTTAACCACTGCCGAGGGCCGCGCCTTGGCTCTGCGGGGGCTGAACTGCCATACCAATTTCTATCTAGCCTACCAGGGACTGAACGATCGCGGCGTGCAGCGGAAATACGGCCACTTTGTCCATCGCATCATGGCGGCTAATTTCCCCGACTGGGCCACTCCACGGATCGAGAGGCCCCAGCCCGCCAGCCCTCTGGCCCGCCGAAAACTGCGGATCGGCTACCTGTCGGCCCACATGATGGCGCACAGTGCGGCGGCCTGGGTGCGGGGGTGGCTGCGGCATCGCGATCGCAGCCAATTTGAAATTTATACCTATCACATTAGCCCGCCGGTAGACTTCATCACCCAGGAGCTGCGCGATCTGAGTGATGTGTTTCGCCACCTGCCCCAGTCTGTGGCCGAAATTGGCCAACAGGTGGTGGACGATCAGCTCGATGTGTTGGTGTTTACCGATATTGGCATGGATCCCAAGACGACCCAGATCGCGGCTCTGAGACTGGCTCCAGTGCAATGTACGGCCTGGGGACACCCCGTCACTTCGGGGTTACCCACGGTGGACTATTACCTTTCCTCTGAGCTGATGGAGCCAGAGTTGGCCCCGCAGCACTATACGGAAACGCTGATTCGGTTGCCGCACATTGGCATCTCCTATCCCAAACCGCCACCGCCAGAGGTGGAGCGGGCGCGATCGCACTTTGGTCTGCGGGATGACGCCGTGATTTATTTATCGTTTCAATCGCCGTTTAAATATTTGCCGCAGTATGATCCGTTGTTCGCGGAAATTGCGCGGCGGGTGCCCCAGGCCCAGTTTGTTTTTCTGAAGCATGGCTCGACCCATGGCGTGAGGCAGTTTCGCCAGCGTCTAGAGCGGGCCTTTGCGGCGGTGGGCTTGGTGGCCGCCAGGTTCTGCATTTTTTTGAACAAGCTGGATCGCCTCAGCTTTTGGTGCCTCAATCACATCAGTGATGTGGCCCTGGATACGCCCGCTTGGTCGGGGGGCAATAGTACCTTAGAGGCGGTGGCCTATGGGCTGCCTGTCGTGACCTACCCCAGCGCATTTATGCGGGGGCGACACTCAGCCGCGATTTTGCAGCGGTTGGGGGTGACCCAAACCATTGCCCAGTCTGCCGAGGATTATGTGGCGATCGCCACTCGATTAGGGCTGGATTTGGCGTGGCGACGATCGATCGCGGAGCAGCTCTTAGCGGGGGCAGACCGTTTGTATGATGACGTTGACTGTGTGCGATCGCTGGAAAATTTTTACATCCAGGTGACGGCCAACCCCGCCGGAGCCAGATGAAGCCCGCCCACATTCCCTGCCTCCCTACCCCACTTCTACCGCCTCATTGTCCAACCGTCCTTAACCTTTGCTTTATGGGGATTTACGTGATTCCCCTGTATTTTTGGACAGAGTAAACGTTTATTTCGAGAACGATTTCAGCCATGATGGTAACTCTGGGTGCCCGAACAGGAAATCCAGGCATACCGTTTCTGTGTTAGTCATTTCTTACTGGAGAAGCAATTATGGGTTGGCTACAGCGAATTTTTGGACATGATAAACCCGCCAATGCGGAAGTGAATCCCGCCCCTGCGCCCGCGGAACAACAGCCTGCGGATGCACCTGCTGAAATCCCGCCCGAACGCCTCGGTCTAACCGGTGAATATGACCAAAGCGGTCTAGCAAAGCGGGTCGCGCTGGCCTTTGACCAAGATGATACCTTGGCGGATGTTGACACCCTGTGGGTGGCCCAATTGGGGACCACGGTGGTCTTGAAGGGCGAAGTGCCCAGCCAAGACATCCTCAACAAAATGATTGAAGTGGCCAATAACGTCAACGGTGCATCGGCAGTCACCACCGATCAAGTCACTGTGGGCTAATGATTCTGGGCTAATCGTGTCGTGCGCTGGGCGATCGCATGTGAGGCCATTTCCAAGAAATAATCCCGCTGGCTTGGGCTCTGCTGGCTTCGGCTCCGCTCAGCCAGCGGGAGGTCTTTCCCTGAGCGGAGTCGAAGGGAGCAATCTGGGTCGGTAGGTTTTTTCATAGAATCCTGAGCTGATTGAGCGCTAGTTCGTCGGGGCAACCTGACTGGTGACAAGTGGCATGCCAAAACCAATTGGCTATGGCATAACGGGCGATACCCTCAGTTGGAATAACCCTCAGCTCCTCCTGAACTTGGGGTAGTTGGGGGTTTTTATGCTCCTCCTGAACTGGCTTGGATTTGGCAACGTTTAGGTAGGATTAGCCTTGTTTGGATACTGCAGAGTCGAGGGTATCGAATACGGCATAGTAGACGGTATCAAGACGGCATCGGCATAATTTTTTATCGAATGGGTGCGCTCTCGCCTATGATGCCGGTGGACATTGGATCTAAAATGCCGCATTCGATTGGACCAGAATTGAATTGGGCTAGCATCCCATCATCGATTTGCTCTAAGTCGATTTGCTCTAATGAATACTTTTACTGAAATAATGACTGGAATCAAAGCTATGTTTGGAATTAAAGCGATGTTGAATCCCCGCCATGCGTTTGTGCTCCTTGTCTTAACTGCAATGGTAGGGTTGCCTGCTTGCAGCAAAAATCCTGAGGAAGCGGCCTCGCCGCCGCCTGCGCCCGCCGTTGCGCCCACCGCCGCCGCCCCGGTGGCCAAGCCTGTGATTCCAGCAGAAACGATGAAGTTGGGTATGAAGCCCAAGGACGCCACTAACTGTCCCCCCAATGCCTTGGTTAAGGGAACGGTGACTAAGAAGCGCGGCAATATTTACCAAACGGCGAAAAGTCCTGACTATGCCAAAGTGAAGCCGGATATCTGCTTTAAGGACGCAGCAACGGCTGAAAAGGCTGGGTTTAAGGTGCCTAAGTGAGGATTATTTGCCGGGGTGGCGAGTCCTTATTTTGACGTTGTGGTCCTCTTTCTACGATGCCATTTCTCTATCATCGGGTTGTCCGATTCCATGATACTGATGCGGCGGGGGTTGTGTACTTTGCCAATGTGCTAGTGATGTGTCATGAGGCGTATGAAGCGTCGCTGGCGGCCTCTGACATTGATTTATCCGAATTCTTTAGTCGGCGGGCGACGGCGGTGCCCATTGTTCATGCGAGTGTGGACTTTTTGCGCCCCATGATTTGTGGCGATCGCCTCCAGATTCGGCTTACCCCCCGCCCTTGCACCGCCACAGAGTTTGAAATTGCCTACCAAATTGCTTTGGAATCTGTGCCGGATCAGATTTTAGGACGGGCGATCACCCGTCATGTTTGTATTGACGTGGAGCAGCGATCCCGACAGGAACTGTCTGACTTGATGATGACTTGGCTAGCCGCCTGGGCATAAATCACCCAACCAGGTCGCCGCATCAATTACTCATATAGGCCGATCGCGTAGCGAATGCGCCTGAATCGGTAGTCACGCGATCGCGCTCTGAGCCAACTGCTCCAGAACTGGCCGATTTAACTTGCCCTGGGCATTGCGGGGTAGCTTCTCCAGCGCAATCCAATGCTTTGGATGCTTGAATTTACTGAGGGTGCGCTGGAGGGCATCCTGGAGCAGGGTTGGTGTGAGATGGGGATGAACGGGCACATAAAGGGCAATGATGACTTGGCCCCACTGGCGATCGCCGAGGCCAATCACGCCAACATCCTGAACAAAACCTGTGGCCCGGATTGCGGCTTCGACTTCCGCCGGATAAACATTTTCTCCGCCAGTAATAATTTTATCGCTATAGCGCCCCACGATGTGGAGATGGCCTTGGGCGTCCACAAAGCCCAAATCATCCGTTGAGAATTCCCGTTGCGGAAAGAACTGGGGATAGTACCCCAGAGCCACGGCTGCGGATTGAATGGTTAATGTACCGGGGTGTCGGGAATCCAGAGATTCTCCCGAAAGACGACGCACCTGAATCTGCACATGGGGTAGAACTTGTCCACAACTGGTGGCGCCCTGCAGAAAGTCCTGCGGTTTGAGCGTCGCAATTTGGGCGGCTGTTTCAGTCATGCCGTAGGTGGGGGCGAGGCGCAGCCGCTGACTGCGCGCTGTGGCCAAAAGCTCATTCCAGGCGGGCGCTCCCCCCAGCAAAATCGTATGAAAGCGCGATAGCCAACGGGCATGATCTCGGTTTTGCAGCAAGCGTTGCAGTTGGGTAGGCACCAGGGACAGAAAAAAATCTGCGGGATCGATGCTGCCGCGATCGCCCCCCATCAGGGCTTTAAACGGCATCACCACCAGTCTGCCGCCAGAGGTCAGCGATCGCAACACCTGCATTAATCCACTGACGTGATATAGCGGCAAGACACAAAAAGAATTCACGGTTTGGGCCTGAAAATACGCCTGAAAGCCTTTGACTGCCGTCATCAGCGTTTCCCAGGTATGCATCACAAAGCGAATGTGCCCCGAGGAGCCTCCCGTCGGCACCATAATCAACGTGTCCGGATGCAGGATGGTTTGGACTGGCTCTGCCATGGGTGCATCCAACGGATGAGCGCCCTGGGTCCAATCTAGCCTTGCCCAATTTTCCATCACAGCAGGAGGGCACCAAACCACATCCGGCTGTACTTGGTCAAAGACCTGCTGCCACTCGCGACTACTCCAATCAGGATTACCCAAGAATAAATGACAGTGACTCGTGGTTATGGCTGCCAGCAATCGGGCCAAAAATTGCACCGGATCGGGTTCGGCTAGCAGGATCCGGAGCGGCGGATGATTCGGCGATTGTTTCGCCGCCACGCGTGCTTTATAGGCTGCCAACCGCCGATGAATTTCGGTCGTCAGTTGCAAAAAGGTGTCGTGATCGCAGCCCACCAGCCAATCCCTGTGGACATGCTGCATTAGGTCGGTGAAAGACTCTGCCATAACTGTTCAAAATCCTCCAGGGGTGCTGCCGAGAAAGGGGCCTCCGAAAAGGGGGCCTCCGCAAACCAGTGGGCCGTGCCATACCCCTGCGCGCGATCGCCCGTGGCTAACTCTGCCGCCAGCCGCAACCCCGCCCAACGGCCCACCTCCGTTTCCAATGCTGAGGAAAATACTATATCCAAAGCCTGAGCGTGGCAAAACTGCCGCAGTTGGGTCGGCGATCCCGCGATCGCGGGTTTAATCACAAAGACCCCACGCCAGCCCAATTGATAGTACCCCTGCAAGTGAGGCAATGTCGCTACAGATTCATCCAAGGCCAGGGGCGTGTAATGGGACTGGGCCAAGTCCTGCATGGCGTCAAATTCCTCAGGGGGTAGGGGCTGCTCCAAAAACTCGATGGCCCATCCGGCTGCGGCCAAGGCATCACAGGCTGCCAGATAGTCCTTCGCCATGGCCCAGGTCAACCCACCATTTGCATCCAGTCGGAGCCGTGCCTCCGGGGGCAACGCCCGCCGCAGGCAGTTGAGAAGCTGCAATTCATCTCGACTGTTTATGCTGCCGATTTTCCATTTAAAAGTGCGGAACCCCTCAGCCCATAATCCTTGCCAGATTCCTAACGCTGCCTCTCCGGGTGGCAAAAGAGCGCTGTGGGGTTGCTGGGGCAATATCTGCTGTCTCTGAGTCTGCTGTCCCTGAGCGCCTGACCCCATTTTTAGCATTTCCACCGCTGACTCAAATCCAAATTGACAAGCGGGCAAAGCGGCGGGGATAGTCGAGATCGCCCCCCGCGTTATTTCTCCCAATAGCCCGTGACAAAACGCCAGCGCCTGCTCCAGTGTTTCTGATCCAAACCAGGGAATCGGTGCAATTTCACCAAAGCCGCTCCGCCCCTGTTCATCCGTCAATCGCACAATCACACCTTGCCGTACGCACCAATCACCATGGCGCGTAGACAACGGCTGTTTGAATGGGCGGGCATAGGCGCGAAATTGAACGTTCATTTTACCCCTGCATTCCCCGCTGTTCATTGAACCCGCGCATGCAACACGTTCATCCCACAATAAAACCGACCCCCAACAACAGCCCACTCCAAAAGTGCAACACCACGGCAATGTATTTGCTGTTGCGCACTTTTTCGGGTTGATCGTGGTGGCGCAGCACATGCTGACAAAGCTTGATGGCTACGGGCACGCTGAGGAATATCAGTAGGGTAGCCATGGGGAAAAAGCCCCCTAGCACAAACACCACGGTCAATCCGTAGAGACTGCCGCTGAGCCAGGGCAGCAGCTTGGCCGCGTTGGCAGTGCCGAGACGAACGATGGGCGATCGCTTGCCAACGGCGATGTCGTCTTGTCCCTGATGAAAATGCGAGCAAAACAGCACAATACTGGTGGCCAAGCCGACAATTACCGAAGCCGCCAAGCCTACCCCTGACCAAGCCCGGGTCTGGCTGTAGTACACTGCTGCAAACCCAATGGGACCAAAGGCAAAAAAGCAGAGGAATTCGCCCAGGCCGTGATAGCCCAGGCGGAACGGCGGTCCCTGATAGGCATAGCCCAAGGCACAGCAGATCCCAATCAGCCCAATCACAGTCCAGTCTTGTTGTCCGAGGGCGATCGCCCCCACCCCCACTAATCCTGCGGCCAAACAGGCATTGCCAATCCAAAAAATCAGCGGCTTATTTGCCGTTAGATTCACGAGTGACTCTGCCTTATTGACATCCACCCCGGTTTCCGAGTCGAACACATCGTTACTCAGATTTTCCCAGGCTAAAATTAAAATTGCCGACACCAAAAAAGTCAGAAACACCCTCCACTCCAACCGCCGCGTTGTGGCAAACGCCACCGCTGTCCCCACCCAGATCGGCATAATCGCCACGGTATACATGGGTGGCTTGATCGCTGCAAACCAGAGCTTTTTCGAGGAACGGTCAAGGGTTTGGGGAGTCATGCGGACCAGGGGCATACAACTGGAGGGAGTACGGATCAAGAAAGTATCGATACAGGATAGATACAGGGCAAGACAAGGAGAGGCCACGCACCATAGAGCCAACCGTTGCGGCCACCTACCGGTCAAAGCTTCATCATTCTACAATCCTGGGGTTCTGGCTGTTTGCGGAACGTAACAGCGCTTCAAATTTTGCAACAGTTCGGAAAATCCCCTCTCCATGGAGTTTTCACCCTTTGCCCCAGTACTCAGACCCCGGCATAAAGTCTCAATGCCGCTCAGCGTGGGCGATCGCGCCCTTATACTGAGAAGAAATTCTATTGCGTTGGTTACATGCGAGTCACGCCATCCAGCAAAACTCTATTTCAGAACCGTCGGGATTTATATCAGTTTCTATCCGCTTGCAAACAAGAATCCCTAGAAAAAAATCGATCACAAATCATTAGTATTTCCTGGGCGATCGCCCCTGTCGATCCCCTCCTGGTCCTAGATCGGTTGGCGAGTCCCGATCAGCTCAGTTCCTATTTTGAAAAACGGGCGTCCCATCATCATGATTTAACCGATGAATCTGCGGAAAATCCCTGGACATTGACCGATCCCTACTACGCGATCGCTGCGATCGACGCCGCGGTTTATCTCAAAGTCGAAGGGCCAAATCGATTTAAGTCAGCCAAAGCCTTTGTTAACTCCACGCTGGAAAGTACCGTTTTACTCGGGGATTTAGATCGCCCTTTATCGGGTCCCCATTTTTTTGGCAGTTTCACATTTTTTGATAATAATATCCAGCGCCACGCCCCCTTTCCAGCGACCACCATTGCGTTGCCCAGTTGGCAAGTGGCTCGCCAAGGAACTCAGGGCACCTTTGTGGCCAATGTGGCCATTCATGCGGGCATTCATTTAGAATCCGTCGTGGATAAACTCTGGCAGACATTAGAAATTGTGCGGGCGATTGAGTACGAAAGTTTGCCCCCCCGGTTGGTATCGCCTACCCTACCCACCCTCCAAGATGTCAATGCCACCAGCCATTTTCAACAGGGCGTGCGGTCGGCGCTGAACTTGATCGATCGCCGGGTTTTTCACAAAATTGTGCTGGCCCATGCCGTGGATGTGCGATCGCCGCTGCCGTTTGATCTCACCCATTCGCTGCACAACCTGCGGATTCGCCATCCCGATTGTTATATTTTTGCTACCAGCAATGGCCAAGGACAAACCTTTTTAGGAGCCAGCCCAGAACGGTTAATCAGCCTGCGCGATCGCCAACTGATCACCGATGCCTTGGCAGGGTCCGCCCCCCGGGGCCAT
>CAVYAN010000093.1:0-54797 GCA_963766075.1 uncultured cyanobacterium | reverse complement strand
CCACGTATTGCTCATTATTGACGGTCTCGTTGTTGTAGCGGAATAGGCTGCCGTCCACCGAGGCCACCAAGAACGTATCGGGGCCTAAAGGAGGCACCAGCAACAACGTTGCACCGGGACGGACAAATCCATCATTCACGGGATCAATTCCGGCAAAGATATTGCTACTGCGGTAATAGTCTACCTGGCCCAGGAAGTAAGCAATCGGCGCTTTGGCAACGGGAACGGACGGAGGTGGAGCCGGTTTGAGCCGCAGACAACCCAGTTCGCGATCGCAATCAGTCTGGGCACTGCCAGACATCGGCGGCGGTTGCACCGTGGCAGGCAACGGAGTGGGCGCAGGGATAGGGGCGGGAGTGGCTACGGGCGCAGATTCTACGGGCGGGGGCTGTGTGGGCGCGGATTCTGATGGCGCGGATTCTGATGGCGTGGGTTGTGAGGACGTGGACTGTGGTGTGGACTGTGGCTGTGACGGAGTCAGTGGCAAAGGTGCTAATTGCAGAGGAGCCGATTGAAGGGGAAGTGATTGAAAAGGAGCCGATTCTGATGGGGTGAGTTGTAGTGGTGCAAGTTGTGACGGCGTCGGCTGAAAGGGCGCAGGTTGGAAGGGCTCAGGCTGAAAAGGCGCAGGTTGAAAAGGCTCTAACTGAAAGGGCGCAGATGGTGATGGCGCAGGTTGGGGTTGGATTCGCAGCACGCCTAGCTCTGGATCGCTGGCGTTGGGTGGGGCCATGTCTGACAGATTTGGTGGCCTAGTGGCTCCAGCCATGATGGCCGCATCTGCGACCCATAACACATCAGCAGGGAGCCGTTCAAGTTGCAAACCATCCACAGGGCCTAAATCTGCGGCGCGATGACAGTGGATAGGCAGGGAAGGCCAGGAAGACTGAGCAGACACGACAATAGCGGATTGAGGGGCGATCGCGTCAATATTGACACCGACGTGATTGACATCAACGTGCTGATCTTCCGCTGGGTTGATGGTGTGTACCCGGGCTGCCGCCACTGTCGGAGTCGAAGCCCAAGCCGGATCACTGTACCCATACCCACCCAACAGTAAACCGGCCTGCAATACACGCAGACTCACGCCCATAGGCTGCCAAACAGATAGAGAAGGAAAAGTAATTTTTTGCAAAACTCGACCCGCAAATTTACTCAAATTTAGGTGCCACGATCCCAGGTAAAAAAGCACTTTTTCATTCTAGGGTAGCCGTACTGCATCCCCGCCAAACGCTGGTTCAACACTCATCCACTTAAAAATAGACATGAATCCCCTGCATCCAAGCCCTGCATCCCAGGTTGTCTTGATTAAATCTGGAATGCGCATCATCCGATACTCCCCGTGCGGGGTATTCCAGCAGCAAGCACCAGGGTTTAACCTGAACCTTGGGGGGCAGGCAAAAACCAATTATGACGATCATAAAGGGCATTGATCACTCCACTGGGCAATTTTGGCGTGGGAAAAGTAAGGGAAAAGTCATGATCAATTGTTTACACCCCTTGCTTAAGCCTGGTTTTTGATGTTTATATAGGGTATACAGGGGATCTACGTAGAGTGCAGCGAAATCTTGAGCAATGTTCGGAAATAATACTTAGAGATATCAGCCATGACCAGGATGTACAGGTTCTGATATTTCGGTAATGATTACCTGAGTTAGTGAAGCGGAATGTAACTTGCGGAGCCAGTATGTCCTATAGATTCCTGTTAACCTTTATATTTGCTCTAGCAAGTACTGAGGCCGTCCTGTGTTCCAGTTCAGCTAGTGCCCAAACCCCACTAACCAGTGCTGTTGTCCAAAACCTGCGGAAACAGGTTCGGCTCATGCCGAGTAACCAACAGCCTCGCGCCGCTCGTATTCGGGACATCTTGCGTCCGGGAGATGCCCTAGCCACGGCGCGCTCATCGCTGGCAGAACTGCGGTTTAATGACCAGTCTCTAGCGCGCATTGGCGAACAGGCCCTTTTCCACTTTACGCCCAACACGCGCACCTTTGATCTCAGGAATGGTACGGTTCTTCTTCTAATTCCTCGGGGTCAAGGTGTAACCCGCATGAAAACGCCAAATGCGGCGGCGGGAATTAAAGGCTCTGCACTCTTTGTCCGCTATAACCAGGCAACCAATACATCGTTTTTTGGAGCCTTGACTCAGAGCCAAATTGAAATATCGAATCATGACCATACCCAGAGCCGCGTCTTGCAGCCGGGGGAGATGGCAACCGTAGTTAACGATCAGCTGGTGAGTGTCCAGACCTTTGATCTGAAGACGTTCTATGAAACCAGCACTCTGGTGGAAGGGTTGCAGTTGACTCAGCCCAATGCCTCTGTAGGCGCTGATCCTGCCCTAGATGGCGTCCGCGAGGAAACGTCAGATGCCCTGAAAAATCAGGCGCCTGTTCGCGGTGAGGGTGTCATTGAGACTCCGAGTAGCCTTAAAATGCCGCAGACGTTAGCGGAAAATGCTTTTCCAAGTGATCTCGCGGCGCAGCCGATCGCCCCCGCCACACCTGGATTAATTGGCGCATCACCCATTAATTTGCCGCCTGCTGTCATTAGCGTTGATGCAGCTGGGAAGCCCCTAAAAGTAATCCCTGGAGCGATCGCAGGCTCCTCTTCAGACGTCAGCGGTATGGGCGGGAATGCTAAGCCCGCTTCTTCATCTGCAACTACCGGAGTAGTTTCAGGAAACGCCAATTCGGGCACCGAAGTGGTAGGACAAAATCAAGGTACTACTGCGCAAGGTCCAGTGTCCGGAGTGGTTTCGGGAAGCACCAGCTCGGACCTTGGGGCGGGACAACAAAGTCAAGTTGGTTCCCAAGTTGCAGCATCCGGAGTAGTTGCAGCTAGCGCTCGCTCCACAACTGCCGCCAATGCCGCAGTCACAGCACCAGGACCGGCACCGGCCTCAGAGATATTGGCTTCGAGTCAACACCAAACTCCAACGCCATCCGGTACGCCAACTACCCCCACCAATACCCCTAGCAGCACTATAGTCACACCCACGGTTTCGACTGTAACTACGACAACGCCCGCAGGGGCAGTATTGCCACCAACGCCATCTGTATCCGCATCGGTGTCGCCATCGGCAACTGTGCCTGTTACTCCTGCGGCAGCTTTAGCACCGACCCTGCCCAGCATCACGCCCACGTCAGCATCGGGCGTCAATCCAGCCAGTTCTAGCTACACAGCCCCGACCACAACTGTTCCAGCCAGTTCTGCAATAACTGTCACCACTCCTGTTGTTCCTACCGTGTCAACAGTAACGCCTACCGTCTCCACCGTGACTCCCGCAGTGCAGCCTACGGTCCTAACGCCGAGCCAATCCACGCCAGTGGTTGCCAGTCCAGTAGTTAGTCCATCTGTGGTGGTTACACCGACAGCAGCCCCTGCAGCAACGGTCCAATCCATTCCTGTCACAACCACCCCCGTCACAACCACCCCCGTGACGACAACTCCCGTCACAACCACCCCCGTAGTAACAACGCCTGTAGTAGCAACGCCTGTAGTAGCAACGCCTGTAGTAGCAACGCCTGTAGTAACGACGCCTGTAGTAACGACACCTGCAGCCGTCGCAGCACCTGCAGTAATAACCCCTGTCACAACTACCCCTGTCACAACTACCCCTGTCACAACTACCCCTGTGACGACACCTACTGTGACGACACCTACTGTGACGACACCTACTACTGTTCCGGCGAGTGTTCCATCATCTTCTGGCCCAGCAGTGCCCCTGACCCAGGCACAGACTCCTGCTGCTACTAGCTTCTAGACCCCGTGTTTTAGGCGTAATGTGTACAAATAGGTTGGATAATCTCGCTAACTTTCCTGATGGAGGGTTGGCAGTTTTGTGTGCCATTAGAATGTGGCTGATACCTGATGGAATAGCGAGATACAAGCTATCGGGACGGTGTTTGGATGATCACTGTGAAGGACGCATCTTTGGGAGCGAAGAGGTTAGAGAAAATGAGCGTGGAATAAAAGCCAAAAAAACTCCTGCTTAGGGGCGACAATCGTCGGTTAAGCAGGAGTGTTAATAAGGAGTTATGAGACCAATCGCCGAAATCAGGAATTTCCTGAAACCATCGAAGAATTAAGAATCTGAACGCGTGTAGACTACGCCAGAAACAACAGCAAACACCAATGCAACGCCTAATAAAATCCGATAGGGTGTGTCCTCGGAAGAGTCCGACGCCGCAGAAGCACCCCCCCAGTCGTTGCTTGGGCCAATACGGTTGGCATGGGTAACGATGCGATCGCGCTTGCAGCGTGGGCTTGGCTAGAACTCACCATAATTGAACTCGCGATCATTGCAGCCGCAACTAAACTATGCATAGTCCGGCAAGTAAATTTTGAGGAATCAATCGTCTGAAGCCCCAAATTTGGGGAATCGACTGTCTGCCAACCCGCTGAGATGGACTTCATAAGGAACCTCGGCATCAAAACCATCCATTCTAGAGCAATCATACACATCTAAAAACCTTGTAGACGAAGGGAACTCCAAGGGGAACATCACTCAGAACTACAATCAGCCAAGATAATCAACAAAGACACACAACTGACCTCTAAAGCTAAACGCTAGAGACTCAGGAATTAGAAACTGCCGATAGGCTTTACAGGCAGAATCTTAATTTGCGGATGGACTGATGTGTAGTGCACACTTTGCACCATACTAATCCAACCTTCTTGATACCATGTTAATCCAAGCTTGATAAAAACGTTGTAAACCCCTAGATGCATTTCATGAAGCCCTAGTAAAGTCCCGGTAAACTTACCGATACAGTCTACGAACCCTTTAAACCACCTTCAGCAATTGTATACCGTCTGGGTAAAATCACTGACTGAAACTGTCTGGGGATGCTGGCGAAGAGGCGATCGCTAGGCATCAGGGCATAGGCATGGATGATGGACAAACCTATGGCTCCAAGCGATCGCAAAATCGCTGAATACAGTGTTCGACACGTTGTACAAGGTCAGGAGCCATAGCATCAAACCATTCAATCTCCGGACAGGCACGGAACCAGGTGCGCTGACGCTTCGCAAACTGACGCGTGTGCAATACGGTCAACCGCTGTGCTTCAACCAAAGAAATCTCACCCGCAAGGCCCTGACGAAATTCCGCATAGCCCAAGGTATTGAGCAGTGGCAAATCCACTCCATAGCGCTGGCTGAGCCACGCGACTTCCTCGATTAATCCGGCTGCGACCATCTGCTGGGTACGTTGCTCAATCCGCTGCTCTAGCCCGTGGGAACAATCGAGGCCAATATGCAGAATGGGGTAGGGCGGTGGATTTTCTCCCTGTTGCTCGGATATGGGAGACCCGGTGACATAAAAAACCTCCAATGCTCGCAAAGTCCGTACCTGATCATGGGGATGAATTTTTGCGGCGGCGATCGGATCAACTTGGCGCAATAGTTCATAAATATGCCCCTGTCCCAGGGCTTGCAATTGCGCTCGCAAATCGGGGTGGGGCGGGACGCGGGGAATTTTTAAGCCCTTGGCGATCGCCCGAATATAGAGTCCAGTTCCGCCCACCAGGAGAGGAATTTTGCCGTTCGCGGTTTGCAGGGACGCAGCCAGGGGACTCCCCCCGGACGGATAGCCCTGGACTGGATCCCCCTGAACTGGATCCCCTTGGACTTTGCACTCCTGGCCCTGATGATACTGGCCCTGATGATACTGACCCTGATGACACTGGCCCTGGTGACACTGCGCAATTAAGGCTTGGGCTTGGTGTTGATAGTCAGCGACAGTGAGGGTTTCTGTGGGATCACGAGATATTGATGAGGTAGTGGGGAACAAGGCTCTGCTCAACAAGAGTCGGCTTGGCCGTTCCGATATTGAAGTCGCGGTAGATTTGGCGGGAATCGGCACTGAGAATAATAGCAGGGAAGCGCTGGGCCAGGGCGATCGCCAATCCTGATTTTCCCGTCGCGGTAGCCCCACAAATGACAACCAAGAATGGTTTATTTGTACTATTTTCGGTTAAAATTGGATCAAACTTTAGATTGTCAATAGGCATGATTTAACCTGATGAAGCCGGGGTGTCAATTGGCCGGGGAGAAGCAAGCAACTCCTGAGTAGAACACCCTAGGAAAATGCCAAAGTTCCTGTGCCCGCAGGCGATTTGCCATGTATAGTAGTGTCGCTAGCGAGGCGGAATTGGTTTAGGCCATGGCCCAAAGTGTCCCCCAAATCATCCCACTGATGCGATCGCACCGTCTAGAACTGGATTGATCGCCGATCTAAGCCGATCTGAATGGATGAACAATCCGAGGAAAGCTCTAGAAAAACGCAACGATCCATCCCCGCGTAAAATAGCACAGGAGACGCGCCCTTTGCCGCTTAGAAGCCTTTCGTGCTAGAATATTGGCTAGATTTGACATTTGTTAAGCTGTACGGCGTTTTAGACCGCTAATTGGTTGGAGTATGAATCCATGACGACAAATGATTATGGTGCTGAGCAAATTCAGGTCCTCGAAGGACTTGAACATGTGCGCAAGCGTCCGGGCATGTACATTGGCAGTACCGGCGCGCGCGGGCTACATCACCTAGTCTACGAGGTGGTGGATAACTCAGTAGATGAAGCCCTGGCAGGGCACTGTAAAAATATCGAAGTCTCAATCCATGCCGACAACTCCGTTACAGTTGTCGATGATGGACGCGGGATTCCCACAAATATCCATCCCCGCACGGGTAAGTCGGCGGTGGAAACAGTGATGACCGTCCTAGGGGCAGGCGGTAAATTTGGCGGCGGCGGTTACAAGGTGTCCGGGGGCTTGCACGGGGTAGGGATCTCCGTGGTTAATGCCCTGTCGGAATGGGTGGAAGTCACGGTTTGGCGAGATCAAAAGATTCATAAACAGCGGTTTGAGCGGGGTATCCCCCAAGGGGGACTGCAAACAGCTCCCAGTAATGAAAATCGTAAAGGCACGGCAGTGACGTTCCGCCCTGATGAGACAATTTTTTCGACGACGGGCATCATCTTTGACTATGCCACCTTGGCCGGTCGGTTGCGCGAGTTGGCATTTCTGAATGGCGGCGTGCGCATCACCTTCACGGATTATCGGATCGAGATGTTGAAAACCGAGGAGCCCCATGTAGAAATATATTTCTACGAAGGCGGGATTCGGGAATACATCGCCTATATGAACCGCGACAAACAGGCGCTTCACGACGAGATTATCTATATCAATTCCGAGCGGAACAATGTCCAGGTAGAAGTCGCGTTGCAGTGGTCGGCGGATGCCTATACGGATAACCTGTTTGGCTTTGCCAATAACATTCGCACGATTGATGGGGGCACTCATCTAGAGGGCCTGAAGACCGTGCTGACACGGACCATGAACGCCACTGCCCGCAAGCGCAATAAACTCAAAGAAAGCGACTCTAACCTTTCCGGAGAGAATATTCGAGAAGGGCTAACGGGTGTGGTGTCCGTGAAGGTGCCGGACCCCGAATTTGAAGGCCAAACTAAGACAAAATTGGGGAATACCGAGGTGCGCGGTATTGTCGATTCCCTGGTAGGCGAGGTCCTAACCGAGTATTTGGAGTTCCGGCCTAGTGTGGCCGATGCCATTTTGGACAAGGCGATTCAAGCCTTTAATGCGGCAGAAGCGGCTCGGAAGGCGCGGGAACTGGTGCGGCGTAAGTCGGTGCTGGAGTCTTCGACCCTACCGGGCAAGCTGGCGGATTGCAGCTCGCGGGATCCGGCGGAGTCCGAGATTTTTATTGTGGAGGGGGATTCGGCAGGCGGTTCGGCGAAGCAAGGGCGCGATCGCCGCTTCCAAGCAATTCTGCCGCTGCGGGGCAAGATCCTCAACATCGAAAAAACCGACGATTCCAAGATCTACAAGAACACCGAAATTCAAGCACTGATTACAGCGCTGGGCTTGGGCATCAAAGGTGAGGAGTTCAATGCGGCCAGCTTGCGCTACCACAGGATTGTGATTATGACGGATGCGGACGTGGATGGAGCTCACATTCGGACGTTGCTGTTAACCTTTTTCTATCGCTATCAGCGAGAAATGGTGGATCAGGGCTACATCTATATTGCGTGCCCACCGCTTTATAAGATTGAGCGGGGACGGAACCACAGCTATTGCTATAGCGATCGCGAGCGCAACCAAATCATTGCCGGTTTCCCGGAAAATGCCAAGTATGAAATCCAGCGATTCAAAGGTCTGGGGGAAATGATGCCGCAGCAGCTATGGGATACAACCATGAATCCTGAAAGTCGCTCGATGAAGCGCATCGAAATCGAAGACGCTGCCGAAGCTGATCGCATCTTTACGGTGTTGATGGGCGATCGAGTTGGCCCCCGCCGCGATTTCATTGAAGCCAATGCACCTAAGCTGAACCTAGCCGATCTGGATATTTAAGGTAATTTCCTACAAGCAAATAGAGTCGCTGGCTTCGACTCCGCTCAGCCAGCGAATGCTGCTGCCTTAGCGGAGTCTCGGTCCTTTAACTAGCAGAGTCGAGGAGGTTCTTTAACGATGTGTCTCCTCGTGCCTGGTTAGCTTGCGGCCAGCTAAGGCTGCTTCATGAGCGGAGTCGAAGTTCTTGAACTATCCTCCGTCATTCCTTTAAATATCTCCTCGTGCCTGGTTAGCCTCCATAGCCAGCGAAGTGCTCCCTGAGCAGAGTCGAAGGGAGCAGCCTTTGACTCCGCTCAGGGAGCAACCTTTGACAGAATTATCTAAGCTTCAAAAGAATATCTTTCATAGCGCGCAGTTTGGCGAAGCCTTGAATTTCATCTGTGGTTTTGAGGAAAGTTTGTAACGTCGGGTCATCCCAGCGCAGGAAGGGGTTGGTCAGCTTTTCAATACCGAGCCCCGTGGGAATAGTTGCTTCGGCTCGATCGCGCATTCCCTGCACCTCAATGAACCGACGCTGCAGGTCTAGATTCTGGCCATCCACGGTCAGCGCAAATTGTAAATTACCCAGCGTGTATTCATGGGCACACCAAACTCGTGTAGTATCCGGCAGCGATCGCAGTTGTCGGAGTGAATCCAGCATTTGGGCGTGCGTGCCTTCCTTCAACCGTCCGCAGCCACCCGCAAAGATCGTATCGCCGCAGAACAGATCACCCCAGGTTCCAGGGAGTACGGGTGGGAAATAGTAAGCTACATGGCCGCGAGTGTGTCCCGGAACAAAAAATACCGTTGCCGTGCGATCGCCAAACGTAACGCGATCGCCCCCCTGAAGATACACCTGTTGACCGGGAATTCTCCCTCGATCCGCCGCCCCACCGTACACTACCGCCTCCGGAAACTTTTCCAGCAAGGCTATATTGCCCCCTATATGGTCCCAATGGTGATGGGTAATCAGAATGGCGACCAATGTCGCCCCCAAGTGCTCTAGGCAGTCTAGAACGGGAGCCGCCAAGGCGGGATCGACGACTGCCGCAGTCTGCCGCTGGGCATCGTGCAAAACGAATATGTAGTTGTCAGATAATACGGGCAATCTTAGGACTTCCATGGGTTGATACCTGTATCAGAAATCCGATCTTGAACTTTACTGAATCTTTATCGTTTTATGCATGCAACTTGCTATTGCCTTGTCAGATGGCCTAATTGCCATGGGTACACTGGGGAAACCACTCCATAAGATCCCGCAGAATTACGGATATATTTCCATGCGCACCGTCTCCAAAAAGACAAAGTCAGGTCTTAAGCATCTCGTAGACAACATTGCCGCTTCACGTCAAATTAGCCGCAGTGATTATCTCCAGCTTACCTCCTCCCTACTGTCGGATTACCGGATGACTGAAGAAGAGCGGCTCCAAATTAGTCGCATTTTTGATCATATTCAGACAGGTCAACTGCATTTGATTGATTAAACCTGTCAGCAGCGAAGGCCATCAGTAACCACGACTACCAGCAATTGAGGCAATTTCCCTCAAGGATTCTACCGACCGAGATTGTGCCTTCACCGAAGCCGCAGGGACACATCCTGGGGATCATGGATTAGAAAACCTGGACTTCTTTCGGACTTTCGCAGAAAACGTTAGGGCTAATGCTGCTTTTACACTACTTAGCTTGATAACTTAACTTTACAACGTCAAAACAGCTTGACACATCCTCCGAAAGTCGCGGTGATTCAATCCTCGAGCATAGCGGGGACTGCGCTAGGACAGCTTTGCAGATGGCTGAGGAAGTCGGTCAGCTCTTCATCGGTGAGCTCTTGGCGCGATCGCTTGCCATAGGCAGTTTTGAGGTGCGATCGCCCCTGGGCTTTCGTCCAGCCAATGCGTTCCATTTCGTCTTCGATTTGGAGGAAAATTGGGGTCAGATCGATCACTGGGAGGCTGATCGGGTCAGCGATCGCTTTGGGCGACTCAGTCTGAAGAGACTCGTCCTGAAGAGGCGCGGCCTTAGACACCTCGGGCTGAAGAGACTCGCCTTTTGGTGATTCGCCTTTTGGTGATTCGGCTAGCGCAGCCTCAGCGGTAGTGGCCGTTGAGGCTTTGACTTTGCTGGGGCGAGCTTTGGTGGCAGGGATAACGGCAGTAGCATCAGCGGCAGTGTCCGCAGGTTGGGGGACCCCGTTACTCAGGTTGGCGCTACTGCCAAAGGCATAAACAGGCTGCGGTACAGACGGGGCATCCGCTTCTGAAAATTCAAAGACTGTGGGCGGATTGGTCACGTCCGGGAGGGGTGGGGATGGTAACGCGGTGGGGCGCGATCGCAGCTCTAGCAGGTTACCGCTGGCCAGAGATTCGCCTACGGGATCGGCCAATAGCTCTGACTGGGTTACTGTGGAGTCGGATGAGAAGGGCGCAGATACTGGGGATACCAATCCCATAGCTGGGACGGATGGGGCCGTTAGTGCCTCCCGGCTTAAGCCATTGTTTAAGTCCCCGAGATTTAATCCCCTGGATCCAGCCCGTAGGCCCTGGTGTAATTCCGGGCTCAAGCCCAGCACATGCAGAAGGCGTAACCGGGCATGGTCCTCGGCTTGTTCCACGGTGGGGGCACTGGCCATGCTGGTAGCAAGGGGGGTGCCGCTAGTCTGGACCACGGCCCGGACCGTAAAGCTGCCATTCTGGACATGCACTAATTCGGTAATCAGGCTACTGGTGGGATAGCGAGATTGCAGTTGGCTAAATAGAGCCTGAAAATTCGGGTGGCTATCAGGGGAATCTGGCATAGGGAGGGCAGGATAGCGGTGTACAGGAACCTGTTTAATTTAATCTACTTTGGTGGCGATTCTCCACAGAAGAGGCGGTGCTGCTGCCATTCTGCTGCGGTTCTCAATTCTGGGCGCATTCCTGGCGCAGGTGGGCGATCGCCTCAAGATAGGCCGGGATGGCTTCCCCCGTCGCAAGGCAAGCGGCTCGATCCACCGCAATCGGATCGGTGCCAAAGCAGACTTGGCCACAGGCGATCGCTTTGCCCCGATCCGGTTTCCAGTCCGGGCTGACCAACCGCTGATTGGCATCAACAACGGCTCCATCAAATAAGTGCCCAATGCAAAAATAGACATCCTGTAACACTTGAGGCACCGATGGGCGGTGCAATTGGCCACGGGAGTGGGGACTGCGGGCTTTATAGTTGGCGCGGGGCAGAAGCCCGTACAG
This sequence comes from uncultured cyanobacterium, assembly GCA_963766075.1. GTDB lineage: Bacteria > Cyanobacteriota > Cyanobacteriia > Leptolyngbyales > Leptolyngbyaceae > CAVYAN01. The sequence goes on along the minus strand of CAVYAN010000093.1, from coordinate 43,218 downwards.
ATTTTTGAGGGAGGCCGAAATCAAGGGTTCATCCTTCAGCAGCGTGCGCTTGAAGGCCCCAACCGTAATTCGACAATCGACTTCTTGGAGTAGGGCCGGGGCCCACAGCCGATCAAAGCGCACGGGGCGCGGGGATTGATTAGCATATTCGATCAGGGGCAAGGTATCAGCATCCAAAAGGTGCATTCCCTGATCCAGTAGGGGATAAAGGCCATTGCGGTGGGCAATCTCGGCCAAGCTTACGGGGGAGCAGACCCCTTCCACAATCAAAATTTCTGCGGTTGGGTTGACGGCGCGCAACGTCTGTAAGACCTGCCCCAGGACTCCCATGCTGACGGTGACGGGTGGCCCAACGGGATAGCCCAAGTTCGGTTTAACGAGAATACGGCGGGCTGTATGGGCAGCAGCAGGCGGCTGGTAGATGAGTGGGTCGGCGGCAACGGTATGAACTAAATTATCGGTGGATGCGCCCTTGGCAGTCAGACTTTCAGTGGGTTGAACAACCATGGTTGGATTCAGGGTGGGCGAGGGGAATAGCCTTGATGAAGACATGGGGTGGGTATGGGTCATCGTAGCGCGTTGTGCGATCGCCCCTCACCCCAGGAGAGATTAACCGGAATTAACAACGGGTAATGCCACCAAGAGTCCCCTTTGTGGCATAGAAAAATCTTACAAAGGGTGGGCAATGAATTGTAAGAGCGGAAGTTTCCAGGAGTAGAATGGGCGTTGCCCACAGTCTCCGCAGCCTTTTCAGAGATTGTGCCAATTGGCTGGTCTATCCGCTTCATTTGGAGGGTTTATGCCGGGTCCCGCACGAGCTGGCGCATTCATTTACGCCAAAGATTTGCAGCGCGTCTCACTGTTTTATCAGCAATTGCTGTCTATGACGCCGCTTTATGCTGATGCCGAGCACCATGTCCTAGAGTCGCCGGACATCCAATTGTTGGTTCATGCCATCCCACCGCACATTGCATCCACAGTCGAGATCGCTGCGCCGCCCGATCGTCGGGAGCAAACGGCCATCAAGCTATTTTTCACGGTTGCCAGTTTGGTGACGGCGGTGAGCGCTGCGCAGAGCCTGGGTGGCGATTTGTTCGAGCCAGAGTGGCATGGCCCCGGTTTTCGTGCGCGCAATGGCTGCGATCCGGAAGGAAATATCTTCCAACTTAGAGAATTCCAATCTGAGAAAATTCCAATTTAGGCGATTTTCAGGAAAATTATACCGACCGAGATTGCTCCCTTCGACTTCGCTCCCTTCGACTTCGCTCCCTTCGACTTCGCTCAGGGAGCAATTTTTTGCTGGCGGAGTGGAGCCAGTGGCTTGCTTCCCGCCGGGTAGCCAGTAGGTATATTATTTGTCGGAAATCGCCTTGAGAATTCCAGCTTAGAAAAAGTGCGCTCTAGCCCTAGGGTGCCGCAGAAAGGCTCGATTCCTTTCCGGGTGAAAAAGTGACCAAGCTCTCCACAATCCTAAAATTCCGTTGAAAGATAGGCTGGAGACGGGGGAGCTATCGTATCCTGCTGAAGCAGACGTCGGCTGGTGAAATTAACTGTGGGAACTCATGGATATAGGCTGGATAGGGGCGGGATTGATGGGTGGGCCAATGGCGCAGCGCTTGCTGGATGCTGGGATATCCCTAACGGTGTACAACAGGACGATCGCCAAGGTGGCAGATTTGCAGACGGCGGGGGCACAGATTGCCAAATCGCCCGCGATCGCCCTCAGCCATGCCACGGCGATCGTCCTCATGCTCAGCGACGCAGCAGCCATTCGGGAGACTCTGCTCACGCCTGAGGCGCGGGCAGTTCTGCCAGGAAAAACCATCATCCAAATGGGTACGATTGGCCCCAGTGAAAGCCAAGCCATTCAGGCAGAGGTGATGGCAGCGGGGGGCGAATATCTGGAGGCTCCAGTTTTAGGCAGCATTCCCGAGGCGCGATCGGGCCGCCTATTGGTGATGGTGGGCAGTACTCCTGCACAATTTGAGCAATGGCAACCCATACTCAAATGTTTTGGTCCAGAGCCAACTCTGATCGGCACTGTAGGCTCTGCCGCCGCCGTCAAAATTGCGTTGAATCAGTTGATTGGCGCGCTCACAGCGGGATTTTCGACCAGCCTCAGCTTTTTGCAACAGCAGGGCATCGCGCCCGAGCCCTTCATGCAAATTCTGCGTAGCAGTGCTCTGTATGCCCCCACCTTTGATAAAAAGCTAGCGCGCATGCTGGACCAAGACTACGCCAATCCCAATTTCCCCACCAAGCATCTGCTGAAGGACATGAAGCTGTTTACGACAGAAGCGACGGCGATCGGGATTAATCCAGCCTTGCCGGTGGCGGTACAGCACATTCTGGAACAGGCTGTCGCACTGGGCTTTGCAGAGTCGGACTATGCTGCGCTATTTGCCGCCATGCACCGATAGCAGAATCGGCTTGGGCTTATTGAATCCTGGGCAAAGAGGTCTGGGGAATCAGGGAGCTAGGAGCCGGATCGCCCTTCGCGCCCTTTTCCCCGGGAGGGCCAGGATCACCCTTAGCCCCAGTGGAGCCGGGTTGGCCAGGTATCCCCTGGGGACCATTATCACCTTTCTCGCCCTTTTCTCCCCGGGGTCCAGGATCACCTTTTTCACCCTGACGTCCCACAGCTCCAGGATCGCCCTTGGCTCCGCTCCGCCCAGGTACCCCAGGATCGCCCTTTTCACCTTTTTCGCCCTTCAAACCAACCAGCGTTGTGCGATTTACGCCCGATACAGGCGTACCAGGAATTGGGACGAGACGCTGCATCGACTGGTCTAGGGTGTTAACCTGGCCTGCCAGTTGGCTAATACTGTTTTGGAACGCGGCACAGGCGGACTCATCCTTCGCTCCCAAAGACGTTTTGGCGAAGGCAACGCCCTGGGCCACACCATTGATTAGCCCCAACAGCACCACCAGGATGATGCCAAAATTCGCGACCACCCCCCCCCAATTGCCCTGACCAATGTTGTAGGTAATGTATTCCATGTAGTCATGGCCCACCTGAACAAGATTTTTGCCTGCTACTCCCGTTTGGTGGGGGACGTTCGTTTCTGCGTCTGTGCGCTGAGGCATGGGTTTCTGCTCCTGCAACTTGCTTTTGCGCTCGGTTTTGCTCTTGCTTTGGATAGATTTGAGCCAGCAATTGAGACACGCTTGAGACATACGGATCCGCAGCGACAGGGTTGCGCTTCACGCTGTGCCACAGATGAACGGTCGGTTCATGGGAGAAAATTACCGATTTTGAGTTTGGGAAGGACCGCCAGGGGCACCGGGCATAACGCCAGCCATGTAAATTCCCCAAGATAGCCCCCCGAGGGCGAGAATGCCCACCAGGAAGAAGACAAAATTAAAGTTGGTGGTTTGAGTGCGGGTAAAGTTGCCTCCGACCTGGATGGCATCTCTACCGGCCCTAACAGATTGTGTCGATGGTTTGTTGGGAGAGTGGTTAGACATTGGGAAGAGCTCCGTATGACAGCAGGGGACACGGCGATCGCAGCGAGCCAAGCGCCTACCTAACAAAATTATCCCCGCTGCCAAGAGCGCTGCACAGTACCCTCGCGGGGAATCTACCCCGCTGCATTAGCCTAGGCCATCGACTAATCGTTACGGCTCAGATGAACGCGAGGGGCGATTGTAGGCCATCAAAACAGGCTGGCAAAGATTTCACAAGCCATGTCCCCCTGCCAGGTGTTGGACATGGGGGTTGATCTGCTTGACACCGTGGGGCTTTGCCTCTTTGATCCGTTAGAAAGCCCGACGTCCCTTTTTCACCATTACTTTCCTTTTGCATCATGCGCCACCGAATTAGAGCTGCTGCCTTAATTGTTCGCAACCTAGAAATACTGCTGGTGTGTCATCGCACTCCTGGCACTTCAGACCTATGGTGGATTCCCCCCGGCGGTGGGTTGGAGGCTTTCGATGCGTCCATTTTTGCCTGTGCCTGTCGGGAGACATTTGAAGAAACGGGTCTGCAAGCCGCCTGTAGCCGCATCGCCTATATTCGGGAGTTTGTGGAAACTTCTCGCCAAATTCGGCATTTAGAGCTATTTGTCGTAGCAGATGAATTTTCCGGCAATATCACGTTGGCAAATTTACCCCCTGCTGGGGCGGATTTTGAGATGATTCAGGAGTCCCGCTGGGTCGCCCAGGAGGACCTGTCAGCACTCACTGTTTATCCCGAAATTATTCAGGACAGAGCGTTCTGGGACGACTACGCGGCGGGGTTTCCCACCCTGAAATATCTGGGCTGCCAGTATGAAGAGCTATCTTGAGCGGTCAGGTTGGTTTTCTATTCCTGACCATACGTATTCCTGACCATAGGAGTGCGTTCTTGAGGTGCGTTTTTGAGTTTTAGAATTTTACGGCGTTCTAGAAATTCTTGGCACGGGTGAGCACATCGAATAAATTGCAGCCATTTAGGGATTGTCAAGGTCAGTTTTAGCCCAGGTGTTACGAGAAAAAGTTGATCTGGTGAGGGCTATTGGGGGCTGGCTAGAATGTGGAAACGGTGTTCACCATCCCTTGCGGAGGAACTCAAGCCATGCCGAACCCCAATCTTTTCTTGCCCGCTTTTCTGCGTTCCGGACTGTTAAAAGGAGTGCCCATGCTGGGGGCGATCGCCCTATCCACCGGAATCGCCACCCACAGCCTTGCGCAAACCCTGCCAATCGCCCCACCTTTGGCCCAAGTCGAACTGCCCAGCCATGCCCCTGAAACTACGAGATCGCCTCACAATGGGTTTCCCGTTTGGGTCTATCCCATCGGCGGGCTAATGCTGGTATTGATTTTCCTACCCCGTCTCGGCTGGCTAGTTGGGCTAATTGTTGTGGGCGATCGCGAAGTTGGCATCATCTTGAAAAAGTTTTCCACCCGCAGTCTCTCCCCCAATCACCTCGTGGCTCTAGACGGTGAAGCTGGCCTCCAGGCTGATACCCTGCCACCGGGATGGCATTTTGGCTATTTCCCCTGGCAGTACAATGTCCGCCGCGAGCCCGTGGTCGTCATTCCCCAGGATGAAATTGGCCTCGTGGTGGCCAATGATGGAATTCCGATTCCCAAGGATCGGATTTTGGGCAAAGCGATCGAGTGTGACGACTTCCAAGATGCCCGCAAGTTCCTCACTCAGGGCGGCGAAAAAGGCCGACAGTTGGGGATGCTCACCGCAGGTAACTATCGGATTAACACCGCCTTATTCGAGGTGATTACCTCCAACACTGCCACCCAACACGGCATCGATCCCGCCCGGATGCGGGTCTTTAAAGTCAGAACCGGATAGGGTGGGCATTGTCACAACTCTGGATGGCATCCCCATTGAGGAAGGTGAAATCGCTGGCCCCGTTATTACTAATCATGACAATTTCCAAAAAGCTCAAAGTTTCATTGCCAATGGCGGTCGGCGGGGCTTACAGGAACAGGTCATGCTATCGGGATCCTGGAACTTAAATCCCTGGTTCGTGCAGGTCAATTCGGCACCAATGACCGAAGTGCCCATTGGCTACGTCGGTGTAGTGATTTCCTTCGTGGGGCGATCGCAGCAGGATGTCAGCGGCGACTCCTTCACCCACGGCAACTTAGTTCATAAAGGCGACAAGGGCGTCTGGGTGGAACCGCTGTATCCCGGCAAGCATCCCCTGAATACGCAAATCATGAAAGTCGAACTGGTACCCACCACCAACATTGTGTTGAACTTTACGGAGCGATTTAGCGGCGAACACGGCTACGACGCCAAATTAACCGCCCTCAAACTCCTCTCCTTTGATGGCTTCAGTTTTGATTTGGAAGTGTTTCAGATTATCCACGTAGGGGCCGTAGATGCACCCAAAGTGATTTCCCGCCTGGGTTCCATGCAGAATCTGGTCGATCACGTCCTGCGGCCCATTGTGGGCAACTACTTCCGCAACTCCGCCCAGGAATACACGATTCTGGACTTCTTGATTGCCCGCAGCGAACGGCAAGCAGAAGCCGCAGAATACGTCCGCCAAGCCCTGCGGGCCTACGATGTACAGGCCGTCGATACCCTGATTGGACTAATTTCTCCCCCGCCCCAATTGATGCAAACCCTCACCGATCGCAAAATTGCCGAAGAACAGCAAAAAACCTACGAAGTGCAGCGCATTGCCCAAACCCAGCGCCAGGAGTTGGTGCGGGAAACGGCGCTGGCGGACATTCAAAAAGACGTGGTGACCGCCGAAGAAGGTGTGCGCATTGCACAACTCCACGCCACCGCCACCGTCAACCAAGCCAACGGCGATGCGGAAGCCATTCGGGTAACGGGCGAGGCCAAGGCCGATGCCTACCAGGCCGGGGTGAAGGCATTGGGTTCCCAGGCTTACACCGCGCTACAACTGATGCAGGTGATTGGCGATCGCCAGGTGCGGGTGGTACCCGATGTGGCCGTCACCGGCAGCAGCAGTGGCGCAGGCATGATGGATGGATTAATGGGCATGTTGCTACTGAACCAAACCCAGGGATTGTCCAAAGGCAATGGCAGCAACAGTCACGCCTCTGGGCAGACCCACGACCAATCAAGGGGAGCATCGCATTCTTTTGCAGTCGCCCCCCTTGAGCCGCTCATTGAGCCCATCGGAGAAACACAGAACCCGGATGCTGAGTAGTGCCCACGGGTATTGTTTCAATCCGGACTGTCCAGATCCGCAGAACCCAGGCCCACAGGATGGCATAGACCCATGCTGCCAATGCTGTGGGGCGAGGTTGCTGGTGGGCGATCGCTATGTGGCGGTGCGGCGTTTAGGGGCAGGGCGTACTTTTCTGGGCCGTGATTGTTACCATGACCCACCATCGCCCTGTGTTATTCATCAAAAAATAAATGCCGCAGACCGAACCCAGTCTCAAAAAAACAACCCAATCAATCATAAACTCCTCTCAGATTTAAGTCGCCATCCCCAACTACCTGATTTTCTAAACACAATAGACTCTGGAACCCATTTCTACACGATAAGCGCCTATATTCTAGGTCCAAATCTAGCCACAATCTTGGCCCAATGGGGAGCCTTGACTACCGCGGATGTTTGGCAGGTTTTGGCGGCGATCCTGGCCATTTTGCAAACCATACACGCCCAGCAGGTGATTCACGGCGATATTAAACCCGAGAATCTAATTTGGCGATCGCCCGCCGCTGCCTCAAGCCATCTTCAATCAGAGGATATCGTCCTCGTCGATTTTAGCGCCGCTACAGTGGCCACCGCGTCGCCCGCGTCACTATCGCCCCAGGGCAGTCCTACCTACGCGGCTCCGGAGCAGGTGCAGGGAGCCACCGTATTTTCCAGCGATCTGTATAGCCTGGGAGTAACGTGCATTCATCTACTCACAGGCATTCACCCGTTTGAACTGTGGGATAGTGGGAATGATCGATGGGGATGGCGCAACGCTTGGGTGACAGCGGATCCAGCCTCAGCCGATGGCCGCGATCGCCTAGCCCAATTTCTCGATCATTTAATCGAACCCCATTGGCAACAGCGCTGTCCTACCGTGGAGGCGGCGATCGCCTTGATGGCCCAATTTCGAGGACAAAAACTCATCCTCCCAACCCCGATTCGCCCCTCCCATGGATTGTGTTGCCGAACACTATCCGGTCATGACGGCCTCTGGGCCAATGTCAATGCAGTTGCCATTCAGGCTGATTGCACGCAAGCATCCAGTGCTAGTGATGATCGCACGATTCGACTGTGGCAACTCGCCACGGGTAACTCCGCAGGCATTCTCCGGGAACATAACGATTGTGTGAAAGCCATCGCCTACCATCCCACGCGGCCAATGGTGCTAGCCAGTGGCAGTCGCGATCGCACCTTAAAGCTGTGGAACCTCCGCACGCTAGTCGCAGATCAAACCCTGATTGGCCATGGGGGCAGCGTGAATGCATTAGCATTTACACCCGATGGCCAATTACTCGTCAGTGGCAGTGCAGATAAAACTGTGAAACTGTGGCACGGAGAGACCGGCGAACTGCTGGGCACACTGCGGGGACATCGACTGGCGGTCCACGCGATCGCCTGCAGTCCCCTTCAGGCGATCGCCGTCAGTGGCAGTGCCGATACCACTGTGCAAGTCTGGGACTTAACGACCCAAACCGCCCTGCAAAAGCTAACGAACCATACGGGAATTGTGCGGGCTGTGGCCTTCAGCCCTGATGGCCAGTGGCTCGCCACTGGCGGGGAGGATCGCCGAATTTGCCTCTGGGAAACAACTCACTGGCACTGCGTCAAAACCCTGGCAGGACATCCTTGGGATGTAGCCGCCCTGGTCTTCACGCCGGATGGTCAATCGCTGATTAGTGGCAGTTGGGATAAAACTTTAAAACAATGGGATCTAGCTACAGAGCAGGAAATCACCCAGTTTGTTGCCCATCAGGATGCGGTGCTGGGTGTAGCGATCGCAGGTGCCATCCTAGTCAGCGCCAGCGCCGACAAAACCCTGAACATTTGGGAAATACCCCTCGACTCATAACCCAGCCGCTGCCCTGATGTCGGGACACCGGGTGCAGAACTTAGAATCAAAGAACTGCGATCGTGGATTGGCGATCGCTCACCCGCAAACCGCTCTCGCACAGGCAGGGTTCAAAGCAAATCCGGATTCTCGCCCAATTCCCGCAACCGCGCCGCCAAGCGTTCCGCCCGCTGGCTCTCTTGCTCTGCCCGCTGGCTCTCTTGCTCTGCCTGCTGGCGGGCCTGTGCCGACTGCTGCTCCAACTCCAAAAAGTTTAGAAACCGCTGTCCATCTGGGCGATAAATCGCCAGATCGGTCGGCTCTAGGTCAAATCGAATGCCTAAACGGGGACTGACCCATTCTTGCGCCACCGATACCCAGTCCAACCCCAAATCACCGCGCAGCCATACCTGCAATTCATGGATAGATGGATCATAGATGTAGTATTCCTCGACTCCGTAGCGATCGTAAAACAACAGCTTGCGCTGCATTTCCGAGGAAGTATTGCTGGGCGACAGGATTTCAAACACAACTTGCGGGGGCTGATTGCCTTCTTCCCATTGCTTATATGAGTAGCGTTGCCCCTTGGGGCGTCCCAAAGCCACCAACACATCGGGGGCATACTTGACTTTGTTGTTACCTTCAAGGGGATACCAAAATAGATCACCCGCAACTAGCACGTTAGGATCATTGGCAAACAAAATATCTAAGTTGCCTTTAATCAGCACAATGATTTCAAACTGTTCCGTGTTATTCGCCACCGGCTCACCATCGCAATCAGGATAGAAAATCTCACCGGCTGGAGCAGATGATTTGAGATCGGCTCGCTGCCCATCGCCTGGATTTGGAGTAACCGGAACTGGAGTAACCGGGACTGGAGTAGCCATTGTTGCCACCTCTGAAAGATTACGTCGTCAGTGAGGTCCATCGTCAGTCAGATGTTGCCACTTTACTGGATCAAGTTAACTCAATTAATCTGCGATCGCCAGTTTGAGATCGCCAGACTGCCAGGAGTCACTGAACCAATGGACGAGGGCAACCCGGGGCGAGCACCTCGCTCCAAGTTGCCCATCCAATGTAATCTGGGCTTTCGTAACCCAGACTCTTGCCTAGGACTGTTGATTAATCGCATGCAGACCGCATTCCTTTTTCCCTGCGTCTTCCCACCACCAGCGTCCTTCGCGCTCGTGCTGGCTGGGCAGAGTCGCGCGGGTACAGGGTTCACAACCAATACTGACAAACCCCCGTTCGTGCAGTGAATTATACGGCACCTCATAGGAACGGATATACATCCAAACATCTGCCGATGTCCAATGGGAAAGAGGATTGAACTTAATCAATGAACGATCTGCCGTAGAAAAACCCTTGTCAAGCTGCACAACAGGCACCTGCCCCCGCGTTGCCGGGTTTTGGTCCTGCCGCTGTCCCGTAATCCAGGCATCTAGAGTAGAAAGCTTGCGGCGCAGGGGCGCAACTTTACGGATATCGCAGCATTCCTTATGGCCATCTTCATAGAAGCTGAAGAGGCCCTTTTCTTTTACCAGGGCTTCAACTTGGGCCGCATCAGGATACATAATTTCGATCGCAATGCCATAGTGCTTTCTGACCCGATCAATAAACTGATAGGTTTCGGGATGCAGTCGTCCCGTATCAAGACTGAACACCTTAATTCCTGGATTGATTTTGTGAGCCATGTCAATGAGCACAACATCTTCCGCACCACTGAAGGAAATCGCAATGTTGTCGTACAGACTCAAAGCCCGTCGCAGAATTTCCTGCGGGCTTTGGCGATCAAGCTCAGTATTGAGACCGGAAATATCGGGGTGGTTGACGGTTTGTTCGCTCAGCGAAGGCATGGTTTAATCTCTCTTGAAAAGGATAAAATGTCTTTCTTCATTCTATCAAGCCGTTACCCCCCCCCTTCAAAGTCGCAGATTGCCTCAAGCCTGCATCGCAGGGGAATACTCCGATATTTCCGATTATTTCTGACAAAAAACACGTCTCAATAGACCGACCCAACGCTGAATTTGTGCGCTCGGTGGGAACACTGTTGAGGTGGAAACACGGTTTACAGGGGAACACTGTTGGAGGAAAGATCAATTGATTCGGAGGGATCGATTGATCCTGGGAGATCAGTTAAACCTAGCTTCGGTTCTATCTAGCCCTTAGAACAACGATTTCGCAATGGTTTCGCGACAATTTTAACGCATTAATCTGGTCCAAGAGTCCCTTGTCTCTTGGGTCACTTCTCTGCCCAATACGGATCCGGACATGGAACGATTAACGGTCGATCAGTTAGTTCACCAATTTCAAGTCAGCCATCGCTCGCACTTTACGGGCCGAATGGATCTGCGTTCGACCAAAGGCGAACATTGGAGCTTATATTTCCATTTGGGGCGGCTGGTCTGGACAACCGGTGGACAGCATCGTTTTCGGCGGTGGTATCGCACTCTGTCACAATTCTGTCCAGAAATTAGCTCTGCGGGCATTCGCCTGCGGGAAAATGGCATTTTCCGGACTTGGGAATATTTGGTGCTGGCTGTCCTGGTCAAACGACAGCGGATTCAGCGGGACCAGGCGATCGCCTTGATTAAGCACACCGTTGGCGAAGTCCTGTTCGACATTCTGCAAGAAATCCACGATATCAACCAGATCACGAGTGTTGCTGACAATGCTGATAACCTCGGCGAATCCCTAACGCCGATCGATCCCCAACAGGCCCTGATTCAAGCCCGCCACGCCTGGGAAACCTGGTGCCGTGCGGATCTGGCCCCCTATTCCCCCAATATGGCCCCCGTCCTCAAACGGCCTGAAGAACTCCAAAAACAAACCTCTCCCAGCAGCTACCAAACCCTAATTGCCTTGGTGAATGGCTCATCGACCCTGCGCGATGTGGCCGGCCGCATGAGGCAGAGCCCCCTGACCATTGCCCGCTCTCTGCTGCCGTATATCCATCGGGGGTTAATTGGCTTTCACGATCTCCCTGATTTGCCCCCCCCCGAAGCCCGAGCGCCCAAACCTCTGCCCCAGATACCGCCCCATCAGCCCCTCATTGTTTGTATTGATGACAGTCTGCAAGTCTGCCAAATGCTGCACCAGATTCTCATGCCTACGGGCTACCGATTTGCCAGTATTCAGGAATCAATGCAGGCTTTGCCCACCCTACTAGAACTCAAGCCCAATCTAATTTTTCTGGACTTGCTCATGCCGATCGCCAACGGCTATGAAATTTGTGCCCAAGTGCGCCGGGTATCCGTTCTCAAAGAGATTCCCGTGGTGATTTTGACCGGCAAAGATGGTCTGGTTGATCGCGTTCGCGCCAAGATGGTCGGCGCATCCGACTTTCTCTCAAAACCCGTGGAGCCTGATAAGGTTTTGGCGATCGCCCGCAAATATCTGCCTGCGCAAGCCACGGCAGGCTCCCTCCCAGGCAACTACGAAATGGGCGAGTCAACCGGATCGTTACTGGACCAAAGCTTGATGTCTCGCTATCCTTCTGTACCCCAAACCGGAGGAAAGGTGTAGAGCATTTTGCGTGCTGAGTTTTAACCCGCTACCTGCAAAGGGATAAATGACTATGGTTGATATACGTCCGTCCGATCGCCAAAGACTCCTAAACCTGGCGAAGCAAGGCGATCCCAAAGCGATCGCCCGGATGATTAACGCCCGCCTGAAACCGCTCCATATTACGGCAAAAGTCGGTTGGAAAGATGAATGTCTCGGCGTTCTGCTCGAAGCTGAAAAAATCCCCCCCCAGCAGGCGATGGTGCGATTTATTCAGCAGGGCATTGACAACCTCGATCTGGGACAAATGCGGGCACTACGCATTTATGGACGGCAGCAAAACCAAGCCACCCCAGCATGGCGCGAAGTTATTGATTACACCATTGACTATGCCGTTGACGCTACCGTTGACTATGCCATCGAAGGAAACGGAAATCCTGATACAGGCATCACAAACTTCTCCCTGATGGAGTGGTTAAGTCAAGGAAAAGGCAATCAGCGAATGGCAATGTCCGCCGCCATGGACAGAACAGCAAGGTTTCCAGATGCCATTCCCACCGAACAGAAGTTTCTGCGGTTTTATTTCAGTCCCAACGAAACCGCCCTATTGCCGCTCAATACAATCAAGGAAATCTTGAAAATTCCCGTCGCCGGAATTCTACCCGTGCCCCATATGCCAGACTGCATTTTGGGACTGTACAACTGCCGGGGAGAAATGCTGTGGATTGCTGATTTAGGCCAACAGTTGGGCTTTCCTTTATCCTGGCCGGATGCTCCCTTGCCCACAGCCGTGACTGTGATAGTTCTGCAGGAAGAGCAGGCAACCACCAACTCCACGCGGACGTTAGCGGTCATGGTCCCCCAAGTCAGCAGCATTGAGACCCACAATCCACAACAGTTACAGCCACCCTCAGCCGAGCTATTCTCAGCCCAACTCCTGCCGTTTATGAAAGGCTACTTGACTCGTTCCAGTAGTCCTGTCTTGCAAGTCAGCGCGCTGATCCAGGATCCAGCCTTAAGAGTGCACAGCGCTACTCTGGCGGGGTAGGGTAATTAAACAAAGCTCTAGCAACGCGGCAGACATGTTATTAAAAATGCTCTTGTGTAGCGACACAGAGTGCTATTGAAAATTAGCGATCCTCCAGAGGTTTCCATTTTTAATTCATCCACATCAGGAACACGACAAAGGCCACAGCCCATTTTCCCAAATGCTGTGGCTTTTGTGGCAATTGTGTCCACTCTAAGCTTGGACTATCTCTTCATGGTCTTTTTACAGACGCCGAGTTAGCAATCAACCCTCAGTTTTCCTTTTTTGCCTGAACGGAGTACTCACCCATGACCAGCATGAACCCTAACGATTTCGCGGAGAATCAGCCCCACGGTGCAGGTGGCAATGGCAGCACCAATGGACAGTCTGGCATGGCAACGGCAGCAGGAATATCTCCCAGTCGGGATCCCCTCGCATCACCGTCTCTGCATTCAGGGCCTGTGGGTGCTGGAGCCACCAGCGCGGCAGATTTGCGGCAGGTAGACCCGGCAATTTTGGCGATTAAAGCGGAACTGGAACAAGCGGGGTTGTGGCAGAAGCCAGAAGTGCGGCAGACTCTACAGCACATTATTAAGCTGGTGGAAGCCCCGCCAGCCGGCACTACAGGAGATCTTTCCGGAACGGTGCAGCAACAGCTCCGCGCCAATCGGCAGCGGGCGATGGCGATCGCCCAGCAACTGCGGCAACTGTCAGATATTGAGTCCCTGTTCAAGGTGGCAGTGACGAACCTCCAAGAGGCTTTTCAAGCTGACCGCGTTTTGATCTATCGCTTCACCGATGAGGGCAAAGGCATTGTTCAGTCAGAAGCGATGACTTTGGGTTGGACGCCGATGCTGGGAGAGACTCTGCCCGCTTTGGTTTTTGGTGCTGACAAAGCCGAGGATTATCAGCGGCGATCCATCATTGCGATTGATGATATTTATGAAACTTCTCTCTCGCCATATCAAGTTCAGCTTTTAGAAAAATATCAGGTGAAGGCCAATCTCGCGGTCCCGATTTTACTTGATGGCAAAGCCTGGGGGTTATTGATTGCCCAGCAATGTCGTCAAAGTCGAATTTGGCAGGAAGTCGAGGTTAACTTAATCACACAAGTTGCGACAGAATTAATGCTAGGGCTACAACCGGCAGAATTCCAGAGCCAATTGCAAAAGCAAGTTCAGGAAGATCGGATTCTGACTCGCATTGTCGATCGCATTCGTCAATCCCTCGATATCTACGACATTTTCCGGACGACAACTTCAGAAGTTCGCGAATTGTTGAACTGCGATCGCGTTGGTATTTACCGCTTTAATCCTGACTGGAGTGGGGAACTGGTGGCTGAATCGGTCGGACCGGGTTGGACTTCGATTTTAGATGCCCAGGCCCAGGATGCCAGTCTGAAAACAAATGCGACGACGACCAGCGATCGCTGCTTTCTGAAAGACTTGACCAAAGCCGCAAACCTGGATACAGACACCTATCTGAAGGAAACGAAGGGGGGAGCCTATGCGCGGGGCGATCGCTATCGCAAAGCCAACGATATTTATGCCATGGGCTTTTCGTCTTGCTATCTGCGCACGCTCGAAAAAATGGGCTGTCGCGCCTACATCATCGTACCGATCTTCCAGGGCGATAAGCTGTGGGGCTTACTGGCGATTTACCAAAATTCTGGGGTCCGGGAATGGTTAGACCCGGAAATTGCCCTGTTGCTCCGGATTGCGGGTCCCTTGGGATTGGCTTTGCAACAAGCGGAATATGTCCTGCAGGTGCAAGAGCAAGCGGCCCAGGTCAAAAAAGCGGCAGCACGGGAGCGGGCGGCGGCCAAGATTCTGGATAAGATCCGGCAATCCTTGGATATTTACACGATTTTCCGGACAACGACCCAGGAATTGCGGCAGCTTTTGAACTGCGATCGTGTTGGTATTTACCGCTTTAATCCCGATTGGAGCGGCGAACTGGTGGCTGAATCGATTGGGGCGGGTTGGGTGTCGATTCTGAGTGCCCAGGAAACCGATGCCAGCTTGAAGGTGAATCAAGCCACAACGAGTGAGCGGTGTATTCTGAAGGATCTGACCGCTGCTCCTAACCTGGATGCGGACAGCTATCTGCGCGAAACCAAGGGGGGTGGCTATGCCAAGGGCGACTATCGCTTCCGGGCAGTGAGTGATATTTACGCCATGAACTTTTCCCAGTGCTATCTGGAATCCTTGGAAAAAATGGGTTGTCGTGCCTATGTGATTACGCCCATTTTCCAGGGGGAAACCCTCTGGGGGCTGTTGGCAGCCTATCAAAATTCCGGGACACGTCACTGGGATGAATCGGAAATTTCTGTGATGCTGCAAGTGGGTGGTCCCCTGGGCGTAGCACTGCAACAGGCCGAATCCCTATCCCAAATTCAGCAGCAAACGGACAAACTGGGGCGGCAAGTGAACCGGGAACGGGCGATCGCCCGGATGACCAGTCGCCTGTTGCGGGCGATGGATGTGGAGCAAATCCACAAAATCACGACCCAGGATTTGCGAAATGTCTTAAAGTGCGATCGGGTGGCCATCTACCGATTCAATCCCGACTGGACGGGCTATTTTGTGGCGGAAGCAGCGGCAACAGGCTGGTCACGGTTATTAGACATTGTGCCGGTGATTGAAGACAGCCATCTCCAAGATACCGAAGGGGGACGCTACAAAGACAATGGCCATATTGTGGTCAATGATATTTATACGGCTGGGCACGCTCCATGCCATGTGGAATTGCTGGAACAAATGCAGGCTCGGTCTTATATGATTGCGCCAATTTTTCTAAACCAGAAGCTCTGGGGATTGTTGGGCGTTTATCAAAATAGCGGCCCCCGCGAGTGGGAAGAAGTGGAGGTCGATGGCCTATTACACATTGGTGTTCAGGTCGGTGCCGCGCTGCGGCAGGTCGATTATTTGGAGCAAGTGCGGGAGCAGTCAGAACAATTAGCTAAACTCGCCGAACGGGAAACCAACTTTATCCGACTAATTTACAAGATTGGGCAACGCATCATCGAGCGCTTGCAGCTTAAGACCCTGAATCCTGACACCTTATTCCGCACGATTACCCAAGAACTGCGGCAACTGCTCAAGGCCGATCGCGTCGCCGTTTACCGCTTTAATGCCGACTGGACCGGTACTTTCACAATTGAAGATGTGGGCAATGGCTATCTGCGCCTTGCGGGTACAGAGGCTGCCTTTGTTGCCGATCCGGCCTTGCAGGAAACGCGTGGCGGCAAGTATCGTAAAGGTGAAGCCAGCGCGGTCAGTGATGTCACCAAAGCCGATGAATTAACCTTTGATTTGGAGCTGCTGGAACAGTGGGGTAGCAAGGCGTATATGATTGCTCCCTTGTTTAAGGGGGAACAACTCTGGGGATTGTTAGTCACCTATCAAAATACAGAACCGCGCCTGTGGGAAGAAGGTGAAATCAACCTACTGGTGCAGGTCTCCACCCAGTTGGGGATCGTGCTCCAGCAAGCGGAATATTTAGAACAATTGCAAACCCAGTCTGAGCAGTTGGCCGAAGCGGCAAAGCGGGAAAAAGCCGCGAAGGAGCAAATTCAGCAGCGGGCGGTACAACTTCTGAGTGCTGTGCGTCCGGCTTCGGAAGGTGATTTGACCGTGCGGGCTCCCGTCACAGATGACGAAGTCGGAACCATTGCCAATGCCTACAACAGCACGCTCAATTCCCTGCGCAAAATCGTCATGCAGGTGCAAGCTGCCGCTGCCAAGGTGGGGCAAACCTCTCGGAGCAGCAGTACCGCTATTTCCGAGCTGTCGGAACAGGCCCAGCAGGAATTCCAGGAACTGACCTACGCCCTCAGCCAAATTCAGTCCATGGTGGATGCCACCGAAGCCGTGTCTGCCAACGCCCAACAGGTGGAGGAAGCCGTCCAGCAAGCCAACCAAATTGTCCGGGAAGGCGATGCAGCGATGAACCGCACCGTCGATGGCATCCTGACGATTCGCGGTACGGTGTCAGAAACCAGTAAAAAGATTAAGCGCCTGAGCGAATCCTCCCAGAAGATTTCCAAAGTGGTGAATTTGATTAGCAACTTCACCACTCAAACGCAGTTGCTGGCCTTGAATGCCGCCATTGAAGCCACCCGAGCCGGTGAGTATGGGCGTGGGTTTGCCGTGGTGGCCGATGAAGTGCGATCGCTAGCGGAACAATCTGCCGAAGCGACGACAGAAATCGAAACCCTGGTTCAGGAAATTCAAGCTGAAACCAGTGCCGTCGCCACCGCCATGGACATGGGGATTGAGCAAGTGGTGAGTGGCACCACCCTGGTCAACGAAACCCGCCAAAGCTTGAATGCAATCGTCGCCGCCACCGCCCAAATTAGCGAATTAGTCCAAGGCATCACCCAAGCCACCCAAGCCCAAAACCAACAGTCCCAATCCGTCACCCAAACGATGACCAACGTCGCCGAAATCGCCAACAAAACCTCCGCCGACTCCGTACAAATCTCAGCCTCCTTCCAGGAACTCCTAGACACAGCCGAAGAACTCCAATCCAGTGTTGGCCAATTCAAAGTCAGCTAAGAGACAATTAAAAAGGCAAAATTAAAGATTTTTAATTTTGCCTTTTTAATTTTGCCTTCCCCCTTCCTAGACTTTTGTTCACCCCCTCCCCCTCCCCCCAACCCATGACTCTTGATCCGGTGATGCGCGAACAGGTTTATGGCTACTTCCTGACCGAGGCTCAGGATTTGCTCCAGTCGATTGAGCAGGATTTACTGAGTTTGCGGGAGGGCAATATCCGGGCCAAGATTCACAACATGATGCGGGCGGCCCATACGCTGAAGGGTGGGGCGGCGAGTGTGGAGCAAGAAACGATTAAAAACGTAGCGCATGTCCTTGAGGATGTGTTTACAGCATTGATGAATCCGGGGGCGGTGATTGATGCCGAAGTCGAGTCACTGTTATTTCAGGGCTATGAGTGCTTGCGGTTGCCGCTGATGGCGGAAGTGCGGGGGGGGCAAGTGGATGAAACCGAGATTTTGAATCGGGTAGCTGCGGTAATTGCTCAGCTTCAGGCAAAGTTGGGTGACTGTTTTGCTGGCAATGCAGCACTGCCGACCTCTGCTGACTTGGGCTTCGACGTTGTTGAAAATATGTTCCAGGTGGGGGTCAGTCAACGGTTGCAGGATATCGAAAATTTGCTGATGGCTCCGGATCCGCAACAGATTGGGGCAGAAATGCGCGATCGCTGCGAGGTGCTGCTGGGGTTAGCAGAATCCTTGAATTTGCCCGGATTTAGTGCGATCGCCCAAATTACGCTGACGGCCCTCAACCTGCATCCACATCGAGCCGTTGAGATCGCCGAACTGGCCCTCAAGGATTTTTCGGCAGGCCAAGTGGCCGTTTTGGCGGGCGATCGGGTCCAGGGAGGAGCACCCTCTGCCGCCCTCCGCCAATTCGCAGTAGGCGGCAATCTCCCCGATCTGCACAAGCATTCTGAAGTCGTCCAAGGCATTGGGGATGGGGATGTGATGCTTCATAACGCCTCGGCAACGATCGCGGCAAACTTCGATTCATTGGCGGACTTATTTGCAGCAGATGCCACTGCCGCAGCGGCAGTGGCTCCGGCTCCGACTAGTCCAGATCACAGTAGCGAGTTAAGCCTGGATGAATTGTTTGGACAGTATAGCCCCGTCGCCACCACCCCGCCGTCGCCGCCAGTCAGTGCGAAGTCTGAATTTACCCCGTTGTCCCGCTCCGCAGAGGAAACTGTACAGTTTCCCAGCCTAGAATCGTTAGATTTCTCCCCAGAGCCTCACGCATTTCATCCCCCTGACTCCCAGGATTTACCCCATGTCTATGAGGTTTCAGGCACGGCCTCCGAGGAGGATTCTTTCCCGACCAGTAATTTCTTTCCCGTGGAAAAATCTTCTAGCCAGTGGCAATCCTATGTGAATGCGCCTGAGGGGAATGCTCGGGGGAAAGAGGCGATCGCGTCCTCCATTCGGGTGGACTTGGCTCAGTTAGAGCGCATGAACTATTTGGCGGGAGAACTGTTAATTGGGCAAAACACGCAATTCAATCAAGACGAACAGCAGCGATCAATTTTGCAATCCCTGGTCAAACGCCTTAAAAAGTTTCAGCAAACCGTGTACGAGTTGCGGGATCTATCGGCCCACACCACCCACCGCACACGCCCAGGCAACCCACCAACCACGCCGCTGCCTCACCGTGAACTGACAAGCCACTCCGGCCCATTGCAACCGGCTGTTCTCAACCCCCTCATCCCATTCTGCCCGTTGCCCCTGGCCAACTTTGATGCGTTAGAACTGGATCGGTACAGCGAACTGGATATCATGCTGCAATCCGCCCTAGAGGATGCCCACCAGGTGGAAGCCTTAGCCGAAGCCGTGGATCAACTCACAAAGCAATCCAAGCGCAGCATTAAAACCCAGCAGCGTCTTTTAACCCATCTGCGGGATGATCTCACCAATGTTCGGATGCAGCCTCTGGGCGAATTGCTCAACCGCTTTCCCCGAGTCCTCCAGCAATTAGCCTCCAGTTACGATAAGCCAGTAGAGCTGAGCTTAGGGGGCGCGGATGTGCTCGTAGATAAGGCTGTGGTGGAAAAACTCTACGACCCCTTGCTCCATTTGCTGCGCAATGCCTTTGATCATGGCATTGAGTCCCCGGATGTGCGTCTGGCCCAGGGCAAGCCCAAGGTCGGTAAAATTGAAATCCAGGCGTACCACCAAGGCAATCGGACCGTGATTGAAATTCGGGATGATGGACGCGGGATCGACCTCCGGCGGATGGCCCAGAAGGGAGTGGAATTAAATCTGATTACAGAGGCGCAATGCCGGCACCTCAACCCCCATCAAATTCTGGATCTGCTCTTTGAACCTGGATTTTCCACGGCGGCTCAGATTAGTGATTTGTCTGGACGCGGGGTGGGGTTGGATGTGGTCCGTTCTCAGCTTCATTCCCTCAGAGGCTCCGTTTCTGTCCAGTCAACCCCGCTAAAAGGGACAACATTTTCACTGCAACTGCCCCTGTCCTTAACCATTACTAAGTTGCTCGTGTGTCAAACCAATGGAGTGTCCTATGCTCTGCCTGTGAATGTCATCGAACAAGTGGTGCGACCTATTGCTAACCAGATTAAAGCTCCGGAGATCGCACCCACAGAGTCAAGCCACCAAAGCCACCTCAGCCAAAGCCAACGTGCGGTTCTAGACTGGCAGCACGATCAGCAGGATTACGAAATTCCTGTACAGCCGCTATCCGATCTCGTCCAGTATTCCCCCTTAAGTCGGCGATGGGGCAGCCAGCGGTGGGGCAAACAGTCTGGGAGGTCAGAATCAGCGGTGATGGAGGCGGTGGTGATTCTGCGCACTGCCAAAGGCTTCAGTGGGTTGCAGGTGGATCAAGTGGTCGGTGAACAGGAGTTGGTCATTCGATCGCTGGAATCAGAAATTGCTCCACCGCCCTATGTATATGGCTGCTGTACCTTGAGCAATAGTCAGTTGGCGATCGTGATTGATCCGGAAGCCTTGCTGAATCAGCGAGAACGGGGCAGCAGGCTAGCCGCTGAAAGGCTACCATCCGAAAACCCCACGATCAACCCAGTGCCAGCAAATGTGCCCCGGCCTGCTGCTCCCAGTAGCTCTCTGACATCAGCCAATCATGTTCTCGTTGTCGATGATTCCTTTACCCTTCGGCAAACGGTGACGTTGAGTTTACAAAAAGCAGGCTATAAAGTTTCCCAGGCTGGGGATGGCCTAGAAGCATTGGTCTATCTACGCCAGCATCCCGGCACGATTGATTTAATTATTTGTGATATAGAGATGCCCGGTCTGAATGGCTTTGAGTTTCTCAGTCAATCGCGCCAAGATCCCCGGCTGCATGGAATTCCTGTAATTATGCTAACTTCGCGCAGTACAGAAAAATATCGCCAAATGGCCACTCAACTGGGTGCGGCCCACTATCTCACAAAACCCTATACGGATAGTGATTTACTATCTATCTTGAGTGATCTACTGCAACTGACTCACGGCTAATCGAGCTTCATTATTTAATTCCAGTCTGAGTAAATCCATGACTCCATCGTTGCTCAATCACACGCTCACTGCTTCGGCACAGGCAACAGAATCCTGTCACGCCATTGTTTTTGAGGCCAGTGGCCGTCTTTTTGCTTTGCCCTTATCGGCAATCTCCAAAATTACTGCTCGATCCTCGCCGCTTGTCCGGTTTGTTGATCAGGCGGGCTTCCTGTATTTGGGCGAACAACTGGTCACAGTGCTCGATCTAGACCGATTACTCACTAAACCTGCCGCTCTGCGCACCCTGCCTAGTCAGCCGCCACCTTTTCTGATCATTGCCCAATCACAACCCCAGAGTGTCTGTGCCATTCCGGTCAGCAAACCGCCGAATCTGATGGAATTGAACCTGTCTAATTTACGCAGTCTCCCAGCCCACACGGCCCAGACCATGGACCATATGGCGAGTCACGTTGCTGTTGTGCCGGGAGTGGCGGGCAAGCTAACTACTATTTTCCTGCTGAATTTACCCCAAGCCTTGACAGTGCTGCACAGCAAACAAGCCCAAGTTCGGTAATGCGGTGGTCTCGACTGGGTTAGTCCGGCTCAGACAACTGGCGTTGGCTAGCATTATTTACTATGAGAAGAATTAAATAAAAATCACGGAAAGGTTTCCTTTTGCGTGAAAAAACCAGGTTACAAATTGTTGGTTACAAATTGATCTGTCGGCCCACCCCATTCCCCTGTACTCTATAGGCTGTATTTCTAAGCCAACATCATGTCGTCCAAACCCGTTCTGAATCATTGCCGCATTAGTGGTGTTTTGCTGCATCCCACCTCCTTCCCGAGTGCGTTTGGTATTGGCGATTTGGGTCCGGGGGCACGACAGTTTCTCGATTTTTTAGCCAGCAGTGGTCAGCAAGTCTGGCAGGTGTTGCCGTTGGGGCCGACGGGATTTGGTAATTCGCCCTACATGTGCTATTCAGCGATGGCTGGCAATCCGCTGCTGATCAGTCTAGAGATTCTCTGCGATCGCAACCTCTTGTCCCATGACGATTTCCATGGCATGCCAGACTTTCCGAGCGATCGCGTCGAGTACGATCGGGTGGCCGAGTTTAAGATGCCCTTGCTACAGAAGGCCTGCAATCATTTCAAAATCTATCTCAATGCCTCGCCTCAGCAAAAGCAAGAATTTACCAGCTTTTGCACCAACAAAGCCTACTGGCTGGACGACTACGCTCTATTCATGGCGCTGAAGGCCGATCAAAATGGGGCCAGTTGGCATGTTTGGGAGCCTGCTCTCGCCAAACGTCACCCCCTCGCCTTAGAAAAGGCTGCCGAACGGCTGGCCGATGCCATCTTTTTCCAGAAATTTCTGCAATTTGAATTTTCTCGCCAGTGGACGGACCTGCGGCAATATGCCAATCACCGAGGCATTTTCATCGTCGGAGACATTCCCATCTATGTTGCCCACGACAGTGCCGATGTCTGGGCACGTCCAGAAAACTTTGCCCTGGATGTCCGCACTGGGGAACCTGCCATGATGGCGGGTGTACCGCCGGACTACTTCAGCGCTACCGGCCAACTCTGGGGCAATCCCACCTATAACTGGGGACAGCTCAAGAAAACCCATTTTGCCTGGTGGATTCAGCGGTTTCAGGCACTACGCGACTATGTAGACTACATTCGCATCGATCACTTCCGGGGCTTTGAAGCGTTTTGGGCGGTGCCCAGGGGGGAAACTACCGCCATGAAGGGGATTTGGGTTAAAGCTCCGGGGCATGAGTTTTTTGAAACCCTGCGGCAGGAATTGGGCGAACTGCCGATTTTGGCTGAGGATTTAGGCATTATTACGCCGGAAGTGGAAGAGTTGCGCGATCGCTTTGAGTTCCCCGGTATGAAAGTGCTGCACTTTGCCTTTGGTTCCGATCCAGCCAACGCCTTTCTGCCCTTCAACTATCCTCGTAACTGTGTGGTCTACACGGGCACCCACGACAACGACACCACCGTGGGCTGGTTCAACACCGCCAATGACTACGAAAAAGGCAACCTGAAAAACTACCTCGGCACGGTCAGCGATGACGGCATCCACTGGGACTTGATTCGACTGGCCATGGCCTCCGTGGCCAACCTGGCCATTCTACCGATGCAAGACATCTTGGGCCTGGGTAACGAAGCCCGCATGAACTATCCCAGCATCGCCGAAGGCAACTGGGCATGGCGCTATCCGGCTGAATTGCTCCAGGATGAGGTGAAATATAAACTGGCAACCTTGACATGGCTCTTTGGGCGTAAGCCTGTGGACTAGCGCCTTCAGGCTCCAGATTCAGGATTAACCCCAGATTCAGGATTAACCCAGGACATCGTGGCCGCTCCGGCAACTTGGGTCTTGATCCAAGTCAGGTAATCCCTGGAGCCCGCCAAAATCGGGAGCACAATGATTTCCGGGACTTCGTAGGAATGGATTGCCCGGATCTGGGCGGCTAGCTCCGGGCATTTTTCCCAGGTGGTTTTGATCAGGAGCTGCCACTCCTCCGTGGTTTCCAGGTTTCCCTGCCAGGTGTAAAGCGAATGCACCGGAAATAGATTGACACAGGTGGCCAACTGGGCCGTCAGCACCGTTTGGGCGATCGCCTCTGCTTCCGCCCGCGATGATGCCGTCACCAACACCACGCCATACTGCCACTGCTCAGCCATCACCTGCCACTGTTCGGCCATCGTCATGGTTTTACTCCCTGGAGTTTGAACATTGTCTGAAGCTGAGCGAACTGCACTGCACTGTAGCAATTTTCCGTTCTGCGAAATACATCACGCTACACTAGAGCGTAGCCATTCAGCACAGCGTAGCCATTCAGCGTCAAAGCAGCATACAACATGACTCGTAAAATCCTCCTGGGCATCCTTTGGCTCGGTTTCATCCTCTATGCCTTTGGCTTTGCGCCCCCCGATCGCCCAGAAACCCTGGACCTCATCAAAGATCTATCCACAGGAAACGTAGCTGGGATCAATCCACTCATTGTCTCGCTATTTAATTTGATGGGCATTTTCCCCCTAATCTACAGTTGCTTGGCAATCAGCGATGGGCGGGGACAAAAACTCTGGGCCTGGGCCTTTGTGGCGGGATCCTTTGCCGTGGGCGCATTTGCCCTGTTGCCCTATCTGGCCTTGCGAGACCCCAACCCAACTTTTGTGGGTAAAAAGACGTGGCCGATCACGCTGCTGGATTCTCGGATTCTGGGCCTTTTGATTGTGGCTGTCGTGCTCTGGCTGCTGGGGACGGGCATTACCCAGGGCAACTGGGGAGACTTTGTTCAGCAGTGGCAAACCAGCCGATTTATCCATGTCATGAGTGTGGATTTTTGCCTGCTGTCTCTGTTGTTTCCCCTACTGTTGCCGGATGATATGGCCCGTCGAGGGTTCCAGGACGGGCGGATTTTTTGGGCGGTGACTTTGCTACCCCTACTCGGTCCGGCAGTATACCTCGCCCTCCGCCCCTCTCTACCGGAAGCAGGAAGTCGTCTTGAGAACGACGATCGCCTCTCAACGGCGCGCTGATGCGCCGGATCATCGCTGGATCCTAAAGGGTTTTCCTAAACGGTTTGTGGATACCACGTGGTTTGTGGAGCGGTCGTTTGGGCAAGAACGTTGCCCTGGGCGATCACGTAGGCCACCGTCGCCCGCCGGCGAATCGCATCGTAGCGATCGCTGGCATCCAGGACAATTAAATTGGCCGGTTTGCCCACGGCGACACCATACTGCTCCCCTACATGCAGGGTTTTAGCCCCATTCCAAGTAATCATGTCGTAGCAGGCATCAATTTCCGCAGTGCCCGTCATTTGGCAAACATGCAGCCCCATAGCCGCGACATCCAGCATATTGCCTGTCCCCATTGAATACCAGGGATCCTGAACGCAATCGTGCCCGAGACTCACATTGCTCCCTTGCTGCCACAGTTCCTTGACCCGCGTTACCCCACGCCGTTTGGGATAGGTATCAGTGCGCCCTTGCAGTGTGATGTTGATCAGCGGGTTAGCGATGAAGTTGATGGGGGTGCGGCGGATAAAGCTGAGGAGTTTACCCGCGTAGGCGTTGTTGTAGGAGCCAAAAGCCGTGGTATGACTGGCGGTAACGCGACTGCCGAGATCCGTGCGAATCGCATTCGCCACAATCACTTCCAGAAAGCGGGCTTGGTCGTCGTCGATTTCGTCGCAGTGGATATCGATCAGGCGATCGTACTTCTGGGCCAGTTCAAAAATCCGGTGAACGGATCGGACACCATCCTCGCGGGTGAGTTCGTAATGGGGAATGCCGCCAACCACATCAGCCCCCATCTCCATGGCCTTTTCCATCAGCGCATCGTTTTGAGGACTACCATAGATGCCATCCTGGGGAAACGCCACCACTTGCAGCGTCATCCAGTCCTTCACGGCCTCACGGACTTCGAGGAGCGCTTGTAAGGCGGTCAGGGTAATTTCACTAACATCGGCATGGCTGCGGACAAACAACGTGCCCTGAATGGCCTGTTGCTTAAGAGTGGCAATGGCCCGCGTTTTGACGTCCTCTAGCGACAGATTTTGCTTGCGCTCTCGCCAGATCTCAATGCCTTCAAACAAGGTCCCGCTTTGATTCCAGCGCGGTTCCCCAGCAGTCAGGGCGGAGTCCAGGTGAATGTGGGATTCGACAAAAGGCGGGCTGACCAGCTTGCCTTGGACATTAATTTCCTGGTGGGCCAGCATGTCTAGGTGGGGTGCAATGGCCGCGATCGCCCCTGATTGCATCCCAACATCAACCTCAGCAACGGAGCCATCATCTTGCAACAGTCGGCATTGGCGCAGGAGCAGATCGTACATGAATACTCGTCCAAAGGTGATCCAGTTTAGAACACCCCAAAGTTTAACGGGTTCCGCCATGGCCAAACTGTAGCCAGCAGGGCGGTTTTGGATTTTGGATGGCGCAGCCCCAGAAACCAGCCCCCTGCAATATTTAGAGGCATTGGTTTCAGCCCCAGCGCTAGCCTTCACCCCCATAGGAATGGGCAACTGACCTCAACGCCAATTGCCCATTGTGTTATTGCCCAAACATTCCCAAAACATTCCGGCTCAAGTCCCCGGAATGGCAACGACTGGGTCGCCTCAACTACACCGTACCCAGCGGTTGGGGTTCAAACGAGGGAGCATAGGCTTGCAGCAACGAGCTAACCTGGGTGAGGATTTCATCCCCGGAGTTCTTGCCGATCGCTTGCCGTTCGGGGAAGAATTCGGGCCGATCCAAATTGCGGGCAATCGCTTCTGTGACCTGCTGGGCAATCAGTCCCTGCAGATCTTCCTTAGCCCGAGCCCGCTGATAGGTGGCGCCTTCTTCGGTGGTGGCGTACAGGGGCGGCAAACGGTTCAGCGCATAGGCCGCAATGTCCCCCAAGTCCAACGTGCGATCGCTAGTGGCTTCAATTTCGGCAACGCGGGCGATCGCCTCTGTTAGCACCAACTCTTCCATCACATTGATAAACTGCTTACGCGGTACCGCCACGACTTCCCCGGTCAGCAGTGCTCCCATCAGCCGATCCAGCGCCATGTATTCCTCAATGGAAAGTTCTGCCGCTGTATCACAAATCCGACCCACTTCCGACTCCATGGCCGGAGTCAAATATCCGTCTTGCAATGCTTGATTAACAATTTTTTCAATGCTCATAGTGCCTCTATGTAGTCCATATCGCCGTTTTGAGGATAGGCAACCTAGACCTATAGTGCCCCGGAGACCCTGGAAAGCAACAGGCCGCAATCAATCAACGGAAAATAACGTATGAAAAGCACTCGACGGAAACCGCTCGACGAAAAGCATTCGACGGAAATTACCGGGCAGAGCTGACTGGGCGAAACGTGAGTGATGAAACGTAATTGCTGGCAAGTATTGCTGGCAAGTCAATGGAACGTCATTGGGGGCAAGCCAGTTTATGACCAATACCGCCCGAACCGAGGCTACTCAAACCCGCGATCGCGCCAGGGTACCGGATCCACACACTGCCCCTGCACGTACAGGCCCCAATGCAAATGTGGCCCTGTCGCCGCCCCTGTATCCCCCAATGCGCCAATCACCTGTCCCGCTTGCACGAGGTCTCCCTGTTTCACATTGATCCGGCTGAGGTGAATGTAAATCGTTTCCACGCCCTGTCCGTGGTCTAAGCCAATCGTGTTGCCATGGACGCGAAAGCCCTGGGACTCCCGACCAATCAGCGCCACTCGCCCCGTCGCTGCCGCTAATACCGGGGAACCATAATTGCCGGCATAGTCCACGCCCCGATGGAAATAATCCTTGGCAAAAACGCCATTGTAGTAGCGGCGGACTCCGTACCCCGTGGTGATCGGACCCGCATTGGGCCGCCGAAAGGGGCCATTCCATAGCTTTTCGGGCGTGACAATCTGCTTAAAGGCATCCACAATGTCGTACTCTCGATCATCAATATTGCCGTCCTTGTCCGGTGGCAGCCAAATCGACTGGGTGGGGAAACTGCGATTTTTTAGCTTAACGGTAGTGCGCACGGACGCTTCTCCTTGAGTGGCCTGGATTTGCAGCGTACCGGGCTGGCTCAGTGGAGTCGTAGGCAAGAGTGCCCGCAGGCGATCGCCCTGCTTAAACGTGGGGTAGGTTTTGCCGTTCATCGACAGGATGGGTGCCACGTCGCCGCCTGCATCCACAATTGCAGATAAGGTGTCACCCAATGCTGCGATGCTGGGCGACACGCTCAGTTTTAACCCCGGGTTTAACCCCGGATCGGGAGTGGCTAAGGATAGGCTGGCTAAGCTCAGGCAGGCGATCGCGCCCAGGCCCAACGCCCCCAGCCAACGGCCTCGCCAGCTAAATCGCCAACCCCCGCGTGGCATCCCTCGTCGCCAACCCTGGGTAAAGCGCAGCGATCGTCCCATTTGGGTCAATAGCTGGGTGAATAGCGTTGTGCCTCGCGGTGTCAGCATAGCTCTCCAGAGAATCAATGAGCGGCCCACCCAATCGCATCAGCGTGACTGGATTCCCAGCCAAACCTGACCTCAGACCCGCCGCAGGACTCCCCCGACTGGCCGTCTACGGGTTTGATCGGAACCTGGTTTAGGATAACCCAAAATTCATCGCCGCAGATTTCCCGGAATGCCCGAAAAGTTTTGTATTCTGAAAGATGTAAAGAAATATTTTTCAATCCGTAACGTCCTCTCAGAAAAGGCTCCTCTCTCAGAAAAGGTATCCAACAGACCTGTGCAAGAAGATTTTCGGCTCATTATCGATTTAGTTACGGTTCTAGCCGCCGCTGCCGGTGGTGGCTTGCTCGCGGCCCTGTTGCGCCAACCCATTTTGCTGGGCTACCTAGGGGCCGGCATCGTGGTCGGGCCCACGGGCATGGGACTCATTAAAGAACTGGTCCAGGTGGAAACCCTCGCCCAGTTTGGCGTCGCCTTCTTACTTTTTGCATTAGGCGTAGAGTTTTCATTTTCCGAATTAAAGAAAGTCAAATGGATCAGCTTAGGCGGTGGGACGCTGCAAATCTTGCTGACTATTCTGATTACAACCCTGATTTCCCTGGGCATGGGTTGGGTGACCACTCCGCCCCAAGGCGTGTTCCTGGGCGCAATTTTGTCCCTATCTTCGACGGCAGTCGTCCTGAAGTGCCTGATGGAGCGAAACGAAACGGACACCCCCCACGGGCAGGTCATGCTGGGCATGCTGGTGGTGCAGGATTTGGCGCTGGGGGTCATGCTAGCGGTGCTGCCTGCCCTAGACAAGCCGGTCGAAGAGATTGGCTTGGCTGTGGGCTGGGCGCTGCTGCAAACGGGCTTGATTGCGCTGGGGGCGGTGGTGGCTGGAATGTGGTTGATTCCGCCACTGCTGCGCCTGTTGGCCAAGACAGAAAGTAAGGAGCTATTCCTGTTGGGGGTGGTGGCTCTATGTCTGGGCATTGCGCTGTTGACCGAGCATCTCGGCTTGTCGATTGAGATGGGGGCCTTTGTGGCTGGGTTAATGATTTCCGATGTGGAATATGCCGACCAGACTTTGACCTATGTGGAACCGCTGCGGGATATTTTTGCGGCGTTGTTTTTTGCGGCGATCGGCATGCTGATTGATCCGCTGTTCCTGTGGAATAACCTGGAACTCATTTTGGGCTTGGTGGGTTTAGTGTTTATCGGAAAGTTCCTGATCATCACGCCCCTGGTGATCCTGTTCAAATATCCGCTGAAGACAGCCTTAATTACGGGACTGGGACTGGCTCAGATTGGGGAATTTTCCTTTGTGCTGGCCAGTGAAGGGCAGACCCTGGGGCTGGTGTCCCGGCAGGTCTATCTGCTGATTTTGGGGACAACCGCCGTGACCTTGGTGCTGACGCCGTTTATCCTCAGATCGATTCCCAGGCTATTTGATTGGGCGGAATCATTGCCCTGGCTGCATGCCTATTTGGAAAAAACCGATCTGCCGCTGGGCATGTCGGAGGATTTGCCTCTGCGGGATCACGTTGTAGTCTGTGGCTACGGGCAAGTCGGGCGCAATATTGTCCAGCTTTTGCAGGATCATGACTGTTCTGTCATGGTGATTGATCAAGCGGAAAGCCAAACTCAGGCGTTACGCGAAGCCAATATTCCCTACATCTACGGCAATGCGGCCAGTTTGCATGTGCTGGAAAAAGCCTGCGTGGAGGGGGCGAAGGGCATGGCGATCGCCCTGCCGGATCCGATGAGTACGCGCCTCTGCATCAAGCGGGCGCTGGAGTTGTCCCCCGATCTGGATATTGTGGTGCGGGCGAACCAGGAAAAGGATATTGAGCTGCTCTATCAACTGGGGGCCAAGGAGGTGGTGCAGCCCGAATTTGAAGCCAGTTTGGAAATTTCGGCCCACCTCTTAACCGAAATCGGCTTGCCGATGCCCGTGATTCAGCGGGAGGTGCAGCAGATTCGCAATTCTCGCTATGTCGAGCTGCGATCGCAAAAGCCCTCAGAGCAAGTCTCCCGCGAGCTGAAAGCCGCCACTCAAGACTTAAACAATCAATGGTATAGCCTGCCGGAGTCTTCGCCGCTGATTGGCATGACGCTTGAAGAAACGGGATTACGCCGTCTCACAGGAGTCAGTCTGATGTCGATCCGGCGAGCGGGCGGTGAAGAATTGGGCTATCCCGACAATCAAATGGAGTTGGTACAGGGCGATCGCCTGCTGATCGTGGGCGAACCCGACGAAATCGCGGCCTTTGACGAACTGGCCAAGGGCGAAGCCGCAGTCCCCACCGAAAATGCCTCCTGCCAATGGGTGCAAGTGCCCGTCGGCAGTCCCGCCAATGGCAAAACCTTGGCAGAGCTGCACATTCGCCGCCAGTTTGGCGTCTTGGTGCAAGCCATTCGGCGGGAGGGTAAGTACATTCGCTTTCCCGATGGAGCTAGCGATGTCCAAGAGGGCGATCGCCTCCTGCTTTGCGGCGGCTTTTACTCCCTGACCCAAGCCAGCCATTGGCTGGTGCCCGTGGGAAAATCCTTGGAAATCCTGCCCCTAAATGCCTCTAATCCCACAGAACCCATCGCCATTGCCGAAGCTGTCTCCATCACAGACTCCAGCCTAACAGCGCCAAGAGAGAAAAATGGCGCAAGGGTGGATCTTCCTTAAACCTTTGGCTTTAAGTACACCAGCGCGGTCCGCCAGATAATCGTAATTTGATCATATTGATCCAAAAGGGCCAAACAGTAATTATCCTGCCAGCGGATTTTCCCGGCCAGGAGATCCCCAGTGGTGACCTTCAGTTCAACTTCGGCATTGTCCTTAATCAACGTCTGGATTTGACGAATGCTTGGCAGTCCGGTGTCCAGTTCAGGGGTCGTCATTGCGCATGTCCTATTCAAGTGATCTGAGGGTTATCTATTCTATAATTCCATTCCAGTATCCCCGACTGTTCGCCTCCCGGAACGAAATTTATGGCAATTGAGTTTACTAAGTACCACGGCCTCGGCAATGACTTTATTTTGATCGACAATCGCGACTCACCAGAGCCGAAGCTGTCAATGGCGCAGGCCGAAAAGCTTTGCGATCGCCACTTTGGCATTGGGGCCGATGGGGTGATCTTTGCCCTGCCGGGACAGGAAGGCACCGACTACACCATGCGGATTTTCAACAGCGATGGGTCGGAACCCGAAATGTGCGGCAACGGCATTCGCTGTCTGGCCCGCTTTGTCGCCGATCTGGAAAAAACGACGGAATTGCGCGCTTACAAAATTCATACCCTGGCCGGGGTCATTACCCCGAAACTGGAGGCCGACGGGGTCATTACCGTGGATATGGGGGAACCGCGCCTTTTGGCAGAGGAAATTCCGACCACGTTAGCGCCAACGGCACAGTCGGTAGTGAATCAATTTATGAATGTCGCGGGGCAGGACTGGCAAGTCACCTGTGTCAGCATGGGCAATCCGCACTGCGTTACGTTTGTAGCGGATGTGGAGGCGGTGCCTTTGGCAGCGATCGGGCCTCAGTTTGAGCATCATCCAGCCTTTCCTAAACGGACAAATACAGAGTTTATTCAGGTGGTGCGATCAGATTATCTGAAAATGCGGGTCTGGGAGCGCGGTGCGGGGATCACCCTAGCCTGCGGGACTGGAGCCTGTGCAGCGCTGGTGGCAGCAGTCTTAACAAACCGCAGCGATCGCCGTGCCACAGTCGAACTTCCCGGTGGATCGCTAATCATTCACTGGTCGGAAGTGGATAACCATCTGTATATGACTGGCCCTGCCATGCTGGTGTTTCAAGGCCAAATCACGGTTTAATTGGGACTTCTTTAGCTCTGCGATCCTTTAATCGGGGATCCTTTAATCGAGATCAGATTCCCTAAGGCTCTGGATCTCTTGGACAGAGAGTCCGGTCAGTTGGCTAATGGTGGCATTGTCTAAAACGGGGAGCGATCGGCGAGCCATCTCGATCTGGGCTTCCTGTCGCCCCTCCTGTCGCCCTTGCTGGAGTCCTTGCTGAAGTCCCTGCTGGGTGGCTTTGGTAATTGCACCCCGTTGGTCTTGGATAAAAATAGCCTGATGCTCTAGCTCTTCGGCTTCCTCGCGGGAAAGATTGGCCTGATTAGCCATCTCAAAGGCCCGCTGAATCTCCACCACACTGCCCATGGTGCTAGGGATCGTGCTCAGATCGGGCGCATGGCACAGAAAGTAAATCCATTTCTCAGTCAGCGTGTTTAACTCGGCTAGCGCCTGCTGAAACTTCGGCAGCTCCACGAACACCAGTTCCAGGTCATACACGGAGTAGTCAATTAAATAATCCTTCTCTTTAAGAATAAACCGCGTGATCACCGGATCAATCTCCGGAAACATCAAAAAGTCGGTGATGGTCAAGGCAATCACGGGATTGAGCGCAGGATAATCCTGCCCAGCGTTCAACTGGATCGAATACGCTTTGGCGGCGTTGTAGAGAATGCGTTTCTCAAACCCTTCAACATTCAACACCTGCATTTCGATGATGACCGTTTCGCCCGTGCTGAGCTGGGCTTTGATATCCAGGTAGGTATCTTTCACACCCCGAATTTTGGGAGCCTGGTAGGGATTCAGAATCTCTAACGTGTTGATCGTAGACTGACCGGTGTAGAGGATAGCGTTGAGAAAGCTAATCAGAATATCGTGGCTGTGCTCAGAGCCAAAGATTTTCTTGAAGGCAAAGTCGGTTTTGGGATTGATGAAGCGCATGGGTCGATCGCGGTTCGCCGTCCGGGAGGATGGCCTTATTGTAGCGCTGGCCTGTTAGAGGGCAGAGTAGCTCCGGCAGGGCACCTTAAAACTCACGCCTTAAAACTCACACCTTAAAACTCACGCACAGAGAACACCAGAGTAGCGATCGCCAACAGCACCACCGCGTACAGCACACCATAGCCCGCGTTCAGCAGCAGGGTTTCCCAGCCGGGAATCTGCCCATAAACTGCCTGATTCTTCAAATCAAACCGCGCCAAGTCCGGCAGGACGTAATACATTTGCCGCGTCACACTGGCGATCGCCGGATTTTTGCTGAGGATCCCCAGATTGACCAAATCTCGACTGAAATTCCCCACCAAATAGACCGCAAAGGTCAGCAAAGTAGCCAGCAACGAACTGGTAAACACCCCAAATACCAAGGCGATCGCCGTCACCAACGACAGTTGGAAAAATAAATACAGCGACGACACCGCAATACTGGTCCAAGGATAGGGCACCCGAAATAGGGTCAAAATCCCCATATAAATGCCCGTCATCGTCGCCACCAGCACCGCCAGCACGGCAGACAAGCCTAAATACTTGCCTACGATAAATTCCACACGACTGATGGGCTTGGCAATCAGGACTAAAACCGTGCGCTTTTCGATCTCCTTATTCACCAGTCCTGTGCCGACAAAGACCGCAATCACCAGTCCCAACAGGGACATCGACGCCAAACCCACATCCAGAATCATTTTCTGCTCGGTAGCCGCCGCCACCTCGGGCAGCAAGCGCACCGCCGCCGCCATCACCAGCGCAAACACCACCACAATGTATAACGCGCGATCGCGAATCACCTCCCGAAACACATTTGCCGCCATCACCTGCGTTCGTCGGATATTCATAGACCCCCTCTTAATACCGTCTCAGTCAAGCCCGAAATGCCTACACCCGAAATGCCGCCGAGGCCAGCCACCTAGCACCCCTGACTTCAGCGGCACTCCGTTTTTACTTCGTTTTATCCGGCGCTCCCGGCACTGGTCCAATAATGGGTCCACATTCAACCCGAGCTTTCGGGGCATTCAGAGTGGCCCCGGGCAGGCGTCGCACTTTGCAGGTCCGGGTAAAATGATACCCCCCCAATTCCGCACTTGGCCCTTGCCATACCGCATAAAGCTGCACACTATAGTCCGGCAAGATCCGCCCATCAAGAGCCCACATTTTTTTCTCTTGGCTGTCTCCGGCCTGCTGCGATAAGGACTCTCGAAACCGGAGAAACGCTTGCGGAAAGTCTTGAAACCAGCGCTGGGTTTCAGTCCATGCCAATGATCCCAAGTCTGCCTGCAAGGTGGCCTCGGCCTGTTCCAGTAAAAGACGCCCCCGCTCCGGGGTGACTGGGGGTGCGCCCACCTTCACCATAAAAGAGCTGCGCCTCAAATCTTGGTTGGCCAAACTGGGATATTCCCGAACCCACGCCTGGGTCGCAAAATAGAATTGAAACCAGCAGCTCAACAGGATATTGCTGAGAACAAGGATAATCAATCCCAGGCGAAACTTGGCTTCTGGAGTGACCCAAATCGGGGTGCCTGCCGGACCGAGCTTGATAAATTTAGGAATCACGGCGATCGCGGCAGACAGCGGCGGCCAGACCACAAAGGCTAAGGGCGGAAAGCGCCCCATCAAATGCCCAAACAAATAAACGCAAATCAGCGCCCCGGTAATCCAAGGTCCCAGAAAAATATTATTAATCGTTAGCCCTTTCTTGACGTTGATCTTGCTTTTATCATCCTTAGGCCGCGTGATTAATCCTTCCTCATGGACAAACCAATGCACCCCCAGCACCAGAAAAACCCAGGCCACAGTGGCGATGATTTCCTGGACCAGCCCTGCGGATAGCAGCGAAACCGACCAAGAAAATACACTCACCCAAATCAGCGCTTGCCAAGAATCCCATTTTGCGGGGTAAAGAACGGTTCTAATTTCGTCAAAAATTCCAGCCATTTCACTATATTCAGAGAGTTAACTCTAGAGACTCAAACTCAACTTAGACCTAGATCCTGACCCAAACCTGGCCTTAAGCCAGAAATTTTCCCGTCCCCCCTAATTCACTCGCGGCAGCACGGTAGGGAGTGAAACTAACGAAACTGTTCTGCATACACAACCAACAGGATGAGCAGGATAGCGCTAAAGCTATAGCTACAGCCGCGCAGTACCGCCATAAAAAACTCCTGCCGCGGATTGACCCGGTGCATCCAAGCCTGTCGGCGCTTCAGCCGTTTTCGCCGGAACGTGGCCTCAGCATCCTCAGGCTTGAGTTCTTTCTCTAAGAGGCGCTCTACCAGATTCAATCCAATCAGCTTGATAATCACCGTGCCGCAAAACATAAGAGCAGTTAAGCCAAGGAGCACTTGCGGGACCCAATTCAGCCAACTGTTTTGAAAAAATTGTCCAAAGAAAATAAAGCTAATCAATTGTTCCTTAAGCTCCAGCGGTAGCAATGGCTGAATGTTAAAGAAAATCACCCAGCCCAAACAGGTTGTAAACAAATTCGCCGCCGCCGCATATTGCACACTGGACTTATATTCCAGTTCTTCGACATTGCGATAGAAGACCACAGAATCAATGGCGATCGCAATCATTAGAAATAGAAACTGGAACAGTACCGCCCGCAATGGCAGAACATCAAACATGCCGGACCGCCCTCTTCAGCACAGATTTACCCCAAGCTGCCGCTTATTCATAGGGAATAATAGTCCGATTTGGTGAAAATGGCGCAGAAGCGAGCCAAAAAAGCAGGCCAAAAAGGCTCGTCCCAAAAGCCTGCCCCAAAAGTTGGGAAGATTGCCACTTTTTTCGGCCCAATTGTCGAATTCGTGGCATAACTAAGTCCTAAATCACTGAGTTCTCAATCGGTGCGGATCTTAGTCGGTCGATCAGTCGGTGCGGACCATAAGTGTCCTGAACTTGATTGGGCCTGAACTTGATGGGTCTTGCGCTTGATTGGTCCTGAGCTTGATTGGTCCTTAATTGCAGGGAGATTCTGCCTTGTGTTGAAAGCACTAACCCAATTTGACTACCTCCTGCGGGAAACCTTCCTAGGATTGCGACGGGGCGGTTGGATGAATTGGGCGGCCATTAGCACCGTCACCGTTTTGCTATTCTTGTTCGGCATGAGTTTGCAGGCATCGTGGCAGGTCGAGGGCTTGCTCAACCAGTTTGGCAGCCAGCTAGAGGTATCGGTTTATTTGGATACCGGCATTCAAGCGACGGATTTGCGCGCCGCAGTGGCAGCAATGCCGGGAGTGTCCGAAGTCCGATCCATTCCCAAGGAAGAAGCTTGGACTCGGCTGCTGCACGATTTGGGAGCATCGGATATTCAGGGGGCAACACACCAGCTCACCGGGAATCCGCTGGTGGATGAATTGAAGGTGAAGGTGCAGTCAGCGGCAGCGATGCCGGGAGTCGCTAAGCAACTGGCTACTCTCCAGGGCGTGGATGAAGTGCAATATGTGGATGAGGCCGTACAACGGGTATCCCAGTTGAATCGGGGCTTGAGTGGGGTGAGTGTGGCCGTGATTTCGCTGCTGACCCTAACGGCGATCGCCGTGATTACCACCACGATTCGCCTCATTGTGATGGCCCGTCGCCGCGAGATTGAGGTCATGCAACTGGTAGGGGCCACCAGTGGGCTAATTTACCTGCCGTTTATTTTGCAGGGCATCACCTTTGGGGTGACTGGGGCGGCGTTGGCCTGGGGCTTGCTGGCCAGCGTGCAGCAGTTCCTCCAACAGGTGTTACAGCAGCAGCCCGAGTTTGTGCAGTTTTTGACTGAGGGGTTACCCAAAAATTCGGCCCACGCCGGGGTGCTCCCCCTAATTTTGCTGGGGTTTGGCGGAGTGGTGGGGGTGTTGGGGAGTTCGTTAGCTGTACGGCGGATTGTGGTGCGGTAGGTGGTGCGGCAGAAGGATTAATAACTGTCCAAGGAAATAGCTGCTGAGATTAGTAGCCGCTGAGTTTGCCTTGGCGTTTGGCGGCACGTTCAGCAAAGTGAAATAGCCAGAGGCCAAGGGCAAAATAGCTGATGCCATTTAGAAGGGCGACAGCACAAAGGGGCAAATTGAGGGGTTGGGATTGGGCCATCAGCGATCGCAAAATGCCCGCACTGGAGGCCATGGGCAGCAGGAAGCCCCAGAGTTGGGCGACACCTGTCCAGCTTTCCACAGGCACCGTCAGCACAAACAGCAGGGCAAAATTAAAAATGCCCAGCAGTTGTTGAACCTGCTTGAGGAGCAGCGCCAGGGCACCCATGCTCATGGAGAGGCCATAGGCCCCCAACAATAGGGCAATTAAGGGCAGGATCAGCGCCGGCGGAAAGGATAAATATCGGCCCGTCAGCAGCATAATAAGGCCGAGGACGCCAAGGTTAATCAGTAACTGAATGGCCAGGTTGGCAGCAGCCCGGATGAGAAAGACCCGAGGACCACCAAAGGGCGACAGAAAAACTTGCTCTAGGGTGCCCGTTTGGGCTTCGCGCTGTAGGCCACCAGCGGTGTCGCCCATGATGAAAATGACCAGAGACCAGAGTACGTAGCCAACGATGATGGCATCGAGGCGATCGCCAAACTGCAAGCCGGGACCGGCAATATACCGAGCACTGAGAAACAGGCCATAGAATACGGCAGTTAGGGCGACGACTCCGCCAATGATTTCGGTAGGATAGCGGCACAGTTGAATCCAACTGCGTTTGAGTTCGGCCAGGAAGAGGGGAAGCATGGGGCGGGGATCACTCGAGGTCGGGTAGGGCGACGATGGGATTCAGAGACGGTGGGATCGGCGGCGATGGAATTAGCGGCTATCGTCTTGGCGGATCAGCTTGAGGAAAATATCCATCAGGTTGGCTTGGTCTTTTTGCAGACTGA
This sequence comes from uncultured cyanobacterium, assembly GCA_963766075.1. GTDB lineage: Bacteria > Cyanobacteriota > Cyanobacteriia > Leptolyngbyales > Leptolyngbyaceae > CAVYAN01. The sequence continues at coordinate 5,619 of CAVYAN010000093.1, read as the reverse complement.
GCAGCGGCAGCGGCTTGAGAATTTCTAGGACGGCGTAGAGAATTTGACCATCGGGAATATGGACCGTGTTCTCGTGGCTGAGGGTCACGCCTAGGGCCGCGAGTTTATCCTGGCGATCGCTGCCAATGGGCACAGCGGTTTCAATGCGATAGGCGGCTCCGGAAAATTGGCGAATCAAGTCGGCGGTGGCCGATTCGGCAATAATTTCGCCCTTGTTGATAATGGCCACGCGATTGGATAGGGCTTCGGCCACGGTGAGCTGGTGCGTCGTGAGCAGGATGGCGCAGCCCGCCGCGACAATTTCGCGAATCAGACGTTTGACCTCTTCCGTCGCTTCGACATCTAGCCCCAGGGTGGGTTCGTCCAGTAACAACAGGGGCGGCTCATGCATCAGCGCCACGGCGATCGCCAGTTTCTGCTGCATCCCGCGCGATAGGGATTTAACCTCAGTGCGGCGCTTATCTTGCAGGCGAAACCGTTCCAGGAGGTGTTCGGCCCGCTGCTTCGCCACTCGGGCCGATAGCCCGCGCAACACGCCGAAATATTCCAGGTTTTCCAGCGGGGTCAGTCGCCAGTAAATGTTGCGGTTGCCTTCCAACACGGCTCCCAGGCACCGCAGGGCATCGGGATTGGTATGGGGATCGCGATCGCAAATACGCACCCAGCCCGCATCGGGCGCAATCAATCCAGCAATCATCTTAATGGTGGTGGTTTTGCCCGCCCCATTCGGTCCCAGAAATGCCAGTATCTCCCCTGCCGCGATCGACAAGGAGACATCCCGCACAGCGGTGAAGGTTTTGCCCTTGTCGCGGTAGGACTTTTGCAGAGAACGGGCTTCAAGAATATGCATTCGGGAATTAATTAAAAATGTCGGTCCGTGTCAGTCTAAATTTTGCATTTTTAATTTTTGCCTACCCCAGCAGTCCCAAGACATCAATCGGGGCCGGAACCATTTCGCCTCGAAAGTCGAGGAGCTGGACAATGAGTAGATAGGCGAGGCTGAGAATGATGGCGATCGCTCCCGTTACCACGGCCACAATTTTTGATCGATCCATAATTTGCCCCAGAGCATTTTGAACAGTGAATTCCGCACAGCGGCACTTATTTCCTTAGCTTAACGTTCCATGTGGGCATTTTTTCAGTACCCTGTAGCTTGTAGCATTGTTGCCGCCGACCATGGACCCTGTAGATTCCCTTCCGCCACTGACGCATCCCCCTCACGAATCTCCGGCGGTGGTAGAAACCTACGAACTGCGCAAAACCTACCGCACGGGGTTTTGGCTGAATCAAAAAATCGCCTCCCTCAAGGGCTGCACCCTCAAGGTTTACAAAGGGGAAACCTTTGGACTCCTAGGCCCCAACGGAGCGGGCAAAACCACACTGCTGAAAACGCTGCTGGGAATTGTTCGCCCGTCGGGGGGAAGAGGGCTATTGCTGGGGCAGCCCCTGGGCGATCGCGCCGTGAAGCAGCGCATCGGCTATTTGCCCGAGAATCCCTATTTCTATGACTATTTAACCGGGTGGGAAATCCTCAAATTTACGGCGGGTTTGTTTGGGGTGCCCGGTTCTGTGCAACGCCAGCGGATTCCCGAACTGTTGGATTTAGTGGGATTGGCGCAATCGGCGGCGCGGAAAAAGCAACTCCGGCAATACTCCAAGGGGATGCTGCAACGCATCGGCATGGCCCAGGCTTTAATTAATGATCCTGAGCTGGTATTTTTTGATGAGCCGATGTCGGGCCTTGATCCCCTGGGGCGTTATCAAATCCGGGAAATCATCCTGTCGCTAAAAAAGCGGGGCAAGACGATTTTCTTTAACAGCCATATTCTGTCGGACGTGGAGCAAATTTGCGATCGTGTGGCCATCCTAGCCCAAGGCGATCTCATTGCCCTGGGATCATTGCAAGATCTCCTGGGTGCAGACAGTGCCTACTACGTCAAAGTCCGGGGAGGCAGCCCCGATGTGCTGAAACAGCGCATCACTAACATGGCGTTCCAGGATGGGTGCTGGCAAGGACAATTGCTGGGCAGTCCTCAGGACTTCATCGCCAGCTTAAGCTTGCTGAATGCCCAGTTAATTTCCCTGGATCTAAAGCGAGCATCCTTGGAAGAATTTTTCGTCAAGCAGTTACAGGATCGGGGCATCCACCATAGCAGTTAACCTGAGCCGAAAGCCGACCTTAAAGCCTTCGACATCAAAGCCGGCGATCCGCCAGCAACATCTGCAAAAAGTCCTCTCCTCGTAACGCCGGACTAAACAAGTAGCCCTGCATGGCATGGCAGCCGATCTGACGCAAAAAGTTGGCCTGATCCTGGGTTTCCACTCCTTCGGCAATCACTTTAAGCTGTAGGCTTTGCGCCATGGCAACAATTGCTCTGGTAATCGCCGCATCATTGCCCTGGGTCGCAATGTCCTGAATAAACGCTTGATCGAGTTTTAGCGTATCAATTGGAAACCGCTTGATATAGCTCAGCGAAGAATAGCCGGTGCCGAAATCATCAATAGAAATATGCACTCCCATGGCACGGATACCCTGTAGCACTGTGACCGTGGCATCAATATTTTCCATCACAGCCGTTTCGGTCAGTTCCAAGACCAGTAGATCCGGATTTAACCCCGTCTCCCGCAGCGTGTGAGCAATGCAATCGATCAAGTCCTGCTGGCGAAATTGGCGGGCAGAAAGATTCACTGAAACCTGGATGGGTAAGCGTGTGGCTTCCTGCCATATCTTGGCTTCTAGGCACGCCGCCCGCAGCACCCACTGACCAATGGGAATAATCGCCCCGGTTTCTTCGGCGATCGGAATAAATTTATTGGGCGAGATCCCACTCATTTCACCCCGCTCCCACCGAACCAAAACCTCCGCTCCAATCACCTGGCCCGTCATCAAATTCACCTGGGGCTGATATTGCAGTCCCAATTCATGATTGTCCAGAACCTGTTCGAGATGGGTGGCAATGCGTTGATGCTCGGCCACCACACTATCCATTTCGGCAGAGTAGAACTGATAACGATTGCTGCCCTGGGCCTTGGCATAGCGCACGGCGGTGTCGGCTCGATTCAATAGGGTGTCCGCGGTGCTGCCATCCTGGGGATAGAGGGCAATCCCAATGCTGGCATGCAGTTGAATCCGATGCCCTTCTAGGTAGTAGGCATCCGTGAGGGTCTGTAACAACTGTTGGGCGGCTAGGGTAACCTCCGCCGAAGACTGAATTTCTCCCAGTAAGACACAGAACTCATCGCCGTTGGACCGGGCGACCATATAGGACTGGCCCATAGTTTGGTCCATGCGCTGTGCTGCCATTTTCAGCAGCAGATCCCCATTGGAGTAACCCCAGTTTTGATTGATGACTTTGAAGCGATCGAGGTTGAGACAAAGTACCGCGACGAGGTGATGATGGCGCTGGGCATTGGCCAGAGAGTCTTGCAATTGATGGTGAAATCGAATGCGGTTAGGCAGGTTGGTGAGGGGATCGCGGTAGGCCAATTGACTCAGGTTTTGGGCCGCCTGCTTCATTTCATCAATGTAGGGCTGGGTGATTGCCGATTGCTTAGCCAGACGGGCGGCAATGGCTCCCAATAATTCCGTGCGTTTGAAGGGTTTAGGCAGGTAATCATCGGCTCCGAGGTCCATGCCTTGGCGGAGGTCTGTGCGATCGGCTTTGGCACTGAGGAAAATAAAAGGAATTCGGGCAGTGGCGGGGTCTTGTCGCAATTTGCGCAGCACTTCATACCCCGTGGATTCCGGCATCATAATGTCACAGAGAATCAAATCGGGGGCATGGATCTGAGCCATCTCCAGCCCGACTCGACCATTTTCCCCGCTGATGGTATCAAATCCTTCGGCTTTTAATAGCTTTAGAATCAGCGCTCTCACGGTGGAGTCGTCTTCTATGACTAAAATTTTTGTCATCAGTCTGAATTCCTGACTTAGCTCCCTAGTGGCAACACAACGACCCAGAGGCGATGACGTTCAACTGCGGTTGCATTGTCCATACCCGCGATACATCATTGTGAAATTATACTCTGGGTGCTTATGCCCTAGCGGGTATATCTGCTGAAATACCGATTCAGCCCACGCGCTAAAATGGCTGAATCGACTGTGGTGAGCTGGTGGAGCACCCAAGGGGAAAGAGGGTAGAGGCATGAATTTCTGAAGAAGTGCGATCGCACACCAACACATGGATTACCATAATCCAGAACAGATTCCCAAGTAGAATCAGGCTACATTCATGAAGAGGTTAAGTATTTTCTAGTTGGTGCGCAGACACTCAAAATTCATGCTCCAATGGTCTGAAAAACGAATCGCTTGATCACCTGATTTATAACCTGTTGATAACCGGAGTCGCTGGGCAAATCACTTGGGAAGCTAGTCAAAAGTCCAGACATGGCTTTGGTGACGTTCAACCAAGGGTCACACAGTTTCGTAGTCGGCCCTGTCCAGCTCATTAACCTATGTAAAGCATATGAATCCTGACGTTAAAGAATCTGAAGCTGATGTCTCCATACCGGAGTTCGAGGTCCACACAAACGCCCCTTTGGTCAAGGTGAGTACCATGATGCCTTCTGATGAAACCACCGAGCAGTTGAAGCAGCTTTGGGAGCGCGTGGTCGAAGTGCTTTCAGGGCCGACGAAGTACTTGGGCGGTTTCTGGACAAAATATGAACGGGTTTTAATCACCCTGGGCTTGGCGTTTGCCTCGTTGGTGTCCGTCAAGCTTACCCTAGCCCTGTTGACCGCCGTGGGGGACGTGCCACTGCTGGCCCCGACCTTTGAACTGGTGGGCATGGGGTATAGTGCTTGGTTTGTTTATCGGTATCTCTGGAAAGCCGCCAGTCGTCGGGAACTCTCCAAGGAACTCTCAAATTTCAAAGATCAAATCCTGGGCCAGCAAGATCAGTCTAATTCCTAAGCCAGACCGCACTGGGCACTGGGCCAGGTCCAACGCTGTCAGGATAGGAAATTAAATTCCTTGGGTGGAGTAACTGGAAAAATAACTAATTCAAAATATAGGGAGCAATCTGGATCTAGATTGCTCCCTATATTTTCGGAGGAATATTGGGTTTTAGGAGGATATGGGGCAAGTATTTTTGTTGCGCGATGTTTATAGCGGTAGCTCTCCTGCGGCAGGAGCCAGACTTGGAGAAAGTGCCAAGGTGCGATAATTATTTTTGGCAGATGCCTGCTTAAAGCGCTCAATTCTAGCAGTGCCGCTATGGGTTTTGATTAGGATGCAAGGCTAAGGACGGGTGGCACAGGGGCTAGATCGCGGGCGGACTGGGTGGCCGCGATGGGGACCAAAGGCAGTGGTGGGGTGGGAGGCGGGGTCTGGGGGAAATGCGTCGCCACGATCGCACCGACCTCTGTTGCCGTGATCCGGGTATAGCGGGTCTTGTCAGGCATCACCAGATTGGGACCGGTTTTGCACTGCTTCATGCAGCCGGTGCCTTTGAGGATGACGCGATCGCCCAACTGGCGCTCCGCCAATGCCTCAGTCAATGCCTGACACACCGCCTTACCGCCGCGCTTCATGCAATCGGACTTTTGGCAGAACAGGATAATTTGCGGGCGCGGGGAACCGGGGAGGGCCGCCTGCGAGGGCACGGCCTTGGCCGCTA
>CAVYAN010000092.1:0-7469 GCA_963766075.1 uncultured cyanobacterium | reverse complement strand
ACGCATCGCTCTGAGTCTTGGTTGCGAGCTTTGCCTTCAGGGCAGAAATGGCGTTGCCCGCAGCACTTTCTTCCCAGAATCCCACCACAGCGTTGGTAACTAGCAGCAACAGGATGATGAAGAAATCCGGCCAGTGCCGCACTACGCCCGAAAGAATCACCGCCACCTCGATCATCCACGGAATCGGTCCCCAGAAATAAGTGAGGAATTTCAGGAATGGATTGGTCTTCTTTTCCTCGATCTCGTTAAGACCATATTTAGTCAGGCGCTTCTTCGCCTGTGCTTGGCTGAGTCCGTCTGGCGACGACTCCAATTTTTTTTCCACCTCAGGCAGTGGCAGAGTTTTCAGATCGTCTTTCGCATCGGGCTTCGATTTGGAAGCTTTGGGCTGGTCGGCAACGGGTTTGATCATCGGTATTCCTTCTGTTTTTGTTATATTGAAGGTTTAGTGAGTTGCGGGGAAAGCTTTTTTGTCAATGGGGTTCATTTTTCCGCTAAGTGCAAATTTCGCAAGTTCGTAGCGAATCCTCTTAAAAAAACTCAGCATCCCTCTCGCTTTCCTCAGCGTCCCTTTGCGTTTAAAAACGCTACGAATTAATGCAAAGCTGTACTAAGTCCAAGGGTGTGGCACACCAAGCGGGCAATCATCAGTGCTTCATCTGTGTGAATTACGCGGACAGGAACCCTGCTGGTTACCGCAGAAATCACGTCCTCATTCGCTGCGTTTCGCTTTGCTTCGAGTTCGATGCCAAGGAAACCCAGCCCATCGCAAATCCGGGCGCGGACTGTGGGGGCATTCTCCCCAATGCCCCCTGCGAACACTAATGTGTCCACTCCGCCCAATGCTGCCGCGAATGCGCCGATCCATTTCTTGACCTGGTAGCAAAACAGCGCGATCGCGATCGCTGCCCGTTCGTCCTGGATTTCCCGATCGAGCAAGTCACGCATATCAGAACTGATTTCAGATATTCCCAGCAAACCGGACTGGAAATTAACCATCTCACTGAATTGCTTCGCGCTCATTTGTTCAGTCCGCGCCAGATACCAAACCAGTCCCGGATCGAGATCGCCAGAACGGGTACTCATCGGCAATCCGGCGATCGGGGTAAAACTCATGCTGGTGTCCACGGGTTTGCCTTCATGCACCGCCGCCAAGCTTGCGCCATTACCGAGGTGAGCGAGGATAACCTGACCTTGTGCGGCTGCGGTTCCGTCCAGGCGGGACAGTTCTCCCATTAGGAACCCATAGGACAACCCGTGAAACCCATACCGTCGTACACCGGCAGCCTCATAGCGACGCGGGATTGGCAACAGCCGAGCCACAAGCGGCAAATCATGGTGAAAAGCCGTGTCAAAACAGGCTACTTGGGGCAGATTTGGAAATCGCTGATGAAACGCCTCGGTCAACAATATCTCTTCCGGCAGATGCTCAGGGTCGAATGGACTGAGCTGATGTAGTTCCTCAATCATTTCCGCAGTAATTAGCTGCGGCTGGCTATACTTCGGACCCCCATGCACCACACGATGCCCTACCGCGCTCAAGTTACGCCCACTATGTTCTTCAATCCAATCCATCAGAGCCTCCACTGCCGCCGTGTGATCTGGTGCTGACACTAACCGCGAAAAGTTGTCCGCCGGATTCAAGCCTTTTACCTGCAAACTGGCTGCCGGCAGCCCAATCCGCTCAATCCCGCCCTCCAGAATCCGTTGGAGGGAGTCGCCGGACTCGAACAGCGCAAACTTAATGCTCGACGAGCCGCCATTGATCGTCAGGATGTGCGGGTTAGTTGGTTTCATTTGCCCTCCTTGAACGCTGTCTGTGAACCTTGATCGTGCGTGCATCGAGCCAGAAGAATAACGCTTGATCGCGGTTTCAAAGAGTAATTGTCTAGATTTTCCCAATGCGGTTCCTCACCCGCAGCGAACAGGTCTTGTGGCGCAACGCAAGCAGTATCGATGGCTAGATACCACCGAGTCTCTGGCAGTAGAGGGGGCAACCGGAAAGCGATCGCCTCGACACTGGCATTGAACAGCAGACAAAGTGCGTGCTGCTTATCTTCATGGATCAGACAGGCAAACTGCTTTGCTTGGCGGTCAGTCCAATTGGGCAAGCCTCCTTGCGGCCCAAACCACTGGATCTCACCATCCCTATAGAATTGCTCCTGATTGAGAATGGGATGGGCAGACCGAAAGGCAATCATGCCACAGGTGAAACGAAAAATCTCCTGGTGCTGTTCCAGACAACTCCAGTCATGCCAACTCGTGGCGTTGTCCTGGCAGTAGGCGTTGTTATTGCCGCCTTGTGTGCGCTGAAATTCGTCCCCGCCGAGTAACATCGGCACACCGCGTGAGATCAGCAGGGTCAGCAGGAAATTCTTGATCTGACGTTTCCTGATGGACGCGATGGCTACGCCCGCCGCAGGCATCGCGGCATCTGTCGTCTCACCTTCAAAACCGTAGTTCTCGCTAAAGTTGGCATCAGTCCCATCCTGGCTGTTCTCTCCGTTCGCTTCATTATGCTTGTCGCCATAACTCACCAGGTCGTTGAGAGTGAAACCGTCGTGGCAAGTGACGAAATTGATGCTGCCTTCAGGTCCTTTGCCAGAATTGGTATAGATGTCAGCACTGCCACAGATGCGACTGGCAAACAAACCGAGCATCCCCTCATCGCCACGCCAGAAACGCCGCACATCATCTCGGTATCGCCCGTTCCACTCTGCCCAGCGCCGCTCTGAAAAGCTACCCACTTGATATGCACCACCGGCATCCCACGCCTCGGCAATGATTTTCACGTCTCTTAAGATCGGGTCTTCGGCGATCCGTTCGAGCAGAGGGGCATTAGCTAATAACTTGCCGGTACTGTCCCGTCCGAGAACCGATGCCAAGTCAAACCGGAATCCATCCACGTGCATCTCGACCATCCAATAACGCAGCGCGGCCAAGATGTGGTCTCGCACCACGGGATGGTTGGCGTTGACGGTGTTGCCTGTGCCGGTGTAGTTCTGATAGTAGCGTTTGTCCTCCGCTAGGGTATAGGCGATCGCATTAGCCATTCCGCGAAAACAGAGCGTTGGACCCAGTTCATTGCCCTCTGCTGTATGATTGAACACTACATCCAGGATTACTTCGATATCGGCCTTGTGCAAAGCCCGGACCATTTCTTTGAACTCTAGCTTCTGCTGGCCTAAACCGCCTGAGCTACTATAGGAGGCTTTGGGCGCAAAGAAAACCACCGGATCGTAACCCCAGTAATTCCTCAGCAGTTGATTGGTTTGCGGATTCCGGCGCGGGATATGAGTATCATTGAACTCCTGGACAGGCATCAGTTCCACAACCGTCACCCCCAGGGTTTTGAGATAGGGAATCTTTTCCATCAGACCGCGATAAGTGCCTGGATGATCCACGCCCGACGTGGGATGAATGGTAAAGCCACGCAGATGCAGTTCGTAAATAATGGTCTTCGACCACGGATGTCGGGGTGGACAGTCTCCATCCCACTCGAAGGACTCGTTGAGAAAGATACATTTTGGCATCGACCTGGCATTATCCACCTTTGAGAAAGACAGGTCTGGCTCTGATGCCAAAAGGTCATAGCCGCGTGCCGTGGCGAAATCCCACGCAGGCAGTTGCGAAACCGCGATCGCACAGGGATCGAGGAGAAGCCTGTTGAAATTGAAACGATGCCCAAGACTTGGTTCGTAAGGCCCATCCACGCGGTAAGCATAGAATTGGCCGGAAACTATTCCCTCTACCCAAACGTGCCAGACATCGCCTGTACGATTGCACACTGAATCGAGATCGATTGACCTAGTAGGCACTGCGTCTTCAGGATGGTCAAACAACTCTAGTCGAACGCGGGTAGCATCACGGCTGAAAATGGCAAAATTCACCCCTCCTCCAGTTTCCTGGGTGCCAAAAGGCCAAGGAGACCCCACCCGCACGTCAGTGCGTTCGGATATCTCCGAGATATAATCGTGCAGATCATGTGAGGGATCTTTCATTGGTAGTCTGCCCAGAGATAGGAAATTAGCACCTATGGATTAAAAGTTTCTTGATTTCCAATTGAATTCTTGACCAGAAGAGGCAAGGGGCAGGGGGCAGGGAGCAGGGAGCAAGGGGGAAAGATTCTAAGTTCCCCTGCCAAGAGGGATTCAAGCCCCTAAATTTATTTCGAGGCGCGCAAGCGCGTCCCTTGCACGTCTCATAGAGAGAAATAATACGTCCTTGTTCGAGAGCCAATACATTTATGTATGGGGTTCTCCCCTCTGCCCCCTGCCCCTTATCCTCTTCATTGACCAATATCCCCTACACCCAAAAGCGAACTACATTAAGGGTTTGTGATTAATTTAGTGCCATTTGGCTCTACAACATCCCTCATTGATGGAATGCGTTCTTGTTTTGCGATCTCGCTTTTCTCCTGCCCCAATCCCATAGTCAACGCCGTCATCCCAGCAAGACCGCCTAGCTGCATACTTTCTACGGCTGTGCTAGGTACAATGACGATGGTAGCATTTTCTTTCAAACCCTCATAAAGCATATTCATCGCCCTCAAATGCAGAGCCACAGGGTTGTTGATATAGGTCTTAGCCGCTTCTCCAAATTTCTCTGCCACCTGTCGCTCAGAATCTCCGAGAATCACACGCGCCTGACGTTCTCTTTCCGCTTGCGCCTGCATTGACATCGCATCCTCCAAGGCGGAGGGAATCAGTACATCCTTAACTTCCACCGAGATAACATTGATGCCCCATGACTCGGTACGATCGTCAATTATTTTCTGCAAATCTTTACTAATTTTCTCCCTGCCTTCCAGCATATCCGAGAGCATGGTCTTGCCGATGACATCCCGCAGAGCCGTTTGGGATGCCCAACTAATAGCACTTTTATAGTCCGCGACATCTAGGGCTGCTTTCTGAGGATCTACAACCTTCCAAAACAGAACTGCATCTACGTCAACCGGCACCGTATCCTTAGTCAGAGTCTTCTCCGCCTGGAAAGAAGTGGTGATCACGCGAGTGTCAATCCGGTAAGGTATGGTGTCAATGATCGGAATAATGAAAATGAGTCCTGGTCCCTTGAGCGCAAGGAATTTTCCTAACCGCAATACCACCAATCTTTCCCACTCATTCGCCACCTTAATAGCGCTCAAAAGAGTTGAAGCTAACACACCTCCAACACCAAGAATTACGATTAAAACAAGTAATGGGTTAGTAGTGTAATACGGGACGGAGTTTTGCATAAATAAGGACGAATTTCCCATGCTTTGGGACGTACTCGCTATAAATTTTCCCGCTTGAAGTTGATAGCCAAATAATGGATAAGAGCTGATTGTTTTCATTTTAATTACCTTGATGAATTAGACACTTGAATTTGATAACCGTGATTTGTTTTTTCTGCATTAGTAGTCTGTCAATTTTGTTTTGAGGGGTTTTTGGTAGTGCGGGCATCTTGCCCGCGTGAGCGAGACGCTCACACTTGAATTTGATAACCATGATTTGTTTTTTCTGAACTAGTAGTCTGTCAATTTTGTTTCGAGGGGTTTTTGGTAGTGCGGACATCTTGCCCGCGTGAGCGAGACGCTCACACTACTTTTGACTTTTAACTTCCGCCTTGCGGCAATCCTCCATGCAAAAATGAATCATCGCTGCCACAGGATTCGTGTCTCTTCCAGTGGAATCGCAACGCCATCGCAGTGTGGTATAATGCGTACCGTATATTCTGTGGCTGGGCGTGTTGCAGATACTTGCGTGTTAAAGATGTAACCGTTCCCCGTGGTCAATGGCTGACCGCGCTTCATTTCCTGCCGCGACCTGTTGCCGCCGTTCACTCCGTTGGCGTATAATTCTACCCGCACACTCTTGGGGTCAAGGCTGCCGAAAAACACTTCAACTGTTAATGTGTGTCCTTGTGCGTCGCTCACAACCTTGATTTCGCCGAAGTGCAACGTTGCCCATTGATCTTGTAGAGTATGCTGCCAATCGACGATTTGCTTACCGACTTCGCCGTTGTTCGCAGCGCGATCGCGGTAGGCATTGGCAGCCAGCAGGTAGTGTTGCTCAGTATATTCACGCACCGCATGAGTTGCAGAAAAACGCGGTGTCAACTGTGCCATGCTTTCTCGCATCCGCTTGACCCATGCGGTGGGGATGCCACTGTCGTCTCGAGTATAAAACTCTGGGATCACTTCCTGCTCTAGCAGGTCATAGAGCGCGTTGGCTTCTACCGCGTCCCAAGCGGGATCTTCGCCATGCTCCTGACCGTCCCCCAACGCCCAGCCAACTTCAGGATTGTAGGCTTCCGCCCACCAACCATCCAACTCAGATAAATTGATGCCGCCATTGACAAGTACCTTCATGCCGCTTGTACCGCAAGCTTCCCAAGGTCGCCGTGGCGTGTTGATCCAGACATCCACCCCTTGTACCAGGTGTTCGGTCAGAAGCATATCATAGTCACTGAGAAAGATCGCATGGGGGCGCATCTCAGGTTGCCGGATGAAACGTACCCATTCCTGAATCAGGGCTTGCCCCCCCTGATCTGCCGGATGCGCCTTGCCAGCAATGATGAGTTGCACCGGACGCTGCGGATTGCTCAAGAGACGAAGCAGGCGATCGCGATCGTGCAGCAGCAAGTTTGGTCTCTTGTAGGTAGCGAAGCGGCGGGCAAAGCCCAATGTTAATACGTTGGGACTAAACAGATGGTTCACGCCGTTAATCGCCTCCTCTGACGCGCCAGAGGCGATCAGTTGCTGGGACAAGCGTTGGCGGGCGTATTCAACCAGAGACTTACTGGCGGCTGTCCGAAACTGCCAGAGCCTGGTATTGGAGACGTGACGAATGTCCTGCCCCAGGTTTTCTGTCGTGCCCAGCCAGCGCTCCTTTCCACAGGCTCCCGTCCAGAGATCATCGGCGGGAGACGATTCCCAGCTTGGCATGTGGACTCCGTTGGTTACGTGTCCAATGGGCACTTCGTCCTCTGGCCAGTGTGGAAAGAGCGGCGTGAAAATGTGCCGGCTGACCTGACCGTGTAAGCGACTCACCCCATTAACCGCTCCACTCCCACGGATTGCCAAATAGGCCATGTTGAAACTCTCGGACGAGTCATTTGGATTCTGCGGCCAAGGGACAGCAAATCGTGGACTGTAATACCAAGCTTGTCTTGGGCATACCGACCAAGGTATTGCTCGATGAGAGTCGGAGCAAAACGGTCAAAACCAGCAGCCACCGCCGTGTGGGTGGTGAAAAGGTTCCCTGTTCGCGTGACCGCCAGTGCGACCTCAAAAGGCTGCCCGGTCTCGTTCATGAAAGTTCTGGCTCGTTCCAAAATGGCAAATGCCGCGTGTCCTTCATTGAGATGGCAGACTTCCGGCTGGATGTCGAGGGCATCAAGCAGTCGCCAGCCGCCAATACCAAGCAGTATTTCTTGCTTGAGGCGTAACTCCGGTCCGCCGCCATACAGTTCGCTGGTAATGCCTC
>CAVYAN010000091.1:0-35611 GCA_963766075.1 uncultured cyanobacterium | reverse complement strand
GTGTTTATGTTTCTGGTCGCTCGTTCCTTCGTTACGTATTGCTCGCTACGGCCCGAGCAATATGGCGAAATCGCTGCGGGATATGAGCTGGTTTCTGCGATACACGACCTATGCGATCGTGGCAGGCGACCCCAATATTCTCGTGGTTAATGTGCGGGGTCTGCGAGAATTATTGAGCGGGCTTGTTCGGGTGATGCCACTTATGTAGCCCTACAGAGAAAGAAATGCGGGCAGCCTCCTTGGAATACTTCAGTAGCGATGCCGAAGCAACCCAAATTGTGAAGGACTACTTTGGGGTACTGATTACCGAGTTCCTGGGACAAACCACCTCCGATAAGGTGCGCCGCCGCACCTCTAATGATTTGCAAGGCCTGCAACTCCCCCAGATTTACAATATTGCTTCTGAAAAGCGGCAGTGGTTTGCGATGAAACCGGGCCTATCGGCGATCGAAAAGAACGATGTGATCAAAGCGGCATACCGTCAAGTCTTCGAGCGAGATATTACCCGCGCCTATTCCTTGAGTGTTTCCGACCTGGAATCCAAGGTGAAAAACGGCGAAATCTCCATGAAGGAGTTCATCCGCCGACTCTGTAAGTCGCCCCTGTACCGTAAGAACTTCTTCCAGCCCTACATTAATAGCCGCGCCCTAGAACTCGCCTTCCGCCACATTCTGGGGCGTGGTCCAAGCTCCCGCGAAGAAGTGCAAAAATACTTCTCCATTGTTTCCAGCGGTGGGCTCGCGAAGTTGGTCGATGCCCTAGTTGACTCAAACGAATATGCCGATTACTTTGGCGAGGAAACTGTGCCTTACCTGCGCGGACTGGGCGAAGAGGCCCAAGAGTGCCGCAATTGGGGACCGCAAATTGATCTGTTTAACTACAGCGCTCCTTTTCGCAAAGTTCCGCAGTTCATCACCACCTTTGCTTCCTATGATCAGCCCTTGCCTGACCAGCATGTTTACGGTTCAGGTAATGATCCCTTGGAAATTCAGTTTGGGGCCATTTTCCCGAAGGAAACCCGCAACCCTAGCAGTAGCCCTGCCTTCTTTGGCAAAGACACCCGCCGCTTGCTGATTAATCGCGGTCCCGGCATCAACAGCCAAGTTAGCAATCCTGCCGCCCGTGGCATTGCCCCCGGTAGCCTAGGTCCCAAGGTGTTCAAATTTGATCAACTGCCGGGTGCGACGAAAGCCAAGGGGAGCAGCGTCAAGTTTTCCGAAAGCTCCACCCAAGCATTAGTTCGAGCCGCTTACCTACAAGTGTTTGGGCGAGAGCTGTATGCGGGCCAGCGGTTAAGCGTGGCGGAAATTAAGCTGGAGAATGGCGAGATTCCCGTGCGGGAGTTCATCCGGCAATTGGCGAAATCCCCTACTTTCCGCAGCATGTATTGGACTTCTCTCTATGTGATGAAGTCCGTCGAGTACATTCATCGGCGGCTGCTGGGGCGACCGACCTATGGACGGCAAGAAACCAACAAGTATTTTGATATTTGCGCCAAGAAAGGCTTTTATGCCCTGGTTGACGCGATTCTAGACAGTGCTGAATACTCCGAAGCCTTTGGTGAGGACACGGTACCCTATGAGCGTTATGTAACTCCAGCGGGCAATTCCCTACGGAATCGGGCGGGCTCGATCGCCGATACTGGCGCACCGAAGACGCCTTTTGTTGAATCTACGCCGACGTTTGTGGCCTTGGGTCTGCCTTCGGCTGAGCGGGCTGAACCCGAAATGATCGCTCGGATTGCCCAAGGGGTCAGCAAAAAGCGCGAGCAAACCAAGGTATTCAAACTCACCACGCTGGCAGATAAGGCCAATCTCCCTGTGGTTATTGGAGCCGCCTACCGTCAGGTATTTGAGCGGGATATTGCACCTTACATTATCCAGAATGAGTTTTCGGCGCTGGAATCCAAGATGAAGAATGGCGAAATCACCCTGAAGGAGTTTATCCAAGGGTTGGGTTCGTCGAGTCTTTACATTAAGGAGTTCTACACGCCCTACCCCAACACGAAGGTGATTGAGCTGGGGACAAAGCACTTCCTGGGACGCGCACCGCTTAATCAGGAAGAAATTCGCAAGTATAACCAAATTCTGGCGAAGCAAGGGTTGAAGGGCTTTATCAATGCCATGGTGGAAAGCCGTGAGTATCTGGATGCCTTTGGTGAGGACACGGTGCCCTATAACCGCTATCTGACGCTGCCTGCGGCCAACTTCCCGAATACCCAAACGCTGTATAACCGCCTGACAAAGCAGAACAAAACCCTGGTGGTGCCCAGCTTTGATCCCACGCCTTCCACGCTGGATGTGGCGATGATGCCGCTGACCGGTCAGGCGATCGCCAATAATGCGATCGCGGATGCTAGCTATACTAGTGTTAGCCATACGGTGAACGGGAGCGATGCCGTGGTGGTGAGCCAAAAACCGGCTCGCATCTACCGCCTCAATCCTGGAGTGTCTGTCGTAGAAGCGGCGCAGGTGGCCAAGGCGATCTACGTTCAAATTCTGGATGTAGACGCTGAGCATGTCCCAGAACACTTCCGGCGCACCGATCTAGAGGCGCAGCTCGGCAGTCCGCTGACCGTGCGCGAGTTTGTGCGGCTGTTGGCCAGTTCTGAAATCTATGGCGATCGCTTCGGCAAATCCTACCCCACCGCTAAAGTTGTAGAATTCCTGTTCCGGCATTTACTGGGTCGGGCTCCGGCAACCCCAGTGGAAACCTTGCAGTATACGCAACTGCTGACCGATAGTGGTCTGCCAGCGGCAGTGAATGCCATGGTGAATAGCACCGAATACATCCGCTTCTTTGGGGAAGACACAGTTCCCTACAAGCGTTTCCCTTCCTTGGGTGCAAGCCTATAGGTTCTGGACTGTTCCCTTAGCTAATTCTTTGATCATGCTCTGACTCGCTGCTAAAGTTGACTCACCGCTAAAGCGGCGATCGCCTAGGGCTTAATCGACAAACGCCCTGAATTCTTCTAGAATTCAGGGCGTTTGTTTTCAGCAGTTCTGAATACCCCGTCGGCCCTCACCGGTAAAGTTTGCTCATCTATACCTGCCAACTAAAGGCTTTCGTGTCTGCCACCAGCTCAGGAAACACATAAATCACTGCACCCGTGCTGGGATCATTCTGGATGTCGGCATGCCCTTTCTTGGCAATGTTGAGCAGCGCGGCTTCCACCTTCGTGAAGTCAGTTCCCGTTGCCATCACCCCCTGAGTCACCGAAATTCTACCCTGACGCGCCTCCGCAGCTTTCAGTAATTTAAATTCCAATTGTTCGGGACGTAAATCAAGCACTCGCTCAATCACCGGATCGCCAGCAACGTAGGGAATGCCCATACGGTGACTACGCTTCAGGTTATGCTCTTCCACCATCTCGGACATCAGAAACAGATCAATAATTTGCCCCACACCGAACAACCCACCCGTCAACAGCCAAATTGTACCCGTCACCATCTTGCCGTTATAGAACCGATGTAAGCCACCAACGCCCATAAACATCGACAGCCAAAGCAGATAGGAAACGGTTTTGCTATTCATGGCAGCAGCCTTAGAAGAGAGGAGACGCGATCGCTCGCGCATGTACGTCTTCTATCTTCATCGGTTTGCCCCGGTGAGGCAGGCGGTGAAAACCGAAGGTTGAGGTGGGAATTGCCGCTAGATGCTGTGGATCGCTAGCTGCGGTTGATCACTAGCTGTGATTGATTTTGTGGAGCAATTGCCGCACGACTTTGGCATCGGTAGCGGTGGGCAACAGAGCAAGGTAGGTTTCCAGATCCTGACGGGCGGCGGTAAGGCGGCTCAGGCGATAGTAGAGCACACCGCGATCGCGCAGTTCCAGGGGAGCGTGGGGAAACAGCAGCAAGATCCGCTCGATCGCCGCCAATCCCCGCAGCACATCCCCCCGATTCAGATAAATCATCTTCAGATTGGTGAGCATCCGGGCTAAAAATTGTTGCGGCGTCACAGGCTCTAGGAACTGGGGCAAAAACTCTACCGTGGACCCATAGAGCTGATTCAGCCGATCATGGCAGTCCTGAATGAATAAAACTTCACCCCGATTGAAGGCATCGACAAAAATTTCCAAGTCCCCGCCAATGGGCCGCATTAAAAAATGCCCCGGCATGCCAATCCCCACCATGGGAAAGTCCAGACGACGGGCGATCGCCAAATACACGAGGGATAACGTAATAGGAATGCCAGTACGGCGATCCAGCACCTGATTCAAAAAACTATTGCGCGGGTCATAATAATCCGCTGTATTCCCCGCAAACTTTAATTCTCCGTAGATATATTGATTAAGCGCCTGAATAATTTTCAGCGGATAGGGATTCTGGGGCAATTGGGCCTGGATGGCGTTGGCGATCGCATCCATCATCCCCAAATACTGATCTACCTCTAAATCTGGATATTCCTCCTGTGCCAAATACAAAGCAGCCCGCTCCAAATTCAAATTGGCATCCGGCTGATGAATCTCTTGGTAAAAAAGCTGTCTAGCGCGGGGAAAGTCCATGGAGAAATTTAAACTGTTCTAAAGCGTTTCACTGAGTCGTTGGGCAGAGGCACTATGAGGGTTGCCCTGATGCCATCCTACAGAACCTACCTATAGCTTACGGCGAATCTCATCAGCCGATAGCGCCTCCCATCAGCTTATGGCAAAAGTTCTGCCTCCGGCATGGGGGCAGTTGCGGAACTCCTCCGCATTGACGGCATCGGCCTATGGCAGAACTGCCAACCGACTGACCGCAGGGCAATCGGCTAGGTACCAACGCCAGGGTAATTCGATCCCCTGGGTAAGGCCAATCCGGGTCGTTTGGACCAGCGAAAGTTCTCCCCGGTCAAATTGTGTTTGCCACGGGGGCGATCGCCGTTCTAACCACAGCCCTTGATTTTGGGCAAAGGGCCGCGCCGTATGGCTCAAGTCAATTTGTAAAGCGCGGCATAGCTTACCCGGACCGGCGGCAACGCGAGCCAATTTTTCCTTTTTTGGGGGCACGCCCGGCGGCAACTGATCCAACTGCACCGCTCGAATCAGCACAGCACTGGGAACCCCATCCCGATCCGTCACCACATTCAGGCAGTGATAGATGCCGTAGATTAAATACACATAGGCCATCCCCGCAGGCCCAAACATCACCGCATTCCGGGGTGTCCGCCGTCGATAGGCATGGCACGCTGGATCGTCTACGGTGTAGGCTTCCGTTTCCACGATTAGGCCCCGCACCACTTCGCCACTGGGCAACTGCCGCACCAGCCAGCAGCCCACGAGGTCGGGGGCCACATCCAGCGATGATCGCGATAGCCATTCTGGTGCGATCGCAGGTTCCACGAGACATGATGCGCCCAATTCAGCCGTGCCACATTCAAACCGCATAAAAAATCAGGTATGGCGACAGTTCTCACCATACCCGACACTCCTAGGAGAAATCTAGCTAGATTGAGTCGTCAAGCCACTCAGACTAACCCTTTTGGGCTATCCATCTGGGCCTATCCCATTAGGGCCGCGGGCAAGAACGCCAATCCCAACGTTACGGCCAGAGCCCTAGAATCATGTCCCAGGTGCGGGGATAGCTGTTGACCGTGGGGGCGCGATTGCAATTCATCCGCACCAGATCAATCCAGCCCGCCCCACTCCGCCGAAACCAGCCCACCACAACCACCTTGGCATCAATGTATTGCTCCGCCTTACTCGCGCCAAAGAAGAAATTCCCCAACGGCCCTAAGAAGGAGGCATAGCGCAGAAACGTTAGACCGGTGGCATCTTGCAGTTGCAGTTCCGACCCTGCTTGATAGCCTGGAATCCCCCGCCCAATAATCTCACCTGTGAGCTTGACCGGACGCCCGCGCAACGGACTGGCATAGGGATCGCCCATCAGCGACAGAATATCGGTAGCAGGAGCCTTGTAATAACTGGGATACATGACAAACAGGCGCGTCAACGTGCCCAGGCCAAACCCGATCGCCAAACCCGCCACGATCATCAGCGGTTTACCCGTCAGGCCACCGAGCACCGCCCCTAAAATCATCCCCAGCCACTGCGCCTGCATCAGCCCCAAATCCAGGACAAAATTACCATACAGCTTGCGTTTGTTCAGCTTTTTGCCCTCCTGGACCACTTTCGCCATGTCGAATTCCGCATCAATTCCCAACTGTTCCGCATAGGTACTGAGCGCGCGCACCCGCTTTCCCGTCAGGGGATGGGTAGAATTCAACTCCGTCCACCAGGCCCAGGGATTAAACATATCCCAGAGAAACACCCGGCCCACCTTCCCCGGCTCTGTGGCAACCCGATAGGCCGTACCGGTCAAGGCTGCGCCCTTGGGATCAGCAATGCCCAAGGCCCGAGTTCCCTGTAACATCCGGCTGGGTTCTGGATTACGCGTGCCTTCTTCCAAAATGCCGTAGGCAATCTTGACCAATGCCCGTGATAGCGCATTGGGATTGCCTGTCACTTCAGCAGCAAAATGGTCCGCATAGTACTCTCGAGTGCGGGAAAGGTACAGCACTAAATACTCGCCCACCATGTAGAAAAGGTAGGCCATCCACACCGCGCTTTGCAGGCCATTTTTAATGGACTTTTCCACATCGCTGTTGCCTAATTTTTGGGAGATTTCGCGGGCATAGCTGTAGATCAAATACGTGATTTGCACCAGGGTGCTAGCTAGCGTCATCACGGCAAAGTCCCAGTGAACGATATGCCCCAACTCGTGGGCGTATACGGCGGCGGCTTCGTCATCGTCCAAATACTTAAATAACCCCCGACTCACCACCAACCGTGCCGAATTGGGCAGCGAACCGTAGGTAAAAGCAGTGGGGTTATCGTCGGCAATAATCCCTAGGCGGGGCTGCTGAATCCGATATTTTTGGCAAACTTCCCGCAGCACTCTGCCAGTTTCCGGACTGAGGCGCTCCACCTCGGAAATCGTTGACCACCGAGTTTGATAAAACCACTGCTGAATCAAATCCATGACAAACGGCGACAGGAAAAAGACAGCCAGGTTAAAGGCGATGGTGATTAATACGGAAAGCAGAAACCCCTGGGTGGGATTTTCGCTGTTCATAATCAGCGACAGGGTCAGCACCAACACCAAAATCATGCCAAACAGCAAGACTAACGTGCCGCCTGAGGCCACAGCCAGGTTGGCCGCGACGCCCTTCATCGCCAGCTTGACGCTGCGCTGTTTTGCTCGTCCGGCCTTGGGCATTGATGGCGGTGTGCCCTGGGCATCCGCCGTCGCATCCGGGTTTAAGGCAGGACTAGCAGAATTCGGGCCGGCGGCGGGGGCGGCTTCTGGCAAAGGTTCACCGGGGGCCAGGGTTTGCATGTACTGCTTCGCCCAAATTTTGATGTAGGCTTTGTCGCTGTCTAATAGTTCGCGACACAGGGCGATCGCCGCCTCTAATTGATCATTGCCCTTGTATGCTTTCACCAACCACATTTGGGCCTGTCCATAGCCAGGAGCAGTGGGGTCTGTTCCCTGACAATAGGCGGACAAGGCGGCAACCGCTTGGGCAAATTGTCGCATTTTCAGACTGCCGTTGCCTTTTTCTAGCAGGGCGGCGGATTCTTCGGGAGAGAGGGTTGGCACCGAGGCGTTTGAACCGTCATCCGCCATCTCTTCTAATTCAGCAGCCTCTGGATTGAAAGTTTCTCCATTGGCAGCCGAATTGGAGATGGGATCAGGGGACAGGTCCGCTGTCGGATCGAGGGTGGGCAAAATCCGCTTCGCCCACACCTGGACCTGAGTAGGGTAGGACTCGGTTGTCATTTGCTGACATAGGGCGATCGCCTGGAGCACCTGGCCATTTTCCTGGTAGGCTTTCACCAGCCACATTTGGGCTTGGATCTGCTCTTTAGGGGTCGTATCGGTCTGGCTGTAACAAAACTCTTCCAACATTTGCACCGCATCGGCATAGCGCTGTTGTTGCAACGCGGCGGCTCCTGCCTGTAACAAATTCCCATGGGACGACATAAACAAGAATCTCCTGTCGGACGAACGGTTTGCGAGCGGCCTGTGAGATGCTACGCCCCGTAAGGTGATTATTCCCAACCAGAACGGACAGATCCTCCATAAATCACCAATTTTTTACAGTCTTTTGTTCCAGATGCAAAATACCTGAGAACCAATGGGCTTTGCTCTCAGGCATTTTGAGGAACGCAAGTTCAAAACTCCGATGAATACTGATCGGAGTTCCCTGGATGGAGCTATTTTTCTCCTTAAAATTTACTAATCTAAACGTAATGCCTATCAGTATCTGCGGCAGGTATCTGCGGCATTCGCAAAAAAGTACCTACTTAAGCGATCGCACTCCAGCCTGCGCCTCGCGCCTAAGTCCCGCTGCAATCCGAAACATCTCTTTTCCTGTATGCAGATAGTTTTCGTCATAATTCATCGCAAAAAACTCAAACTGCTCCAGTGCATCTTCGATCTGATTCATGCAGTAGTACAAGTTAGCCGCCACACTGGCAACATTGGCTGGGTTCGGCAGCGACTTGAAGCTGGCCTCAGCTCTCTCTAGGAGCTTCCGACAGTCCTCCAGGTAGGCTTGAAATTGATCCATCAGGTCATCATCAAAAGGATCTGCCGCCAATTCATCAAGCTGGTCCTGCAAAGGCTTCAGGATATTGAGAATAAATCGACTGACCGGCATGTAAACGCGTTTGAGCCAACGTTCTAAATCCGTATCGGCTTGTTGGGAACTCGTTTTGTGCTGACGATAATACGCTTGGGCCGCTGCTGTCCGCTCATGTCGGGTTGTGTGATCAACTGCAAACCCTGCCGCAGCCATTCGGGCATGATAACGCTGTTGCTGATCGTAGGAATGCCGCTGCTCTGGATCACTAAGAACTTCGTAAGCAGCATTTACACCCGCAATTTTTTCATGATTCGCCGTGTCGCGGTTGCCATCAGGATGAAATAGCTTCGCTAACCGTCGGTACGCATGCTTAATCTCTGCCTGGGTTGCCGTCGGGGAAATTTCTAACGTACGGTAGTGATCCGGAGTCGCCATCTTGCCATTGTAAAGCATGGACCATTGCTACAAAAGGCACCGCCTGCAATGTAAGGGGCACCTCAAGGAATTCAAATTTTCTTGATATACAGATATCTATTGACTAGATTTCAGGCTCTAAGGCGATTTCCAGAAAAAACTATACCAGCTCTCGCTGGTTGAGCGGAGCCGGGGCTTGCTCTCTGTAGGGTAGCCAGCAGGTCTATCATTTGCCGGAAATCGCCTAAGCGATTATTGACCGGCAGTCGCCTAAGCGATCGCAACGCAACCATTTTACTGACTTAGCCCTGAGACAGCATTTGCTTGAAACTGAACATCGGCACACTAAAACAGCTACAGAGCTGATAGCCATTAACGACTAGCCGGATAAGCTCGAGGCGATCAAATCTGCTTCTTGAAAGAGGGGGGTGCTCAGATATTGTTCACCAAAACTAGGCTGAATCATGACGATGAGCTTACCTGCATTCTCAGCACGTTTGCCCACTTGAACAGCCGCGTACAGGGCTGCCCCACTGGAAATTCCTGATAGCAGTCCTTCTTCACGGGCTAACCTCCGCCTATAGAGAATAGCCGCCTCATCAGACACCGCAATCACTTCATCCAGTAATCTTAGCATTTGAAAACTGGGGGGACAAAACCCTGCACCAATACCTTGAATTTTATGCGGACCAGGTCGACCTCCTGATAAAACAGGGCTATTGGTTGGTTCAACTGCGATCGCTTGGAAACTTGGCTTACGTTGCTTTAATCACCTCAGCTAATGCCAGTAATTGTGCCACCTGTACCGACGCCCGCGACAATCATATCCACTCTGCCATCCGTATCGTCCCAAATTTCTGCTGCTGTGGTTTCTCTGGTGAATTTTGGGTTAGCCGGATTGCGAAACTGCTGCAGCATATAGGCATTTGGCGTTTTGTCCACTATTTCTTGAGCGCGCCGAATTAAGCCACTCATGCCCTCAATCCTGGAGTAATTCCAACTCGGCTCCATAAGCCCGCAACATTGCCCGTCGCTCCGTGCTCATGGTTTCTGGCATAGTCAAAATTAATCGATAGCCCTTGGCGGCTGCGGCCATTGCTAAAGCAATCCCTGTGTTGCCAGAAGTCGGCTCAACTAATATTGTTTTCTGGGCGTAATCAACCCTTCTCTCTCAGCGGCATTGATCATACTCAATCCAATGCGATCTTTAACCGACGCCGATGGATTCATGCTTTCAATTTGACCAAAATCTGCGCAACACACCCTTCAGCTGAGGAATGCGGTTAAGCTGCACTAAAGGGGTATGACCAATCAGTTCCGTAATATTGTTGGCAAAACGCATGATGAGAGTGTTGATGTAGTTTAAGGTAATTGTCAGATGGCGCAGTCATTCCAAAACGCCTAAATGTAATACATGATATCGAGCTGTTGCCGGGAATCCCGTTTTTCGCAGAGATCCTGTAATGTCCACCCTTGAAGCACAGCATTTGCCGCTTGATGGGCCTCTTGCCAAGCTTCACGGATAATCGTACTCTCGATGCTGCGGGGAATAGCATCTTTCTCTGTAGTCTGAGCGTCTGCGCCTTCAAGACAGTCCATAACCTCCAAGAGGCTAATTTTCCAGGGTTCGCGGGCCAAAATATAGCCGCCCTTGGCACCGCGTTGGGAGCGTACTAGTCCGCAACGACGGAGGGTGGCGAGGAGCTGTTCTAAATAGCGATCGGGAATTTGCTGGAGAGCAGAAATCTGGCGAATCTGCAGAGGCTCTCCCCGAGTATGGTGGGCGGCCAACTCAATTAAGGCCAATAATGCATATTCATTTTTACAAGAAAGTTCCACGGGTCAAACAACAACAGGTTTTCAAGATAGTTTGATTATACTACGGTTCCCCGGTCGGGTTTAAAGGATTGGAGGAATTCAATAAAAAAGGCACTAAAAAGCCCCACTATAGTGGGGCCATATTTAACTCAGCACATCAACTCAGCGAATTCGCTTTCTAGGCATCTAGTATCCAGAATCTAGAAGGAGAAAGTGGTCCGAACAGTACCACACGTAAATCGTATCGTTGTTGTCGTTGTGCTCGGGGTTAAAAATCACCAATAGACCTGGTGTAATGGAGATATTGCTGCTGATTTGATAACGATAAAGCGCCTCTACATGAAGGGAGGTATCGTTATTTTCACTGGCCGCAATATCGTTGTTGGTGACCTTAGGAGGTATCACCAACAATAATGCCCGCGAAGTTGCCTTTCTTACCTAAATCCGGGAAGGCCAGGGTAACCGCCCAGTTCCAAATGTCAGCATTCGCATTGGTAGCCTTAGAATTGGCGCATCCGAGTAGCCAACCCATCCGGAAGCCACAATTTGAGGACTAAACTTAAACGATGCTTCTAGTCCAAAGTTATCCGCAGTGGTCGCCATATTAACACCAAAGGGTGCATTGGCAAGAGCACTGCCCGTAGCCCACCGGAGAGGGGGTTATTGTTGGCTTGAGGCCAGGCAACCCTCGGTTGTAAGAACGAAGGTAAGTCAAACCAATGTCGAAGGCTTTGCTGGGCTTGAATGCAATTTGAGCCAGGGCAGCGTTAGAACCGTCAAATACACCATTTTCATTGCTTGGGATCATTAGCATTTTGGGCAAGAACCCAGCGGAAAGACGTCACCTTATCAGCGAACTTGAAATTTGCGGTAGCGCCTGCTCCCCCCTGCGCAGGACGATAGATGGGGTTAAAACGGCCAAAGCGAGAAATTGAGCCTTGTGCATCACTGGACAACAAGGGGTTGAAGTTGGGGACGTTGTTGTAGAACTCACCGCCCATCGCATCAACACGAATCATTGTTTTGTCACCTAGGGGAAATTGATACCACAGCTTATCCACCGTTAAATCGATATTGTCACCGCGCCCTTCATAAGACAAGCCGTGCCATGTTAGTGCCGGTCGCTGCTGCCAAATCAGGCGTATTGCGGGCTTGAAGACGAGTCATCAGCAAGTCTTTACCGCCAAAGCTGGTATTTAAGCTGAGGCGAACGCGATCGCTAAAGTTGTGTTATCATGAAAGAGCGCCACTTTGCCACGCACGGCTTCTCACCGACAACGCCTGCCAAACTGAAGATCACTTCGCCTCGCAGCTTGGTGGTGGTGGAAAACTGTTGCTTCTCTAGAGTAGCGGTGCGCGCTTCTAGGCCATCGACCCGACCACGCAGGGTTGCCAGTTCAGCGGCAAACTCTTCCTGCATTTTCTTCAGGGTTTCCAGGTCTTCCTTTTTAACCAGATCAGCCGTACCCGCAGCAATCAATTCGTTAACGCGGTCCATGCAAGCATTCAAACCCGCTGCAAACTCGTAACGGGTCATGGCACGGTTGCCCCGGAAAGTTTTATCAGGGTAGCCAACAATGCAACCATAGCGCTCGACCAAGGATTGCAATGCTTGGAAGGCCCAATCCGTCGGCTTGACATCAGACAGTTGAGACACAGAGGTGACTTGATCGAGTTCTGCCGTGCCTGCGCCTTCAGCGCTATAAGCACCCACTTGCGCCAAGGAATTCACAGGAGCCGATTGAGCATTGGCTGGGGCGATCGCACCTACCGCCAAAACTACACCTAGAGCTGGCATGGCCAGAAAAGACTTCAAAATTGCATTAGACATAGTTAAATTCCATCTCACACCTAGAGGGCATTCAGGATTGCCGTAGAAATTATTCCACAGTGCACCCCAAAACCAGATTGATCGTAACTCTCAACAGAAGCCGAACAGACACTGCTGACCGGCTTCTGCTACCTAGCATACACCACATCTTTTTTGCAGGCAGGGGGTTAGCAGCCGAATCTGTGAATTTTACAAGAAGAAAATGCGGTTTTAGAAACAACCAAATGGCCTTTTGGCATGGCACACGTTTTTTATTCGCTTTGGCCCAGCCACGTCTCTAGGTCTGCTAGGCCGCGAAAGTCCAACAGCGCCTCTCCTAGATCTGCCCACTGATCGGCAGGCAATGCGTCTACCCGAACTTGGATATGGCTAGGTAATACCCCAACACGTCTGGTTAATAATCGCAAAATCAGCGATTGTTCTCCTTCTTGGCGGCCCTCTTGTCGGCCTTCTTGGCGGCCCTCTTGTCGGCCTTCCTGCAGGATTTCTTGATAGATTACGGACTCGCGCATAATCCCCTCCCGAAATATCTGTCGAATCAATTGTTTATTTAGCCGGAGCCCAGCCATGATTTGGGCATAGTTGAACACCTCGTTTCTTTGCTGAACTGATTCTATCTTACTGATTTGCTCAACGGTCTGGATCAGCAACTCCTCTGGGTTAGAGGTTGCGGCCAAGGCTGCTAGGGGCAATAAGGCTGACACCACAACCTGGGTGATGGGTAACCGATGCAGGCGATAGAGCCGCACCCAGTAATCCAGCATGCGAATGGGCAAGGGCGGATCGGATTGCCACCGCGTTTGAAACTCGATCTGTAAAATCCGTTGGCCAGTTTGCAGCAAGGTCAGAGAATCGGCCCGAATGGGTTCAATACCGAGCTCAGTTTTGAGGATCGTGATGGAAGACGGCGACAATTCGCCTAAAATCCAAGCGGCAAAGCGATCGGGGTATCTTTCTAACAGCCGTTTGCAAAGATGGTCAAAGGACACAAGGAAACGGTAGAGTGACCACAACACAAAAAAGGAGCTTCCTTTCAGAGAAGCTCCTCATTCATCAAATTTTCTCAACCTGAGAAACAGAGTAGAGAACGTTCAGACTAGAAGGTAAAAGTAGTCCGAACGGTACCAATGATGACGTCATCATTGTTGGTATTCTGACCGGGGTTAATCACCCAAATTACACCAGGGGTAACAGAGATGTTGTCGGTAAGTTGGTACTTGTAGAACCCTTCAATATGCAAAGGCACATCCTTTGTATTCAGAGGTGCTGGAATCCCAACAGAGTTTGGATTGGTGACATAAGGCTCAGCCCCAACCACAAAACCCAAGAGGTTGCCTTTCTTGCCAAAGTCAGGCAAAGAGAGACCGAGAGCGTAGGTCAAAATATCCGCTTTGCTGCCAAACCCAGCGTAATCAGCCGTGGCATAGGTGAAGTAACCGTTCACAACTAAGGCAGAGCTAAACTTATAGGCCGCTGAAATACCAAAGGCATTTACTTCTGCACTTCCACCCAAGGTGCTCAGGTTAGAGTGCAAAGTCCCAACAGAGGCGCTACGAGGAGAACCACCGCCATCAAAAATGGAGTTACCGTTGTTGCGGAAAGCGTTGACATAGGTCAAGCCCACAGAAAAGGCATCGCTAGGCTTAAAGGTAATTTGAGCAAGGGCGCTATAGCTGCCATCAAACAGACCATTCGTTGCAGTCGGAATGTTAGCACCACCATTGCCAACACCATCGTTAGCCAAATAGCCAAGACTGAAGGAAACAGACTTGTTGAAGTCAAAGTTTACGCCCAAACCAGCACCACCCCCAATGGAGTAGATGGGGTTACGTTGCGCAAAGATAGAAAGCGCGCCAGTACCACCGTCGTAAGCTTCTTGAGGGCCAGAGTTAGTGGGGGCGTAATCATAATGCAAGCCCGCAACAGCAGCCAGGTAGAACTTAGTTTTTTCACCCACCGGGAAGTAGTAAGCAACCCAATCAGCAAATACAGAGTTTCCACCGGTGTTACCGTAGTTAAAGGTTTGAGTCCCTTCACCTGCGGTCCCCAAGCTCCCGGTAAGATCGAAGGTATCCTGCATTTCCGGCAGCCAAACGGGTAATCAACAGATCCTTGCCAGTAAAGCTGGTGTTCAAAGCAAGACGAACCCGGTCTTGGAAGACAGGGTTATTGTTAACGGGCTGACCAATTTCGTCAGTAATCGCGAAAATGACTTCGCCGGAGAGCTTAGTGGTGGTGGAGAACTGTTGCTTTTCAAGGGTGGCAGTGCGGGCTTCGAGGGCATCCACACGACCACGCAGGGTAGCCAGTTCAGCCGCGAACTCTTCTTGCAGCTTCTTCAGGGTTTCCAGGTCTTCTTTCTTAACCAAATCCGCAGTAGCTGCGCCGATCAACTCGTTAACGCGGTCCATGCACGCATTTAGACCAGCAGCGAACTCATAGCGAGTCATGGCGCGGTTGCCCCGGAAGGTTTTGTCGGGATAGCCGACGATGCAACCGTAGCGCTCAACTAAGGATTGCAGCGCTTGAAACGCCCAATCCGTAGGCTTGACATCAGACAGTTGAGACACAGAGGTCACTTGACCCATGACGTTGGTGGCACGACCTTCACGGCTGTACTGATTCACTTGGTCCAGAGAGGAGACCGGAGCGGCTTGGGCCACAACAAGGGGGGCGCTGGGCGCAATCGCACTAGGTGCAGTGGCAATAGGTGCAGCTTCAATGACGGCTTGGGGCGCTTCGCTAACTACTTTCGATTCAGCAGCGATCGCCGCAGAGGACATAACTAGGGCAGTCCCCACAACGGCAGGACCAACTAGTAAAGACTTGAACAAAAACTTAGACATTCGATTTTCTCCTCACACCGATACAGGATAAATAGTGCGCAAACTTCTTTCGAGAGCAGTCTGATTCATGGTGTAACTCAAACGCTTCTAAAAGGGTATTCCAGATGACTTTTTAGATCAAGGGAGGTTAGCCTGTCGAACTAGTTCGCCGATAGAACAAACCATTGAATCACAGGTTGACCATGATTTAGGGTAGGTATTCAGGCCCAATAATAGCATGATTACGAAAGGTTTCGCTCGAGATTTCACGCTTTCCTCAATCCGCCCTTCAGCCCTGCCCTTCAGCCTTCCCCTTGAGCCAAAGCGAAAGACGGACGATGTGGTCCCGGATGGCCTTGTTCCAGTTGCGCTGCTAGGGCAATCAACGTGGCTTCATCGGCGGGGCGGCCAATCAGCTGAACACCAACGGGCAAATTATTCGGCCCAAAACCTGTCGGGAGGGCGATCGCAGGCTGGCCAGTAGCATTGAATGGCGGACAGGGAGCCACCCAATTAATAATGTGCTCCAACGTTTTGCCTGGAGAGAGTTTTGCCCATTCACCAATCCGGATAGTGGGATGCATGTAGGTCGGCAAAACGACCACATCATAGGGATGTAAGGTCGTCACGATTTGGCGGGCAACCGATTGCAATTGCGTCGCGGCCCGCAGATATTGACCACAGGAGCAAAACCAAGCCCGCTGCAAAAACCACCGATTCATTTTGTTGAGAACAAACCAGGGAATACCCGCTTCGCTGAGAACCGACTGAAAGATGACCGTGAAGGGTTCAATTAAATTACTAAAGTCCGGGCAGGCAAATTCCTCTACGTGGTGTCCGAGGGCCTCTAGCCGGGTAGCCGTATCCAAAACGGCTTGATTACAAACGGGATGCACCGATCCCACCGGAGCAATATGGGTAGCAAACCCAATCCGTAGCGTCTGCGGGGGGCGCGACGCTGCCGTTAGAAAAGAGGGATTTGGGGGCGGTAACCAGTAGGGATCGCCGCTAACGTATCCTGCCATCACATCCAGCAGGGCGGCGGCATCAGCCACAGTACGGGCTAGGGGGCCATTAACGGCTAGCCCATGGAGACGCTCGCCCACCGGCGCAAAGGAAATCCGGCCCCGTGAGGGTTTAATCCCCACCAAGCCACAGCAAAACGCCGGACCACGGATAGATCCGCCGCCATCGGACCCCTGGGCGATCGCCGTCAATCCCGCCGCGAGTCCCGCCGCCGCCCCCCCACTGGATCCCCCAGCGGTATAGTCTAAATTCCAGGGATTGCGCACCGGCAGCATGCCCTTAGGTTCGGTGTAGGGCAATGTGCCGACTTCTGAGGTGGCACTCTTGCCCAAAATCGTAAACCCGGCGGCACGAATTCGGCACACTAACCCATCATCTTCGGGAACAATTCGTTTTTTCAGCAACTTAATGCCGTAGGTGCAGGGCAAGCCAGCCACCGCATTGAGGTCTTTGATGGAAATGGGCACCCCAAAAAATGGCGGCAGGTCTTCTACCGGAATATGGCACAGTTGCTCAGTTTTATGCTGGGCATCGGCGATCGCCAAATCCGTCGCCACAGTCACGTAGCTTCCCAATTGACCATCTAAACGCTCAATCCGCTGGAGATAGAGATTAACCAATTCCAAAGGAGAAATCGCCTTGGTCCGAATTAGACGAGCTTGTTCCAGGGCAGGCGTGAAGGCGAGATCATCAGAGTTCATGAGAGTTTATGGGAAGGACTGGCGGAGGGCGGCGGAATTAAAAATTCAAACCACCAAGACGATTTTCAAGAAATACTATACCCACTGGGTAAGAGATCCGCTGGCTACCCTGCGGGAAGCGAACTACGACTCCGCTCAGCCAGCGAGAAGCAAACTACGGCTCCGC
The DNA here is from genome assembly GCA_963766075.1 of uncultured cyanobacterium. Lineage (GTDB taxonomy): Bacteria > Cyanobacteriota > Cyanobacteriia > Leptolyngbyales > Leptolyngbyaceae > CAVYAN01. Next base: position 18,259 of record CAVYAN010000091.1, on the reverse strand, counting down.
TCAACCTGCGGGAAGTGAACTATGACTCCGCTCAGCCAGCGGGAGGTTGCTCCCTTCGACTCCGCTCAGGGAGCAATTTGGGTCGGTAGATTCCAGCATGCTACCCGCGCCCTAGGAAACTTGCTTCCAGAGGGACGACAGGGATGCACGGGTGGGGGTCAGGTGGGGCGAGGGGCGGCGCTGACAGACCTCACTATACAGCGCCTCCAGTTGGGAAATATTTCGGGTGAGGGTATAGCGCTGCTTGGCCCGCACGCGGGCATTTTGACCGAGGAGATCGGTCCAGCCGATATGGTCGCGCAACTGCGGTAGCAGAGTTTTGAGCTGGGTAGCCACGCTGTGGGTTTGCAGGATCACGCCCGCTTCCCGCTCTAGGACTTCCCCATCGGCTCCCGCATCGGTGGCGACACAGGCCAATCCGCAGGCCATGGCTTCCAGCAAGGAGAGGGATAACCCTTCCACCAGAGAGGGCAACACAAAGACATCGCAGCCCCGCAGAATTTCGATGCGGCGGTTCTCATCGGCAATAAAGCCCATCCAAATTATGCCGTGTTCCGGCCCGTAGAAGGGCATCAAGGAATTGGCGAGAGAACCATGGTTGCCCACAATGATCAGCTTGGTGCGATCGCCCATTTCTGACTGTTTCCAAGCTTTGAGCAAGGATTCCACGTTTTTCTCGGGAGAAATACGTCCTTGATAGATAAAAATGCGATCGGCATTCAGTTCGGCTTTGAGGCCGGAGCGGCCAGGGCTATATTTTTCGGTATCGACGCCATTGGGGATCACGGCCACGCGATCTGCCGGGAACATTCAGCTTCATCAGCAACTCTTTTTGCAGATGAGAAAAAACAACCGTGCGATCATACCGAGCCAGAAAGGGAGCATAAAGCTGGTAGGCCAGATGCTGCGTGCCCGAGGTAAAGTTGCGTAATTTTCGATCAAACGGCGGATGAAAGGTTGCCACCAAGGGCAAATTCAGCTCTGCGCAAATCTCCGGCAACAGAAAATCGAGCGGCGACAGCGTTAAGGAAGCGTGGACCACATCTGGCTGCAAATTTTCCAGGGCCTGTCGCAATACCTTGGTGGACCGTGGCGACGGAACCGTGTAGACCTGGGACTTATACAGAAACGGCAACGACACTTCATGAAAGTCGGGCCAGTTATCCGGGGGCGGATCTTCCTGCGCAAAATGGAGGAAGCTGACCTGATGCCCACGATCCAACAGGGCATTGGTCACCTCACGACCGTAGGTGACATTGCCACAAAAAGGGGACTTCTTGCCCAGCCAAGCAATATGCATTAAAACTCAGGTTGGAGTAAAGGAATGTTGAGCAACACCTATATTTCTACCCATCGACACGGGTCCTGCGCGATCGCTAATCTGCTCAGGCCGTTCGACGAGCGCTGGGTGTTTTAGTTTCTTATTTTTTAACATTTAGCGGTCAATACGGGAAATATACCAGGTTACGACCTCTCCCGTAATCACCAGCGCAGCCAATCCGATAAACACAATCCGTAAGCCTAAAAAGGTTTCTGCCACTCCAGCTAGGGCTAGAGGAAGACTAAGAGCGATGTTGATGGCGTTATTCTGAAGGCCAAAGACCTTGCCCCGCATAGCTTCGGGAGTCTCTTCCTGAATGGCAGTTTGCATCGGTACACCAATCACAGCGGCAAAGAGGCCCAAGGTCGCAATCAGAAAAACCGCTGGAAACACATGGTTCGGGAAAAGGGAGAGGCCCAGGAGCGAGGCCGCCATGCCCACAGACCCGCCAAAGCTAAGCTGAGTCCGGGCAAACCGCTGACCAAATTGCCCAACAAACGTGGCCCCGATCGCCATGCCAACGCCCCCCGCTGCCAGCAAAAAGCCAAATTGGGAGGACTTAATTTCGGGCATAATTTCCGCCAACCGCACCGATAACACCGCCAAGGCCGCAAAAACCGAAAATAAAATAACCAGCTTCAGCATGGCACTGCGCACCCGGTGCTGCTGTCCGAGGTAGCGCAGCCCATCGCGAATGTCTTCAAACACATGGGGCGCTTCAATCGCTTTTTGCCGGAGCGCTTGCTTGTCTTCTCCCGTCCGCAGCAGCAGCAGCAGCAGACCGGCGATCGCATAGCCACTACCGACCACCAGTTCCTTCCCCAAACCGGGAGCCGTCCAGCCCAAATAATCAGTTACTGCGTCAAACAGCGCCAAAAGCGGTTCACCCACCGCAAACCCAATAATGACCGAAGCCATCATCGTGGTGGTGTAGAGCGAATTAGCGGACAATAAGTGTCGCCGTTCCACCACCAATGGAATCGCAGATTGTTCGGCGGGGGCAAAAAACTGCGTCAGGGTCGAAACCAAGAAAGTAATCCCCAACAAAATCAAAAACCCAATCGGCAAGCCATTAAACGGATGCCAAGACTTAGACAACCAGAGCAAAAGCGGTAACGTAAAGACTAATCCGCCACGCAACAGGTTGGTGAGGACTAGAACCCCTTTCTTCGACCAGCGATCGACATAGGCCCCGGCGATCGAGCCAAACAAGATCGCCGGAATCGTAAAAGCAATCATGATTGCGGACACCCAGCCGCTAATCGTTTGGCCCGGTTCTTGAAAGCGACTGGCGATAATCGCGATCATCAGAACGAGGTAGACTTTATCCGCCAACTGAGAAAAAACCTGTCCACTCCATAGAGTCAAAAAGTTACGATTTTTAAGGACAGGAAGAAATCCAGGCTCAGATAAGTCATCAACCCGCCCACTCCCAGAATCACTATTTAGCGATGTGCCACTGGGAACTGTGCCACTGGGAAATTGACCATCATGACAGTGATCCGGCTGGAATTCACCGTCCGCAACAACTCCGTTGTCCGTCCCATCGTCCGGCTCCCCACTTAAAGGAGCATCAGAGTTCCCCTGACTCATGCCGGGGGGCATTTCTGAAGTAGCCGCAGCAATGACTGGCAAAAGATCGGAGAACAGCGCCTGCTCTTCACTGAGATCCACTAGGTCAGCCAAACCCAACCCTTCCTGAGTGGAGTCTTCCCGGCCGGGGTCCTTTAAATTCAAATCATCCGCCAGCATCGGTTTATCCGGATGATGCTCAACAATTTGATTAGCATGCTGACTCGCCAAAAGCTGCTGTGTCGGGATTAGATGGGTCGGGAGCACACTAGTAGCACCGATCTCAGCATTCAATCCCCCGACCACTCGATCGCCGTCGGATAGAGCGTTGGATTCTTTCATACCATTGCCAGGGCCAGAGCCAGGGATAGGGGAGTTCACGGGCAGCAACCGTGCTGATTCTAGATCAGAGTCGGGCAGTCGCATCATACCTCTGGGCTGGGAAAAGGAGTGGACAGAAAGCACGCTTCGATTAAGGTGGCGGAGCGAATTTGGCGGTCAAAGTGAAACTGGGAATACTGACGCAGCAGCCGCTCTACAGAACACCATAGGGCTTCAGGCGGAGTCTCAAACGGAGCTTCAGCAATAATTTCAGCAGGAAAATCCGCAGATGGTAGCCCAGCAGCAGCGGGCACTGCCGTCGGCAAAACTAAGTCAGGCAACTGAGTCTGAGCGAGGTGCTGCAACAAAAAAAGTTCGGGGGCTGTGACCAAGGCGTTCTGGGACTGAAAGGTCAAGACGCGGCTAGGCGCGGCGGCGTGTCGCGGGTGCTGACCCTGATTTTTCAGCCGCTCAAACACCTCTAAGGTAACCGTACCACCTGCAGGAATGCTAAAACCAGTCCGCCAATCGGAATGGCTGAAATTAGGGGCGATCGCCCGTCGTGTCATGCAGCAAGCATAGACCTGGGGAGCGATCCCAGCCAGCACCAGCATTTGAAAGACGGCATGGGTGAGATGGGCCATGATCAGGTGAGCGGGCGATCGCTCCAACCGCTGCAAATGCTCATTCAGCAACAAAAATAGTTCGTCCTGAGGCTGTTCACTCAAGGCTTGACAGAGACACAGTTCCGCTAAATATTGACTGGCGGTTAATTTCTTTAAATCCAAGCCCAAGCCCGGGTAGGATTCCAAGGTATCGGCTTGGGCCACCTTATCCAGCGATCGCCCCTTAGCAATCAATAAGTCGTTCACAACAAACAGACCGCTGCGTCCAGCCAGCTTAGAGTGATGCTTGCGTGCTCCCATCGCCACCGCTTGCACCAGCCCAAATTCCCGCGTCAAAATCGTCAGCAACCGGTCCGACTCACCGAGCGGCTTACTCTTCAGGTTAATTCCAGTGGCTTTGTAGGTACGACTCATCGAAATCGGGGCATTTGACCAGAAATATAAAAGAACGGCCCTGGATACGTCATTTTTTAGAACGACCGTTTTTTAGGAAGACCGTTTTTAGGAAGAATTTTTAGGAGGAAATCAGGAGCCTGCTAACCGCTGATTCTAGATGAATTCCTCGGTTCGCAAACACTTTAGTCTGCCGTTTGACGATTTACCCCCAATCGATGATCGCATTTTTTTCCCGATTCGTGGCAGACTCTCTCATTTCATCCCTGGGATGCTGCGCCAGAATCATCCGCCGCATCGTCACTCGGGCTATTCATTTGCCGAATCAACTCCGGACCCCGAGAAGTCCCCAAGCGTGTCGCCCCGGCCATCACCAACTCTACCGCTTGAGCCGCAGTCCGAATTCCCCCGGATGCCTTGATGCCCACTCGATCCTTGGCGATCGCCTTCAGCAGACGGACATCCGCCACCGTTGCCCCACCATACAACCCCGTACTGGTCTTCAGAAATGCCGCCCCTGCATCCATACAAATCTCAGCAGCCAGGTATTTTTCCGCCTCCGTTAACAAAGCCATTTCCAGAATGGCTTTCACCGCCAGCCCCGTCGCTTCGCAGATTTGGGCAATTTCACGATGCACCGCTTCGGTGTTACCCGCCTTCAACCCACCAATATTAATCACCACATCCAGTTCCGCCGCCCCGTTCTCTGCCGCTTCCTGCGCTTCGTATAGCTTAACCGCTGCCGTTGTCGCGCCATGGGGAAAACCAATCACCGTACACACTTGGGGCGAGCGACTGTGGAGCAAACTAACGGCTTGGCGTACATGGCTGGGATACAGGCAAACCGTCGCAAAATGATAGCGATCCGCATCCTCGCACCATTTTTCTACCATTTCTGGCGTTGCCGTCGGCAACAGCAACGCATGATCAATCAAGGGGGCCAAATCAATCGCTAAATCCGTCATCCCGTATCCTCTAGTTACGTATCCTCTAGGTCTTAAACTCTAGGTCTTAAACTGAAAGCGCCCCAACCTCGCGAAGAAGTCAGAGCGCTCCAAGCAATAGGAACCTCTATGCGCTAGATATAAGCGCCCTAATACGCATCCTGTAGCTCATAGAAATCCGGCGAGATGTAGTCCTTTCGCAAGGGCCAGCCCACCCAGTCCTCTGGCATCAGAATCCGCTTCAGGTTGGGGTGTCCTTCGTAAACGATGCCATACATGTCGTAAGTTTCACGCTCCTGCCAGTCCGCCCCCTTCCAAATCCAGTAGACCGAAGGCACGCGTGGATCGGTTCGAGGCAGAAACACCTTGAGGCGCACTTCATCCGGGCGATCGGCATTATCACTAACTTTGATCAAGTGATAAAAGCTCACCAGTTCACCACCCGGAGCCACATCATAGCCCCCTTGGCACTGCAAGCAATTAAACCCATAGGCATAGAGTGCCGTTGAAAAAGGGATCAGGACATCGCGATCGATCTTGAGCATTTCCACACCCGAAGCATCAAGCCCCAGAAATTCATGCTCAAACCCATTGCCAGAGAGCCACTTAGAAATCTTACCCACTTCCACAATGGGCGCTGTTTCCACAGCAGCCTGCGATGATTCTTTAGCCATTGAGGGCCTCCTTAGGGGTTGCCAGCGCTGGAGAAATCGGCAGGCCCATCGCTTCCATCAACTCAGCCGGAGGAGATTCCCGCGTCGCAGACTGCATATACTGGCCCGTCAAAATCGGATCAACAACCTTCATGGTGTGAGTCGTACTGTAATAACGGTGAGTCTGCCGCAACATCCCCCGCTCCTGGATAGACTCATTGGAAATCTTTTTACGCAATTTGATAATGGCATCGACGATCGCCTCAGGCCGTGGCGGGCAACCCGGCAAATAGACATCCACCGGAATCAGCTTATCCACTCCCCGCACCGCCGTCGTGGAATCCATGCTGAACATCCCACCGGTAATCGTACAAGCCCCCATCGCAATCACATACTTTGGATCCGGCATTTGCTCGTACAAGCGTACCAGAGCCGGAGCCATCTTCATGGTCACCGTACCCGCCGTAATCAACAAATCGGCCTGACGCGGCGTGGAGCGAGGGACTAACCCAAATCGATCAAAGTCGAAGCGCGAACCAATCAAAGCCGCAAATTCAATAAAGCAACATGCCGTGCCGTACAGCAGAGGCCATAAGCTAGACAGCCGTGCCCAGTTATAAAGGTCATCCACAGTGGTCAGAATGACATTTTCCGAAAGCTCCTGGGTGACTTGGGGCCGTTCAATTGGATTCAAAATCACATCAGGCTGCCCCGCAGTAGCCTGAGAATTGGGAGTCATGACCATTCCAAAGCTCCTTTGCGCCACGCATATACAAGACCAATGACCAAAATAGCGACGAAGATTAGAGCCTCGACAAAGGCCAGCACACCTAGTTGGCTAAATGCAACCGCCCAAGGATAGAGAAAGACCGTTTCTACATCAAAAATCACAAAGACCAGCGCAAACATGTAGTAGCGAATGTTGAACTGGATCCAGGCACCACCTACAGGCTCCATACCGGACTCGTAGGTCGTGCGTCGCTCTGGACCACGCCGACTTGGACGGACTAGCTTAGCTGCCGTCAAGGCAAGTACTGGCACCAGGGATGACACCAGCAAGAACCCTAAAAGATACTCATAGCCGCTGAGGACAAACACAGCGAATCACCCCTCGGTCTAAATGAACTCGGTCTAAATGAACTCGATCTGAACAGAGCCCTGCAAAACCCGGCTCCATACGAATGATCGATGACAAATGGTCGATGCAGGCATGAGAAGCGAGGAATCAAGACTCCGTAGCCATGATGTTCGTGTTACTGCGCCTTCATAATCATTGCACATTCATATTATAAGGATGCCTTGCCCGCAGTTTGTATTGAAAAACTCTTAACTCTGGTATTGGACCCAGCTATTGATGAGAATTGGACCCCGCTACTCCTGGGGATCTCTCTATCTCCCTGGAATTCCTGTCAAGGGATCCTGAGAGCATGTCATAATCTTTAACATAGTTTTTAGATCTGCCATTTTGAGTAGGCGCTATGGACACTGAAACACCTAAATCCACGCCTGAACCAAGCTCCGAAACGCCTCCAGCAGTTTCCGAGCAAGTACCTGCTGGCCTAGACCGTCATGAATGTCGAGCCTGTGGCTACATTTATGAGCCGTTGAAAGGGGACGATCGCGCCAAAATTCCGGCCAATACGGCTTTTGAAGATCTCCCAGGGGATTGGCGCTGTCCAGTATGCAGTGCTCCCAAAAAAGGATTTAGCAACATCGGCGTAAAAGGGGCTCCTTCGGGCTTTAAGGAAAATCTGGGCTACGGATTTGGCGTCAACGTCATGACACCGGGGCAGAAGAATCTCCTCATTTTTGGAGCGCTAGGGCTAGCCTTTCTGTTTTTCCTGAGTCTGTATGGATTGCAATAGAACCAAGGATGCCAAAAAGCCGATTTGGGCAATTCAGGCTTAGATAATTCCGATTTGGGCAATTTTGGTTTGGGCAATTTTTGATCTGAAGAGTTTTGATCCAAGCATTATTAATCTGAGAGTTAGTTGAGTAGAGATTGAACCGTGATGAATTCAGCAACAACGTTCTTGAAGCGGGTGGTGAGCGTTTTGGCCATCGCTCTATTCTGTACCGGATGTGCGGGCAGCGCCCTCGCTTTTCTGCCCGATAGCAGCTTTAATCCCTGGGAATTGGCGACAACCCCCACGGAAGAAACCATCATCGATGTAGATTTTGCCGAAACCCCGCAGCATGGTTGGGCTGTGGGCACAAATTCTACGCTGTTAGAAACCACCGATGGGGGTCGTACCTGGGAAACCCGCACCCTAGATCTGGACGCGAAATATCGCCTCACGTCTATTGACTTTTCCGGGAAGGATGGTTGGATTGCCGGTCAACCCTCGATTCTGCTGCACACCAGCGATGCAGGTCAGTCGTGGTCTCGAATTCCCCTAAGCGAAAAATTACCGGGTTCTCCCAACACCGTGGTGGCCTTGGGGACCAATACCGCAGAAATGACCACCGATATTGGCGCAATTTACCAAACGGCGGATGCAGGCAAGACCTGGCAGGCCATGGTGGAAGCGGCAGTCGGCGTAGTGCGGAACATTTCCCGTTCCGACGACGGTAAGTATGTGGCCGTTTCCTCGCGGGGGAATTTCTACTCTACTTGGTCCCCGGGCGATCGCGAATGGCGGCCCCACAACCGGAATAGTTCTAAGCGCTTGCAGAATATGGGCTTCACGGCTGATGGCAACCGCCTGTGGATGCTGGAACGCGGCGGACAAATCCAATTCAGTGCACCGGGAGACATCGAAAACTGGGATGAGCCTGTGAACCCAGAGATGTCAACCAGTTGGGGATTACTCGATCTGGCCTATCGCACCGATGCCGAAGTTTGGGTGGCGGGTGGCAGTGGCAATCTACTGGTCAGCCAAGACGGGGGCAAAACCTGGGAAAAGGATCGGGATGTGGAAAATGTGCCCTCTAATTTCTACAAAATTAAGTTCCTGAGTCCTAACCAAGGATTTATCTTGGGCCAGCGCGGCATCCTCTTGCGCTATGAGGCAGCGGCGGCTTAGTTCCCCCTGCAATTATGAGAGCGGGACCTGAGGCTGGAAACCGCCCATGCTGCCGAGGGTTGAGAATCTCTGTGCAGATTGCTTGTGAGTGGTTCACCAGTCTCGTATGATAGAAGTTAACACTTTGTCTAATTGTTGTCAGTGGAGGGATCTGAATGGCCGGTACTACAGGTGAGCGCCCGTTTGGGGATATTGTTACCAGTATTCGCTACTGGGTAATTCACAGCATCACGATTCCAGCATTGTTCATTGCCGGTTGGCTGTTTGTGGCCACGGGTTTGGCCTACGATATTTTTGGTACCCCCCGTCCCAATGAGTATTTCCCGGCGGGTGTGCAACAGGCTCCCATTGTTAGCGATCGCTACGAGTCTAAGAATCAGATCGAGGACTTTTTGAAGAAGTAGCAGAACAGGTGGAGTGTTAAGCGCGGGATTTGAGCGCATTTAACTCCAGCTAGCCTGGTTCTCCCTTTTGCGGTAATCACGCCGGTTTATTTAAATCACCCTGGATTTCCTATGTCTAACAGTTCCAATCAACCCGTTTCTTATCCGATTTTTACGGTCCGTTGGCTAGCGGTGCACACCCTGGCCGTTCCCTCTGTGTTTTTCATTGGCGCGATCGCGGCCATGCAATTTATTCAACGCTAGTTATTCAACGGTAGGTAAAACGCTGTGATTAAAGGTCCTGTAAATCCTAATAAGCAACCCGTTGAGTTGAACCGCACTTCGCTCTATCTGGGTTTGTTGTTGATTTTTGTGCTGGGAATTTTGTTCTCCAGCTACTTCTTTAACTAAGTTCTGGATCGCGCCTGAACGATCAGGCTGGTATTGATTAACCTGTTTTGTTTTTGGGGTAGGTGAACCGTATGCTCAATTCTGGACGAATCCCTCTTTGGATTGTTGCCACAGTGGCTGGTATGGGAGTTCTGGGCGTTGTCGGCCTGTTTTTCTATGGTGCTTATTCAGGACTAGGCTCCTCGATGTAGGCCCTGTCATAATCTGACAACCGCCACTTCATTTGGCTTGGCTGTAAAGTTTGCTATTTAGAATGTGTAGATAAAAAAGGCGCACCATGGTGCGCCTTTTTTGTTGCGCCGTGCTGGATAGACGTTGCCAAGTCCCATCACGGCATCACCTGCTGATCCCTACACAGGGACTAGACGCAGAGACTAGGCCAATCGCGATCGCTCCGTCTATACACACAATAATAAATTTGCCATCCGTAAATATCGATTATTTTGGGGAATTTTTTGAAAAAATTATACAGAAAGATTCCTCTGTAAGAATCCCGTAAACCCCCATTGCTTGACCGTAAGACAGCGAAACCCTCTGGGGAATCTAGCATTCAGCAGTGCATTAATCGTGCATTAATAATCTTCCATTTTAAGTACCGATGCACTGCTAATCACAAACTATTCTTCTGTAAATCGATTATGACAGTTGCATCTACTTCAAAACAAGACTACTATTCTCGCCTCAACTCACCTGCCTTTAAAAGATTCATCAAATATCTGAAGTGGGCGAGTTGCTTTTTTGCCGTCACGGGTGGCGTACTCCTGGCTGCCAAAACCGCCTCAAGTGGCTATGGATTTATATTTCTAGCGCTCAGTTCTAGCCACATGCTACTGGCCAGTTGGCTCGTCGGCGATAAGAGCATGATCTGCTACTCGGGGTCAATTTTCCTCTTTGTAGATTGTTTGGGGGTTTATCGATGGCTGCTGTCCTAAGTGCATCCTTCGCCCTGCTCCAGGAAAAGCCACCCACCCCCAAGCAAGCCCCGATACTGCAAGAGGCGCTCCAGCTAATGGGTGGAGATTCCCCTGCCAGTATTCCTTTTATCGTGTGGCTATTGGAGAATCCTGCCAGTCCGATCGCCCTCCCCGGCCAGATCGACCTCCATCGTCATGACTGTCTCCATCTCTTGTTAAATAGGGGATTCTCGCTCTATGACGAAGCTTTTGTCGTCGGCTTTACGATGGGAAACGATATTCGGACTCGTGGGGCTCACTGCGCCCTCTTTAAGTTTTGCTCTTCCCTGTTCTATCCAAAGACCTACAGGTTTAATCAGGCACATTTAAACGTGTTTGATTTAGGCTGGGCCTACGGCAGAGCGATAAAGGTCAAAAACCTGAACCAAATGAATTTTAGTGCTCACACCGATCAGCCCCTTGACGTTTTGCGAGATGTCTTGGGAATTGAGGATAAAGCCTTGCAAATTTTACGGCAGGCAGAAGAAATACTGACGGCGAAGTGGGGAAGTTCTCATTAGCGAATGTGGGGAAGTTCCCATAGTTGATGCCCCATAATCCAGTTCCTACGAAAAAACTGCCTCATCCCTCGCGGGTGGGCAGTTTTTTGTACAGATGTTGATTAAGACAATCGTCAGTGAGACGCTAGGGGCGATCGCCGCTTAAGCGGCATCACTTTCGATGTAGAGAAATAACAGACCCATCACCACGGCTGGCATGAGCCAGGTGACAACGGGAATAAAGATCCAGGGAAGAAACGAAGCCGCGTATTCTCCGGTCATAATCTAATTTCCTAATCGAGATTTAGATGATTTCAACCCAAAATTTACTGCGATCGGGGGACAAGTTGCTGGTTTCTTATGATTCTTAATACTTGGTAACTGATCAAGACGGGCTATCAAGGAGCAGAGCACGCGTTATGGGCATGAATTCTGGCGCGCGATCGGTTCTGGGCGATCGGCCCTAGACTGTCAGCTTTAAACTATCAGTTTGTAACAGGTGGTTGTCGGACCATGCCTGAGGGCAACCGAACGCTTTACAATCAACCCAGCGTACAGATTTGGGAAAGCTGCACACAGCGTATGAAAGATAAATTTTTAGAGTGGCTCAACCTAGCCCTAATGGCAGATTTATTTTTGGTGCTGGCCAGTTTCTTTTGGTTAGCGATCGCCGTAGTAGGGCACACGGCTAAATTACCGCTGGGATTGGACCTGTGGTACAGCTTGTGGGAGCCGTTATTTATGCCCGCCATTGGCATTTTGATGGCGGGTGCACTACTAAGCGGGGCAGCCAGTTGGGTGAGCCAAAAATTGAAGGCCTAATCGGCCTACGCTTCGCTGAGCACTTGGGCGATCGCCTCCGGCACATCTGGATATTGGTACTCAAAGCCTGCTGCCACGGTGCGCTGGGGCCGCACATCCTGCCCTTCTAAGACCACTTGCGCCCCATCCCCAAGCAATACTTCCAGTGCAAAGGCCGGAACCGGTAGCCAGGATGGGCGCTGCATCGCCGTCCCCAATTGATGGCAAAAGTCAGCCATGCGCACCGGATTGGGCGCAGTCGCGTTGTAGGTGCCAATCATGGCACTATCGGTCACAGCCCGGATAATCAGACTGACCAGATCCTCGCGGTGGATCCAGGAGAACCACTGCCGACCCGTGCCAATCGGCCCACCGGCAAACAGTTTAAAGGCGGGCAGCATTTTGGCGATCGCCCCGCCCATCCCCAAAACAATCCCAATCCGCAAGATGACCAGCCGCACCCCCGCCGCCTGGACCGGGGCCGCCGCCGCTTCCCAGTTTTTGCACACCTCCGCCAAAAAATCCTGCCCTGGGCCGCTCGTCTCATCAAAGGTGGCGGTTTCACTGGTGCCGTAGTAGCCAATGGCCGAGGCATTCACCAGCACCTGGGGCTTGGGGGGGCCGCTTGGGCGATCGCCTCCACAATTTTCTGAGTGCCAATCTGGCGGCTGTCCATCACGCGCTGTTTATGTTCCGGGGTCCAGCGCTGTTCGGCCAGCGGTTCTCCGGCCAAATTCACGACGGCATCACAGCCCGCGATCTCCTGCTGCCAAGAGCCCGACACCAAAGGCGTGTAGGCAACAACGTCCACCTGGGGAAACGCTGAGGCGGGAAAAACCTGCTTGGCGTTGGCCGCATCCCGCGACAGGACCACCACTCGGTGCCCCTCGGCCTGTAGGCGCTCCACCAACCGACTGCCCACAAATCCTGTGGCCCCCGTAATCGCAACTTTCATACACACCTCATGGATTGCTAATGCTCTAGATGATTCATATTTATTCATCATCCCATTCCCGGTGGGTCTCCAAGTTGCCGCAGTTCCCAGTACCGTGAAAGAATGGTGAAATTCCTCTGAGATATTGGATTCATGCCGTTATTTGCAGATTCAGACTGGACTCTGCCTCTGGGCGTCCCTCTGCCCCTGGGCCTCCAAGTGGCGATCGTAGCTGCATGGCTGGGATTGGTAGGACTCTTGGCCGAATGGGTGTATCGCCGAACCCCCGGAGGCGCGGAACTGTCACGCAAAGTCGTGCATATTGGCGCAGGCCATGTAATTTTGCTGGCCTGGTGGCTGCAAGTACCACAGGGGATTGGGATGGCGGCAGCGGCACTGTTTAGCGCGATCGCCTTTCTGTCTTACCATATTCCGATCCTGCCCAGCGTCAACGGCGTCGGGCGGCAAAGCCTAGGCACCTTTTTCTATGCCGTCAGTATTGGCCTCTTGCTCAGCCTCTTCTGGCAACAGGCCCCCGAATATACGGTGGTCGGCATTTTAGTTATGGCCTGGGGCGATGGCTTGGCGGCCCTGATCGGCCAACGATTTGGCAGACACCGCTACCACCTCTGGGGAATGCAAAAGAGCTGGGAAGGCACACTGACCATGGCCGGAGCCAGTTTTATCGTCATCTTGATTATTTTGGGGAGCATCCAAGGCAATATTTGGCAGATTTGGTTGATGGCAGCAGTGACCGCCGCAATCGCCAGCGGCCTAGAAGCCTTCTCCAAATTTGGCATTGATAACCTGACAGTGCCCATGGGCAGCGCCATCACCTGCTTTGCCCTAGGACAAGTGCTCCTCCTCAGCGCACGGTAGAACGGGCTATTCACAAATCATCAGAAACTCAAATCCTTAAAAACCCAAATCCCTAAAAATAGGCCCTCTTAAAAGTATGCCTTTCAAGCAACTCAATCCTCAAAATCAGTCTGGCCAGAAACATTCTGGGACACCCGTCGTCTTAACCTGTTGGGAACTAGGCTGGGACCACACCCGGTAGCAAACCTGGTCCGGCGGCAAACCTGGTAATCAAGCAATAAATTTGAGGAGCACACCCTTCGCCCAACGCCCACCCTGTTATGACCCACACGTTCGATTCCCAAATCTGTTACAAAACAGGTAACTCCCCTCGAATTTCCGCTTTCTCCTGCCATCTTATAAGTCATGTCCCCCATCGCCCACCTGCCGATCGCGCCTTTGTCTAGCCTGCCCGAGGTGCTACCCCTTAGTCATGAACCGGATCCCACCCAATTGGACAACATCAAAGCCCAATTGGATTTGGTCCTACTGGCCTTAGAAGCCTTGGCCGAATTGGGTTCAGAGGCCATGCTACAAGCCGCAGAGGACCTGCATGTAGAAGCCTTTATGGGCGATTGCGTGGCCCTGTGGCGACTCCGCCAATCCAGCCCCCTCCGGAAAGGGCAAGGCGGGCGCAAAAAGCTGGACGTCGAAGAAGCCCGTGCCCTCGTGCTAGTCAGTTGCTACCTGGCCAAACAACAACAAGAACTGATCCGCCGCGCCGTGGCCCTCCTGGAACAGACCACTGAGCAAAATCGCGAACCCCACCAAGCCGCACTCCTGGGGGACTACCTGGACCGCTTTAACAACACCTACCAAGAGCGCATGGACAACGGCGACAGTACCCCACCCCAAACCCTCACCCACCTAGCTCTCCGACTGTTGATTGATCTGCTTTTCTACAGCGCCCCTAATGGCCCTCGGCGGCTCTGGCTCGCCCTAATCGATCGCTCAAAGGCTTAAGCCCCACGCCACAGCAAGGCCCCGGTTGAAACCCCAATCCTCAGATGGCTCAATCGCTACCTCGTCAATCTTTGAGTCATTTTTTAAGCCATTTATTATCCACTGCTTCGCCCCTCATCCTCTTTCTCCCCCTCCCCTCCCATGTCCCACTCCATCCTGCGCCGCTACACTCCACCGACCTGTACGCTGGAGATCATGGCTAACAGTTCTCCCCTATCGCGCTGGATGGGGCAACCCGTATTGAAGGATCTGCGCTGGCGACTGAAGTTGGATGATCCCAAGGTGACCGCCGAAGAGTGGACTCTACTTCAGGGCGATCGCCCCCAACTGGAAGCGCTGCGAGAAACAGTCCAAACCTATGTGCAGCAGCTCCTAGACCATTCGCAAAGCCGCTTAGACGAAGCCCTCAATCCGGCGGCGGTTGCCGTGACCCCCACCCCCACCCCCGAAGATGCAACCGCTGCACTACCGGATCGCGCGGGCATCGCCCTCCAGCCCCATGGTTTGCTGGCCCATGATTTAACCCTGGGCGCACTCGCCACCACCACCTCGGGGCCAACCATTGCCCTCAGCACCCTGCAACTGTTTGACCTCGCCAATGCTCTGGATGAATACGCCACGGATCTGATTACCCTGCCGGATTTGGCCCCGGCCAGCGGGATCAAAACAGCTCCCACCTGGACGAAAGTGGCGGCTTCGGCGGTGGTGGCGATCGGCGTGGCGGCTTCGGCGGCAAAATTGTTTGATCAGTCCCCGAAAACAGCCAATGCCCCCAGTGGCCCCAGCAGCAGCGACCAACGGATTGCCAGCCAGTTGCCCCCGAATGTCGTGGCTCCCAATTCGCCCCCGGCCCTGTCTAACCAGCCCTTGGGCATGCCACCGCTGATGCGATCGCCCATGCCTGCGGGCAAAAGCCCCGCATTGCCGAGTTTGTCCGTGCCAAAATCGGGAGCGATCACCAGTGCCGGACAGCCCGGAACCGTCCCCCCCCTAAGCAGCGCTGCCGTCCCCGGCAATCCCACCGTTACCATTCCCAAAGCCTCAATCACAATTGCGGATGGGGGTAGTCCAGCAGCGGCAGCCAACGGGCGATCGGCCTCTGCGCCGCCTGCGGCAAAACTCAATCCCGATGAACTAGCGGCTGCCAGTGAGGCAGCCCTGTCCGGCAATGCGGCCCCTGCTGCGGCCCCTGCACGTCCCAGTCAGGACAGTGCAGCAGATTCGGGACAATCTAGCGCCAGAAACCGGGCAACGGAATCCAGCTTGGCGGCAATTCCCCAACTTGGCGAGCTGAAACAATATTTTCAAAAACGCTGGAAACCCATTACTGGCGTCACCGATCCGTTGCAGTACCAGTTAGAACTGGGGGCCAATGGATCCATTCAACGGACGACACCCCTGGGCAAGGCAGCGCAAGATCATGTTGAGCAATCGACTATTTCCTTGAACGAAGTAATTGTTTCCCCGCTGACCCAGGGGAAAGCCGCCATGATCCGCTTAGTCCTGCGTCCAGATGGCACGGTGGAAACGTTTTTGGAAAAAATTATGGAGTAGCCGCGGTTTTTGCGAGGGAGCGCTTACGCTAAGGAGAATCCATTGCAAGACAATTCTTTCAAGCAATTCTTCAAGATAATTCTTCGTGGGGCTTGTGTATGAAACTGCGCCTAACAGCCATTCTGCGTCTGATAGCCATTCTGCTCATCACCCTAGTTTATTTTACGGCCCCAGCGCTGGCTGTCCCCTCGTCAGCGCCGGGGCCGATAGCAACCACTACAGCCACCTGCAAGGCGACAACCGAAGCAGAAATCGCTCGACTCTTTGATCGATGGAATCAGGCCCTGCAAACGGGGAATCCAGATGCCGTCGTGGCCACCTATGCACCCGATGCCCTGCTGCTGCCGACGATGTCCAATTTCCCCCGCGACACACCCAGCGAAATTCGCGACTATTTTGTGCAATTTCTCAAGGGCAGCCCGATCGGCAGGATCGATCAGCGCATTATTCGGATCGGATGCAATTCTGCCATGGACAGCGGGTTGTATACGTTTCGTCTCACCCGTGATGGCAAGTCTGTGGAAGTCCCCGCCCGCTACACCTTTGAGTACGCTTATCAAGATGGCCAATGGTTGATTGTGGGGCATCATTCTTCGCGCATGCCAGAGGGCTAGCGAAGCGGGGATTAGTTTGCCCCGTGGCCGCTGCCGGAGGCTACACAGGCCATTTGCCGCCATCTAAGGCATTGTCAAAAAATAAGTTCAAAGGTTTCAGGTCGTTGAGCGGAGTCGAAACGACCGACCGCTCCCTTCGACTCCGCTCAGGGAGCCATATCTTGATGTTATTACTTGGCATCGCCTAAGGCCCATCTAAGATTGAGATCCGTCGCAGGTGCAAGAATCCTGAAGCTGGTGCATGACCGCCGGTGCCAGACCGCCCCACAGGGGCGTGTTGACATTAGCACGCCGCAAACCATCCGCCGTCCAGGAGTTACAGGTCCGCAGGATGGAATACTGCCCTGTAGCCGCATAGAAACTACTGTCCCCATCTTGCCCACTGCCGAGGCGCAGCGGTTTGCCCTGGGCATCCCGTTGCAAGCTAGCCTGGAGGAAGGCCATCAATGCCAGGTAGTCTGCTGGGCTGAGGTTAAGGCAGCGGACCGTTTCCGGACCCGATTGGGGTGGACGGTCGTAGCCCTTCAGCAGCAGAGCCGCGGCATTGTGCGGCGCGAATAAGGCCCTGAGTGCATTGGTCGGACGCACTTCTGACCAGGAGGGGGTTTCCATGTAGAAAATGCGATCGCCCCAGCCAAATTGGAGATAGCGATAGGCAGAGAGTGGTTGCTTTCCCACTTCTCTCACCTGCTGAGTCCAGTCAAAAATCGGCGATCGCACCGGAATCCAGAAATTGGTGTGCATCCCATCCCCCACCACGTAGATCGGCAGGTCACACCCCGGACGAGGAGGGGAATTTCCCCAGAAATTTCCCCAGTGGCGCGGCGTCAGGGCGGCGATCGCCAGCAGCGTGGCTAAACCCACAACACTGGCCCCACAGCCCAGCGCCGCCCGCTTCATCCTGACCCAGGCTCTGGGGAAAGCACGCATACTGCTAGGCGACTCCCAACACCCAATTCACTAGGGTGCGGACCCCATAGCCCGTCGCGCCAGCGCTGTTGTAGCCCTGCTCCTTATCCGCCCAGACCGGACCCGCCACATCCAGATGCGCCCAGGGCGTTTCCTTGACAAACTGCTTCAGGAAGAGAGCCGCTGTGATGGCACCGCCCGGTCGAGGGCCCGTGTTTTTCATATCGGCAATGCCGGACTTTAAGCCCTCGAAGTACTTCTCTTCCATGGGCATTTGCCAGATTTTTTCCCCCGCTAAGGCCCCGGACTGGATCAGCTCCTGGGCGATCGCCTCGCTGGGACTCCACAGCCCCGCGATATCATCCCCCAAGGCCACCACACAGGCTCCCGTCAGCGTGGCCAAATCCACCATGGCATCAACACCCAGCTTTTCAGCAAACACAAGGGCATCAGCCAGGGTCAATCGGCCCTCGGCATCGGTATTGTTAATTTCAATGGTTTTGCCATTGGAAGCGGTGAGAAT
>CAVYAN010000090.1:0-42086 GCA_963766075.1 uncultured cyanobacterium | reverse complement strand
GTACTCGGATCCATTTGCGTCAATTTGTTTTCGCACTTCGCGGTCAAGCATCATATCTCCGAAAAATAGTATCTTTGTCGTGCTGGTTTTTTCAATAAGATTTGGAATATAAACATAATCTGAATAAGCCGCTGATTTTTGCGTTTGATAAAAAACCAAAAAACATAGAGCAAAAGATAAAAATAAACTGTAAAAACTGAAAACTAGAAATTGATTTTGAGTAATATTTCTACTCAACATTTTTAAATAATTTAGTATTCACTCGGATCTTGCATAAAATTATACGCTCCGCGAACTTCAAAATGCAAATGCGGGCCGGTGGAATTTCCCGTGTTTCCGGAAAGTCCAATCGTTTGACCTTGATAAACAATTTGTCCGACAGAAACTTTGACAACACTCAAGTGTCCGTAAACTGTTTCGGTTCCATTCGGATGCGCTATGGCAATATATTTTCCATATCCGCCATTCCAACCAGATGATCTTGAAATAATGACTTCTCCTCCGGCCGCGGCATATATAGAAGTTCCGACCGGCGTGCCAATATCAATAGCATTATATCCATGAAGTCCTTGCGTTTTAATTCCGCCATTAAGCGGCCTGACATAATATCCGATATAATTCGGTCCGCTGTCGCCAAGATATTTTGAGTTAACATGAATCTTTTTTGATCCGCTGTATGAAACCGAACTTGGACTAACAGCGCCGCCTTCGCCATCCGGAATAATTATCGTATCTCCGAGAGTAAGGTTTGCGCTTGAATCTAAACCGTTAAATTGAGCTATGTCTCCGGCATCGGCATTATATTTTTTGGCAATGGATTGAAGAGTATCTCCTTTTGCAACTGTATGCATCGTTCCGGATATCGGCAATATGACAAGCGTTTGCCCTTCGCTCAAAGTTCTGTCGTTAAGATTATTCGCCCAGATGACAGTATTGATCGAAACGCCAAACATTTTGGCAACGCTCAAAAGATTGTCTCCTTTTCTTACTATATATTTGCTTATCTGGCCGGTGCTGGCCGAATCGCTGACATCTGCAAGTGTGCCGGAAGGACCGCTGTTTGACATCAAAGCTTCGCCGTTTGCAACAACAAGCGGATCCTCGCCACCGACAGCCGCGCTTGAATCAAAGTTAGTTGTATTTTCAAGGGCCGGCAAATTTTGAGAATTTAAACCATCGGTAACCGAAGCGTTTGAAGAGATTGTAGAATTTCCTGACATCATTGCCGACAAAGCGGAAAACAAACCGGCGTTTGCGGTAATAGGAAAGACAGAAATGATTGAAAAGATAAAGAAAAGAGAAAGTAACCATTGTGAATAAATGGCCAATAATATGGACTTTATGGAACGACCTTGAGGCTTCGCCTCGATTTCGGGGCCGTGTTTATGAGTATTATCTAAAATAAGCCAATTTTATTAAGGGAATTCGGTAGTTTCTGAATTATATGGCTCTCCTTAGCCATTTTTCAGCAATTTTGCTTCCATTTCGGCACCAGACAATTATACTACCTGAGCTTGGCAGGTCAATTGAGTTATCCACACATGGTTCTTATGTTATATTTACCTGATGGAATATTTAAAAGGCCTGAATGAAAAACAAAAGGAGGCGGTCTTAAAAAAAGACGGGCCGGTTTTGATTATTGCCGGCGCCGGAGCAGGAAAAACCAAGACAATTGTCCACAGAATCCTGCATTTGATAAAAGAAGGCGTGGCGCCGGAAAATATTTTAGCGATAACTTTCACCAATAAAGCCGCCAAGGAAATGCGCGAAAGAGTGGAAAAAATTCTCAAGGACGACAAAAATTTGAATTTACCCGTAAAATTTTACGAAAAACCCTTTGTCAGCACTTTTCACTCGCTCGGAGTTCATATTATAAAAGAAAATGCGCAGCTTGTCGGTCTGACTCGGCATTTCAGCATCATGGACAGAAGCGATTCGTCAAAATTAATCCGCGATTGTTTGAAAAGTTTGGATATTGATCCGAAACAATTTGAGCCGGGAAAAATTCTTGGAATAATTTCAAAAGAAAAGGGAAATTTGATAAGCGCGGAAGATTATCGCGGCGAAATAAATGCAAAAGGTTTTACGATTAAAGCTGTTGTAGCAAAAATTTGGCCGCTTTATGAACAAAAATTAGCGGAAGAAAAAGCTTTGGATTTTGACGATTTTCTTTTGAAAACTTACGCAATACTGAAAAAACATAAAAATATTTTAGAAAAATATCAAAATATCTGGAAATATATTCATGTCGACGAATATCAAGACACGAATGAAGTTCAATATGGAATTGTAAAACTTCTTGCGGAAAAAAATCAGAAATATTTGCGTAGTCGGGGACATCGATCAAAATATTTACAGCTGGCGCGGAGCGGATATTCAAAATATTTTGAATTTTGAAAAAGATTATCCGGAAGCCAAAGTGATTTTGCTTGAAGAAAATTATCGCTCAACGCAGACGATACTCTGCCGCGCAAATGAAGTCATCAAAAAAAATAAATTGAGAAGAGAAAAAAATCTTTTTACCAAAAATGATGTCGGAGAAAAAATTTCCTTTCTTGAAGCGACTCAATGAAACGGAAGAAGCGAGATTTATGCCAGAAAATCAAAGGAATTGATTGGAAATGGGACAAGCCCAAGAGAAATCGCTGTGCTTTATAGGGCAAATTTTCAATCGCGCGTGCTTGAAGAAGCTTTTCTTACCGAAAATGTGCCGTATCAGGTTCTGGGAACAAAATTCTTTGAAAGAAAAGAAGTCAAAGATGTTCTTTCGTATCTGAAAGCAAGATTGAATCCAGAAAGTTTGAGCGATATAAAAAGAATTATAAATGTGCCGGCGCGCGGGGTGGGAAAGACGACAGTTTTGAAAATATTTTCAAATAAAGACAGAAAATTGGACGGATTGCCGGCAGCAATGAAAGAAAAAGTAAATAATTTTTATAAATTTCTGGAAAAAATAAAAAAAGAAGCGGAAAATAAAAAACCGTCGGAAGTTATAAAATTTATTATCAAAGAAAGCGGGCTTGAAATGGAATTGCAGAGCGGAAATGACGAAGACAAAGAACGCTTGGAAAATATGCGCGAATTGGCGACTTTCGCCATCAAATATGATTATATGCCGGCACCGGTTGGAATAGAAAAACTTTTGGAAGAATCGGCGCTCGCGACAGACCAAGATTCGCTTGAAAAAAATGAAAATGCTGTAAAACTTATGACCGTTCACGCATCAAAAGGTTTGGAATTTGATTATGTTTTTATTACCGGACTTGAACATGATCTTTTTCCGCACCAAGCTGTCGGCACAGCTGAAAAAACACCGGAAGAAATGGAAGAAGAGCGAAGACTTTTTTATGTGGCTTTGACGCGCGCCAGAAAAAAGTTATTCTTGAGCTATTCGGATATGCGGACGATTTTCGGCTCGCAGCAGATAAATCTGCCGTCGGAATTTTTCGCAGATTTTGACAATGACTTGCTTGAGGAAGAAAAATTTGAATTTCAGGAAAAAATTATTTATTTGGAATGGTAGGGCTTCTGCGCTTTCACACTTGAAAAGCACGATAAAAATTTTGTCGACACAAAATTTTTTCTCTACTCAAAGAATTTTTTGCTAAAAATTCTTCTCCGTAAGTCTTTTCAAATGTAAAAACGCATTCGCCTATAAACAACAAATAAAGTAAAATAAGAATGGAATGGAAAAAATAATTGCAAAAAAATCGCTGGGTCAGAACTTTTTGAAATCAAAAAGAATCCTTTCGGCTATGGTGGAAGCCGGTGAAGTTCACCATGGTGAACTTGTGCTTGAAGTCGGCCCGGGGCAGGGAACGCTCACGGAAAAACTTTTGGAAACCGGAGCAAAAATTATTTCAGTGGAAAAAGATGATAGATTGATCGGATTTTTGCAGGAAAAATTTGAAAAAGAAATCGCAAGCGGACAATTAAAAATAATTCATGGCGGAGCGCGCAGGCTCTGGGTGCAACTTGATTTTGAGAACCCAAAAATTGATTATGAGTTCTCAAAACTTGATTTCGAGTTCTCGAAACTTGATTATAAGTTCTCAAAACTTGTTGATTATGAGTTCTCAAAACTTAATCTCAAGCCATCGGTGGATGGCAAACCCGCAGAAATGCCTGCCCATCCCAAATTTGGCTCAAAATAGGGCTTGCAAAGTGCGGCGCAATTAGGTATTCTCTTGCGTTAAGGTGAGTGCGCCTAGGTTTAATCGCGCTCACCCAGACGCCCAAAAGCCTCTGCCATAAAACGCGATCGCCCAGTGTTAGCAGCACTAAGCGATCGCTAACCCCCAAGCTGATTAGTCCAGCATGGCGGCTTGTCACATTTTACAAGCCACCCTGCTCTGCAACGCATCGGGGTGGCTTTGGTTTTTGGGTTTCCCTCCCCCACAAAAAACACAAGGAGACCCATCATGACCACTCAACCGCCGAGTGATAGAAACGATTGCCCGTCCTCTGTTAACGATCCGGCCTCACGCGATCGCGACTTCATTACCGACCTCACCACCCTCGGCAACGAATGGGTCAACATCACCCTCACCGGCTCCCGCCCCGCCGTCCGGGCCATGGTCAATCTGCTGCACCAAGTCAACGTGATCGGTGCCAGTGAATGGAGCAAGGCCATTGCCATCAAATCTACCCCAGTGATCATCCGCGTTGCCTCTCGGGGCATGCGCACGGAATAACCCAGGGAAAGTCAGCAGCGCTGCGATCAATCCCCCGCCGGAGAGCGATCGCAGCGCTGACCCCGACTCAAGTTTTGTTTAGAGGAGTCAAGCAGGGATTGCAGTGGAGAGGCAAGGGAGCGATCGCGCTGGTTGAGGGGGCTTCAAATTAGACCTCTGGCCGCCACTCAAACGGCCTTGCTTCCAACTGGCGCAGGCCCCGAACAGCAGTAAGGTTGTATTGCAGGGGAGTCAGGGAAATGTAGCGATCGCGAATCGCCTGCACATCCGTCGGCAACGGCGTTGTACCGTCATCCGTCGGCTGCTCAATATCCTCGATCGCCTCCCCCGAGAGCCAATAATAGGTTTTCCCCCGTGGATCCGTCCGCTGGTCAAACACATCCACATAGCGACGAATGCCCTGCCGGGTCAAGGCCA
The DNA here is from genome assembly GCA_963766075.1 of uncultured cyanobacterium. Classification (GTDB taxonomy): domain Bacteria; phylum Cyanobacteriota; class Cyanobacteriia; order Leptolyngbyales; family Leptolyngbyaceae; genus CAVYAN01. Next base: position 36,975 of record CAVYAN010000090.1, on the reverse strand, counting down.
CACCCGTAATCTCTGCCGCTGCCACCGGCGGCACATTGACATTCAACAACATGGGTTCTGGTAGCGGCTGTGCGGCCAACTGACCCACCAAGGCGCAGGCAAACTCCGCCGCCACAGTAAAATCGCGACCCCCGCTGGCCCGGTAGCTGGTCAAGCTAAAGGCAATACTAGGAATTCCTTCCACCAACCCTTCCATCGCCGCCGACACCGTACCGGAATACAACACATCGGTGCCCAGGTTGGCCCCGTGATTAATCCCGGCCAAGACAAAATCTGGCCGGCGATCCAGTAGCGACCACAGGGCCAGCTTGACACAATCAGCGGGCGTGCCCGAACAGGCCCAGGCTTTAATCGTGGGGTGGAAAATCGACTCCACCAGTTCGGCTCGAATCGGGTGGTGCAGCGTGAGGCCGTGCCCCGTTGCCGATCGCTCCCCATCCGGGCACACCACAAACACCTCATGCCCCGCTGTTGCCAAACCATCGGCCAGCGATCGCACCCCCATGGCCGAAATGCCATCGTCATTACTGATAAGTAATTTCATCCTTCCTCTACACTAGTATTTGGGTTTACTTGGGCTGCCTCGAATCCCGTACCGCTAGCCCGTTTAATCTTTCCCCTTTATCCCTCCCTAGTATGACTGTTCAGCCGCAAGAACTTGAAGCCCAACTTGAAGCCATTCGCCAGGAAGCCCAAGCGGCCCTGGTGGCCACCGACACCCTAGAGCAGTTGGAGCAACTGCGGGTTAAATACCTGGGCAAAAAAGGACCAATTCCCCAGGTGTTGGGCGGCATGGGCAAATTGGATGCGGGCGATCGCCCTTGAATCGGGGCCTTGGCCAACCAGATTAAAGAAGCCATCCAGGGCGACATTGACCAGCGGCGCGACGCCCTGCAAACGGCCCAGATCCAAGCGCGACTCGACTCCGAAACCCTCGACGTCACCATGCCGGGAACCTTCGTTCCCCAGGGCCGGGTGCATCCGCTCAACGGTATGACCGATCGCGTCCTGGATATCTTTGTGGGCCTCGGCTACACGGTGGCTGAAGGGCCGGAAATGGAAACCGACTACTATAACTTTGAAGCCCTCAACTTTTTACCGGACCATCCGGCCCGCGACATGCAGGACACCCTGTATTTGCCAGATGGCAACATTATGCGGACCCACACCTCCTCGGTCCAAATTCGCTACATGGAGGCCAACGAGCCGCCTGTGCGCATCGTCATGCCGGGGCGCTGCTACCGCCGGGATACGGTGGATGCCACCCACTCCGCCGTGTTCCACCAGATCGAATTTCTGGCGATCGATGAAGGGTTGACCTTTACCGACATGAAAGGCACGGTAAAATCCTTTTTAGAAGAACTGTTTGGCGACGCCTTGGAAATTCGGATGCGCCCCAGTTTCTTCCCCTTTACGGAGCCGTCTGCCGAAGTGGATGTCAAATGGCGTGGGCGCTGGTTGGAAATTATGGGCTGCGGCATGGTCGATCCGAATGTGCTGAAGTCCGTTGGCTACGATCCAGAAATTTACACCGGGTTTGCCGGGGGCTTTGGCGTCGAGCGGCTAGCTATGGTGCTGCACCAAATTGACGATATCCGCCGTCTGTATACCAGCGATCTGCGGTTTTTGCGCCAGTTTTAGGCGATCGCCGTTGATCCCATCGGCTATTCAGCGGGAATCCGGTAACGCCTACGACACTTTCGGGAACCGCCCCGCCGCCACGTGTAGTCGTTACTGCGCGGATAGTGCTCCAGGCTTAACCCAGGCTTTTCAGTCAAGATTGACGCCGAGATTGAATCTGTAGAGTATCCTGGCGGCAAGGTTGATTGCTTTCGTCTTCGCCGGATTAATCATGATGCTGTTTAGTCTCAGTCATTTGCCCTACTGGATTGTCCTTGCGATCGGCGTTCTGTTATTTTTACTCGTGATCTTCACCGGTGGGGGCGATGCCGATGCCGATGGAGATATTGATAGCGACGCCGATGTTGATGGCGATGCCCCATCTGATTTTAGTTGGGGGCAGGCGGTGGGCTGGCTCGGGTTTGGGAAGGCTCCGCTGCTGTTGTTGCTGGCCACTGATTTTAGCCTGCTGGGAGTGGTGGGCTGGATGCTGAATGTCGTCGCCGGTAGCCCCACGGGCTTAGGCGCTGGGTTAGTCCTAGGTGTTGCCCTGGCGAGTGCCCTTGTGGGCGGCAGCTTAGTATCCAAACCGTTATCCAAAATCTTTGCCCAGTTTGGTGAAGATGCCAGTGGCGATCGCCTAATCGGTTGTGTGGGCACTGTCAGTTCCGCCATGATTCCGGCTCTGGGCGATCGCCGCATCGGCCAAGTAGACGTATTTGACACGGCCCGCAATCGGTTGACTATTGCCACGGCCCGTCCCGATTGGTCCACGATTTGTCCCCGTCGGGGTGATCAGGTGCTCGTCATCGATCGCCAGCCGGACTACTACCTGGTCATCGCCAAAGATAGCCCCGATCAAGACACTTGGTTTAGCAATACCCACGAGGCTCGACCGGGCTAGCGCACCATTCGCCCTGCACCATTCACACTGCACCATTCACACTGCACCATTCACACTGCACATTCACACTGAAGGATACTGAAGTCATGGGATTTTGGCTGAACTTGCTCCAGACGTTGCCCCCAGTGCCCGCAATGGCTGTTTCCGAAACCGCGACGATCGCCCCGGCATCGGGTCAGACAGCCCATTCAGAAGGGGCGATCGTCGCTAACCTCCGGGGCGCTGAATCCGGAGTCGCCTCCAGCCAGATCCTGACAGCTAGCGCCAGTTCACCCACCCTGGCCCAATCCAGCCTTACCCTCAGTCCGGGACTGTTGTTTTTTCCCGGCGTCATTGCAGCCTTGGTAATTTTGCTGCTCATGAGTGTTTGGGCCTACACCCGCGTCTACACCATCACCCCCAACAACGAAGCCTTTGTGCGGACCGGCGGCGTCTTCGCCAAGCAAAAAACCGTCATCCTCAACGGGGGCTGCGTGGTGCTGCCCGGTTTTCACGAGCTGACCCGAGTCCCCCTGCGGGAAATTTCCATTGACGTTGAGCGGACGGGTAAATTAGCCGTGCGGACTCAGGACTACCTGCGGGCCGATATGCGCGTGACTTTCTACGTCTGCATCACCGCCTCTGAAGAAGATGTCCTGACCGCCGCCGCCCGCCTCTCCCAAAACAATCGCATTACCCCCGAGGATATTAAAAACGCTCTGGAAAAGCGGGCTGATGATGCGATTCGGGCTGCCGCTAAAAATAAGGATCTGGCCGAAATTGATTCCGATAAGTTGGGATTTGCGCAGGAAGTGCTGAATCTGATGCAGCAGGATCTCAGTAAGGTGGGCCTGACCCTGAACAACATTGCCATTTCCGAAATCCAGGAAAGTGATACCTACGACGAAAATAACTTCTTTGATGCCCAAGGGGTGCGCCTGCGGACGGAAACGATTCAGCGATCGATTCAGCAAAAACGCGAGGTGGAACTCTCCACCCAGGTGGCGATCGAGCAAAAAGAGTTAGACGCCCAAAAGCGATCGCTGCAAATTGCCCAGGAAACCCAAACCGCCCGCCTCGATCAACAGTTGCAAATTGAAGCAGCCAAAGCCCAGCGCGAGCGCGAAATCCAAGAAGCCCAATTCCGCGAAACCGCCGCCGCCCAGCGCGCCCAAATTCTGCAAGCCCAGTCTGTCGAAGAAGAAGAAATCCGCAAAAAGCTGTCCGTGCAACAAAGCCAAATTGAAGCCGACATTTCCCTTGAGGAACGCAACAAGCAGCTTAAAGTGGCCCAAGCTCTGCAACAACAGGAAGCCGAAGTTGCCGAAATCCTGCGCGTGCAAACCGTCGAAGCCAGTCGCCTGCAATCCCAGGTGCAGATTGCCGAGTCCGATCGCCGCGCCCGCCTCGCCCAGGAAGAAGTCAACATTGCTCTGGCCACGAAACGGCAGGAAAGCTTTCTGGCCGAAGCCGCTCGGGCCAAGGCCGAATCTTCTGTCACCACCGCCACCGAGGTTGAAAAAGCCGAACGCACCAAGCAGCTCTCATTGATTGCCGCCGATCGCGAAGCCCAGGAACGCAGCATCAGCGATCGCAACGTCATCGAACTGGATGCCTTCCGCCGCCGTCGTCAGGCCGAAGTCGCCCAACAGGCCGCTGAACTCGAAGCCGAAGCCATCCGCATCCTGGCCGCTGCCAACCGCGACAAAGCCCTAGCTGAAGCCGATGGTATCCGCTCCCAAGTCGAAGCCAAAAACGCCATCAGCAACCCCAATCTGCTAGCCAACGTAATTACCACCCTGTTCCCCGAAATTGCCGATCGCCTACCCGAAGTCCTGCAAGCCCTTGCCCCCCAACCCGGCGTCCTCGGCGATGCTCGGGTCTACTCCTTTCCGGGCAGTAATGGCGGTGCAGCCCAAGACATTAATAAACTGTTACTCTCCACCAGCGGCCTCTCCCTGATTAATACTCTCCTAGAAGATGGCAAACTGGGCACCCTGCTTGGCCAAGTGAAACAACTGCTCCGTGACGATAGTGCCGACACCCTCCCCCTGGTACCCAGTCCCGTCAATCCGCCGCCCTCGGTGCAGGATTAAACTCAGAATTAAAAAGACTCTCGTGTCACTGCTGTAGTCGATCGCGAATGGCCTCCAGTCGCGATCGACTATTCACGGGCGATCGCGGCAGTGGCAGCTCCGTATTGGGCCAGTTGGGCATATCCGCACAGGGGCATCCCATGGGCGGCAGCCCAAAGTTTTGCAGGGGCACTAGCATGGTGCAGCGGGCACAGGGATCAATCGCCCAGCGAGGAGTCAGGAGTTCGGAGACCGTTTGGGATGTCCCCTGCAAATAACAGTCTCCAGCCCCGGGCGATCGCAGCCTGGTCCACAGTGCCTCAAACTCCGCACTATAGTGACTCCCACAAATCACCGCAGCGGGCACGATTGGCTGCCGCTCACCCGGCATCACGATGCCCTTACCCAATTGAAACCAATAGGCAAGATATTGCTTTACGTCCTGTTCGGATGCCATCTTAACCGTTCCGTGAAAAAAGACTGCCTGTTCTTCCATCCATCCTAAGTCCGCATTGCCAGACGCAACGGCCCTAAATCTGCACCTATAGTTAAATTTACAAAGTAACTACTCACGAGCTTGTGCCATCCGTTGCACCCACTTCGCACCCCTCCCAGGAGAAAAATGCTCGAAAATATCCCCTCCTAGGAGGGGTGCCCGCAGGGCGGGGTGGGTCAAACTCGGCAACCCCAGAGAGGCGATCGCGATCTCTGCGTAGTTACTTTACAAAAATCAATTTTTGGGCTGATTGGGGATCGGCGTGCTGTCTATCCCGATCCCGGCCAAGGGTTGCCCCAGTTGCCCCAGATCCAGCACATAGCCCCCCGTGACCAAGTACACCGTATCCGCCACCGCCGCCACGGCTCGCGTCAATCCGCCGAGGCGATCGCGAAAAGTTCGCCCCAAAGGGTAGGCGGGCACTACCCCCCAGCCCGTTTCTTCACTGACAAAAATCACCGTACCCAACCCTTGGGCCAGACTGTCTAGCAAGGCGGTGACCGTGTGAGCCCAGGTGCGATCGTCTTGCTCCAGGCAGTTGGCCAACCAAGTTCCCAAGGAATCCACGAGGAAACAGTCTCCAGCCTGTGCGCCCCGCAATACCGCTGCCAACTCCACTGGCACAGGCCGTGTCTGCCAATCGCTAGGCCGCCGCTGCCGATGGCGCTCAATGCGGGCCTGCCATTCCAGGTCTGTAGGGTCGGTTTGGGCTGTTGCGACATAAACCACGGGCTGTCCTGCCCGCCGCGCCAAAGCTTCCGCCCACTCACTCTTGCCAGAGCGGGCCGGTCCTGTCACCAATACAATCTGCCGTGCTGCTTCCATGCCCTGTCGTGCTGCTTCCATGCCCTGTCGCTATTCCCAACCTGACGGGGTGCCAACCGCCAAACTTTTTGGTGAGGCCGATCTCAAAGTTGCATTTTGGGCGATCGCTGCACCCCAGTTCCCCTTATTGAACCACAGCCCCACAAACACAGCCCAGCAAAAAATGCATCACAGGCCCAGTTTTGCCGCATAATCGGGACACGAAAAACTCCAGTCGGCGACTATGACTCCACAACTCCAGCGGATTGAAACGACTTTGCAGCATCTCGCAGAACCCTCTGCCCATGACGCCGTTCGTCCCCAGCTCGGGGTTTCTGGATCGCCCGCTGCAAAGCCAGCACGTTGGTCTTTTGATCTGCGGGGTACCGGATTACCCGCGCAAACTCCCCCCATTCCTCCGCCTACACGCCCCGCAACGCCGGTTTTACCGCAGGCGGAGGATAGTTCGCCATCCAGTCCAGTTCCCATGCTGCCGAAACTCAAGCCCACCAGTTTTACGAGCCACCGCAACGCAGTCAATCCTGGATTGGCGCTGGGTTTGCTTCAAGAAATGACCCACATTGTCAGTCAGTGGCAGGGAGAACTGCGCCACATCCAACAGCAAATTCACAGCCTCTACGCGGCTGGCCCGATTGTCGCGGGCTGGTTGGAGTCCTATGCCCAGGATGATCGCCCTGCCCCGGAACTGCGCCATGTGGAAGCGGATTGTCTGGCGGACTGGGCTGCAACCCAGTGGCGTGCCCCGATCGCCGCCCCCACCACTGCCGACCAGAACCCCTTATTGGATGGAGCGGGTTATCGGCTGTGCGGCTTAAAGGAAGACGGCCAACTGTGGGTGCGGCATTGTCCCGCAGAGCAGGTTCCCGCCGTCAGTTTGGCGATCGCCCGTCACCAACAGCTTCGCCATCTGCTGGCCCGGAAGCAGTACTTAGAAACCCACCTCGGACAATTATCAGAGCGTCTCATCACCCTTCATAGTGAGATTAGCCATAGTGAGATCAGCCCCTCTAGCGCCGCTCCTTTAGCAGAGTAGATCCGCACTTTTGCGGATTTACAAGAACCCATTTGATGCCGTTTTTCGGGGGAGGCCAAATCAAGTGGCACAGTTGATGAATTATCCCTGAAGTGGCTTCAGGGATAATTCAGGTTCCATCCAGAGATCGCTATACTGGTGGCCTTACCCTGATTTGATCGGGCCTTGCACAATCAAAATGTCCATCTGGCAGAATGCCCTCTGGCAAGTTCTCCTTCAGAAGGTCGTCGGTATGTCATCGCAGCGTTTGTGTGGCATGCAGTCAACGGCGAACGGGTTGGTGAACGGTTAGTCTGTGGGTATTCAGCGCTTTGCTCAGTTCGTCCTGCTAATTTATCAGCCTGAAGAATTGTTTGCTATGACTGCAACTGACGCTACGAATCCTCTCCCGTCCGATATGTCTGGGTCAATTCGGTCGGTGATTCAGGATGCCCACAACCGGGGCGCAACGTCTCTCTACCTGCAACCGGGGCGGCCCCCTTTTTTACCGGATCAACGGTCGCCTGCTGCCCCAAGAACACTTTCCCATTCTGACCCCCGACCAGTTTCGGCATTACATTCAGGAAATTTTGACGCCGCAACAGGTGCGCCAGTACATCGTGGAACGCAAGCTGGATGTTGAGGCCAATATTCCCGGCTTTATGCAGTGCCGCGTCAACTGTGGACCCACGGCCCAGGGTACGGACTCCATGAGCCTGAACGCGATCGCGATCGATGGCCCCAGTGCCACCGCTCAACACCAAGGAACAGTCCTGTCCATGGTGCAAGATGCCTCCAAAGTTGGTGCATCCGACATTCATCTACAGGTGGGTGAAATTCCCCGATTTCGCATCCAGGGTAGGATGGTTCCCCGCGAAACCTATGGCAAAATTACGCGTCGCCAATTTGATGATTTTATTCAAGAAGTGCTGACGGCGGACCAACAGGAGCGCTTTCAGCTTCGTCAGGAGTTGGATACCGCCATCCTTTACGAAGGACTCGTCCGCTGCCGGGTCAACTGCTCTCAAACGTTGATGGGTGGTGCGATTGTCCTCCGCTTGATCTCCTTAAACGTGCCTACGATGCAGGACATGCAGTTGCCCCCCTTACTGGGCAGCTTGGTGGAAGAAAAACAGGGCCTCATTTTGATTACTGGGCCGGTCAACTCCGGCAAATCAACGACGCTGGCGGCCATGCTGCGGCATCTTAACGATGGGTTTCCGCGCAAAATTGTCACCATCGAAGATCCGATTGAGTACGTTCACACGTCTAATTCTTGCTTTGTGACGCAGCGAGAAGTTGGGTTGCACACCCAGGAATTTAAGGAAGCTCTGCGGGCGGCCCTGCGGCAAGATCCGGATGTCTTGCTGATTGGGGAAATGCGCGATCGCGAAACTGTGGATACTGCGGTACGGGCCGCAATGACCGGACACCTCGTCTTGGGCACCTTGCACACCAAAGGCGCAGTGAACGCCTTCAAGCGACTCCTGAACTTCTACAGCCCAGAGGAGCAAGAAACCGTGCGGTTTCAAATTGTCGAAGCCCTCCGGGCCGTGATTGCCCAAGCCCTCGTTCCTACCCAACAGGGGGGACGCACCGCCGCCCTGGAAATCATGCTAAATACGGATGCGATTCGCGACTATTTGCAAAAAGGCTCCGTCGAGGAAATTTATCAGTTAATGGAAGAAGGACAAGACGGCAGTTGCACGCTGAATCAAACCCTCTTCGACTTGTATGAACGGGGCGTGATCTCGCCCCAAGATGCGATCGCGGCGGCGCTGAATCCCGAGGATCTCAATTACATGATCAAGAATCATACCCGGCGTTCTAGCCGCTCAGGGTTAGGAACGAAGGAATACATCAACACGCGGCAGCGATGACGCCGCCGCTTCTGACGGGGATGGCGATGTAGACTTGTGGCCTAGAAGGTCTTGTAAAAACTCGAAGAGATCATCTTCCCAGCAGGGTTCTGGGAACAGATGACTGAGTAAATTCAGAATATCCGCTTCGATACTATCCATATCAGCCCGATCAAAAAAGGTAGACAGTTCCTGGCCATCCCGAACCCTCAGCGGAGCCAAGGGAGCCGCGTAGCTTTGCTCAGCTTCGCGATCTGGCGTGGCAAGATCCGGCGTAGCAACGGAGAAGGCCCGCTGGATACGTAATTTCTCTTTCTGGGCCGCACCCTTGCGGGCAATCTCTTGGAGTGCCTCCAAACCGCTGAGGGCAATCGCCCAATTCCGGGCCTCCGCCTCGTCCGGCACATAGGTATCACACCCAGGTATTGCCCCTTCGGGCACAACAGTAGGCTCCTCTCCAGCGGCGGTAATCAAAAATCGATGCCCTGGCATAGTCGTTCTGTAACCGTAGTACAGTCTGTAATCCTAATCCTGCAACCGGACCCACTCTGAATAACGTTCCCTTTGTAGACACTGTGAACGCTGCATCCCACGCACTGTTTTCATCTGCCTGAAAACGGAATTGACGCGCAATGATCATCCCCGATCGCGGGTCCGTGCTTCATGAAATCCTGGCCCAAACACCCTGTACAAATCCATACAGATATTTTCTCCCGTTTGAGCATGCTCTCCACAGAGAATTGGATTTCCGTATAAAAAATTTTCATTAAATCTGCAAAAATACCGAGTGGTTTATTTCCTTTTTATATTTTTGAAGGTTTGATCGCAGTCCGGAAGGGACGAGAAGGCATAGGTTGGATTAAGCTACTGTGTAGAAATGTGGGTGCTCCGGAATCACCCTCCTTAATTCGTAATCTGAGTGATAGTGCGGTTATGCATTTGAAGCCCGCATTCTAATCTTGAGATTGGTCTCGTTATTTTCAACCGCTCCAGCTCCGAAAAAACCAGTAGCGCTCCCTCTGTACAGTTAAGTATGCTCGACTAAATATGCTCGACCCCCATTCACTTTCTGACTATTCATCTCATATCCTGAACTATTCTGCCCGCGCAGAATTAGAGCCGACCTCTGCAGACTCAGACTTAGCCCAGCGTCTGGGGTTGTACCGCGTCTTTTTGAAGCTCTATGAGCACCATCGCGGCTTACTCAATGAAATTCTTGATCTAGAGAATACTTTCGGGCGATCGCGTGCGCGATCCGCAATGCAGTTTGTAGAAGGAATAATTCGGGGTCCCCAGGTGACCCTCGTGTCTAATTTAGTGCAGGGCAAAACGCTGGCACTCTTTCAGCCCCAGCGGGTATGGCTGATTGGGCGCGATCGCGGGGCAGCGATCTCCGTCCAGGACACGCGCCTGTCTCGTCGCCATGCGGCCTTGCAGTACATTGAATCCGAAGGGTTTTACATTATTGATCTCAAGAGCACCAATGGCACCCATGTCAACGGCGAACCCGTTCGGGGATCGGTGCTGCTCCAGGATGGCGATCAGGTCCGATTGGGCAGTTTGTCCTTTACGTTTTTCCTCTGTAACGCCTCCCAGGCGGTTGATGCGATTCCCAGCGATGTGCTCCAGAATATTAATACCTGTCGGCTGGGTGACTCCAATCCGTTGGAGCCGGAAGAGTCCGTCAGGGATACGGCAGTTCGGTTTGTGGAATCGAGCTTGTAGCGCTCATGCCCATTCCTCGGCCTGCTGGGCCGCAGTGAATGGGCAAGGTTTTGCTCCAGGGCAGAGCCAATTCACCAAATGGGCAGGTAGATCTTGCACCAGACCTGCCCTGGTGCAGATGGATCACTCGATCGCAGAATTCTGCAGCCAAATCCAGTTGGTGGTTGGCCATGAGCACGGCCATGCCCTGGGTTTGGGTCAATTCGGTGAGGACCTTGAGGATGAGGTGCGATCGCCCTACATCCAGTGCTGCCGTGGGTTCATCCAGCAACAAGACTTGGGGCTGGGTGACCAGGGCGCGGGCAATGGCAACCCACTGCCGCTGCCCCACCGAAAGCTGCTGCTCGGTCCGGCCCAACCACTCTGTCGGAATCTGGAGGCGATCGGTCCACTCAGCGATGCGCTGTTGAATATGCTCTGGCGGTAGTTGGCGCAGATTGAGGGGATAGGCCAATGCTTGCTGTACCGTCATCCCTAGCAGCTTTGATTCCTGCAAAACCAATATAATCTGTTGACGCAGGTGCTGCACAGGCACTTGAGCAAAGGGCTGTTGTTCCCAGTAAAGGCGACCCTGGGTAGGCTCGCTGAGGCGATTCAACAGACGCAGCAGGGTGGTTTTACCCGCTCCGGAAATGCCCACAATCGCGAGGCGATCGCCCCGATTCACGGCAAAAGAAATTTGCTGCAAAATCGCCTGCGCTGCCAGTCCATGGGCAAAACTCACGCCTTCGACCCGCACCACGGGTGATACTGCTTTATCCTTCACCGCACAATCCCACTGAGACACCTCCTGACTGAGAATTTCCGGCGCTGGGCCGTGACGCCTATTAATTGGTTTCTAAATTTTAATCGAACCTTGCTGTTTAATTAGGGTTTAATTGGGCCTTGAATGGATTCCTTTAAAATTAGCGCCTAATTTAGCGCCGATTAATTAGCGCCTAGATGCAGCGCTGTCCAAATTGTCCAGGCATCAACCCCGAGTAGCATTAAGGTCAGCCCCAAAAGCGTAAAATACATCCAGGGCTGGGATAGGGGGCGGACATCGGTCGTATCGATCCCCGTTTTTGCCTGCACAATGCTGACTAACTGGGCAAATCCGGCCACCCGCATGGGCAACAAATAGCCTTGACCCGATTTGCTCAGAAAATAATAGACGATGCCACCCTGTCCGGTGGAGCGCGGTTTGAGGGCTTGGATGTCGATCCAATTCAGGGACCAGCCTTGCCGAAACAGATTGGGAACCCAAACGGGTGTAGACATTTGAATTCCCTGTTCGGTGACTGTGATGCGATCGCTAAACGCTCCATACACCAGCATTGCCCCCAGGCCAATTCCCACCCACAGCACTTGAGGGGAAATGCGTGGCACCGTTACCTGGGGAAGAAACGGTAACGGAATCATCAGAGATAAATACAACAGCATCAGCGTCATCCGAATCAGAGGGGCGATCCGAAAGGTGGCGATCGCTACCGGGGAAACATCACCCACTGCGGCGATCGATGGTAATTCCTGGGGTGATTGCTGACTCGACTCCACAGCACTTATTCTCCTTTGCATTCGATCTGTACTAACTTGGCGCAATGAACCGTATTCTCAACTGGTCTAGTCTCAACTGGTTTAGTCAGAATGCTTGAATCGCATTCCTAGCCAGAAACATTTACAGGAGCTGAACAGAGCTAACCGGACTTCTAACAAATCCCCATCGGGGCATTATCTAGGCATTATCCGGGTATAACAGGCTTGGACACAACCAGCCGATGCCGGTGGAGCGAAACAAGTCACAACAGACTGGACAACTGCCAAACAGAATACAAAAAATAGATTACAAATATTTCTGCACTACGCTCCAGCCTGTCAATGAAACCAAAATCAATCCTAGCAAGAGAACTAGGTTTGTACCGAAATGCAGAGAACGGGCCCACGGTCTGGCTGGACTAATTTGCACTGCGCTCCAGGCAGACAGCATGACCAAATCGACGACAGCTAGCCCGGCCCACAGGTGACTGGAATGGCCTAAACTGCCGAAATGTCCTAGCGTGCCGACGATGCCAATCCCCAACAGAAACAAGACCAGGAGAACTAACAGCACACCCGTCATCCAGTGAAAGAGCCGTAACCCCTCGGGGAGTTCTTGATGGTTTTGCCGTCGTAGTCGGACGGTGATCCCCGAAATTGCCAGCAGAATATAGGCCAATATGGCGAAGCCCATTGACCAAGCGGCGGCTTTCCAGAGCCAAAGAAACGAGGGGAGATGCATAGGGCACGGCGGGGATAGCGTTAATAAACTTTCATCGGGGGAGATGCAAGGATGGATGCCCCATACAATGGGAGAGAACTCCCAAAGGGGTATAGTCCTCCTGAGAGGATCATGATGCGATTGGGGGCAGTCAGCTCGCAGTTCTACAGAGTCGAACGATGTTGGTATCCTGTTCAGAATAGACTCTTATGAGTGCTGGCTTACAGGGTGATTGACACAGGTTGTGGTCATTGAGGCTGTAGTGGGGTCAGTGGAAGCCTCGATCGGCGATTCCGAATGCGCGATCGCCCCTTCATCATCGCCATTTTCACTCTTGGGTCCGCGCTCGTCCCTTTTGGGTTAGGGTTCATCTGCCGTACACTCCACCATGCCAATGCTGGGCGAACTTCTCGGAGCACGCTATCGCGTCATTCACGTCTTGGGGTCAGGGGGCTTCGGGCACACCTACGTTGTGGAAGATATGCAGCGTCCGGGAAATCCCCGCTGTGTCCTGAAGCATCTCACCTTTGCCAGCAACGACCCAGCCATGCTCACCCAGGTGCGACGGTTGTTTCAGACCGAGGCCGAAAGCCTAGAAAAATTAGGGCAGCATGACCAAATCCCCCGACTTTTGGCCTATTTTGAGGAGAACTGCGAATTCTATCTGGTTCAAGAATTTGTTGAGGGCCGTCCCCTCAGTGAAGAACTGGCGGGTGGCCAACGATTTTCCGAGCCGCAAGTGATCGATTTGCTCCAGGATGTGCTGGGAATACTGGCCTATGTCCACGATCAGGGCGTGATTCACCGCGATATTAAACCAGACAATCTGATTCGGCGGCAGCGCGATGGCAAGCTGGTCTTGATTGATTTTGGCGCAGTCAAAACCATCGGCAATGCGGTGACCGAGGCCCAGAGCGATACCAGCCTAATGAGTGTTCCGATCTACACCTCGGGCTATGGGGCCAGTGAACAATGCCTGGGCAGACCCCGGTGTAGTAGCGATATCTATTCTCTAGGCATGGTGGGGATTCAGGCTCTCACGGGAATGCGCCCTTCCCAGTTGCCCCACGAGTTCAATACCTGTGAGGTAGTGTGGCGGGATCATGCTGACGTCAGCGATGCCCTTGCCGCCGTTCTGGATCAGATGATTCGCTATCATGTTTCGCAGCGCTATCCCACCGCCACTGCGGCTCTAGACGCCTTACTATCCGTCACATCCAACCCGGCTGCGCCCCGAACGCTGAATTCTGCCCTGACGGTGATCCCGGATGAATCCGTCTCCGGTCTCGAATCACCTGTGCCGCTCGCCATTACGCAGCCTGAAAAGCCGACATTGGGGACGTCCTTTTGGCACCAAAAAATTGCGGGCTGGAAGGTGGCGGTAGGAGCTGGAGTGGCGGTGGGCGCTGCTGTCTTAACGTTAGGGCGGGGCAGCATTCTAGAAACAACGCCCAATGCCGCGTTGAATACGCCGCTGGAGACCACGATCGCCAATCCCACGGCAATCACTGATCGCATTAGCGCCGGGGAACGCTTGCTCAATACTTGGCAACTCAATACCCCCGCCAAGCAAGATGGCATTGATTACCTTGCCGCCGGAAATTATTCCCAGGCGATCGCCGCTCTAGAAGCGGCCCGCAAAGCCAATCGGTCTGATCCAGAGACCTTGATCTATCTCAACAATGCCCGTATTGGTTCCCAGCCTGCCTATCAAGTTGCCATTGCCGTGCCCTTTAGTTCCAACCTGGTGCAGGCGATGGAACTGCTGCGCGGTGCGGCCCAGGTTCAAACTGCGGTGAATCAGGCGGGGGGGCTGAATGGCGTCAAACTGAAACTAGTGATCGCGGATGATGGCAATGTAGCCGCGATCGCCCAGCAAATTGCCACGACGCTGGCGAACAATAACAACATCCTGGGTGTAGTCGGTCACAGCAATAGCGATACCTCGTTGGCGGCGGCTCAGGTGTATAAATCTCGCCAACTGGTGATGATCTCGCCCACTAGCTCAGCGGTGAAGCTCTCGAACTTCGATCGATACATTTTTCGCACGATGCCGAGCGATCGCATGACGGCTCAGGCTTTAGGCAACTATATGATGCACCGCTTGAAAAGGCGTAAAGCCACCGTTTTCTTTAATGGAGCCAGCGAATACAGTCAATCACTGAAGCAAGAATTCAAGGCCGCCCTCTTCTACAACAATCTAGAAATCTTGCAGGAAGTGGATTTGACCAGTCCTGACTTTGATGCCGATGTCAGTGTGCGACAGGCGATCGCGAAGGGGTCGGAAGTGCTGATGCTCGTGCCGGATAGCCGCGCCCTGGACCGCGCCTTGCAAGTGATTCAACTCAATCGCCGCCGCCTCTCGTTACTGGCAGGAGATACGGCGTACAACCCTAGCCTGCTCAAGCTCGTGGGAGAGCAGGCGGTGGGGATGGTGGTCGTGGTTCCCGCTGCCGTTGTGGTATCGCCCTTTCAACAGCAGTTTGTCAAGCTGTGGGGGACGCAGTTGGAGAGCAGTTGGCGAACGGCTTTGGCCTATGACGCCACCCAGGCCATGGTTTCAGCTTTGTCCAAAAACCCGACCCGTCAGGGATTGCAGCGCTCGCTGGCCCAGCCAACCTTTACAGTGACTGGATCCCAGGGACCAATCCGCTTTTCCCCATCGGGCGATCGCAAAGGCAATGTCCAACTGATGACCATTGTGCCGTCCCCGGCCCGCAAGAACGAGCCGCCGACCTACCACTTCCGCACGTTGCCCTAGTGATAGCCGACGAGTGCTAGCCCACGAGGGGGGAGTCTGGGGGGAGTCTGGGGAACAGTTTAGATTGCCCTAATTGGAGGGGGCTGGAGATACCACCGGTGCCGGGGTAACGGTAGGAGCCGAAGTATGGCCTAACTTTTCCTTCTGCTGTGCGCGAAATGCCTCGGTGGCGGCATCCAAACTTTCGGTTTGCTCGGCATTAAATTCTTCGAGACTCTTGCCCGGTCCCAGTACGGCCCGGTGAATCAGGTCAAAAATGCCATTCGTGGAACTGCCAGAGTTAGAAAAGGGCGCGTTCTGCTGATTGGGGTCTTTCAGAGCATCGGCGTTGTTGCCAAACTGGGCAGCAGCCGGGGATAGGGCGGTGAGCATAGCCATGCCCGAGGCGATCGCCGTCACCAACACAAATCGCGGAATTTTTTTTTGAGTCAATTTTTGAGTCAAGGTGTTGTGAATCATAGTCATAAGAAGGCACTCCTCAACGGAGACGTGTGGCTGCGTATAAAGTTTCCAGAGAGATGCGCTTCCAGAGTGATGCGATAACAGATTTGCATCTACGAATTTTTAATCCACTCTTTAATCTACAGTGAACTTTTAACTCATGATCCGGCGCATCAATGGCTGTTAGCGTATGCCTTCAGTATAAGTGCTTCTGGAAAGATCGGAACCCGCTTCAGGGGTAAGGAGTGCGGGGGAATAGTGGGCCAAAGCTTGGGCGATCGCGACCATTCGGCGATTCTGGTCATCCCGAATGCTGCTGCTGGTGTTGCCCAGCCCCGGCGCATCCCACCGTTGCGTTTGCGGGTTCCAATAGGATTGGACTCTGGCCCACAGCAATGCATCTGCGGCAGTTAATCCTTGGCGATGGGCCTGCTGTAACAACGCAACATATCCGGGGATGCCGAGGGCAGCCATCGGCGCTTGATTGGCTAAATCCAGGCCATTCAGATGTTCCACCAGAGTCAGCCGCAGGCCCCGTTGCTCTGCCGCCAGTTGGAGCGCTAGGGCTTGTCCTTGGAGACGGCGCAATTGGTAAATATCGGCAACTTCGGGAGTCGTGCATTGATAGGCGGCTTCAGGACAGTGTTGAAAGGAAAAGCTGCCAAGATTCCAAATGCCATTCCCGGGATCGACATGCCCATAGTAGGCAGGAGTCCTACCGCCCTGTAGTGTCCGAGTGCCTTCGGCATGGCCGATGGTGCGAGCGGCCAGGGAATTCGCCCCACCGCTAAACAGTTGACGTTGGCGACGGATGTGTGCGCCCTGAGAGGGCACGACATCAGAGGGTGCGACAATGTCTGCATCGGAGCGAAACTGCGGGATTCCGGACAAATTGAAGCTGAGCGGCACGGTATCCGTGGCGTGGGCGGGCCGCATTAGGCTCAACGCGAGAGTGACAAGGCTGACAGCCATCAGGCAAAGGCGATTCATGAGCGGGTTAGGGTGCGTTCGAGGATAGACTTGCTGGGTTCGACCATGGCCCACGTGTTGTTGGGCTGTTTGCGCAGGGCGGCAAATTGCAGAATGTCGGCAGTGCCCATGGATTCACCTCGGGCGATCGCCCCTAACTTTTGGCCCCGGACGCCGCATAACCGAAATAGATAGGCGGGTACCTCCGGACTAGAAAACACCAGGCATTGGCGCGTATCGCGCTCTGTTTTGCCATCGAAAGGTGCATAAACCGATTGACCGCGCAGCGCAATGGAAATGTCTCCCAAGCCTCCCAGTACTGCGTAGCCATGGAGTTGGTCCCCCGGTTGCAGTTCCCAGGTTTGGTAAAGTCGCACGGCCAAGGGTTTATCGGGTGGGGGCGGAGCGCTACAAGCGCTCAACAGTAGGAAAAGGCTTAGGGACAGCCACCAAACGCCCCGCCCCCCGGCGCGATCGCCCCCCTGACTAATGGCGAAAACTAAACGCATATCCGGCATATTCCTCTCCCTCATACAGCACCACCAGCCACGTTTGCGAATCAAAGTCCAAGGGATAGGCTTCACGCTGAGCCATAACTCCCGCGCGCACCTGCAACGCTGGCAAAATGCAGTAGGGCTGGCTCAAAATTTGCCGTGCCGCCCCTTGGGGAGTCCGTTCGGGCACAGTCAGGAGCTTTGACAGCGTTTCCCGCGAGAGTAAGGCATCGGCCCGCACGACCCGCTGGCAGACTTCCTGAGATCCCGAAGGCGTCGGCACCAGAGACCGAAAATCCATCAGTAGCCCTAGCGCCGCCAGGATGGATCCTCCGGCCAGCATATATTTCACACTGGTCTTTTTGATAGCGGCTTGAGTGGCGGCTCGAGCGGCGACCTTGGGCCTACTCGGGGGATAGGTCTTTGAGACAGAAAGGTCTCTGGGTGCGGGGTGCGGAGGCTGGGATAGTTGCTGAGTCATCGGGTAACCCTTGAGGAAAAGAAGATTGCTGTTGCCCATGCTCAGACAGCATCAGAACAATTTTGGGGCGGTAGTCAGAGCGGGTAGTCAGAGCGGGAAGACGGGTGGCTTTGTCCAACAACGTCATTCATCTCATTACGTTGCCGGCTTCAGCATGCCAGGGATTCACTAGGCCCTAAACAGATTCTGGCGCGAATGCATACATTTGTACTATACGCGATCGCCTCTCAAAATGATCACAAAAGACGACAAAAAAATTTGCATAAAAAACTCCCGGATTGATGGGGGAATTTTTTATGCAAATAGTTAAGTCACAAATAATGAGGCATGATCAGCGGCGGGTGTGTAAGACCCCGCCGCTAGCATCGTGATTCAGGGTCTATTTGCGATTAAAGGTGTCAAACCAATTTTGCAGTTGGTTGGCAGCTACATCGCGTCCACCCAAACCGAAGGCAATAGCAACCGCAACGGCGATCGCCCCCAACAGCAGGCCAAAGGCCAGATTCACAATATTCGGGGCAATGCCCATTTGTTGCAGCGCCATCGCTGCCACTAAGGCAATAATCGCAATCCGTGCCGTTTGTCCCAGGATTTTCGCTTGGCCCGAACCGGAACTGGTGATCACCTTAAAGGCCAGATTTGCCAAGTACAAGCCAATGGCAAATACCACCAGCCCAGAGAGAATCTGACCCAAAATCACCAGCAGGCCCGTGACAATCAGAGTCAGCGCCGGGAAGTTTAGGACATTCGTCGCAGCAACTGTGCCAAACAGCAGAATCCCGACCAGTACCACAATTCCCACGATTTCCGAGGGCGTCTTAGCACCTGCTGCCACAGTGGTCTCGATGCCGAGCCACTGGAAAACATTGTTAAAGCCAAACCCTTCCAGAATTTGACTTACCAATTCCGCGACGAACTTACCGATCAGGTAAGCACCCACTAAAATTACGGCTGCCGTAAAAATTAGCGGAATGGCGCTCAGCAGCTGATTCAACATGGATGTCGCCGGACCGGAAATGGCTGGAATTGCCAACGCATCCAACGCCGCCGTTGCCGTCGGGATCAAAATCAGCACAAACACAATCGTGCCAATCAGCCAGGAAAAGGATTGGGTCCCGCGGGTGCGGCTCAAACCCACCCGTTCACCCATTTGGTCAACGCCCGTGGCCGCCAACAAATTGGTGACAATCTCGCGGACAATCCGCGCTACAAACCAACCCACGGCTCCAATCATCACCGCTTTGAGCAGCTTGGGCAGCGCCGACAGCAGATCATTCAGCACGTTCTGGACAGGAGCCAGCGGACCCTCTAGTCCCAGCACGCCCAAAATCAAGGGCAAGAAGAATAGAAAAATAAACCAGTAAATCGCATTGCCCAGGGTCTCGCTCAAGACCACGGGGACGGGGCCGTCATTGGTCTGGGCATTCATCTGCTCATCCAAATTCAAAGACCGCGCCGCGCGAATGACGACACTTTTGGCGATCGTGGCCAAAATCCAGGCAATGCCCACTAGGACAGCGGCAGAACCCAGCTTTGGCAAGAACGCAAAAATCTGGTTCAAGAAGGCATTGAGAGGCTCCGAAACCGCTGTCAGCTTAAACACATTTAGTGCGGCAACGATCGCCAGGATCATGATGATCCAGTAAACGATGGCCTGCAGCCATTTGACCAAATTCAGGCTGGCACTAGCCGACCCCACCATGTTGTTGAGGGATTGTTCAAACCCCGTACTCTTGAGCAACTTGCCGAGGGCACTGGACACAAAGGTTGCCACCACCAGCCCAAGGAGCAGAATCCCCACGGCTCCGGCAATCATCCCGACCCAATTGACGAGATCGGCAGGCACCTGCTGCGCGAGTAAAATGGGTGAACGGAGTTCTCCGAACCCGGAAAAAACTGAGCTGGCAAAGCCCATCTCTCCCAGTTGTCCAAAACTTTGTGTAATGTGATGCATACTTGCGGTTATCCTCAAAAAATTTCTCATTGAGAGAAACGCGCCGGAACTGTCGTCAAAAGAAACGCAGTGGTCAAAGGATGAGACGGACCTATTTAAAGATGCAGCCCCAGTCCAACCTGTAAAAATCATCCAGAACGCGTCCCAACACTGAAGCAAACAGTAGATTCACTTATGCTGCATCACCAGAGTACTGGTAACGCCCCCAAGATAAAAGCTTTGGGAAACACTAATTTAAAATTTCGTTGAATCTGGATGAGCAACCGTTGACAATTTGATAGCTTTCCCTACTTTTACTACCGCATCTTAAAACCGTCTACGTCGAGAGGGAAATGCGGGGCCAAAGGAAGGCTAAGGTCGGCCAGAAAAATGGGGATCAGCTCGGGAAGAAGCGATGAGGACTACTTCAGAAACACCGCCATAGAAAACGCCACCATAGGAAACACCGCTATGAAACAGACGGGTGAAGCCGAACCCTACGCGTTTGAACACTCAATCGCCATTAATGCCAGTCCCCCGACGGTTGAACGCTGCATTACCCAACGGGATCTGATGCATCGCTGGTTGAATCCTGCCCTGCGCTGTGAGCCGATTGATACATGGTCTACGGAGCTAGGGGCAAGATGTCGATTTGTGATGCAGGTGCCTTTGCTCTTCCCCGCCCTGAACTGTGTAGTCGTTGAAAGGCAGCCCGGACTGATTGTGTGGCAGTTTGATGGATTCTTTCAAGGGCGCGATCGCTGGGAATGCCAAGCTCACCCTCAGGGCACTCGCCTAATCAACCGATTTGAATTCCACATTCCCAATCCCATCGTGCGCTTTGGATTCCACACCTTTGCCGCTCGGTTGACCCAGCGCGATATGCAAGCACAATTGCGCCGTCTGAAGCAGGTAGCGGAGCAGACGCCGCCCTAAGCGTCAATATGTGTCGCGGAAGTTCCGCGACACATGTTCCGCGATATAGGAAAGGGGCGGACTGATGCTGCGGACTGATTCTTTGGAGAGATTTGTGTAAACGAATATGATAATTATGTTTACATTTCGTTATGATCCAAATAATTAACCGACAGGCCCTAGGCGTCTTGGATCTTTGATTATGCGTTCAACTGTAACTATGCGTTCAACTGTAAAAGATGCGGCTTACGTGTTTCGTAGAATTTCGACTTTAATGGCGGTGGTGGTTTTGACCTTGACGTTGATGGCCGCTGTGACTGGAGTTCTGCTGTCCTTTCACTACGAACCCGCAGCCGGAGCTGCATTTACTTCTCTAGAAAAAATTACGGCCGATGTCAACTTTGGCTGGCTGATTCGGAAGCTGCATGACCTTGCCGGCAATCTTCTGATTGGCGCGGCCTTGGTGCAGATTGTTGTCATGTTTATTGGCGAGCGATTTCGGGCCAGTTGGCTGACCGCTTGGGTCAGTGGG
This sequence comes from uncultured cyanobacterium, assembly GCA_963766075.1. Lineage (GTDB taxonomy): Bacteria > Cyanobacteriota > Cyanobacteriia > Leptolyngbyales > Leptolyngbyaceae > CAVYAN01. The sequence continues at coordinate 15,718 of CAVYAN010000090.1, read as the reverse complement.
ATTTTTTTGGCACTGGTGGCGATCGGATTGAGCTGGACGGCCATTATTTTGGACTGGTCACAAATTGGCTTTTGGCGGTTCAAGGTGGAGTTGGGCATTATTGAGTCGATTCCCCTGGTTGGCGCTCAGATTCGCGACATCGTGACCGGGGGCGGTGCGATCGCCACACCGACTGTATTGCACATGTATATGTTGCATAGCTACGTGCTGCCCTTAGTGGCGGTGGGCCTTGCGATCGCACATTTGGGTGGGTTACTGGTACAGGAGTGGGAAATGCAGCGCGCGATCGCCCAGATGCCAATCCCTGTAGCAACGCCAGATCCGGCAATCCATGCAGTCCCGAACTTTGCGGCTGAGAATTCCCCAGCGCTCCATCCTGATCCTGACAATTCGGGAGCCGGGATGACCGTCTAAGGGCGATGGTTGCTGTTGTATTTCTTTCTGCAACTGTTTTTCTAGAGTTCTTTCTAGAAGTTTTATCTAGAACCTTGGCACGGCAGTGGATGCCCAACCCAGAGGATGGCCAATGCTCCAGTAATCTGGATTTTGGGCATTGTAGATACAGTTGTAAACAGAAAGCGTTGTAAACAGCTACAGCTAACCTATGAGAGCTATATTCAGTCCACAGATCGCTGCCTGCTACGTTAGCACTGGGTTTGATGGGATTCGCTGGATTGATTGTCCTGCTGCGATCGCTGGCCATTGTCCCCGCTGGACAAATTGGCATCGTCGATCAGTTTGGCAAAGTCAGTGACCAAACGCTCGATGCTGGCATTCATCTCAAAAATCCCCTCGCCAAAGTGGTTCTGCTCTCGTTGCAAACCCAGGAACTGAAGGAGACGACCCAAACGCCTTCTCAAGATGGGTTAATTGTCACCGCCGATGTGAGCGTCCTATATCGCCTCGATCCGCTCAAGGTTAAGCAGATTTACCAAACCATTGGCACCGAGTATGCCCAGATTATCCTGGTGCCCCAATTCCGGTCTGCCATCCGCAGTGCCACAGCCAAGTATCCGGCGCAACTACTGTATACCTCGAAGCGAGAGGCGGTGGCTCAGGAATTGCAGCAGGAAATCAGTCGTCCCTTGAGCGATCGCGGCCTTTTGGTCGAAACTACTCTGTTGCGTAACATCACCCTACCGGATAGCATTCAAGCCTCGGTCCAGGCAAAGCTGCAAGCCGAACAGGATAGCCAGCGCATGGAGTTTGTGCTACAGAAAGAAAAGAAAGAGGCGGAACGGAAGCGCATTGAAGCCCAGGGAACGGCGGATTCCCAGCGGATTATTTCCCAGGGCCTCACTGACAAAATTCTCCAGTTCCGGCAAATACAAGCCATGGAGAAGCTAGCCGACTCGAAAAATGCCAAGGTGGTAGTAGTGGGCAATGATGCAAAATCACCCGCGATGCTGTTGCAGCCCTAGCGAACCGTGGGTTGTCGGCAGTTTGCCATTCCCAGAGCGGATCGGGGTTGCTAGAAGACATCCAGCTTGGGTCGGTTGGATGGGGGTAAGGGAGCAGAAGAATTCTTGATAAATACGACGATTTTGGCGGGATCAAAGCGCCCGAGCCGGAGTTCAAAGGGACCGCTAAAGTCAGGCAGGGCCGCCATGCGCTGAATGAGTTCTGCATTGTGTTGATTGTCGAGGACATCATTATTGGCAGCATTGCCCCGAATATCCAAGGCGGTAACGACAACATTACTGGCTGTGACTGCCGCGATCGCCTGAGGCCAATCCAATGTGCCCTCTTCATAGCGCCAAATCCAGCGGATGTCGATGGGCTCTTGGACCAAGACCCACGGGGCTGCTATTTCTGGTGCGGTAAATCCTTCGCCACCGCCCAAATAGGCAATACGGGGGGTCTCGATGCCTTTTTGGCGGATTAAGGCTCGCAACTGCGCCCAGTCGCGCTGCTCGTCCCGCTGCATCACATCTGAGGGATTGCCCCACAGCAACGCAGAGGCAATCGCATCACTGGCCTGATAGCGCGGATTTCCCGGTGTTGGGGAGATCATGACCACCAGTTGCACGGTCATGATGGCGATGGCCGCTGGGGCCAGCCAGCGAGACGTGGTCCAGCCTGTCAGAGCCGCCAGGGATCCGAGGGCGATCGCCAAGGGCAGCAACGCCGGAGCAATTAAGCGCGGATTCTGGTTGGTGGCCCATATGGAGAGCACCAGTGTGGGTAGGGCGGCGACCAGGCAAACAGCGATCGCTACCCCCTGCGTCCGGTTGAGGGTGAGTTCCCGGCGGCTGAATTTCAGCGCCACCGTTGCCAAAATGGCCAGGAGGAGAACCATCAAAGCCGGACCCACCAGGGTTTCGGTAAACACATGCAGCCATTCTGCCAATGCCCCTAGCGATCCCTTGGGTCCTAGGGAATGGCGGACATAGCCGCTGGAGCGAAAAGCCTTGGCCAGGGCCGGTTTAGCGTTAAATATCCACCAGGGCAGGGCCACAACGATACCCGTCCCCAACGCCTTCCCTAAGGTGAGTAAATCTGGCCCGGTCCAAATCTGATAGTGGCGCAGGATGCCCGCGAGCAACAACAACGGCATCCCCATCAGCAGAAATGGCGGCTTGGCCAGCAGGCCCAACCCCACGGCTAATCCCAAGCCCAGCCAGTTGCGGGAGGAGGGCTGCCAGTCGCCCAGAAGAAAGTAAAGCAGCGCCGCGATCGCTAGGTAATAGGGATAGTCCACATAAAACCGCATGCCGGGGCCAACCACAATCGGGCAAAGGCACAGAAACGCCACGGTAAACGCTCCAGCCGTCCTGCCAGCAATCCGCTGGGCAATCAAAAAGGTCAGCCCCACACTCAGGCCCAGTCCCGCCAAGGCTATAAAGCGCAGCAGCGCCGCCGGAGCACCAAAAATGAGGGTAATCGGTAAAACCAACAGCCGATAGGCTGGCGGACGGGTGCGATCCTCACTCACTAGCACCTTGAGCAAACTACTCCAGCCGCCCTCCCGAAAAAAAGCAACGTCGCGATTGGCCCGATTGATATAACGGGCTTCATCCCACGTTGTGCCAAAGGGGTGATCCAAAATCCAGAAGGTGGCCGCCAGGGCAATCGCGATCGTCACCCCGATCGCAAACCCCACCCACACCTTCTGCGCCAAGCTGTTCACCGGTTCATCCTAAGCTGCCTACGCCATGTTGATACTATCAGAAGCCGCCATCAGAAGCCGCAGACAACCCGTCCTAAAGGCTCTGGCGGCGTAAAAAGGGCACCAGGATCGCAGTCACCTTTTCATGCCAATCTTCTTGAGGATAGTGGCCCACTTCTTCCAGTTTTACCAAGTCTCCATGGGGTAAAGTCTTGACAAACGTTTCGGCCATTGTCACCGCCAGCCAAGGATCCCGAACGCCCCAGCCCACGAGAATGGGTCTTGGCCAGTCCGCAAAACCCGTCGCGATCGCCGCCGTTGTTTCCGACAACTGCAAATTTTGGATCGTGCGCAGCAGCGATCGGCCCGCATCAGAGGTTTTCAACCAGGGACGGCGGTAAACATCCAAATCTTTATCTTCAACCCGGTATCCGCCGCCGCCTTCCAAGGTGCGATCGACCAATAGCGGATCCTGGGTCAACATATCGCCCACCAAAGGGATGCCCATTTGCTGAATCTTCCAGGGCAATTTTGCTGTCGCATCCAAGGGCGTGTTCAAAATGGCCAATCGCTCTACCCGGTCTGGATAACGGAGGGCGTAGAGCAAGCCAATTGGCCCTAAAAATCCCTGCACCACCAAGGACACTCGCGGGAGTTCCAAGGCATCCAACCAAGCGGCCAAAGCGGCCACAAAGGCATCCGGTGTATAGGCAAAGTCCCGTAGATCGGGCATATCCGAGTAGCCACAGCCCAACCAGTCGGGGGCGATCGCCCGAAATCCCTGCTCTGCCAGGGCGGGTAATACATGCCGCCAACCATAGCTTTGGGAGACTAATCCATGAAGGCACACCACGGGCACGCGATTGCTAGCATTTAGCGGCAGCGCCTCTCGGTAAAACCACTTGAATCCCCCCACCTCGAGAACTTGGTCCGTGGTTGTCACAAGGTGTTCCTCCATACAAATGCCCACGGTTTGAGCTTACCGTGGGCGAGAGGTGGAGGCAATGGGGTTCGGGATCAGCCGCTCACGGGTGCCGCCGTGCGAAGGGATTGGATGGTAGAAACGGCACAGGTGGCCACCTGATCAATCTCCGCTGCTGTATTGAACCGACCAATGCCGAACCGCAGCGTGGCGTGGGCCAAGGAAGCACTGCGACCAATGGCCGTCAAGACGTGGGAGGGCAAACTTTTGGCAGAGGTGCAGGCCGAACCAGAGGAAAAGGCCACTAAGGACTGCAAGCCCTGGGCGAGGGCCGCAGCATCCACGTCGGCAATACTGATGTTGAGGTTGCTGGCAAGGCGCTGCGTCGGGTGCCCATTTAGGTAAACGCCGTCGAGCTGACTGATGGGCTGCCACAGGCGATCGCGCAGAGCCACGGTGCGGGCCGTTTCTGCGGCCATATCCGCGATCGCCACCTCCACCGCCTTGGCAAAGCCCACAATTTGCGGGGTATACAACGTGCCCGACCGCATGCCCCGTTCCTGCCCACCCCCGTGGAGTTGGGGGGCCACGTGCACCCGAGGATCCCGTCGCCGCACGTACAAGGCCCCAATGCCCTTAGGTCCATAGACCTTATGGGCGGTCATGGACATCAAGTCAATCTGCATGGCATGGACATCCAGGGGGATTTTGGCGATCGCCTGGGCCGCATCCGTATGGAACAAAATTTGCCGACTGCGGCACAGAGCACCAATTTGGGCCAAGGGCTGCACGACCCCAATCTCATTGTTCGCCGCCATCACCGACACCAAAATCGTATCGGGACGCATTGCCTGCTCTAAGACAGCCAGATCAAGCAACCCATCCGCCTGGACGGGCAAAATCGTCAGATCAAAGCCCATGGACTGCAAATAGCGGCAGGTATCCAGTACGGCATTATGTTCCGTGGCCACGGTGATGATGTGGCGTCCCTGACTCATGTAGGCTTCCGCTACACCCTTAATGGCCAAGTTATTGGCCTCTGTCGCCCCACTCGTGAAAATAATTTCTTCCGGTGTCGCCTGAATGGCACTGGCAATGCCGCGCCGCGCCACCTGGACCGCCGCCTCGGCTTCCCATCCATAAATATGACTGGAGCTGGCCGGATTCCCAAAATGCTCCCTAAAGTACGGCAGCATTGCCTCTAAAACTCGTTCATCCAAGGGTGTAGTCGCGTGGCAATCTAAATAAATCGGGCGGTAGTGCATGTTGGCTCCAGATTCAATTCATTGACTCAGCCGCCGCAGGTTCTTAATATGAAATAAGCTAGAATTTCGTTAAGAAACGTTACTCAACTCTCATATTGCTGCGGGCTTGGGACTTGGGCATGCTTTATTCTCGCGACTGGATGTAGATTAGTCCTCCCTGCGCCGCCATTCTTCTTGCAATTCTCATACCTGTCTCGGATTTACTTTACATGTTGTCTATTCTTAAGGCTTTTGATTTCTCTAATCCGTCCTTGTTAAGGCGATTTGGGTTACGGCGACTTTTCACGCTCTTGACACCTGTGGTTTTGGCGGTGGTAGTGGTACTCAATCCCTTTCAAATGTTGCCCGCCTATGCCTTTGACAATCCAGAGCTGTTGCCCGCTGAAAAAACGCCCGTGGTGGATTTAGCCAATATTCTGACGACACAGCAGGAGGAGAGCCTTGCCCAGAATTTAACGGGGTTTGAGCAGGACACGGGTTGGAAACTGCGCGTTTTAACCCAGTTTGATCGCACGCCGGGTAGAGCAGTGATTCCCTATTGGGGCCTGGGTGACCATACGATGCTCCTGGTGGCGGATACCCGAGGGGGAAATATTCTGAGCTTTGCAGTTGGGGATGACCTGTATCCGTTGATGCCTAGGACATTTTGGATTGAGCTGCAAACCCGCTTTGGCAACCAATTTTATGTGCGGGATAATGGGGAGGACCAGGCGATCGTCAGTGCGATTGAAACAGTAGAAGGCTGTCTCACTAAGCCCGGAGGCTGTGCTGTTGTACCAGGCTTGCCACGCGAGCAATGGATCTTGACCCTGGCCACATCGGTGATTGGCGGGATTATTTGTGGCTTTGCGTCTCAGCCGCGCAAAGCAGGTCAACTGGTGGCTTGGCAGTGGGCGCTAATTTTGTCTCCCCTGTGGGGCATTTTGTTTATTGCCTTTGGCATCGCGCCGGTGATTACTCGGACCGCAGAGTGGTTGCCGCTCTTTCGGAATATTGCCGGCTTCGCGATTGGGGGGCTGGTGGCGTTTCTGGCTCCGGTCTTTGGCCCACCTCCTGCCTCGGAAAGCTAGAAGATGGGCCAAACAGAAGCTTCCTAGCGCTTTTTCCCGAACTTGGCCTGTAAGTCTGCCAGAGTCGCTGCTGGGGGCGGGGACTTTTCCTGAGACTGGGATTCCCCGCGCTTTTCCTTGGGTTTTTGGCCTACTTTTTCGGTTTTTGATGGACTGGCGGCTTGAGAGTGAGCCGTCTGAGCCGATTGACGGGATTGGCTCAAGGTAGAGGAGCGGGTTCCCGTGTCACCGCCTGTCGCTTTCATGGACAAGCTGATCCGCTTCAGCTTCTCATTGACTTCCAGGACCCGCACCTGCACAACCTGTCCCACTTTGACGATTTGGTTGGGATCGCTGACAAATCGGTCGGCTAATTGGGAGACGTGGACTAGACCGTCCTGATGCACGCCAATATCCACAAAGGCCCCAAAATTAGCCACGTTGGTCACAACGCCTTCGAGTTGCATGCCCACGGCTAGATCGGCCATGGCGTTTACCCCTTCCTTGAAGGTGGCGTACTTGAATTCCGCGCGGGGATCGCGACCGGGCTTCTCCAGTTCGGCCAGGATGTCCCGCAGTGTAGGCTCGCCAATGCTGGAGGTGACATACTTTTTGACGCCAACCGACTTCAGGCGTTCGGCAATTTGGGGGGCGGCGGTCAGGGGGAGTTGGAGATCCTGGGCGATCGCCTCCACTAACCCATAGCGTTCCGGGTGCACTGCTGTATTGTCCAAGGGGTTTTTGCCATTGCGAATCCGCAGAAATCCGGCAGCTTGCTCAAAGGCTTTGGGGCCCAGCTTGGCCACTTTGAGCAATTGGCGACGATCCTGAAAGGCCCCATTTTGGTTGCGATAGTCCACAATATTGTTTGCCACTACGGGTGAAATCCCCGACACAAAGGTCAGCAGTTCCTTCGAGGCGGTGTTCAAGTCCACACCGACGTAGTTGACGCAGCTCTCCACGGTTTCATCCAGTTTTTTCTTCAACAGCTTTTGATCGACATCGTGCTGATACTGCCCGACCCCGATCGATTTCGGATCAATTTTCACCAGTTCCGCCAAGGGATCCTGGAGCCGTCGTCCAATGCTAATGGCTCCCCGAACGGTAACATCTTGGTCGGGGAATTCGGCGATCGCCACTACACTCGCGGAATACACAGACGCCCCGGCCTCGCTCACCATTACCTTCACGGGCTGTCGCTCTAGGGACTTCAACACCTCTGTGACAAACTCATCGGTTTCCCGGCCAGCGGTACCATTGCCAATCGCAATCAGCTCCACCTGGTATTGCTCAATCAACCGCTTCAAGGTGCGGGCGGCCTGTTCCCGCTGGCCGGCAGATTGGTGCGGAAACACGGTCTGGTATTCGAGAAACTTGGCGGTTTGGTCCAGTACTGCCACTTTGCAGCCCGTGCGAAAGCCCGGATCAACCGCTAAGGTCGGTTTCATCCCTGCCGGAGCCGCCAGCAGCAGTTCCCGCAAATTCGTCTCAAAGGTTTTAATTGATTCAACATCGGCCTCGGTTTTTTTCGCAGCCCGCACCTCGTTAATCAGCGACGTTTTCATCAGTCGGGTAAAGGCGTCCTTGAGCAGCGCATGGTAAAACGCTCGTAGGGCTTTGTCCTTGGTGCGAATTTCCTGGGATGCCAGATATCCCAGCACGATCTCTTCGTCAAAGGCTAGCTCAACTGTCAAAATGCCCTCATTCTCCCCGCGCTCGAGCGCCAACAAATTGTGGGAGGGAATGGTTTTGACCTTGGCTTGGTAGCTGCGGTACATCTCGAACTTGGTGGAGCCTTCCGGGTGGTCTTCCTTCATCCGGGCAGTCAACAGGCCAGAGTCCATGAAGTACTCCCGCAGATACGCCCGAGATTCCGCCTTTTCCGCGACTTCTTCGGCCAAAATATCAGCGGCTCCCTTCAAGGCATCCTCAGCATTGGCAACACCGTTTTCAGAAGAAATATAGGATAGGGCGATGCTGTCTAGGGACTGGGGGGCAGCGCTGGGGGTATTTAGGGCCTTGATCAGCTCGGCGAGGGGCTGCAATCCTTTTTCGCGGGCAATGGTGGCTCGGGTGCGCCGTTTCGGGCGATAGGGGAGGTACAAGTCCTCCAGTTCTGTCTTCAACAGGCAAGGAACAATCTTGGCGCGCAGTTCTGGAGTCAGTTTGCCCTGCTTTTCAATTTCGGTCAGAATCGCTTTCTTGCGATCTTCCAGTTCGGTCAGGTAGGTATGGCGATCGCTCAGTTCGCGCAACTGGGTTTCATCCATTTCACCCGTTTTTTCCTTGCGATACCGGGAGATAAATGGCACCGTCGCCCCTTCCGCAAACAGTTCTAGGGCATTGTGCACCTGAAAGGGCTGTAGGGATAGCTCATCAGCCAGAATTTGAGGAATATTTAGCATCACATGTCATCTACACGACCTTTTCTAGGATAGTCGCGGATGGGGAATGTTAGACGAGGCGATCCGTTCAACCTAAAATCCCGGGGATTTTTAGAAATCCTCGGGATTTGGTAGGCGCTAGCGCGATCGATGGTAGGTCCGGAAGGATTGATAGAAGTCCACTGGGTGATACATGTGGCACTCTTCGGTAATCGTCCGCATTAGCGCCCAGTTAAACTTTGACTCGACCAGGTAGCCATCCCAGTTCTGCTGTAGGCTGCGATAGGCTTTCCGCAAATTGTAGGAGGGAATCGCCGTGGAAATATGATGTGGAATATGAACATTGATCTGGTGGCAGAGAAACTCCACACCCAGGGGATAGTCACAATGGACGGTGCCAGAAAGTTGTGCCCGCGCCTCATTCCATTGGTCCGGCTCTTGGAAGTCAATTGCCGGGGCAGTGTGGTGCACGAGGGTGAAGGTACTCATCCAAAAGTGGTAACCCAACCAAGGCATCAGCCACCATTTGACGAAGCCCCAAATGCCACCTGTGGCTAGCAACGTGGGGAAAACGATCGCCGCAAACAAGACCACTACGGCAATCGACAACCGCACCCGCGCCCGCTCGCTCGGCTTGAACTTGGACGGTTGAAAATGGACCAGCGCCCAGTGAATCACCGAAGCCAGCCACCACAGTTTGCCCCGCATCAACCGATAAGCCACCTTTAACGGTCCTAGCGCCTCGTAGGCTTCTGGGCGAAAGGGCTGCCACGCATTATCCACATCCATCTTATTCGTGTAGCGGTGATGCTTGTTGTGCATAATCCGCCAGCAGTGAAAGGGATAAATCAGCGGCGCAAAGGCCAGATGCCCCACAAGGTCATTCACCCATTTTTTGTTAGAAAAGGAGCGATGGCCGCAGTCGTGGCCAATCACAAAAAATCCCGTTAGAGCCGTGCCAGTAAAAAACCAGGCGATCGGCAATAAAAACCAGGGCGACACGGCAATACTCACGTACCCCAGGGCCACCATCACCACGCTCACCGCCACGTTGGTCCATGCCTTGCGCATGTCTTTTTGAAAGCAGTCTTTGGGTAGCGTTCTAACAACGTCTTTGAGCCGCAAATTCGGGTAAGCGAGCAATTCCGACGTATCCTTAGGCGTTACAGTTGATGCGGTCATGAACGATGTACTTGCTCCAGATTCAGGTCAATAAAGTGTGCCCTTCTGTCGAACACACTCACAGCAACGGCATAACGTTCACCCGCAGGCGGACCGCAGCCGCTCCCAATACGCTCTCAATCCAGTTTTGCGGATTTTCCTTAAGCGTTTGCAGATCGGTTAACTGGGAAAGTTAGGCGATCGCCTAACTCCGAATAAAGATCTACACCGAAGTTCACAAAACTTTGACATTTATATCACACCCAGGGGATCAATAAATCCGTTATCCCTCCGGGATTCCGCCTACTCCTCAGCCGAATCACAATCGGCTTGCTTCTCGGCAGCGCTCACCCGTTTTCTAAGCACTCGCCAAGATTGACCCGCAGACCATTCGCAAAGTCCGCACCCGATTGGGCCTTCTTCCCGGCAGGCTGCACCTCGCGCAGCAGCAGTAATCCGGATCCCGTGGAGACAATTGGCCCCAGTCCTTTAGCGATGCCCATGATTTGCCCCGGCTGGCCCGATGCTGGCGCGATCGCGCCGATGTCCAGAGATCGCCAAGGTTCCGGCAACTGCGCTCGAAAATCCTCACCGAGGGGGACCGTAGCCATGATTTTCAACGCCTCGCCACGAAAAGTGGCCGTGCACTGGGGATAGAAGCCCCGAATTTGATTGTGTAGGGCGATCGCACTGCGTCCCCAGTCCAACCTAAAGTCCTCTTTCCGAATCAACGGGGCATAGGTGGCCTGGTCATTATCCTGGGGTATGGGGTGCAGTTCCCCCCGGGTGAGTTGGCCGATGGTTTCGATTAACAGGTTGGCTGTGATTTCGGCAAGGCGAGTCGCCAAATCCTGGGCTGTTTCTAATAGGCCAATGGGCGATCGCGCCACCTGCAGCATTGGCCCGGTATCCATACCCGCATCCATTTGCATAGTCGTGATGCCGGTTTCCAACTCACCATGGTACAAACACCATTGAATTGGCGCCGCGCCACGATAGCGGGGCAAAATCGAACCGTGGCCATTCACACAGCCCCACTTCGGCATCGCCAAAATCTGTGGGGACAGAATTTGCCCATAGGCCACTACGACAAACACATCCGCCTGTGCCGCCTCAAGCTGCGCTAACGTTTCCGCATCTTTCTTGATACTTTTCGGTTGCCAAACAGGCAGGTCCAGAGTTTGGGCCACGGTTTTGACGGGCGAGGGCATCACCTGATTACCGCGCCCCCGCCGTTTGTCCGGCTGGGTCACGACTCCTGCAACCTGAATGTCAGGATGGCTCAGTAAGCGCTCCAAACTGGGCACGGCAAATTGCGGGGTACCGAAAAAAATAACCTGCATAGGAAAATCGAAGTCCGGTAATTAATTGGTGCCGCGCCAGGGGCTAACTTCCAGCGTGCCATCGGGTTTAATCACGGCCTTGAACCAGGCAAGGGACTGTTGTGGCGGATTTTCATTGGCTAGAGGCCCCAGTTTAGCCATGCCTAACTCCTGATCGCGATCGCGAGCGGATTGGTTTTCGGGACGATAGTCCACCACCGCGCCATCCGCCTGCACCCGTACCCGATAGACCAACGCCTCCGAAAACTTTGGAGCCCCGCTCAGCACTGGGATGATTTGGTCATAGACCTTGGGTTGGAGTGTTTTCAACTGGGCCGCATCGGTAATTTCTAGCGGTGTGCCGTCGGTTACTTGGCCAGGAGCCTGACCCAAGGCACTCGCTTCGGCCCACGGTGTGACGTTCACCGTACCGTCCGGCGTAAAGGTGACTTTGAACTGCGCCAAGGGTTCCGTAGTGGCGCGATTTTGGTTATAGGGCAAATCGACTAAAGGCGTCTGTTTAACATTGGCGGCAGCGGTAGGACTGACGGCTTTATACCCGACGATCGCCCCATCGGCCCCAACGCCAATCCGGTACACCAACGCCTCCGTCAAATTCCGGGTTTGCCAAGCCGTATCAAGCTGCGTTGAAACCTGACGGCGCAGCCCATCAAGCTGAGCCACATCCTTGATTTCAGGAGCAGTCGAAAACTGGGCTTCTAGCTTGGTTAAATCAGGGGGGGTAGCCGCTGGACTCGTCGTGGCACTGCTGCTGGGCATGGGCGATGCCCCTGGAGTCGGCGATGCCCCGGGCGTCACAGGCTTTTCGGCGGTGGCGGTGGGCCGACCCACCAGGTCGGCGGGTTCCTGAATTTTTGGAGTAGGGATCAGAGCAAAGGCGATCGCCGCTGCTGCTAACCCGGACAACCCTACCGCTGCTGGAACCACCTGCTGATTCATCACCCGGCCACTGCTGACATACCGCTTGGCTACCGGTTTCAAGCTTAGAGCTAAATCAGGCAACGTGCGAGCATCGGCTAAGAACTGATCAATCGCTTCCACCAAATCAAATAACTCCACCGTCGAAAGCACCACCTGTTGCCCACCCACCTGTTGGCCAACAGATGAGTGGCCACCGTGGCTGCTACTCCGCTGACTGTCTTGGGGCTGCCCGTCTGCCTCGTTCCCTACTCCCGCCACAGTGAGGCGGTGATGCTGGGCGTCAATCCGGTGTAACTGCACCGGGCTACTATGCTGCCGGACATTCACCCGTCGTCCATCGAACTGGCCCCGGCGATGAAGTGGACCCTGGCCGCCGTTCGCGCCGGTTACCATGCCTACCGCCGGCCTGATCGTCGGCGGTTTCCTGCGGGCCCGGAGGCGGCCTCGGCCGATAACCCTACGACGCCCGCCGCCCCCCCCGCGCGGGCCGAACTGGCCACCTACGTGCTGCCCCTGCCGGCGGCCCCCGGCGGACCGGCGTCGCCCGGGGAATCCGCCGAGACCTTGTCCGGCCCGCTGCTGGCCGAGAACGTCCTGTGGTTCTGCCAGTTCCCGCCGGGCGGTCATCGGCGTCTTCGTGCTCGGCGGGCTGTCGGGCGGGTCCCGGCCGTCGCCCGGGCCCTGACCTTGCGGCCGCCGGGCCTCTGGCCGTTCCTGGCCGCCGGCGTGCTCGTGCTGGGCAACGTCCTGTTCCGGGCCCACGGCCGGGCTCTGCAGCGCCGCCGGTCGGGGGCCCCGGGCGAGGACAACTGACCGATGCGCCTGGCGGTGCAGGCGGAGGCCGCCCGGCCGACCTGCGGGCCCAGATCGTCCATGGACCTGCTGGTGGTGACCGCGGCGATTCATTTCGTCGGCTCCATGCAGACCTACGTCGCGTTCGTCTACCTGTTCCACATCGTGCTGGCGTGCATCTTTTTCCCGGCGCGGCAGAGCTTCATGGTGACCCTGCTGGCGACGCCCTGTACGCGGCATGCATCACCGCGGCAACCGTCCGGGCTGGCCCCGCCCCGCTCCATTTTCGACCGGACCGCCCGGCGAATCCGGCCTCGCCGGCGGTGGCGGTGGTTAACTTCTTCTCGGCCATCGTCGATCTGGCTGGTGGTCTGGGACCTCGGCCTCGCACCTGTCGGCGGCTGGTCCGCCAGCGCGACGCGGAACTGGCCGCCAGCAACCGCCAGCTTGGTCGCCGCCCAGAACGAGCGGTTGCGGCACATGCTGACCACGACCCACCAGTTCAAGGCCCCCTTCGCGGCCATCCACGCCAACGTGCAGTTGCTGCTCAGCGGCACGTGCGGGCCCCTGTGCGACGAGGCCCTGGGGTCGCCGGGCGAATGGCCGCCCGCTGCCGCCGCCTGGCCGCGGAAATCCAGGAGATGCTGCAACTGGCCAACCTGGATTCCGCCGGCCAATCCCCCCCGGCGATGTGCGAACTGGACCTGGCGAAGGTCCTGCGCGGGCCATCCATCAGGTCGAGCCGATGGCCCAGCAACGGGGCATCGTCATCACCGCGCAGGCCCAGGCCTGGGGCGATGGGGCCGAGGACCACCTCCGCATGTTGTTCACCAACATCCTGGCCAATGCGGTAACCGATTCCGCACCCCGGCGGGCGGGTGGTCGTCTCGGCGGGGGCGGCGGACGGCGGCGACGTTGGGAAGGAACCTGCCGGCGGGCCGCCCGGCCCGCATTCGGCCCTGGAGCGCGGGGCGGCGGTGACCATCACCGACGGGGGCATCGGCATCGCCCCCGGCAGCTCCCGCACATCTTCGAGGAATACTATCGGACCCGCGAGGCGGTGGCCCACAACAAGGAATCGTCCGGCCTGGGGGCTGGCGATTGTCCGGCACATCGCCGAACTGCACCGGATTCCGCCTGCGGGTGCAAAGCCGGGTCGGGGCGGGGACCAGTTTCGAACTGCGTTTCGCTCCGCCGGACGCGGGCGGGGGCCCGGCCGGCCGGCGGGAAGAACCTTGACGGCTGGAACTGTCCTGGCCTGGTGAAATCCGCCCCGGAACTTGGGCGGCGCCAAGCGGGTTGTGTGATAAGTTGATAACTTTTAAGGAGAACGCGGATGGCGTATGTGCTGATCGTGGACGATGACGAGGATTTCGCTATGGTCCGGTGCGGTGTACGGCGTGGCGGAAGGCCGGGTACGAGTCGAGGTCCCCCTACCACCCCGGCGACCTTGGCCCACATGGAACAGCGGGCCCCCGAACTGCTGGTCCTGGACGTGATGTTCCCGAAGTCGGCCGACTGCCGGGTTCGATTTCGCCCGGGCTCAGCCACCGGCCGGACCAGCTCAAGAACGTGCCGATCCCGACGCTACTGCGGTCATCTTCCGCTTCCCGCTGGGGTTTAGTTCCAAGGACATCGACCGGAACTGGGCTGCCGGTGTGCGACTTCCTGGAAAAGCCGGTGGAGGCCGGCGGCGTTGCCGGGCCGGGTCGAGGCCCTGGCCAAGCTCGGCCTGACCAAGGGTGAGTTTCGGCCGGCGGCCGGCGTGGTACCGTAACGCCTCCGCCATTGCATGTCCACGCTCCACGGACGGCCACGCTCCGTCGTGGCCGGTGACTTGCGGGACGGACCCGACGGAGCGGGTCCCTCCATCCGCCCCAGGACCTGAGGCCGGACGTGCTACCCGGAATTATTCTTGAACCGTGCTATCCGACGCCGTAGGATAGCGGCTTGGTCGGAAGACCCCGCTCCCTTCCCGGGAGAGGATTTCCGCTCCGGACTCGCGGCGGGCGGCGCGGGGCCGCTTCGGAACCCGACTTTTAGACGAGCGCGAAAGCCTATGGGCGAGTACTTCGCAAACCTGGTCCGGGCGGTTAAGTCGATCGGCTCGGCCTGGCGGTCACCATGGGCTACCTGGGCAAGCAGGTGGCGACCGTCCAGTATCCCGACGCCATGGTCTCCCGGTGGCCCCGCTGGTTCCGGGCTTCCATGAGTACGACTCCAGCGGCGCATTGCCTGCGGGATGTGGCGCCAGCCTGCCCGGTCGATTGCATCACTATCGCCACCGAGGGCAAAGGCAAAGCGGCAGTGGTCACCCGCTACGCCATCGACTACTCGCGGTGCCTGCTGTGCGCCTTGTGCGTCGATCCCTGCCCGACCAACTGCCTGCACATGGGCAAGGTGCATGACTTGTCGTGCCGCCGCCGTTCGGAAACGACGGCCGAGTTCACCGTTCTGGCCGGCCAGGGCCGCCGCACGCCCGAGCCGGCGTGGCTGGCCCAGGCCCGCAAGCGGGGCGAGCAGGCCCCCGAGTGGTTGCGGGTGCTGGCAGACCATTATCGGCCGGTCGAACCCATGTGCGGGGCACGGTCGGCGAAGTGGATCGCGGCAAGCCGGCTAAGAGCTGTCCTGGGCCGATCGGGAGGCGGAATAGAAATGTCGAATGACGAATGTCGAATGTCGAATGAATAACGAAGGCCCCATGACGAAAGGGGCGTTTACCTGACTCGGGGATGCTCTCGAGATCGGTTAGCGGGTCGCGCATCAGCCCGA
>CAVYAN010000089.1:0-10431 GCA_963766075.1 uncultured cyanobacterium | reverse complement strand
CCAATGCCTGCCACACCGACATCGCACTCTCTGCATCCAGCCATAGCGTATAGCCCGTCAGCCCGAGTCCACTGCCCACTGCGATGCGCACCTCTCGGTCTGCAATCAGGGCTAAAACGTGACGCCCATCAGGGGCATCTACATCGATCGCCACGCCCAGGCGTTCCAGCAAACCGTGACTCTCAGGCCCAATGACGCTAAAAGTTACGGTCGCCTCGGTTACATCCGTTAACCGAACTTTGTCGCCGAAGAAAATATAGCGATCCAGCCAGGTCAGCAGTTTTTGCCGTCGATTTGGGGACACCAGCAACAACACGGCCTCATCTAATACGTAGATTGTTGCCAGGTCTATCGTTCGTGCTGTCGAAGTGACAAATACTGTGTTGCAGCCCTGCCCAGGCTTCAGGGCGTTCACATTGTTTGTACTTTGGTTGTGCAGGAATAGTTGGCGATCGCGCTCTTCCACGCAAATGCGACCCCAATGAGAGCGATCGCATAAGGCCACTCCTTGCTGCGCTGCCTGCACGGCAACGGCATCATTGCCAAAGCTCACCGGCACCGCCAATTCCGCTGCAAATTCTGCGCCCTGCTGCGCCTGAAGTGCCCTCAAATCGTTCCGCATCATGATCACCGTTCCGCATCCTCAATTGTCTTCAGCTTAGGGCAACTTCAGCTTAGGGCAAATTGGTGAATACCCGCTCTACCACCTGTTGGGCTTTGTCATCCAGCGCCACCCAATCCACGTCGCCGTTCTCTTTAAACAAGGCCGAATCAATTTCTACCCCGTGACTTCGACCTTGCCCAAAGCCCCGGGTCCAGGACGTGCCCGTTGTCGAATCGTAATGACGAAAACAAATCTGGTAGCAGAGATCCCATAGCTCCACAGTTACTTCTGGTTCCACGTGGGCATTTCGTTCCAGCCGCTTCAGACGGAGTTGATAGCCGGGATAGGGAGCAGGCAGTTGGGCTAATTCTTGGCGAATCTGGTCCACTGTTTCGGCAGAGGCCGAGTCCAACTGCGATCGCAACGCCATCACCTGGGTCTGAGTCGCCTCACTTACCCCCGCCTCCCAAACCTGGACATCTTCGTAGATACCTTGCCACTCCGGTGCTTGTTCCAAGCGCTTACCCACATTGGCAATCACTCGAATCAGCGCCGGTTGCATTACCTGCTCTGCCTGCTGCCAGGTCGCTTGGTCTTGAAACTTCGGCACAGCATCAACTCCAGAGTGAATTGCCAGTCTTGGATTCTACCGAGAATAGTCGGTTTTCTCAAGGTTTCGTAACAAAATCCTTGCAATGAAGTGAGTGCTTACTCTCTGGATCCGAAAGGCACAACTAAAGGCTAGAGCCTGATCCCCCCTCTGAATAGGGCGATTCACGGATGATTTAAGGGTTTTGGGTAGGCTATCTATACGAAACCTTTAGAAATATTCATTGAGAAAATGCCATAATTCACACGTTATTGTTTACCTAACTTTACAAATCGGGGTACCATATTGATGAGTAGAAACTCCTATCTATCTCGTCTATTTGCTTAGTCTGGCAAGGAAACGTTCCTAGGAGAAATGCAAGGCGATCGCCGAACAGCCGCGCTCCGGCACGACTCAAGCAACCCTCCTCCGGCTCAGTTATTCATTCAAGCGCCGTCTGGTTCCAGCTCCGACACTTGGCATAGGTGGGCTTCTTTGCGGATTAAGCACCGACTGTTTTGTATCTTTTTTTAACAGAGCGATTGCTTCTAATCCCCCTAATCCTTCACAAGGTCTTACGATGAGTACGTCATTTCCTTGGTTAACGACCATCACCCTACTGCCTCTGGCAGCCGCTCTCTTCATTCCCGCGATTCCTGACAAGCAAGGCAAAACTGTTCGCTGGTATGCTTTAGGTGTTGGTTTAATCGAATTTGCCCTGATCATCTACACCTTCTGGCAAAACTACGATTTCCAAAATCCCGGCTTCCAACTGGTCGAAAGCTATCCCTGGCTCCCTCAACTGGGCCTGAATTGGTCCCTCGCCGTTGATGGTCTTTCTATGCCCCTCGTGGTGCTGGCGGGCCTCGTCACCACCTTATCTACCCTAGCGGCCTGGAAAGTCACCGAGAAACCCAAGCTTTTCTACTTCTTAATTCTGGCCATGTACAGCGCCCAAATTGGCGTGTTCTGTGCCCAAGATCTGATGCTGTTCTTCATCATGTGGGAACTGGAACTGGTCCCGGTTTACATCCTGATCTCGATTTGGGGTGGACCGAAGCGTCTTTACGCTGCCACTAAGTTTATTCTCTATACCGCCCTCGCCTCCATTGGCATTTTGGTGGGTGGCTTAGCCATGGCATTCTATGGCGACCACTTCACTTTCAATATGCAGGAGTTGGCGCTGAAAGATTATTCTTTGGGTTTTGAACTGGTTATCTATGCGGCGCTGTTGCTGGCCTACGGCGTCAAGCTGCCGATATTTCCGCTGCATACCTGGTTACCCGATGCCCATGGGGAAGCTTCGGCCCCCGTCTCTATGATCCTCGCTGGGGTATTGCTCAAAATGGGAGGCTACGCTCTGATTCGGATGAATGTGGAAATGTTGCCCGACGCCCATGTTTACTTTGCTCCAGTCTTGGCGGTTTTGGGTGTGGTCAACATTGTGTATGGGGCGATCGTCTCCTTTGGACAGCGTAACCTTAAGCGGCGCATGGCCTATTCCTCTATCTCCCACATGGGTTTTGTGCTGTTGGGGATCGCTTCCTACACAGAGTTGGGTTTCAGCGGCGCGCTCCTGCAAATGATTTCCCACGGCCTGATTGCGGCGGCTTTGTTCTTCCTCTCCGGTGTTACCTACAATCGCACCCACACCCTGATGCTAGAGAAGATGGGTGGACTGGCCAAGTCCATGCCCACGGTCTTTGCTCTCTTTACCATTGCCTCTATGGCATCCCTGGCTCTACCCGGCATGAGCGGTTTTGTGGGTGAACTGGCCATTTTCCTGGGTGTTGCCACTAGCGATTCCTACAATGAGTCGTTTAAGGTCGTTATGGTGCTCCTGTCTTCCATTGGCTTGATTTTGACCCCGGTGTACCTGCTCTCAATGTTGCGGGAAATGTTCTACGGCGAACCTCCGGCGCTGGTTCCTGGTGAACCCAAGAAGCCGATTTTCCGAGATGCCAATCCTCGGGAAGTGTTTATCACGGCTTGTTTGCTGGTTCCCATTGTGGGCATTGGTCTGTATCCGAAGTTGCTGACTCAAACCTACGATGTCAAGACTACTCAGGTTGCCTCCCAGGCGCGGGAAGCCGTGTTGGCGATCGCGCACCAGCCCCCGAGTTCTTTATTCGCCAGAGCCTATTCTGCGCCCAAGGTGGCTAGCATAATTCCCGCAGATATGCCCACTCTAGTCAAGTAGGCTTCGTCCCTGGGTTATCAGGTAGATGCCGGTCGGCATGCAGTCGCGCTAGGGATGGCTACTTTGCCAAGCATCCCTTCAAGTCAACTATCTTTTCAAGGAATATTTCTTTAAGCGCGTCTCAATCGGTTGAGGCGCGAATTTCTATGATTGTCCATTGTGCTTGATCCAAATTGCATCGAGGCTCCGGGATACGCATGGCCACGGTAGGTAACAAAACTCAAAATCCAGAATTCTCGCCCCAGAACTTTAGTCTAAAACCGTTATCTGGTGAACGATTTAGGGTATAACAGTTTGGGTCACCACCCAGTACAGCCCCGCATGAGCCTTGACCCGAATGAGCAATGAAACCTATCTAAATCATCCCAACTTCGGGTTGCTGTTCCGGGTATGCCTTGTTGAGAGCGATCGCGAACTTTTTACCACACTCTACGCCCAGCGTTTGTTTTTCCTGGTCAGTAATGGTGTGGCCGGCATGGAATTTGAACCGATTACTCGCACCGATGCCCGGATTCTGGTGGAAAATCGCCTACGCCTGCTGCGTCGTCTGGGCCAAAATCAGAACCTAAGTCAGTTGCAGGTGATTTACAAGCAGACCTTTCAATAAATAGACCTTATTAACGACCTTATTCACTAATAGACCTCTCAATGAATGAATCGACCTCCACAGACCGTAGCCCTGAGGAGTCTCTCGCAGAACAACGGTGCCAGGATATTGCTCAAAATATTGCTCAAATTCGGCAAACTCTCCCGCCCGCTGTGCGCCTCATTGCCGTCAGCAAACAGGTTTCAGTTGCTGCCATGCGAGCAGCCTACCATGCCGGAATTCGAGACTTTGGAGAAAATCGAATTCAAGAGGCAGAGGATAAACAAGCCCAGCTTAGGGATTTGCCCGACATTACCTGGCACTTCATTGGCCATTTGCAAGCCAATAAAGCCCAAAAAGCGCTGGACCTCTTCCAGTGGATTCATACCGTCGATGATTTGAAGTTGGCTCAGCGGCTCAATCGTCTGGCTGCGGGCCGTTTTTCTGCGCCCAAAGTTTGTCTGCAAGTCCGACTCCTGCCCGATCCCAGTAAATATGGCTGGTCTGTTCCCGAACTCTGGAACGATTTGCCCTACCTTGACCAGTGCAACCATTTAGACATTCGCGGTATTATGACCATCGCTCCCCTCGGCCTGAGCGATGCCGACCTCGCGGGCTTGTTCCAAGCAACCCATGACTTAGCACATGCGATCGCGCAAAAACCGTGGGTACGCCTGGGCATGACCGAACTTTCCATGGGTATGTCCGGAGACTATGATTTGGCGATCGCCGCTGGAGCCACGATGATTCGGTTAGGGCGAATTCTGTTTGGCGAGCGCCCCCAACTGCCGATGTCTCCGGTTTCTTAACCCGATAGTGGGTCAAGAATCTTGTTCCAAAGCGATTTCGTCGATTCTCGGCGTATTGCCAGTCATTCTACTTAACCAAATACATTTAAAATTCAGTACTCTTGAACTACAATAAAGTAAACGAACATGGGATTAAGTACTTGTATCTCATCAAAGTGTTAAATAAATTAATGGAAAAATGCACTGCAGGCGCAAAATCGTGTTTATATAATTATCAAATCGTCAGAGTCTTTTCGACCCTGCCTGCTCCAGTCAGCTTATTGACTTTTAATTGTTAATTTTTTGTTATTTTTTGGATTGTTATTTTCAGTTCAGGGTTGCAGCCACGTCCGGCTAGATTCTCATCGTTTCTTTAGTATGTTTGGATACATGGGGATGTCGGTTCTGTTCAGGTTTTACGTGGGTCTTTTCTGAGGGGCTCAGGGTGAATCTTCAGGGTGATTCTCTAACTTAGGAGTAATCCATTAAAAACCTTTGAATTAAAGTGATCAATTTTTGAAACTAGTTGTATACTGTTCACTCAGTTCGCCGAAGCAAGTTAAGCCTGCTCAGCCTAATCGACTGTCTACAGCGGATTACAGTTCGTGACCAAAGGATCTACCGGTCTGGACGTAATTTTTAATCTTAGAAAGTTCTCGGGCATCGCATTGAGGATTTCAGGGTGACTTGAATCGCTCGAACTGGAGCAAGTTTTCGGAGTTTCTGGTAGTTGGAAGCAGCGTTACTCAATTGAATGTCGATCGTGATGGAGCGTGAATTGTGAATAATATCTTCAGCAAGCTACGTGATTTTGTCGGTTTCAATGAACCGATGGACTATGAATACGAGTACGACGAAATGGATGGCGAAGAGTATCAAAACCTCTATCAGCAAGAGAATCCTCAACCTGTGGCCCAAGCCCAAGAAGATGAGAGCCGTAGCCGTCGCAGTCGGTTACGCGATCGCAGCACCGTTGGATTTACAGAAACTGGAGTATCTTCACCCATGAGTAATGTGATTGGCATGCCCGGTGCAGTCAATGGGGTTTCCGAAGTTGTGGTTATGGAACCACGGTCTTTTGAGGAAATGCCCCAGGCCATTCAAGCCTTGCGGGAACGTAAGTCTGTTGTTCTAAACCTGACGATCATGGATCCCGATCAAGCTCAACGCGCGGTTGACTTTGTGGCGGGTGGAACTTTTGCTATCGACGGTCACCAAGAACGGATTGGCGAAAGCATCTTCCTGTTCACTCCTAACTGTGTTCAGGTCAGCACCCATGGCGGCGTCATTCATGAAGCGCCTCAGCAGGCTCCTATGCGGGCTCCCCGTCAAGCTCCTCCAGCGCCGTCCTGGGGATCTGAGCCAGTGCGGATGGTTCAGTAGACCTTGAGTACATTGAGTCTCTACATCGCGATGGGTAGTTTGTTCAAGTGAGTTCTAGGGTTCATAGCTGCTCCTGCTGACTTCCTGATTACACTGAACTTGATAGTTCTAAGCTGTTAGTTCCTTTAGGGCTAACAGCTTTATTATTTCGAGAAACTATTGATGAAATAAAATGGCGAACAGGCTCCCGAAGGCAAGCTGGGGAGAGTGAGTACGCTCCGAAGTACTTTAAATCATGACGGTCTGGACGAGGGAAAACAAGATGGCGGTTAAATTGGGCATGATTGGAGGCGGTGTGATGGGGGAGGCACTGCTCTCCCGGTTGATTGCACAGAAAATCTACCCGCCCCAGGCTATCTTGGTCAGTGAACCCCAGGAAACTCGCCGGAATGCTCTTGGACAGTCCTATGGGATTCAGGTCACAGGCGACAACAGCCTTACGATGGCGGCAGCGGATGTAGTATTGCTGGCGATTAAGCCCCAAGTGTTTGCTGCTGTGACCCAGGCATTGCCCAGGGTTGTGACTCAGGCTGAGGCCCCTCCGTTGATTATTTCGATTCTGGCGGGCACACCGTTGTGCAAATTGGAAGCCGCTTTTCCCGGATGGCCCGTCGTGCGGGCTATGCCCAACACCCCGGCAACTGTGGGCGCGGGCATGACAGCGATCGCTCCCGGTGCCCATACTCAAGCGCATCACCTCAGTCTTGCCCGCCAGATCTTCCAAGCCGTTGGCGAAGTTGTGGATGTGCCTGAGTCTGCTCTGGATGCCGTCACGGGTCTTTCTGGATCGGGTCCCGGTTATGTGGCGCTGATGATTGAGGCCCTTGCCGATGGCGGTGTAGCCGCCGGCTTGCCAAGGGCGATCGCCCTGCAGCTCGCTCTGCAAACGGTTAAAGGCACTGCTCAACTGCTCCAAGAGAGTGGCCTCCATCCGGGCGAACTCAAAGATCGCGTTACCAGTCCAGGGGGTACCACAATTGCCGGAATTGCGCATTTAGAGCGTTCCGGATTTCGGTCTGCCTTGATTGAAGCAGTCCGAACTGCCTGCCAGCGATCCCAAGAGCTGGGACAGTAAATTTCTCAGCTAGGCAATTGCTTGGCTGGTTGATTCCTCGATAAAGGCGCTCTGGAATCGGTTTAAGAAACCCTGACTTTGCAAAGAAATCTAGCGCTAGGGCGGACGCTGGGTCAGAAAATTTAGCACGCATTAGAATGAAAGCAGGATGACAGTGCCCCCAGTGATCTAGATCGTTGGCGATCGCCGGAGAGCACAGATCACGCCACTCATTCCCGCTATCTACCAGCAGGGCTGTAGTCCGTTCAGCCTGATCAAAAATCGTTTAAAAATTAAGGGTAAGCATCACAAAACCATTCACCGACAAAGTCTCTCTTGGGTAGGTCGCCCCATTAACTTTGCGGGGTCAGAATCGAATCAGGGTTTCCCGTTGTCCGCGCCTGCCTTCCTACTTTTTCAGGAGTAACACCAATGGAGCCATCTCATTTGGCCATCCAACTTTTGGTTACGGTGATTTGTGCTGGTCTTGCTAATGTGATTATTCCTCGCCAAGTTCCCGGAAAATTCCTGGGCTTATTTTTCACTGGCCTTGTTGGGGTCTGGATTGGCGGGGCTATCTTTACCTTTCTTCACACTCGCTATGGCTTGAACTTCCCCTTCTTGCACTGGGGATTTGGGGGAGTGCCGATTATTCCATCCATCCTGGGTTCAGTATTGGTAATTTACCTCATCACCAATGTTTGGCAAAGAATGCGATACACGCGCTAATCTGGCGGATTCTAACACCTTCGCGGATCGAACGAACGACTCGCCCAACAGAAACGGTGCTGCCTTTTTATGTATTAAGGAACTGCAAGGATTCGCCTAACCGTCGGGAAACCCAAAGTCATGTGATGTAGATATAGGTAGGCACTGATTGGAGTCGCCATGCGAGTTGCGCTGATTTTTTTGGGCGACAGCCTAGAAAAATGGGGTGGCTAGGGCAAGGTGATGACAGCGCATACGTGGTTTTAACGATTGCCACAGTGGTTTTGACGATTGCCACAGTGGCAATTAGAGAGACATTTCAGTCTTGCATGGCCTGCGCTAGGGGCATTTGTCAAGATTGAAGTGACGGAACTTCCTGCTCTGTTCTCTGGTTGGCAGTGGTGGGAACACTAACCACAAGCAGGTGACTGATGCCTATATTTACTTGGAGCAACTGAGCGAATCCTATGTCAGCCCACTCTTTTCACTCTGAAGCCGACTATAACGATCAAACCTATGCCCCCAATCTATCGGCATTCAGTCCTGAGGCGGATGGGCATGCCGTCGATGATCTGATGAGTCTGGAACTGGAATATACGGACCCCACTGGGTTACCCGCCAACCGCAAAACTACGGATCTCGTGCGCTTGTATCTTCAAGAAATTGGTCGCGTGCAGTTGCTGGGGCGAGATGAAGAAGTTGCTGAAGCCCAACGGGTGCAGCGCTATATGCGGTTGGTGGAACTCCGTGTAGAGCTGGCTCAAACGGCCACAGGGCCGATTCAGCGTTATGTGGAACTGGTGGATGCCCACGATCGCCTCACCTCGACCCTAGGCCATCGCCCTTCTCTAGAACGGTGGGCCAAGGAGGCTGGTGTGGCTGTGTTTGAACTGAAGCCAATCTTGGCAGAAGGCAAGCGCCACTGGGCAGAACTGGCCAACCTGACCGTTGCTGAGCTAGAAGAAATTCAAACTGCGGGCACCCGCTCGAAAGAGCATATGATCAAAGCCAACCTGCGGTTGGTGGTTTCTGTAGCCAAGAAGTATCAAAACCGGGGATTGGAACTCCTGGACCTGATTCAAGAAGGGACGCTGGGATTGGAACGTGCGGTTGAGAAGTTTGATCCGACCAAGGGCTATCGGTTTAGTACCTATGCCTATTGGTGGATTCGGCAGGGCATTACCCGGGCGATCGCCACCCAAAGCCGCACCATTCGCCTCCCGGTCCACATCACCGAAAAGCTCAATAAGATCAAAAAGGCTCAGCGGAAAATCTCGCAGGAGAAAGGCCGCACCGCCACCATGGAAGACATTGCCAAGGAACTCGAAATGGACGCGGCCCAGGTCCGGGACGTGCTGCTGCGGGTGCCCCGCTCTGTTTCATTAGAAACTAAAGTTGGTAAGGAAAAAGATACCGAGCTTGGCGATCTGCTGGAAACTGACGATATTTCACCAGAAGATACCCTGATGCGGGAGTCTCTGCGCCGAGAATTAGAACAACTGCTGGCCGATTTGACCAGTCGCGAACGAGATGTGATTCAAATGCGCTTTGGCTTAGGCGATGGTCAGCCCTATTCTTTGGCTGATATTGGGCGTGCTCTCGATCTTTCTCGGGAGCGGGTCCGTCAGATTGAGGCCAAGGCGCTGCAAAAACTGCGCCAGCCCAAACGCCGTAACCGTGTGCGGGACTATTTGGAAGCCTTGAGTTAGGAAGTCTTGAGTTAGAAGTCTTGAGTTAGAAGTCTTGAGTTAGAAGCCCTGAGGGCGTGAAAGTGCCGGTGTCTTGCTTGCGACACGATGTGGGCAAGACGCTCGCACTGACAAAAATCTGCCGCATGGTCCATTGGACTATGCGGCTTTCGGCTGATTTTTAGGAATTATCCTGCCTTTAGGTGTCGCTTATCTTTAGGTGTGGCTGAGGATCAACACCGCGCTGTTTGTTCCGGCTCATGACCCGAGTTATTTTTTCTCTGACTTATATACATAAAATTGGCCGAGTCCTCCCATGGTTTCAAACTGATAAGACGGTAGTAAAACCGTTAATTCCAGGTCAGTCCGATAAATACTGAAGAACAGAAAATTTTGCCGCTGTGTCTGGCGGGTGATCAAGCGGCGGATTAGCGCCTGATTTGATCGCAGAAATTTCTCACAGTCTCGATTTAGCCCCAGGGTTTGGACGGCATTACTGCACACTTCTCGGCCTAGATAGTCCACTAGCTTAGTGGTGGCAAAGGATTCATAGGTGGCCTGATCGGGGTTGGTGACGATCAACGCGCCACCCGTGATCCCCAATACTATGCCGCCAATCGCCGCCGCCAGTTTCCAGGGTGTCATGCATGCTCCGTGCCTATTAAAGCCCACTTGTCCGAATCATCGCGGATTCGTCTGCCTTCATAATTCCATATTCTGGAGAATTCATCCAATCTCTGACTCAAAGCGAAGCTGGAATGGTATAGTGTCAGATATGCACGGCAAGCGTTTCCGAGTGACCAAGCAGTGGTTTGTCGTACCACCATTCGT
>CAVYAN010000088.1:0-18769 GCA_963766075.1 uncultured cyanobacterium | reverse complement strand
CCCGTTCTTCCAGATAGGTTTTTGATTGCTTCAGCGCTGTTTCAATCGCTTCATGGCTGGCGTCTCGGCGAATGCGATCGCTAATATTCTGTGCCATCGACAGCACGCCAATCACCTGGTTTTTGGCATTCAACAGGGGGGTATGAAACCACTCACAGGTGATGACTTTGCCCGTCTTGGTGCAATTTTCGGAGATGACTTGACTGCCGTTCGGATCCTGCAGCAATGACTGCATCATTGACACCATGGCGGCTTTATCGCCTTGCGGCCCCAACAGATCGGCCAGGTGTTGTCCCAAGGCTTCCGCTGGGCTAAACCCAAAGGTGCGACCTGCCACCGCATTCCACCCCGTTACGACCAAATCGGTGTTCCACTGGATCACCGCCAAAGGGTGGCGCTCCATCGTGATGGATAGCGTGTGTTGCATGGCTTCCAGCTCTGGCACTTTTCGCAGGCGCACCTGTACTGGGCTCTTAGGGGATGACATATTTAACTGACCTGGGATAGCTGGGGTCCATTCAGCCCCCTTGCCCTTGGCCACAAAGCAGCAGCAATACAGGCATCTAGAGGACTGGGCTTTGCCGGGAGAAGGTGCAACATCGAGAGAATTAGATGGAAAGCGTGTCCTTCTTAGACTTCCACCGAACCTTCGTTTTCTAACAAACTGGACCACCGATCTGGGCCACTTTACCGATCGGGACCACTCTGGACCACTGTGCTAGACCACCGTGCTGAGTCTACGTCGTCTAGACAGCGGGAAGTGATGCGATACAGTCCGTGCCATACAAGTCCGTGCCATACAATAGAGACAGCAAACCGTAGCACGGACCGAACCCCAGACCCATGACAGCCCCCTCGGATCTAGAGACTGCATCCCCAGACCTGAGTCAGAGCAGCGATCGCGACACCGCTCAGGACATCACCTCATTCAACCCCGCCACGCTGCCCAACCCCGAACCCGATCTGCCTGACGATGCGGAAATGTCCTTGTTTGACCATTTGGAAGAACTGCGGCAGCGAATTTTTTATGCCCTGATTGCTGTCGGTATTGGCATTGCGGGCTGCTTCACGGTGGTGCGTCCCATTGTGCAACTGCTGGAACGTCCGGCCCAGGGAGTCAAGTTCCTCCAATTGGCTCCGGGAGAATTTTTCTTTGTGTCGATTAAAGTGGCGGCCTACAGTGGGATTTTAGTGGCCAGTCCCATGATTTTGTATCAAATCATTGCCTTTGTGCTCCCGGGCCTCACCCGCAAAGAGCGCCGTTTGCTGGGACCAATTGTTTTCGGCTCAAGCATTTTGTTTGTTACCGGGCTGGCGTTTGCCTATATCGCACTGATTCCGGCTGCCCTCAATTTCTTTATTTCCTACGGGGCAGATGTGGTTGAGCAGTCGTGGTCCATCGACTTGTATTTTGAATTTGTACTGCTGCTGCTGTTCAGCACAGGACTGGCGTTTCAAATTCCGGTGATCCAAGCGTTGCTGGGGCTGCTGGGCATCGTCACTTCCAAGCAAATGCTGGCGGGCTGGCGGTTTGTATTGGTGGGGGCCGCCGTATTGGGCGCGGTACTGACGCCCTCGACGGATCCCCTGACTCAAAGCCTTTTGGGCGGCGCGGTGTTACTGCTCTATTTTGGCGGCATTGGCTTGGTGAAACTCCTGGGGCGTTAACCGGAGCCAATGCGGCAGCTTGGCTACTGGCATCATGGCAATGGCTTACGATGCCGAACCTTCTGATGAGGCGGTGCCCATGAGGTTGCTCTCGGAGGCTGTAGTGCGCTCCCGATCCAGTCGCCGTTTTCTGGCGTAAAGCTGAATTGTCACAGCCATCGCCACGACCATCGCCACTACGACATAGGTGGTTAGATCCGTCGGCAAATTGTTCTTGAAGATCGCTAGCATCACGACTAAGACAAAGAACACGGTGGGGATTTCGTTAAACCATCGAAATTGCTGTCCAGTGAACTGACAGTCTTTGGCAGCCAGCTTTTTAATTAGTCGTCCGCAGTAGTGGTGATAACCGATCAAAAACACCACGAGGGCGATCTTGACATGCAGCCAAGTTTGCTTTAGGATTCCGGGCTCTGTGGAAATGATACCGATCGCCATGGCCACCGTTAACAGCATGGCAGGTGTCGTGATGATTTTATAGAGGCGGGTTTCCATCACTGTATATTGGGTTTGCAGAATGCTCCGAGCCGGTTCGGGCTGCTCATTGGCTTCGGCATGGTAGACAAACAACCGGGGCAAATAAAATAACCCGGCAAACCAACAGACAAAACCGACAATGTGGAACGCCTTAAACCAGGAATACGCCATGATGAAATTTTAGATTTTGGAGTTTGGATCTTGGCCGGAGACGCTTTTTGCAGAGTGTGCGCGGTTCAGCAGGGGCTGAAGGCTTTGCAAAGCCTGAAAGAACGCCTAGAAACTTCGCACTACAAACGTAGCAAAGGTTGCTAGACCGGCATTTCAAGGGACTTTATATCAAAATCCTAGCGGAAAATTGGCCCAATCCCGGCATGGAGCCTGCAAAGCTAAACATTCCGAAATGTGGAGCACCGTGAGGGGCTGTCCTTGAGCAACGGCCACCTGTTTGCGCCCTAGTGATTCGTCCGATCATACAAAGTTTCTAAATACACATGCCCAGGACGGCGATCGCCTGTACCACTTTGCAACAAAAATAGCGATAGGGCCGCTGCTAAAATGCTGTCATGGTCCCAGTTGGCATGGGTTTCCAGGTAATCCGTTAGGGCTTGATGCAGGTCTTCGGGAATTTCAGCCAGAATGCTAATGGTTGTGTTCATGGGGGCGTTGTAGGAGATGCGAATGCGGACAGCAGATGCCCAGAGGCCAGTCACTCTGAGTCAAGATAAAATCAGTGCAATCTCTCAAATTAGTGTGATTTTCTTAGTGTGATTTGAGAGTCATTTCTGAGAAAAACATCCGCTCTGTTATCGGTAACACCTTGGGTGAGGAACTTCTGGGGGGATTCCAGATTGTCCGTGCTCAATGCATGGCCCCGACAAGAGCGTTCTGGAAATCAGCCCGTCTGCCAACCCAGCATCGAAGTTTTTCCATGAAAAAAGCAGCCGTTGAACGGAACTGGGTTGAGCTGAATTGCGGCTAGATGCACCGAGGTTAAGAAATGAGATGCACTGGAGATGAGATGCACGGCTGAAAGATAGAAGAGCTGCGGGAAAAAGGGGCGATAGACCCAGAGCCGATCGGTTAAGGATGGTTTCTGGCGAACCGATTCACAGGCTGAAGCGGTATTCCAATTAGTGGTCATCCCAGTCAGGATCCTGACGATCAGTATGAATAAACAAAGACATGAATCGGCAAGTTAAGCGGGTTTAACGCGGGATTAAAAACTGTTTGTGCTTCATTGTGTTCAAGGATGGGTATTCTTGTCAACGCGTGAGAGGATACCCCCGCCAGCGTTATCGATACATTTCGATACATAAAACCGGTTGGTCCGCGATCCCCGTTACATTCCTTTACAAAAGGGGCGGCATTGGCGCGATCGCCCGTCCCATAACCCACCCGGTCTACGTCTGACCAAACCTTGATTCCCTCGTGGCTGCTGTGGAAAACCGGTTAAACCCTGTGGAAAACTTCCATGGGACTGGGGAAATCCTGGGGAAATCCTGGGGAATCTCTGGATCGTCCTTGGGGAAAACCTGTAGTAATGCAAAGAATTACAAAACTTGCGCGATCTTGGGGCGATCAATGTTCCAAAAGGCTGGATCGGTAGGAGTTAGAGCCAATCACTGGGCAGCATTACCGTCGTCTGTCTGCTGCTGATGCCACTGGGTTGCCTGGTGCTGGATCGCCTCTAATTCGCCGGTTGCCATTTTATCAAGATTCTTGAGAATGAAACTCATTCTACCCTGGGATTGCAATTTCTCGCGGTGCCGAGCCAGAAAGTCCCAGTAGAACACGTTAAAGGGACAGGCCGACGCACCAGTGCGCTCCGTAGGCCGATACTGGCAACTGCCACAGTAGTTGCTCATTCGGTTCACATAATTGGCGGAGGCAGCATAAGGCTTGGATGCAAGTCTACCTCCATCGGCAAACAGTCCCATGCCGATCACATTGGTTTGCATGACCCAGTCGTAGGCATCGATAAAGGCCGCATGAAACCATTGCTCGACGGCCTGGGGGTTGAGCCCCGCAATTAAGGCAAAGTTGCTCAGAACCATTAGGCGCTGGATGTGGTGAGCATACCCCGTTTGCTTCACCTGAGTCAGGATTTGGTGCAGGCAGTTCATAGAAGTTTCCCCTGTCCAGAAAAAATTTGGCAAGGGATGCTGATGGTTAAACCAGTTTGGGTTGGGGGAGTCCTGGCTGGGGGGGGTTGGGCTGGGGGAGTTGGCGGGCAGCAGGGTGTAAATGCCGTGCATATATTCCCGCCAGCCCAGCACTTGGCGGATGAAGCCTTCTACGCTCCTGAGTGCCCCTAGATCGGCATCTTCGCGCTGCGCATAGGCCGTTTCGGCGGCTTTTACTACCTCCATAGGATGCAACAGCCCCAGATTCAAGTAGGGCGACAGCATCGCATGCCACATGGTTTCTTCGCCCGTGACCATGGCATCTTGGTAAGGACCAAACCCAAACAAGCGGGTCTGAATAAAGTGGTCAAGGACTTGCAGGGCTTGGGGTCGGGTCACGGCCCAGCGAAACGGTTCTACTTGCCAGTATTGGCGATGCTGGGCGAAGTGAGGATCGGTTTTTACGTGATCAATCACGGTTTGGGTGATGGCATCTGGTGTAAACCAAAGGGGTTTAGGCGGATTGAGTTTGCCTTTGGGCGGTTGACGATTGTCTTTGTCGAAGTTCCACTGGCCGCCGATGGGCTGGTTGTTGTCCATGAGGATCTGTAAGCGACGGCGACCTTCACGGTAGAAGTCCTCCATCAGCATTCGCTTGCGGGGAGCGGCCCATTGGCAAAAGGCTTCATGGCTCCAGAGAAAGTGGTTATTGGGCAACAGGGTGAGGGTACAGGGCAGATCCAGCGTCTGAATTAGGGTTTGGAAAGGGCGATCGCTGGGAGTCATCACCCGCAGTTCCGTAATTTGCTGGGCTGTAATCCAGTCCAGCAAAGGGGCTTGAAAATTTTCTGATTGGGAGTAATAGGTGACTGACCATCCACTTTGCCGCAGTTCCTCAGCAAAGTGGCGCATAGCGGACCAAATTAAGACCAATTTTTGCAGATGATAGGGCCGTTGCTGGGCATGGCTGAGGGATTCAATCATCAGAACGGGCGTGGTATGTTTTTGCGCGGCACAGCTTTGTAGGCCCGCTTGTTCGGCCCACAGTTGATCGCCCAATATCCAAATCCCGATCGCCATCTGCCGTCCTGATTAAATTACTCCTAGCAGTCTACCGTTAGAGCGGGTGAAGCAGATCTCAGGCTATATTCCAATGAACGGGGTCTAGATTGGGCCACAGGATATAACAGAACGGGTACGCACTTTGGCGAGAAACCATAGGAGAAATCATGATTGACCTTTACTACTGGCCCACTCCCAACGGTCACAAGATCACCATTTTTTTAGAAGAAGCTGAACTGCCTTACACCATTCATCCGATTAACATTGGCAAGGGCGATCAATTTCAGCCCGCGTTTTTGCAGATCTCCCCCAACAACCGCATCCCTGCCATGATCGATCAGCACCCTAGCGATGGTGGCCCGCCGATTAGCGTGTTTGAATCCGGCGCAATCTTGCAATACCTAGCCGAAAAAACGGGAGCATTTTTACCCAGCACGGTCAGAGGCCGCGTTGAGGTTATGCAGTGGCTGTTCTGGCAGATGGGCGGACTGGGGCCAATGCTGGGTCAAAATCATCACTTTGTTCAGTATGCGCCCGAACCGATTCCCTATGCGATTAACCGCTATGTGAAAGAAACGGAACGGTTGTATGGGGTTCTGGATCAGCAGCTGAGCGATCGCGACTACATCGCTGGGGACTATTCCATTGCCGATATGGCTGCTTATCCGTGGATTGTGCCCCATGAGCGCCAGCAGATTACCCTCGCAGATTTTCCCCAGGTTAAACGCTGGTTCGAGTCTATTCAGCGCCGTCCAGCCGTAGAACGGGCCTATGCCAAGGCTGAAGCCATTAAGGCCGAAACCGCTATGACCGCCGAGAGCAAAGCCATCCTTTTTGGACAGGGGCGGCGGATTTGACCTTGGCCCGCGATCGCTACCCCACGGTCGCCTAGTGCTGTTCAGTGAAAATAATCTTTACCCATCCCTCAAAAACTATGGAAACCAAACCCCCGCTGCCTCCATTTACGCTAGAAACCGCGATCGCCAAAGTTCAAGCGGCTGAAAATGCCTGGAATACCCGCGATCCCGAGCGGGTGGCCCTGGCCTACACTGAAGATTCCGAGTGGCGGAATCGCGCCGAATTTTTCAGTGGACGCCCAGCGATCAAGGAATTTCTCAAGCGTAAATGGGCCAAGGAATTAGATTACCGCTTGAAGAAAGAACTGTGGTGTTTTATGGACAACCGGATTGCGGTGCGGTTTGAATATGAGTGGCACGACGATGCGGGCTTTTGGTATCGCGCCTATGGCAATGAAAACTGGGAATTTGCCGAAAATGGGCTGATGATGCGGCGATTTGCCAGCATTAATGATGTGCCGATCCAGGAGTCGGAGCGCAAGTTTCGCTGGGAGCGCGCCTGAGGCGAGGGCGGGGAGGAACTGTGTAGACACAGTTCCAATCCCGCCCTCGCTGTCAATCATCCCATCCGGTCAATCAAATGGTCACCGACGCGGAGTGCGTTGGCAATAATGGTCAGGGTGGGATTGACGGCGGCACTGGAACGGAAGAAACTTCCGTCTACGACGTAGAGGTTATCCACGTCATGGGTGCGGCAGTTGCGATCCAGTACTGAGGTGGCGGGGTCATCGCCAAAACGGCAGGTGCCACACTGGTGGGCGACGCCTTGCAATGGCAGTTTTTTGCGAAAGTAGAAAGAGGCGGGAATAATGTGCTCGCCGCAGTTAATGCGTTTGAGGACTCCAATCCAGCGATGCAGCAAGCGATCGTAGGCTTCCGTATTGTTTTCGGTATAGGTCAACTGAATGGCATCCCCCCGCAGAGTCACACGATTGTTCGGATCTGGTAAATCCTCTGCTGTGAGCCACCAGTCAACCGAGCGGGCGGCGATCGCTGCAAAAACATTGGGTTCTTGAAAAGACAGTCCCAGAATAGCTGGAGATTCCTGAGCAATCATATCAGCATTAATTTTGCCCAGCAATTGCACATGTCCCATGGGGTATTTAAACTCTTCATCGCCCCAGTAAAAATCATTTACTGCCAACGTTTTTTGAAACACCGTCGAATTTGATTTTGTCGTGACTCCAATAATCGCACCATTTTGATGCTTCATTAAGTTTCGCCCAACTTGATCAGAACTGTTTGCCAAGCCCTGGGGATGCTGATCATTGGCGGATTGCAAGAGCAGGGCCGCAGAGTTAATTGCCCCACAGGCCACAACGACAAGGTCACTGGAAAATAACTGGCTCACGCCATTCATCACGACTTCTACAGCCTTAACTTCCCGTCCGGAGGGACTGGTGTGCAGTCGTTTCACCCGTGCTTCCGTCAGCAGTGTGATGTTGGGGTACAATTCGGCGGGACGCACGCAGTTGACATCGGCATCCGCCTTAGCATCCACTAAACAGGGAAATCCATCACAGGTGTCACAGCGAATGCAAGCGCTCAAATGCCGATTGCCTTCGTTTAGTTTAATGGCCAAGGGCAGGTAAAAGGGATGATGCCCCTGAGCCTGCAAGGCTTCGTGAATTTCCTGAATCCGTGGTTCATGCCGAATTTCAGGATAAGGATAGGCTTCACTGGCCAAGGGTTCTGTCGGATCCATGCCACGCCTGCCGTGTACTTCATAAAGCTGTTCGGCTTGCGTGTAATAAGGCTCAAAGTCTGCATATTTCAGGGGCCATTCTGGGGAAATGCCCCCTTTGTGAACCACCTCGTCAAAGTCCTGCTCTCGCCAACGAAACAGGGCACCACCATAGACTTTCGTATTGCCACCGACGAAATAACCCACCCCAGGGTGGATGGGCTGTCCCAGGTGGTCATACCAAACCTCCGACGTGTGATAGCGGTCTTTTTGTACCACTTGTACGGTGTCCCAGTTCTGTTTTTCGCGGGGCAGGAATGGGCCGCGCTCTAGGATGAGAATCTTTTTGCCCGTGGGGGCAAGGCGATGGGCTAGGGTGCCGCCGCCTGCTCCTGTACCAATAATGATCAGGTCGTAATGAGTCGTAGGCATGGGAAAAGGGGAGATGAGTGAGTAATCCCGTTGGTGGAGCAAGGCCCGCTGAATGTCTTTGCGCCGAACATCTTCACTCAATCAGTTAAAAATGAAACTTCCCTGAGAATATCCTAAAAGTTTTCTCACGGAAATATCAGGAGATCGCCCTAAACTCCTTAGAAATCCATCATCTTTTGGTCGTGCGTTCCAGGCAGAATTGCCCGTGTGGTTGATAGTTCGATATACCGTTGATGAGCTAATTGGATGAGCTGATTGGATGAATTAATTGTTTATGAATCAACGCTTATATGTTGCGTTGAGGAAGTTTCATTGAGGAAGTTTCATTGAGGAAGTTTTAATATGAGCATGAGACATTGGCTTCTGGTAAGTCTGGCTGCTCTGGTGCTTGTGGGTTATGCCAGCAAAACACCACAGAATTCAGCTCAGAATTCAGCCCAGAATTCAGCCGCTGCAAGTCCTGCTTCTGGGACTCCAAACCCTGCGAGGTCAGTGGCACAACCCGCCGAAATCGCCCAGACCATGAGTTCCACAAAGCCCACTATTATTAGCTCTGGTCGCTTTGTTTCGGGGGAACATCCCACCCAAGGAATGGCGAGCATCATCGCACTCAACGGCCAAGTCTTCCTAGAATTGGACTCAGCGTTTAAAACCTCCGATAGTGGACCTGATCTCGTCGTTATTTTGCATCGATCCAATCGCGTTCTGGGTACTACCAAACCACCTTCCTACAGTTTGAAGGCGGGCGATTATGTCGTTCTAGCACCTTTGCGAAAATTCAATGGATCACAGCGGTATGCCATTCCCGCAAAGGTCAACCTAGCCAACTATAAATCCGCCGCGATCTGGTGCCGCAAGTTTAATGCAACCTTTGGGGCTGTCGCATTGGTTCGTCCATCGTGAGGGAGCTTTAGCTACCACCAGAACGCCCTGATCACAGCCCAAGAATAGCCCAACAAACTCTATTAATAGGGAGAACACCCATGACACTCGCAGGTAAAGTTGCTCTGGTAACAGGCAGTAGTCAAGGCATTGGCCAGGGAATTGTGTTGCGACTCGCTCAGGCGGGCGCGGATGTCGTGATTAACTACCGCTCACACCCGGAGGGTGCGGAAGAGACTCTGGAAAAAGTAAAAGCACTGGGCGGTAAGTGCTATATGGCAGAATGTCCAAACTCGCGGGGGCATACCATCCAAGCCGATTTGGGCAACATCAGCATGGTGCGCGAATTAATTACCGAGAGCATTGACCATTTTGGGAAGTTGGACATTCTGGTCAATAATGCGGGCATTGAGAAGCATGCCCCGTTTTGGGAGGTGACAGAGGCAGACTACGACGCGGTGATGAATGTCAATTTGAAGGGAGTGTTCTTTGCCACCCAGACGTTTGTACAACATCTGTTAGCCACGAAACGTCCCGGCAAAATCATCAACATCAGTTCTGTACATGAAGATCTGCCCTTTCCCAATTTCACCGCCTATTGCGTTAGTAAGGGCGGGATGAAGATGTTAACCCGCAATTTAGCCGTGGAGTTGGGCGCGCAGGGTATCACCATTAACAATGTGGCTCCTGGAGCCATTGAAACGCCGATCAACACAGCGCTATTGAATGATCCCGAAAAATTGGGCGCGTTGCTCAAAAATATTCCCCTGGCTCGGCTGGGGCAGCCCCAGGATGTGGCTGCCCTCGTTGCATTTTTGGCTTCAGCGGAGGCGGACTATATTACCGGCAGCACGTTTGTTGTGGACGGGGGATTGCTTTGGAACTATCAGGAGCAGTAGCCCTGCTTTCCTCCAATGTCATCCAAATTGCCTGCAATGCTATTCAAAATCCTCTTGCTCTGACATATTCTTGCTCAGCGTCGCGTCGTGCTACCCAAAATCGCCATGAATAGTTTACGCCACCACTATCCCGAATATCTGATGGAGGCCGCGGGCTTAGGCATCTTCCTGATATCTGCGAGTGTTGTAACTGCGCTGTTAGAGCATCCTGCCTCGCCGATTCATGCCGCCTTGCCTGACCCCGTCTGGCGTCGGTTGATGATTGGTGGGGCGATGGGTTTAACGGCGATCGCCCTCATCTATTCTCCCTGGGGCCAGCAGTCCGGTGCCCACCTCAATCCAGTGGTAACTCTCACCTTCCTGCGCTTGGGTAAGGTGAAGCCCGTGGATGCGCTTTTTTACATCCTGGCACAATTTGTCGGTGGGTTGTTGGGAATGCGATTAGCCGCAACGGTTCTGGGAGATGCTATTGCCCATCCTGCCGTTCGCTACGTTGTCACTCTGCCGGGATCTGCTGGCATTGGTGTTGCCTTTCTGGCAGAATTCGCGATCGCCTTTGGCATGATGCTGATGATTCTGGGGGTTTCCAATGCTCCCAAACTGAACCGGTTCACGGGCTGGTTTGCCGGAGTTTTAATTGCCCTCTACATCACCTTGGAAGCTCCCTTATCAGGCATGAGCATGAATCCTGCCCGCACGCTAGCCTCGGCTATTCCCGCCCACACCTGGACCGCGATTTGGATCTATTTCACCGCACCGCTGTTGGGAATGTTATGCGCATCTGAACTCTATGTCCAATGGGCAGGGCACACCGCTGTGCGCTGCGCCAAACTTCATCATCACAACCCTAAACGCTGCATTTTCCGCTGCGGTTACCGAGAGTCGGTGGTGGGGGGCGGTCAAGGCTCAGGGCGGTTGAGCGATAGATTACTTTAGGAGAACCGTATGTTTGAAAGTCTAGGAAAGATTAAAAATCCATTCATTAGAAGCTTAACAGCAGCATTGACCGCTTTTTCAGTTGTTACCCTGGCTTCATCGCTGGC
This sequence comes from uncultured cyanobacterium, assembly GCA_963766075.1. GTDB lineage: Bacteria > Cyanobacteriota > Cyanobacteriia > Leptolyngbyales > Leptolyngbyaceae > CAVYAN01. The sequence continues at coordinate 7,639 of CAVYAN010000088.1, read as the reverse complement.
GATTGGTGTCACAAAGTCGAAAGATAGCTCGGCGTATAGAACAGCGCTGTATGCGTCCCTGCTGGGTACAGGCTGTGGGGCTTTCTTGGGTTTAGCTTATTCCAGCCAGAAAAATCAGCGAGAAACAACGCCGGAACCACAGGATGCACAATCAAGCCAGGTCTCCGGAGCCAATTCGTGGACAGACTGGCGCAACTTTATCGTGGTTCGTAAGGTCAAGGAAAGTGAGGAAATCACCTCGTTTTACCTACAGCCAGAGGACCAGGGTGCCATTCCCACTTTTCAACCTGGACAATTTCTGACCATTAAACTGGACATTCCCGGACAGGCAAGACCGGTCATTCGGACTTATTCGCTATCGGACTATCCTATTCCCTGCGACTCTTACCGCCTATCGATTAAGCGGGAACCGATGCCTCGGGGATTAGATGTCATGCCGGGGATTGCGTCCAATTTTATGCATGATCAGATTCATGAAGGTGCGGTGATTCCAGTTAAGCCACCTAGCGGCAGGTTTGTTCTGGATGTACAGAAGTCTATCCCCGCCGTGCTGATCAGCAATGGTGTGGGCATTACCCCCATGATTAGCATGGCAAAAGCCCTGACGCGCTTGAATCCTGACCGTCCCGCCTGGTTTCTCCATGGTGCGCGAGATGGGAGATTTCATGCCTTTCGAGACGAAGTGGGGGCGATCGCGGAGCAGAATGCCAACCTAATGATTCATTATGCTTACAGCCGTCCCCGAGAAGAGGATACAGGCCATTACCACAGTACAGGCTATGTCGATACCGATTTAATTCAATCCCTGGTCATGGGAGAAGCCGAGTACTTTATATGTGGTTCTCCCCCATTTCTGGAATCGATTCGTACAGGCTTAAAAGATGTCGGGGTGCCTGAAAGTCGCGTCTTTTTTGAAATGTTTACAAAGGCAAATAAGACAGCATCTGAGCGTCCCGTGACTGAGGTTGCTAATGGCGAAGGGGAAGCAGCGGAAATTGTCTTTGCCCAATCGCATCAAACCATAGCTTGGAGTGCTGATGCAGACAGTCTTTTGGAATTTGCCGAAGCCAATGGTTTAAATCCTCCGTACAGTTGTCGTCAAGGGATTTGTGGTACCTGCGAGTGCAAAATTCTAGAGGGTGAAGTGGAATACCAAACAACTCCAATCGCGTCCGTTGAGGATGGCTCGGTACTGATTTGCATCGCCAAACCCAAAACCACCAAAGTTATCCTTGACCTGTAGGAGCGGTTTAGACAAACGACCTGAGCTTTGGGGAGATGCTTGCTAATCCTCCTTTACAATCCGTTGTCCCAGGAAAGCTCTCAGCCAGTCATCAGCTTGCAATCAGATCGACCCACCCGACTGACCCATAAGCTTTGCCCGCTTTAATCTTCGCCCATGATTCTCTTAACGTGGAGCACCATGAAATGTCTACGAATAACCATTACGATGTCATCATCATTGGCACTGGTGCAGGGGGCGGTACCCTGACGTACAGTCTCGCTCAAAGCGGCAAGAAAATTCTTGTCCTGGAGCGAGGTCCCTTTCTACCCCGAGAGAAGGAGAACTGGGATGTAAAAACTGTATTTAATAGCGATCGCTACCATAACTCTGAAGTCTGGTATGACAAAGATGGGAAGGAACTCCATCCGGGGATGAGTTACTTTGTGGGTGGCAACACAAAAGTCTATGGTGCCGCATTATTTCGGTTGCGAGAAAAAGACTTTGAAGCATTCCAACATAGAGATGGTATTTCACCCGCATGGCCACTGAAATACAAAGATTTTGAACCCTACTATGTGCAGGCAGAAAAACTCTATCAGGTGCATGGTAACAGTGGAGAAGATCCAACAGAACCGTTCCGTAGTGAAGAATTTCCCTATCCTGCTGTCAGCCATGAAGCGCGCATTCAAGAAATTTCAGAGGTCTTGCAGTCCAAAGGTCTGAATCCTTACCACACGCCCTGTTGGTATTCGCTTAAATGAAGCACAGCGGTATCTCAGTGAGTGTATTCGCTGCAATACCTGCGATGGGTTTCCCTGTCTGGTGCATGCCAAGTCAGATGCCGAAGTTAGTACGGTGCGTTCCGTCCTGGGTCAGGAAAACGTCACACTGCTGACAGAAGCAAAGGTGCTGAGGCTGCACACCAGTTCTTCTGGACGGGAAATTTCTAGCGTTGAGGTAGAAGTTCGCGATCCGGCATCGGGACAGGTGCATGTGCAGCAATTTTCTAGTGATATTGTGGCGATCGCCTGCGGTGCCGTCAACTCTTCGGTGCTTTTGCTCAAATCTGCGAATCAGAAGCATCCCAATGGACTGGCCAATAGTTCTGATTTAGTCGGGCGTAACTTTATGAAGCACGTGCTGGGTTCCATTATTGGTGTCAGTAAGAAGCCGAACCCGACTAAGTTTCAGAAAACCCTCTCTATCAATGATTTCTACTGGGGTGAGGAGGGTTACGAATACCCCATGGGGCAAATTCAAACGCTGGGTAAAGTCAGCAAAGAAGCCCTGGAAGGTAATGCAGCCGCCTATGCGCCATTGACTCCTGAAGACGTTGCGACGCATTCGATCGATTGGTGGCTCACGGTGGAAGATTTGCCTGATCCCAACAACCGGGTTCGCGTGGATGGGGACAAGATCATCTTGGACTATACCGAAAACAATACGGAATCCTACGATCGCTTAGAGCAGCGCTGGATCGAAATCCTCAAATCCATTGAATGTGGTCAAGCCATCATGCCAAATTGCTCTTACTTTGTGGATGCAGGGCAAACCTATACGGGCCGATTACCCCTGGATGGTGTTGGTCATCAGGTGGGCACCTGCCGATTTGGCACAGATCCCACGACCTCAGTGCTCGATCTCAATTGCCGTACCCATGATATTGACAACCTTTACGTGGTAGATGGAAGTTTCTTCTGCTCCAGTGGTGCCGTGAATCCAACGTTGACTATTATTGCCAATGCCCTGCGGATAGGAGAACATCTCATCGACCGCATGAAATAGGACATCAAGGTATGGCAATTGATTTTGATTGGTTTGTGATTCTACAACACAGTGTCCATTACTGTTTCGCGAGTGATTGCCCTACAAAAGCTGCTTCGCAGTAGGCAAAACGCTATCAATCGGCACAACAGACTATCAACGGATACGAACCAGAAGTATGCGTTGAAAGCACCAGCATAGGATGATCAACGGAGTAAAAATAATGAACAAATGGCAGGCGATCGCTAAAATTTCCTCTGATGAATTGGTAGAAAGTAGGCTGCAACTGCATTATGCCATCCAGTTGATTGCCGCAACGGGTGCAGCCTTGGCAGAGCCGCTCCCAGACTACAGTCACACCAGTCTGGCATGGCATCCGGTTTTAGAGGTGTTTGTTGGGTCTGCCATTCGAGCAGCAAGGCCGTTTCAAGTGGCACTTGATCCAGTCAGCCTCACATTAATCTTATTAGATCAGCAGAGTGAGACGATCGCCTCTTGACCATTGACTGGAAAAACAATGGCAGCGGGGCTGAGCTGGCTACAACAACAGCTTTCTCATCGGGGTGTCGATGCCAGCAAAATTACGTTTCTGGATTATCCCCCCGATGACTTTCCTGATCATCCCCTAGCCCACGGGGGAGCTTTTGATGCCAGTCAAACATTGGCATTGAGTGAGTTAACAGCTTACTACGCCAATACTTATTCGCTGTTTCAGGCGATCATTGCCACGACCGAGGACGCGACTGCTGTCCGTATCTGGCCACACCATTTTGATATGGCAACGCTGATCATGCTTCCCGGCACTAAAAACGGCAGCTCGCTCACTGTCGGAGTGGGCTTATCGCCCGGAGACGCTAGCTACAACGAACCCTACTGGTATGTGTCTCCCTACCCGTATCCAGACGCCGCTAGCCTGCCAATCCTCGACGGTCATGGGTTCTGGCATTCGCAGCATTGGGTTGGGGCTGTGCTGCCTGCGTCTCGGCTCACAGTATCTGTCAGTGCTGAAGCTCAGCAGCAGCAGGTTGAGGCATTCTTACAGGCTGCATTGAGCCTATCAATCGCTCTCCTTAAATCCGAATCGTCTGCCGAGGTTTGACCATGCCCACGCGCTTCACGAAAACGCTCATGCAATCGCTTCTCGCTGCTTTTACCGTTGCTGTAATTGTTGTGGCACCGCAACTTCAGGCAGGCTCCCAAACATCGCAGCAGCGTCCTGCCATCCCGACTCAACGCGCTCAACTACAGACGGTACCGAACGCTGTTGTGGCTGTAGCGTCTGTGGGTATGACGGTTTCAGATATGGATCGGGCCGTTGATTTCTACTCAAAAGTCTTGTCTTTCAAGAAAGTCTCTGATGTGGAAGTGTTGGGTACGGAGTATGAGCAACTGCAAGGTTTATTTGGGGTGCGGTTGCGAGTCGTAAAGCTGCAACTCGGTAATGAATTGCTTGAGCTGACGGAATATCTGACGCCGAAAGGGCGACCGATTCCTATTGATTCGCGCAGTAACGATCGCTGGTTTCAACACATTGCGATCACGGTAAGCGATATGGATCAGGCATACCAACACTTACGCAAGTACAAAGTGCAGTATGCATCTACGGCTCCTCAACGTATTCCTGATTCCAACAAAGGGGCGGCTGGCATTCGTGCGTTCTACTTTAAAGATCCCGATGGGCACAATCTAGAGATTATTTACTTTCCACCTGGGAAGGGCGATCCGAAATGGCAGAAACCCACAAAGCAGATCTTTTTAGGCATTGACCATACTGCGATCGTAGTCTCTAGCACACAAGCCAGTCTCAAGTTCTACCGTGATTTGCTCGGCTTGAAAGTGGCGGGGGAAAGCATGAATTACGGCACCGAACAAGAACATCTCAACAATGTGCAAGGTGCACGACTGCACATTAGCGGGTTACGTTCTCCCGCTGGTCCCGGTATTGAGTTTTTGGAATATCTAGAGCCGAGGGATGGGCGATCGCTCTCGGTCGATGCCAAACCGAATGATGTGCTGCATTGGCAAACTACGTTGGTGGTGAAAAATGTAGCGGCGATCGCAGAACAGTTACGGCTCAATCAAGCCACCTTCATCTCTTCCAGTGTTGTAGCAATTCCTGGGCAAACATTGGGATTCAAACAAGGGCTTCTAGTTCGTGATCCAGATGGTCACCCCTTACGATTAATAGACCTGTCGGGAAATAGGGGATAATAGTTGGCAGTTGCAAGGGTCCTTTCTCATGCTCAATCTGGAACGCATTCTCAATCAAGATCGACTGATACGAGCGATGACGGGACTTAATCGCAAAGCTTTTGAGGCGCTCTTGCCAAGTTTTACAGAAGCGTATCAGCAAAGTCTTAATCCATCGGGAGTCACCGCCAACGAGCAACTGGGGGGGGACGCAAGGCAACCTTAGAAACGATGGAAGACAAAGCTGCTCTACATCTTGCTGTACTGCAAATGTTATCCCACGTTTGATTTGCTGAGTGTGCTGTTTAACTTTGACCGTTCCTGTGCCCATGACTGGGTACATCGCCTGCTGCCGATTTTGGAAACCACCTTGGGAGACAAACAAGTCTTGCCTGTGCGCAAACTGAGGAGTTTGGAGGAATTTATCGACCGCTTTCCAGAGGTCAAGGAGGTGATCTTCGATGGGACTGAACGGCCTGTGCAACGCCCCAAAGACCCTGAGAAGTCAGAAGGAACATTACTCTGGCAAGAAGAAACGGCATACCCGCAAGCACATCACGGGCAGCACGCGAAAAAAGCGTGTGATTATGCTGACGAAAGCCAAGACCGGGAAGTGTGCATGACAAACGGCAATTGGATGAAGCCGAGATCGTCGAGCATATTCCCAGATGCAGTAGGGTTGAGGGAGATTTAGGGTTTCAGGGCTTGCAGAACGAATTTGATCAATATTCATTTGCCGCATAAAAAGCCGAAGAGGTAAAGAGTTAACCGCGCAGCAGAAGCAGGAAAACCGAGAATTTAGTCGTCAACGAGTGGTATGTGAACATGCCCACGCTGGCATCAAGCGATATAACGCTGTTACAGCCGTTTATAGGAATCGTGTGACTGATTTCGATGATCGGTTAATGTTGATCGCAGCAGGGCTATGGAACTTCTATTTAGATGCTGCATAACCTGAGAGCGGACGGAGAGATTCCACACGGCCAACATCTGTTTTTATTTCCCAACAGGTCTCCTGGTCTAGTTTTTGGGATCCACTTCACTGTGACGTATATTCGGTTTATCGATAGATTGCATTGTCAATCGTGCAGTGAAAGGATTCTCCTTCTGACTCAAATCGTTCACTACCGAAGAACCAGCCAATGCGAAGACGAGTCGGGATCGTGTAGCCGTCGAAGGTGCCACTATCCTCGACTATGCCACCAAAATCGGAATAGTGAAACGCTTCACCTTCTAGGCTGCCCCAGCGATTGACTTTGATCTGCTCCAAGACTCCTTGACTAGAAACCGTCAGGGTAATCTTGGCCGGTTCTCCGAGTGCTGTGAAGGTTGCCTGAACTTGGGAAGTGCCTAACTCCGTCCAGATGATGTCAGGGTTACAGAGAACAGATGGTAGCCAGACCGACTCGGCCTGAACTCGTCCGACACATGATCGAGTGATATCCTCTCCGCCTCTCTGTATGGTATTCCACGAAGCATTTCCAACGCCATCCACGATGCGATCCTCTCCCAAAATCGGTAAGCCATTCATCTCAGTCGTCGCCTGCCAAATCATGCCTCGATCCCTGCAAATCACTTCTTCTGCTTTAAATGAATGCCAATGTTTTCCGAGTTTCATTTCTCCATGCATCCACAGTCGAACCGCAGAGGCGAGTTGTGTTCCAGACGCGATCGCGTGTTCAAGATATTGTCTGGCGGCTTCTGGCAGGTGAGTGAAGTTATCTAAGTGGAATATACGATCCTGAGATGTGGCTGAATCCCATAGCGCATCAAGAGAAATTTGTTTGGTCATCATTGCTTCCAGTGTTTTAGTGTTTTTTAATTCAACATTTGATAGAGGGTGATGATCGTAACGATCGCAAAAATAGTGGTGTAGATTAACTTCGTGTACTTGGCTAACCAAGCTGGCAAGTAAATATCAAAATTGTCCTTGGTAGAATTTGTGTAGTGTCGAGCCAGCAGATTTAAGGGGCAGTGGGATTTGAACATGAGGAGGATCAGCCCTTCTAGGAAGACAAATCCATACCCGATCCAGAGCCAGCGATCGAGTTTATTGGCGATCGCGGCATACAGCATATAGAGAATCACAACATTGAAGAATATCCAGATCGCAGTATGAGTGATTTTAATCAGTAGACCTGTTGCCTTATAAGCTCAAAAAGCTGCGAAATCCAGTCTTGGCAAGTTTTTCAGGGGTTTTCTATAACTGATGACCACAATCTATACAGCGTATGGCTTTCAGCGATTTTTTCTGTTAAAAAGCAACAGGTCTAGTGTTAATTTGGTTTTACTTTCCATATAATTTCTCGGTTGTCGGCACTAAATCGAGCCAGCCGCGCAGCCCGTTCCGTCCACAGACTTGCCTCACAACCGCGATCTCTACGATGCTAAGACCAAAGCCAACCGCCAGAAAAAGTACCCCAGCTAAAGAGGGTAATTGAGGTGTGATGACCGAGGACA